>DATMVE010000091.1:0-53818 GCA_035563515.1 Pyrinomonadaceae bacterium
CGTCATCGGCAACGCCAACCGCGCCAACGTCAGCATCTACGCGGTGGACGCCGCCGGCCTGCGCGCGCTCAGTTCCGACGCGGAGGCCGGGCGCGCCATGACCGCCCTCGGCCAGCGCCGCGCCGCCGTCGCCGGGAGCCCGCGCGACGGCGACGGCCCGATGACGAGGGACCTTGAGCGCAACGAAGACCTGATGCGCATCAACCCCGAGAGCGGGCTGGGCCAACTCGCGGACGAGACCGGCGGCATCTTCATCAGCGGCACCAACGACCCGGGCCCGCGGCTGCGCCAGGTGGACGAAGACCTGCACGCCTATTACCTCCTGACCTACAGCCCGCAGAACCAGAATTACGACGGCCGCTTCCGCCAGATCAGCCTGAAGGTTAGCCGCCCCGGCGTCGAGGTCCAGGCGCGGAAAGGCTACTACGCGCTCAACGTCCCCTACGACACGCCCGTGCTCGACTACGAAGCGCCCGCGCTGGCGCTCCTCGGCGGCAACCCACAGCCGAACGCCTTCGACTCGCGCGTCGCCGCCTTCAGCTTCCCCGAGCCGGGCAAGCCCGGCCTCGTGCCGGTCATGGTCGAAGTCCAGGCCGACTCCGTCAACTTCACGACGAGCAAGGACAAGAAGACTTACGGGACGAACTTCTCCGTCGTCGCGCTCGTCAAGGACGAGCGGCAGCGCGCCGTGCGCAAGCTCAGCAACCAGTACGTGCTCTCCGGCCCGATGGACAAGCTCGCGGCGGCCAGGGAGGGGAAGGTTCTCTTCTACCGCGAGACGCAGCTCCCGCCCGGCCGCTACACCGTCGCCGCGGTCGTCCACGACGCGACCACGGGCCGGGCCAGCGTCAACACCGCGAGCCTCGTCGTCTCGCCCGCGGACGCGTCGCGCCTCAGGCTGAGCAGCATCGTCCTGGTGAGGAGCGCCGAGCGGTTGCAGGCGTCCGACCGCGGCGCGGCCAACCCGTTCCACTTCGGCGAAGTCCTCATCTACCCGAACATGGACGAGCCGCTGCGCAAGCGCGAGAGCAGGAACCTGGCCTTCTTCGTGACCGTCTACCCGCCGCAGGGGTCAACTTCGCCGACGAAGCTGAGGCTTGAGATCATGCAGAAGGGGCGCGCGCTCGGCCGGACTTCCCACGACCTGCCGGAGCCAGACGCGACGGGCCGCATCCAGTACGCGAGCGCGTTTCCGATTGACAAGTACCAGCCGGGCGAATATGAACTGAGGGTGACGGTCGAGAATGGTCAGAGCACAGCCACGCGCTCAGAGAGAGTGCGGATCACGCCCTGAGCGTTCCGCGAGCACAGCGCGCCCCAAACCACAAAACTTTCGGAGGTCATCGATGAAGAGACACGTCGCCTCGCTACTCCTCTTTGTGTTGAGTCTCGCTTCGCCGCTCTCGCTTTTGGCCCAAACGCCTTCCGGGCAGCAGTCGGACGAGGGCAAGCTCGTCGTCGGCGCGAACGAAGTCCTGCTCGACGCCGTCGTCAGGGACAAGAAGGGCCGCCCGGTCAAAGACCTCAAGGTCTCCGACTTTCAAATCATGGAGGACGGCGTCCCGCAGGAAGTCAAATCGTTCCGCCTCGTCGCGGGCGGGGCCGAAGACTCGGCCGCGGCGGGCGCGGACTCCGCGGCGAAGGCGGGCGGTCCCCCTAAGACTCAATCGGCGGAGACCTCCGACCCCGCGGGCCTCGGCGCGGTCGCGCTCGTCTTCGACAAGCTCTCCGTGGACTCGCGCAACCGCGCGCGGGCTGCGGCGCTCAGCTACCTCGGCGGCGGCCTCGGCGCGAACGACTTCGTCGGCGTCTTCAGCATCGGCCTCTCGCTGAGCGTCCTCCAGAACTACACCAATGACGAGCGGCTCGTCCGCCAGGCGGTTGACTCCGCGGGCGCGGTCAACTCGCCGGCCTTCGCCTCGAACACCGCGAAGGTCACGGAGCTTTCCGAGAGGGATCTGGAGCTGCGTAGTAAGGTGGACGCGGCCGCCTCGGAGGCGAGGGCGGCGGCCGCGGGAGGGGCCGCGCCGACCAGTTCCATGAGCGTCGGGCTGATTGACATGGAGCGGCGTCTGAACGCCATGAAGCTGCGCGCGGAGCAGGGGTTCGAGTGGCTGGAGCAGACGCAGCAGGGCTTCGCGACCACGAACGGCCTGCTCGCCATCATCAGCTCCATGAGTCAGCTCCCCGGCCGCAAGGCGCTGGTCCTCTTCTCCGAGGGCGCGCTCATCCCCGCGTCGGTCGCGGCCAACTTCCGCACCGTCATCAGCAACGCCAACCGCGCCAACGTCAGCATCTACACGGTGGACGCCGCCGGCCTGCGCGCCACGAGCGCGAACATGGAGGCGGGCCGCGCCATGACCGTCCTCGGCCAGCAGCGTTCGAACCCGGACGACATGGCCGGACCCATGACTAAGGATTTGGAGCGCAACGAGGAACTGGTGCGCCACAACCCCGAGAGCGGATTGGGCCAACTCGCCTCGGAGACCGGCGGCCTGCTCATCGCCAGCACCAACAATCCGGGCGAGCGGCTGCGCCAGGTCAACGAAGACCTGCACTCCTACTACGCCCTGACCTACTCGCCGAAGAACCAGAATTACGACGGCCGGTTCCGCCAGATCAGCGTCAAGGTCAACCGCCCCGGCGTCGAGGTGCAGGCGCGCAAGGGCTACTACGCCCTCGGCGCGACTTACGACTCGCCGGTCCTCGCTTACGAAGTCCCGGCGCTGGCCGCCCTCAACGGCAAGCCGCAGTCGGGCGCGTTCAACGTCAAAGCCGCTGCCTTCAGTTTCCCCGAGGTGAGCTGGCCCGGCCTCGTGCCCGTGATGGTCGAAGTGCCCGCGGGCGCTGTCAACTTCGTCGCGGACGCCGCGAAGAAGACTTACAAGACGGACTTCGCGGTCGTGGTCCTCTTCAGGGACGAGACGCAGCGCGTGGTGAAAAAGCTCAGCAACCATTACGTGCTGGGCGGGCCGCTCGCGGAGTTGGAGAACGCCAAGCGCGGCGACGTGCTTTTCTACAGCCAGGCCGACCTTGAGCCCGGACGCTACACCGTGGACTCGATTGTTTACGACGCGACCAACAATCAATTCGGCGTCAACAAGGGCGCGGTCGTCGTCCCCTCGGCCGACCAGTCCAGGCTGCGCGTGAGCAGCGTCGTCTTCGTGGGCAAAGCGCAGAAGCTCTCGGCCAACGAGCAGCAGATGTCGAACCCGTTCCGCGCAGGGGAGCTGCTGCTCTACCCGAACTTCGGCGAAGCCCTGTCCAAAGCGAGCAGCAAGGGGCTGAGTCTGTTCGTGACGATCTACGCCCCGCAGGGCTCCGCGCCCAAGATGCGCCTTGAGTTCGCGCAAGCCGGACGCGCGCTCGGAGGCGTGCCCGTCGAGCTGCCCGCCCCGGACCAGACAGGCCGCATCCAGTACACAGGCATCATCCCGCTGGACGTGTTCCCGCCCGGCGACTACGAACTCAAAGCCGTCGTCACAGACGGCGCGGCCACGGCGACAAGCTCCGGGCGCTTCACGATAAAACAGTGACGAGTTAAGACCGTTTTTTAATTCGGGAACGGCTCGCCCGGTCGGGCGATGCGGATGCGGTGGTCCGTGAATTGGAAGTGCGAGCCGGGAATCTCGACCTTCGGCATGTGGCAGGAGACGCACGCGGTCTGACTCACGGGGCAGGGCTTGGCGTTGCGGTCTTCCGCCTCTTCCGCCCTGGCGACCTGCGCCGACTTCAGACTCTCGCCCGAGCGGTGACAGGCGAAGCACTTCTCGTCGTAGAAGGCCGCCTCCTCTTTCGGGTTCTGGTGCGGGTTGTGGCAGGTCGTGCAGCTCAGGCGCTGGTCGAAGGGGTCGTGGCCCCGGCCCGTGAACATGCGGTAGGGCTGGAAGCGCACGCTGTTGATTCCGCGCAAAGTCTTGTTGGCCGCGACCTGCTCGGCCGAGCGGTGGCACGAGCCGCAGAACTCCTGCGACAACTCGTCCGGGCTCATCTTGCCCGGGTTGAAGATGCGCTTGTTCTTCAAGTCCTTCAGCTCCATCGCGGCGACGTGCTCCGCGCCTGGGCCGTGACACGCCTCGCAGGTCACGCCGGGTATCATGCGGTCAAGGTGCAGGGTCGTCCCCGTCGCGGCGGCCGTCGAGTGGCAGGTGAAGCAGTTGCGCGCCTCGTCCGAGCTGATGGCGCGGCCCGCGGCCTCGTCCAGCGTCGGCGGCGCGACCGGCTCGTAGCCGATTGTGTAGTCCAGCCCTTTGATCTCTTTGTAGAAGCTGACGCGGCTCTCGTAGAACGAGTCGTTGTGCCGGAAGATGTATGTCTGACCGGCCTTGCCCTGCCCGAATGAATAGAGAATCGGCTCCGCGATGGTCTCCTTGCCGTTCGTCACCGAATAGATGCTCTGGTCGCCGCGGCGCGTGATCTGGTAGGTGTAGGGGCCGCTGCGGAAGTTGAGGCTGGGGTTCGCGCGCAGCAACTCGCTCGTCGCCACGGGTTCGAGTGCCCGCCCCATCGCCGTCGCGTGCTGAGTCCGCGACTCTTCCTCGTGGCATTTGGCACAGGCCCGCGGCCCCGTGTAGCGCGCGTTCTTGTCCGGCCGCCAACTGGTCGCGGGCTGCGCCGGCATGGCGCTCATCCCGGGCCCCTGCGCGCTCGACGTGAGCGCGCAGCCGAGCCAGACGACGAGGCCGCAGAGCGAGGCGAGGACGAAGCCGGCCTGAATTTTTCTACCGGTCGAGTTCATCGGAATGCGACGGCGTTGATGTTTCGGATTTCGGACAAGCGGCGCGGGGAGTCAACGGCCTTTCAAAAACTTGCGGGCGCGAGTATAGCACCAACGATTCCGGCCAACAAAGACCGGCCGAATTTGAGCCCCGGGCCACGACTTTCACCCCGCTTTCGGAATCAATTGCTTTTCTGATAAATTGGCGCGCATGAGCTTGTCGTTCAAAGTCTGGGCACTCGCCGCCGCGCTCGCGGCCTGCTGCGGCGCGCACCTTTTCGGCTCGCCGCGCGCCGACGCGCGCAGGCCGCAGGAGGAGAGGAAGGAGTCGAAGCCCGTCTCGCCGGAGCAGTTGGCGCGCGCCAAAGCCCTCTTCAACGAAAAGTGTGCCAGGTGCCACGGCGCGGACGGGCGCGGCGAGACGGTCGTCGGCCGGATGCTCTCGGTCCCGGACTTCACGGACGAGGAGTGGTGGAAGAAGGAGGCGCGCGACGAGCGCTTCGTAGAGTCCATCACGGAGGGCAAGGACGAGATGCCCGCCTTCGGCAAGAAGCTCTCAAGGAGCGAGATCAGGTCCCTCGTCGCCTACGTGCGCCGCTTCGGCAAGCCCGCGCATTGAACGCGAACCGGGAAACCGAATCCCAATCTCACCCAGTCCGGGCCGAGAACAAGCTTTAACATATAAGGAGCGAACCCCTTATGCCCATGACGCGGCGGACTCTGCTCAAGCTGCTGGCGGCGGCAGTGCCCGCCCTGAAGGGAGCGCACGCTTTCGCAAGTGACGAGACGCTCCCGCCGATTCAGTCTGGCCCATTCAAGGGGACGCGCGAATCGCTCAGGGCGTACAAGATTCCCTCCTGGTTCCGCGACGCGAAGTTCGGCATCTGGGCGCACTGGGGGCCGCAATCCGCGACGGAGTACGGCGACTGGTACGCGCGCAACATGTACATACAGGGCGAGTGGCAGTACGAGCACCACGTCAAGACCTACGGCCACCCTTCGAAGTTCGGCTTCAAAGACATCATCCCGACGTGGAAGGCCGACAAGTTCGACGCCGACTACCTCGTCGGCCTCTACCAGAAGGCCGGCGCGAAGTATTTCGTCAGCCTCGCCGTACACCACGACAACTTCGACCTCTGGGACTCCAAACACACGCGCTGGAACTCCGTCAGGATGGGGCCGCGGCGCGACATCGTCGGGTTGTTCCGCAAGGCCGCGCTGAAGCACGGACTGCGCTTCGGCGTGAGCGAGCACCTCGCGATGAGCTACAAGTGGTTCTCCGTCAGCAAGGGAAGCGACAAGCAGGGGCCGCTCGCGGGCGTCCCTTACGACGGCGTCGACACGGAGTTCGCGGACCTCTACCACGACATCAGGGAAGTCTACGTGGACCTGCCCTGGAACCTGGACAACACGTCCGAGGCGTTCAAGCGCCGGTGGTACTTGCGCATCAGGGACCTCGTGGACAAGTACGAGCCCGACCTGCTCTACACGGACGGCGAGATTCCGTTCGGCGACCTGGGGCTGATGCAGACGGCGAACCTCTACAACCTGAGCGCGCGGCGGCACGGCGGGCGCGTCGAGGCGGTCCAGTTGAGTAAGAAGCGCGAGGACTGCGAGACTGGGACGTGCGCGATGGACGTGGAGCGCGGCGTGGTCGAAACAATCTGGCCCGCGCCGTGGCAGTCGCACACCTGCGTCGGCAACTGGCACTATCTTAAAGGTGCGCCTTACAAGACGCCGAAGACGGTGATAGACATGCTGGTGGATGTCGTCAGCCGGAACGGCAACCTCCTATTAAATTTCCCGCTGCCGAACAGCGGGATGCTCGACGCCGAAGAGTTGAAAATCCTCGCGGCGATAACCGACTGGATGGCGACCAACGGCGAGGCCATCTACGCGACGCGCCCGTGGAAGATTTACGGCGCGGGGCCGAGCACGCAGGCTTCGTCAGGAGATGCCAAATTCAACGAAAGCAAGCGCAAGGACTTGACGGCCGAGGACGTGCGCTTCACGCGCAAAGGGCAGACGCTCTACGCCTTCTTCATGGGCTGGCCCGAGCGGCGCGAGGTGACCATCGCGCCCATCGGGAATACCGCGGGCAAAGTCAGGAACGTCGAGCTGCTAGGCCACCGCGGCCGACTCCGCTGGTCGCAGGACGAGGCGGGCTTGCGTGTCCAACTGCCGCCGGGGCCGCCCGGCGCGCACGCCTTCGCACTGAAGGTTAACGGCCTCGACCTCGACCGTGTATAATGCGCCCGGCTTACACAAATTTCCGTTCTTCAAGCCAGCGCCCGTTTCAAAACTTAATCTCAATCGTGTCGGACGAGTCGGAAGACTTCTACGGAGGAGTTTGTCGTGTCTATGTTCACCCGCAGAAAGAAAGTCAGCGCCGCCCTGATTCTTTTCAGCATTCTCGTTGCCGGTCTGCGCACGGCCGGGGCGCAAGCCCAGCCGTGGCGCATGAGCACGATTCTTTACGGCGTCTCCTATTATCACGAGTACATGCCCTACGAGCGCCTCGACAAGGACGTGCAGATGATGAAGGACGCGGGGATCAACCTCGTGCGGATGGGCGAGTCTAGTTGGGGCCTTTGGGAGCCGGAGGACGGGCGCTTCGACTTCGCCTGGATGGACCGCATCGTCGACCGCATGCACAAGGCCGGCATCAAAATCCTCATGGGCACGCCGACCTATTCCATCCCCGCCTGGCTCTACCGCAAGCACCCCGAAGTTTTGGCACAGCGGCTCGGCAATGAACGCCCCACTTACGGCATGCGGCAGAACATGGACGTGACGAACCCCACCTTCCTCTTCTACGCCGAGCGCGTCATACGCCAAATCCTCTCTCACTACAAGAACCACCCGGCCGTCATCGGCTACCAGGTCGACAACGAGACGACCGCTTACGGCACGGCCGGCCCCAACGTGCAGGTCGCCTTCACCGAATACCTGAAGAAGAAATTCGGCGCGGCGGGCGAGTTAAATAAAGCCTGGGGCTTGAACTACTGGGGCCAGAGAATCAACGACTGGGACGAGCTGCCGCCGCGCGACGGCATACTCAACCCGGGCTACAAGCTCGAATGGGAGCGCTACCAGCATAAGATCGCCACGGACTACCTGGCCTGGCAGGCGCGCATCGTCAACGAGTACAAGCGGCCGGACCAGTTCGTCTGCCACAACTTCGTCGGCGGGGTGCGAACCGACATCAACCAGTACGACATCGCGCAGAACCTGGACATCGCGGGCACGAACCCTTACGCGCCGTGGGCCGTCGGGCCGGACGCCATCGACGGCTCGGACTGGGCCATTTCCGGCGACCTCACGCGCTCGCTCAAGCGGCAGAACTACCTCATCACGGAGACCAACGCGCAGACCATCGGCTGGGACTCCAAGACGCAGTTCCCGCCCTACGACGGGCAGTTGCGCCTGAACGTCTACAGCCACCTCGCGAGCGGCGCGAACATGGTCGCCTACTGGCACTGGCACTCGCTCCACTACGGCCAGGAGACCTACTGGAAGGGCGTCCTCTCGCACGACCTCGAACCGAACCGCGCCTACGCTGAAGTGTCGCGCACGGCGCACGAGTTGAAGGAGCTGGGCCCGCGCCTCGTCAACCTGAAGAAGACCAACCGCGTGGCGCTCCTTTACAGCGTGGACTCTTTCCACGGCATACAGTCCATGCCGTTCGACAACCGCGTGAACTACCAGACCGTGCTTCATCAGATGTACGGCGCGCTCTACCGCCAGAACGTCGGCGTGGACTTCGTCTTCCCGCAGAGCACGAATTTCAACGACTACAAAGTCATCGTCGTCCCGCCGCTCTACGTCGCCTCGGACGCGCTCTTGCAGAAGCTCTCGGACTTCGTGCGCCAGGGCGGCCACCTCGTCATGAGTTTCAAGAGCGGGTTCACGAACGAGCACTCGACCGTGCGCTGGGCGAAAGCGCCCGGCCCCTTGCGCGAGGCCGCGGGGTTCTACTACCAGGAGTTCGCCAACCTGCAACAGCCCTTAAAGCTCAAAAATGATCCTTACCAGACGGGCGAAGAGAACACGGCCCGCGCCTGGGCCGAGTTCATCATCCCGGAGAAGGCCGTCGCGCTCGCCTACTACGACCACCCGTTCTACGGCAAGTGGCCCGCGCTCACGCGCAACACCTTCGGCAAGGGCACGCTGACCTACGAGGGCACGTTCCTCTCGGACAAGTTGCAGGAGAGGGTGTTGCTGGATGTCCTGAAGCTCGCCGGACTCGAAGGGCCCGACCAGCAGTTGGCCGCGCCCGTGCGCGTCAGGCACGGCGTGGACAACGCCGGCAAGAATCTACACTACTACCTGAACTATTCGAGCCAGGGCCAGACTTTCACTTACCCGTACGCGAGCGGCGTCGACCTCCTGACGAAGAAGGCCGTCAACAAGTCTCAGCCGGTCGAGCTCGGCCCGTGGGATTTAGTGATTATCGAAGAGAGGTGAATTCAGATAATTAGTCTTCCCGCCCTCCGACCCTGAAGGGGTCGCGCCTCGCAACATTGAGGCGCGACCCCTTCAGGGTCGAAATATTTTCACTCATCCTTTCCGGTGGCGGCGCAAACTGCGTTTGCTTGCCCCCGGCTATCATGTTCATCCCCTCCGGGGATAAACCTACATTACTTCATCTTAGTTCACAGGTTCGCCGTAGAGGATGCCGCGGCCGCCTGTGCCGATATAAACGCGGCCGTAGATGCGCGGGTCGCCCGTGATGACGTTGATCTGGCCGAACTGGTGTCGGTCGTCGTTGATGCGCGTCCAGGTCTGGCCCGTGTCGTCCGAACGGAAGAGGCCCTGAACGGTTCCGACCTTCCCCGCGACGTAAACGGCCGGGTAGCGGCGGCCCGGCGCGGCCTTCCCGAAGCCGAGCGCGTAGACTTCCGCGATGCTCTTCACTCTGACAAAACTCTGCCCCGAGTCAGTCGAACGGTAAAGGCCGCTGCCCGCCGTGTGGCGCGCGCCGCTGCCGCTCGAAAGCCACAACTCGCCCTCGAAGCCGGGCGCGGCGCGCAAAGTCACGTAACCCGCCGGCAGGTTCCCGGCCCTCACGGAGAACGTCTCTCCGCCGTCCGTGCTCGCGTAGACCTGACCGCGGCGCAGGTCGTAAGCGTAAAACTTGTTCGGGTTGACGCGGTCGGAGACGACCGGCATACGCGTGGAGAGTCCCGCGGCCTGCCGCCACGTCGCGCCCCGGTCTCGCGAGTAGTGCGCGACGCCGCCGCGCGGGGTCCAGACAATCGTCCGCCCGTCGGCAGAGACCGCGACCGTGCCCGCGCCGTCGCCGTCGGGCTCCGCCGCGAACGGCGTCCAGCTCTTCGCGCCGTCAAGGGAGTAAGCCCCGCGACGCTGCCCCCGCTCTCGCCCGTGCTGGCTCGTCCCCGTGCGGACGATGAACGACGGGTCTCTCTCAGCGAAGTCCAGACTCTCCGTGTTGGCGAAGATGGGGTTGCTGAACATGCCCTCGGGCGGCGACACGTCCAGCCGGTCGTGGCGGAAGCCGCCTATGTCGCCGACGCCGCTGACGAGGTGCGCGCCCGCGGGCGGGCTGATGAGGTCCAGCGCCACTGTCTCTTCGAGCCCGCGCGAGCTGAAAGCCCAGTGCGTCCGCTTCCCCCTGTCCGCGGCGGTCACGTCATTACTCTCCCAGACGCCCTGCCCCGTGACGTAGAGCACGCGGTCCGAGTCGAACGGGTCAATCTCCACGTCGCCCATCCAGCCCGTGGCGGAAGGCTCGGCGCGATGCCAGTAGAGCCAGCGCGCGTCGTGCGCCGTGCGGACGGCCTTCGGCCCGACGGCCGTCCAGTGTTCGCCGCCGTCCGTGCTGCGAAAGATTTCGTCGCCGCGGTCCCAGCGCGCGAAGGTGACGACCACGAGCGTGCGCGGCCGGCGGGCGTCAACGCTCACGCCGCCGTAGCCGAAGCGGTCGCCCGCGCCGGGCTTGATTGGCGTGATATTGGCCCAAATATTTTTTCGCGTGTCGTAGCGCCAGACCGCGCCGTCGGTCATGGTGTTCGGCCCAGGCTCCCTGCCGTACGTGAGATAGAGCATCCCGTCTGAGGCGAGCGCGGCGTGGTTGGGCCGCAAGCCTTCCGGCTGGTCGTGGACGTGGGCCCAAGACTTTCCGCCGTCCGTGCTGCGGTAGAGGCTCGTGTCCGGCGTTGACACTCCTAAGTAGATAGTTTGCGTCGGCTGACCGCGCGTCCCGCCGCGCGCGTCGAACTGCACGAAGACTATCCCGACCGCCTGCCTCTCGTAAGGCACGGGGCCGGACTCGCCTATGTCCACGCCGTGCTCGAAGTTGGAAGGAAAGCTCTCGACCTTCTTCCAGGTCGCGCCGCGGTCGGCGCTGCGCCAGAGGCCGTCGCGCCGCGAGCCGAAGAAAAGAACGTCGCCGTCGTTGGGGTCAACCGCGAGGCGCTCGCCGTTCGCGCGGCCCGCCTCGTTGCCGCCCATCTTGAAAGGCATGTCCGTGCGACGCCAGGTGCGGCCGCCATCTTCCGAGCGCAGGACAGCGCCTTCGCGGACGCGCGGGTTGGTGTAGATGCCCGCGGCCAGGTACACGCGGTTCGGACGGGACGGGTCAACGGCCAGGCTCTCGATCCCCGTCAAGTGCCAGTCGCTCATCCCTATCATGTCCGTGATGGGAATCCACTCGCCCGCGGGCGAGTCGCGGCGGTAAGCGCCTCCCACGTCCGTGCGCGCGTAAATCAGACCGCGCTGCGTCGGGTGCGTGATGAGGCCCGTGACGAAACCGCCGCCGACGATCACCACGCTCCGCCACCTGTAAGGCCCCGCGGCCGCGCGCGCCGACGCGGGGCGAATTAACAGAGGGATGGAGAGGAGGAGGAATGCGGAATGCAGAATGATGAATGATGAATTAAAAAGCTTTCTTCTTTTATTCATCCCGCGAAGCTCATCATTCATCATTGCCTTTAATTTCTTCCCCTGACGCGGACGACCTTTTCCAGTTTGATGTCGGCGGAGGAACTCCCGACCATGACCGAGACGCTGCCGTCCTCGACGGTGAAGCGGCGGCGCGCGGCGTCCCAGTAGGCTAGTTGTTCTCCCTTGAGAGTTAATTGGACGGTCTCCGTTTCGCCCGGACGCAGGGCGACGCGGGCGAAGCCTTTCAGCTCCTTGAGCGGGCGCTCGACGGCCGAGTCCAGGTGTTTGACGTAGAGCTGCACGACCTCTTCGCCCGCCCGCCGGCCCGTGTTCTTCACGTCCACGCTGACGTTGATCAGGCTGGTCGGGCTGCGGTGGACGGCGCTCGCGCGCAAGTTCGAGTAACTGAAAGTGGTGTAGCTCAGGCCGTAGCCGAAGGGGTAAAGGGGCTCGCCCTTGAAGTACATGTAGGTGCGGCCGCGGCGTATGTCGTAGTCCATCATGGGCGGCAGTTGCTCCGCGGATTTGGGCCAGGTCTGCACGAGGCGGCCCGCGGGGTTGTAGTCGCCGAAGAGCACGTCGGCCAGGGCGTTGCCCTCCTCCTGGCTGTTGTTCGCGAGGTGGACGATGGCCGGCACGTTCTCCTGCGTCCAGTTAATCGCGTAAGGGAAGCTCGCCCGCAGCACGACGATTGTTTTCGGGTTCGCCGCGTAGACGCGCTTAATCAACTCCTCCTGCTCAAGGTTGATGGAGAGGCGGTCGACAGCCTCCTTGCCGTCGCTCGGCGTAGGGCACTTCTCCCAGCCCGCGTCGCACGTCGGGTGGTTGCCGACGACGACAACGACGGCGTCCGCCGAGCGCGCGACGCTTTCAGTCTCTTCGTTGTCGTCGCCCTTCGCGTGCCTGACTTCGACGCCCGCCCCGACCTTGTCCCTTATCCCCCGGAGCGGCGTGACGACGTAGGGCGGCGTCCCGCTGTACCAGTCGAGCAGGACTTGGTCGGCGCGCGGCCCTATGACGGCGATTGATTTCAGCGAGCGGCGGTCGAGCGGGAGCAGGCCACTCGCATTCTTCAAGAGGACGATTGACTTCTGCGTCACCAGCCGCGCGAGCGACTTGTGCTCCTCGGTCAGCCAGGGCTCGCCCGTGTCTTTAATCTTCGTGTAGGGGACGCGCTCGGGCGGGTCTAAGAGGCCGAGCCGGAGCATCACGCGGAAAGTGTTTCTCAGGACAACGTCTATGTCCGCTTCGGTCAACAGCTTCTTCTTCAGCGCCCCGCGCACAGGCTCTCGGTAGTCGTCCAGGAACTGCCCTATGCCGGACTTGATGACTGCGGCCGACGCCTCCTCGAAGCCCGGAAAACGCTTGTGGCCCGTGACCAGAAGTTTCATCCCGCCGCCGTCCGTGCAGATGATGCCGTCCTCGCCCCACTCTTTGACCGTCACCTCTTTCAGGATGGGGTTGACGTGCATGGGCGTGCCGTTGACGGCGTTGTAAGAGGCCATGAAGGCGCGCGAGCCGCCCTCCACGATGCCCATTCGAAATGGCACAGAATAATATTCGCGGAAAAGTCTCTCGTCGAAATTCGAGGACGAGCTGCCGCGCTCGTTCTCGTTGCTGTTGGCGAGGAAATGTTTGAGGAGCGAGGCCGTCTGCCAGTACTTGGGGTGGTCGCCCTGTAAGCCCTTGACGAAGGCGACCGTCAGGGTGCCCGTCAGGTAAGGGTCTTCGCCGTAGCACTCCTCCGTGCGGCCCCAGCGCGGGTCGCGCCCGAGGTCGGCGTTCGGCGAGCGTATGACTAACCCGCTGCGGCTCTTCCTGAACTTCTCGGTCTGAAAAATGTAGCGCGCCTCGTGGCCCTCGACCGCCGCCGCGCGGCGCAACAGTTCCGGGTCCCACGTCTCGCCGAGCCCGTACCCTTGTGGGAAGGTCGTCGTCGGCACGGACACTTCCCCTCCCCACTTGCCCGGCCCGCCGACGGAGAGCCCGTGTATGCCCTCCATGTGGTTCGCGCCGCGGATGCCAAGGCGCGGCACGCTCGGCGTCGTCCCCAGACACTCCACCTTCTCTTCGAGCGTCATCAGCGAAAGAATGTTCGTGATCCTCTCCTCGGCCGGCAGGTCCGGGTTTTGGAAAGGGTACTGGTAGGCGGAAGCCTGGAAAGAGGAAGTCGCACGAGGCGGCGCGGCCGCGCAGATGAATAAAGCCACGGCCACCGAAGTTATTGTGAGCTTGAAGCGCAGTCTCATTTATTGTCTCTTTATTCCGGCTCACTTCCAGACGAGCACGTCGGCCGACTTGAGCGGCTGGCTGCCGTACAGGATTTCCGCCCCCTTCGGCACGGGGATGTCGGCCGGGCGCGAGGAGTAGTTGACGGCGACCCAGAAGCCGTCGCGCCAGTCAACGTAAACGCCCGCCGGGTAGTCCGCCGTCTGGAGCCCCGCGCGCTTGTAGACTTCGCGCAAGACTTCCCTTTCCAGCCGGCCGTCCCTCGTCTGCACGCCGACGTAGGTCACGCTCCCCTTCCCGACCCGCCTGTAAGTCGCGGCGCTCTGCCCCGCGTAGAACTGATTCGAATATTGGGCCAAACTCTCCGTCCCCGCGAGCGGCTTCAGCACGTCGGCCCAGACGTTCCACTGGTAGACCTCGCCGTTCCTGCTGACCTCGCCCCTGCCGCTTTCCAGGAGCAGGTCGAAGAAGGAGACTTCGGCCCCGATGAGCTTGTAGATGGGCTCGGCCCAGCGCGCCTCCCACAGTTGGCCGTTCTTACGCTTCTGCCCCGTGCGCGCCGTCAAGACCAGGTGGCCGCCGGCTTCGGCGTAGCGCTGCCACTTGCTCACCAACCCCTCGTCAATCAGTTGATAAGCCGGCGCGATCAGGACTTTGTACTTCGAGAAATCGTCGGCCTCGCTTAAGTAGTCGAGCGGCGCGCCGAAGGATTTAACCGCGCCCATGTAGCGGAACATGTGGCCCCAGGTGTCCCAGAGGCCGGTCTGCTTCTGCTGGTCTATGTTCCAGAGGTTTTCGTGGTTCCAGAGAATCGCGGTCCTGCGCGCCGCGTAGTCCGCGGGAGGCTGGGCCTTCGCGTCGAACTTCGCGCGCAGCTCCTTCATCTCGCGCGCGACCTGGCTGTACTGCAAGCCGCCGGGGCTGGGAGTGACGCCGTCCGTGCCGACGATGCCGTAGTGATACTGCTCGCTGCCGTAGAGCGGCTGGCGGTAGCGGTAGGTGCAGGCAAACGAGCAGCCGCCCGCGAAGGCGTGCCAGAGCCACATGCGTATCACGCCCGGCATCGGCTGCGGATTAATCCAGGCCCAGTTGACCTGGCCCGGCTGCAATTCCATCACGCCGGTCACGCCGTTGATGCTCTTGTAGAACGAATTGGCGAAGGCTATGCCGTCCTGCCAGCCCAGGCGGAAGCCGTCCTCGCCGAGCCCCGCGCCGCCGCCGACCGGGTACATGGTGTAGGAGATGAAGTCCAACTCGTCCGAGCGGCGCGGGTCCGCGCTCCCTATGTTGGAGATGTAGTTGGTCGTGATCCACTGCGCGGGGCTTGCGTGGCGGCGTAGCAGCGCGGCCTGCCAGTTGAGGAAGTCCGCTATCAGGTCCGCGGTGAAGCGGCGGTAATCGAGCACGGCGTGCGGGCTGGGGCCGTAGAGCAGCGTCGGGTTCGGGGCGATGATTTGGTCGAAGCTGTTGTACTTCAGACTCCAGAAGTTCGCGCCCCACTCTCGGTTCAGAACGTCAACCGTCTTGTAGCGCGCACGGAGCCAATCGCGAAAGGCACTTTGCGCCGAGGGGCTGTAATCCGGGAAGCCCTGCGGCTCGTTGTCGAGTTGCCAGCCCCAGACAGCGGGGTTGCGCCCGTAGCGCTTAGCCATCTCCGTGACGACGCGCTCGGTGAGGCGGCGGTAGTCGGGGTCGGCCAGCGCGTTGTTGCCGCGCGAGCCGTGCTCGCGCCTCCGCCCGTCCTGGCCCACCAGGTAAGCGTTCGGGTATTTTTCGTACATCCACGCGGGCGGCGTCGGCGTCGGCGTGCAGAGGATGACGCGCAGGTTGTGGCGCGCGGCCAGGGCGACTGCGTGGTCGAGCCACTCGAAATCGAACTTGCCCTCCTCGGGCTCCATGAACGCCCAGGCGAACTCCGCCATGTGTACGAACTCGAAGCCCATCTTCTCCATGTTGGCGAAGTCGCGCTCCCACTGCTCGCGCGGCCAGTGCTCCGGGTAGTAATAGACGCCCACGCTCATCAAATCTTTGACCGGGAAGAAACGCTGCGCCGAGTCGGCGGGCGACGAGCGAGCGGCCGAGGAGTTAAGAACGAGGCAGGCGACGAGCAGGAGCGCCAATCGCCGCAGAAGAGTTTGCTTCTTCATTTATGTTGTTAGAAGCCGTTTGAAAAGTAAGAGGTCTTCTCGTCCCGTAGGGACGACTGAATCTCGGGGGACTAATTTTCAGCCGTCCCTACGGGACTGCGAATTTCTATACGGCCTTTCCCAGCACTGAAGTGCTGGGCTATTACCAATCGTCCCTGACAGGACTTTCAAACAGTTTCTTAACCTTTATTCCTTACTGCGTCTGCGCGCGGACGACTTTCCACTTGACTCTGCCGCGGAGCGGGTCGCTTCTCAGCGCGAAGCTGTTTTGGCTTGCGTCGAGGTCTAGCGTCTGCAGCTTCCCGTCGGGCAGTGCGAAGAGGCCGCTCGCCGCCGCGTTGTCTGTCGCGAAGACGCGCAGCTCCACGTTCGCCCAGTCCATCTCGGACGTGCTCTGCGCCACGCTGATGTGCGGGAGGACCGTGTGGTCTTTGACGAGCAGGACGACGGGAATCTGCCCGGCCGTGATCGTGTGCCACTGCGCGCCGCGGTAGACCTTGCCCGTCTGGTAATCGATCCACGCGCCGGGCGGGAGATAGACCTTGCGCGCGTCGCGTCCCTCCTCCATCAGCGGGGCCACGAGCAGGCTGCTCCCGAACATGTACTCGTCGTCAATCGTCCACGAGGTAGGGTCCTGCGGGTACTCGAAGAAGAGCGTGCGCAGCATGGGGAAGCCGCGCGCCGAAGAGTCTTTGGCCTGCGCGATGATGTATGGCATGAGCGAGTATTTCAGGCCGAGCGCGCGCCGGAAATCTTCGGTCAGCGCCTCGTCATACTCCCAGGGCTCGCGCGGCGGCGCGCCGTGCGCGCGCGTGTGCGAGGTCAAGACGCCCCAGGCCAGCCAGCGGCGGTAGAGGTCGCGCGGCGCTTTGTTGACGAAGCCGCCCGCGTCATGGCTCCAGTAGGTGAACCCCGAGAGTCCGAATGAAAGCCCGCCGCGCAGTTGCGCGGCCATCGCGGAATCCGTGTTCTCCGCGTCGCCGCCCCAGTGCAAGGGGTAACGCTGGCTCCCGGCCCACGCGGCCCTGGCCCAGATGATGTTCTCGCCCGTCACCTCTCTGGTGATGTCCGCGACGGCCTTGTTGTAACGCAGCGGGTAGAGGTTGTGCTCGTAGAGGCCCGAGCGGCCCGAGCCGTAGAGCCCGTTGACGGGCGCGCCCTCGCCGAAGTCCACCTTGATCGCGCCGACGCCCATCTTGAGAAGGCTCGCGAGTTTCCCCTGATACCACTTCACCGCCGCCGGATTACTCATGTCGAGCACGGCGTCTTCGAACGGCAGCCCGCCCGACTCATTCTTGACGGCGTAGCCCTTCGAGACGATCTCGTCGTAAAGCTCGTTCTTCGGCGTGAAGTAAGTGTACTGCCAGAGGCTGACGCGGAAGCCCTGCTTCTTCAAATCACTGATCATCTTCCCGGCGTCCCGGAAGCGCGTCTTGGAGAACTCGAAGTTGCTGCGCCAGTCCGTCTCGAACCAGCCCGTGTCGAGGTGTATCACGTCCGAGGGGATGCGGTGCTGGCGCAGCTTCGCGGCCACGTCGCGCACCTCGTCCTCGGCCTTGTAGGTGATGCGGCTCATCCAGAAGCCGAACGACCAGAGCGGCGGGACGGGGCTCCGACCCGTGAGTTGTGTGTACTCCGAGAGAATGTCTTTGGGCTCGCCGAGGAAGACGAAGATGTCGAACTGCTCGTCGCCGGTGTAGATGGTGTTGTGCTGGTCGAAGGTCTTGCCGAAGTCGAAGGTGACGGGCGTCGAGGTGTGCACAAACATGCCGTAGCCGCGGCTGGAGAGGAAGAACGGGATCGGCTTGTACATGAACTCGTTCTGCACGCCCATCCCGTCGCGCGTCCAGGCGTTGACCTTCTGCCCGCGCTTGTCCAGGCGCGTGAACGACTCGCCTGTGCCAAAAATCTTCTCGTCGTGCGAGAGCTGGAAGGCCGCGGCCGTGCGCCGCGCCAAATCCTGTGCGCGGCGGATGAAGGAGAAAGGCACGGGCGTGAAGTAGGTCGCGGGGTCGCCCGCCGTCTGCGTGCGCGTTAGCAACCGCCCCTGGCCGTCGTAGAACTCGACGTGCCACGGGTCTTTGACGAGGCGGACGCGGCCCGCGGCGCTCGTGTAGGTCACGTCCTTGTCGGTCTGCTCGACGCGCCACGAGTTGTCGCGCGCGACGGGGCCCGCGAGCATGAGTGACGCGCCGTCGCCGAGCGGGGCGTTGCGCGTGTTGAAGCGCAGGCGGACGGTGCGCGGGCTGACGAAGGTGATGGAGAACGGGAGCACAGGGTCCTGGTCGTACTCTGTGCCTGGGAACTCCGTGCCCTTGCCTTTGCCCAGCGTCACGTCCACCTTGTTGAAGGAGAGCGTGGTGCCGCGCTGATACCTGTCCCACCGCAGCGCGCCCTGGCCCGTCGCCGGGTTGAAGTCTGTGACCTTGCCCCCCACGAAGTAGACCTGCTCCATCCTTTGAAAATCCTGGCTCACGTCCACGGGGTCGTTGAGCACTGGCGGCTGCTGCGCGCGGGCGGTCTCGCCGCCGGCGAAGAGAGTCAACAGAAGGAGCGTCAGGAGCGGCGCGAAGGTTTGTTGCCTTCGCGGACAAAAGGTCTGCCAACACGTCTGCGTTGCCGTAGAAGGCGCTGAGGTTTTCATGCGCGGTCTGCCTTGTCGTAGAAATCTTGATTGCAGGAGCTTGGGTAGGCGCATTCTCTTCCATTCCCGCCTCCTTTTCAAGTTTTAATTTGGGTCGATCTGTAGCTTGAGTTTTGAATTTGATATAGTCAGGCGCGAGAAAGTCCACACAGAGAGAATCGGGGACGGTGAACCTCAGATGAAACGAATTCTGCCTGGCGTCTTCTGCCTTCTGCTTTCCGCCTTCTTCAGCGCCGCCGCCCACGGCCAGAAGTTCGAGCAACTGGCACAGACGCCGCCGATGGGTTGGAACAGTTGGAACAAGTTCGGCTGCAACGTCAACGAGGCGCTGATACGCGAGACGGCCGACGCGATAATCTCTTCGGGGATGAAGGACGCGGGCTACCTCTACGTCAACATAGACGACTGCTGGCACGGCGAGCGCGACGCGCTCGGCTTCATCAAGCCGGACCCGGCGCGCTTCCCCAGCGGCATGAAGGCGCTGGCCGACTACGTACACTCGAAGGGGTTGAAGTTCGGCATCTACTCCGACGCGGGCTGGAAGACGTGCGGCGGCAAACCCGGCAGCCGCGGGCGCGAGTTCCAGGACGCGCTGACTTACGCGCAGTGGGGCGTGGACTATCTCAAATACGACTGGTGCAACACGGAAGGGTTGAAGGCCGAGGGCGCTTACCTGACCATGCGCGACGCGCTCTACGCGGCGGGCCGCCCAATGGTCTTCAGCATCTGTGAGTGGGGCACGGACAAGCCCTGGGAGTGGGGCAAGAAGATCGGGCACCTCTGGCGCACGACCGGCGACATCACCGACTGCTTCGACTGCGTCAAGGACCACGGCACCTGGAAGTCGCTCGGCACGATGAAGATTCTGGACATGCAGAAGGGCTTGCGCGAGCACGCGGGGCCGGGCCACTGGAACGACCCCGACATGCTCGAAGTCGGCAACGGCATGAGCGTGAGCGAGGACCGCGCGCACTTCTCCATGTGGGCCATGCTCGCGGCCCCGCTCATCGCCGGGAACGACCTGCGCAACATGACGAAGGAGACGAGAGAAATCCTGACGAACCGGGAAGTGATCGCGGTCAACCAGGACCCGCTCG
The DNA here is from genome assembly GCA_035563515.1 of Pyrinomonadaceae bacterium. Lineage (GTDB taxonomy): Bacteria > Acidobacteriota > Blastocatellia > Pyrinomonadales > Pyrinomonadaceae > QHXM01. The sequence goes on from DATMVE010000091.1 coordinate 19,741, forward strand.
GCGTGCAGGGGTTTCAGTATTCGGTGAAGGACAAGGTGGAAGTCTGGTTCAAGCCGCTGACGGGCAGCGACTGGGCGATGGCCGTTTTGAACCGCGGCGAGTCGCCGCACGAATTCTCTTTCGACTGGAAGCGTGAGCAGGTCGGCGACACGTTCGCGAAAAGGGCGGCCCGCTTCGACCTGACCGAGTACGCCGTGCGCGACCTCTGGTCGGGCCGCGACCTGGGCACCACGAAGCGCGCGCTCTCCGCGACCGTCCCCCCGCACGACGTGCTGATGCTGCGTCTCAAGAAGATGTAACTTTGAAGACACGAGGAGCCGTTAAAGATGAAGCGACCAATTATGCTCTTGACCGCCGCGTTCCTGCTCGCCACGACTCTGGCCGGCGATGTCTCGGCCGTCGACCCGTCGAAGGGCGAGCGCGTGAAGACGGCCGGCGGCGTCGTTGAAGGGAGCGCAGATTCTGGCACAGGAATTCGCACGTTCAAGGGCGTGCCCTTCGCCGCGCCGCCCGTCGGCGACCTACGCTGGAAGCCGCCGCAGCCCGTCAGCAAGTGGAAGGGCGTGCGGCAGGCCACGCAGTTCGGCCCGCGCTGCATGCAGGCCCCCATCTTCGGCGACATGAATTTCCGCTCCGGCGGGATGAGCGAAGACTGCCTTTACCTCAACGTCTGGACGCCCGCGAAGTCGGACAAGGAGCGCCTTCCCGTGCTCGTCTACTTCTACGGCGGCGGGTTCGTCGCCGGCTCGGGCGACGAGCCGCGTTACGACGGCGAGAGCATGTCACGCAGGGGCGTCGTCGCCGTCACAGTCAACTACCGCTTAGGCGTCTTCGGCTTCTTCGCGCACCCGGAGCTGACGAAAGAATCGCCGCACAAGGCGTCTGGCAACTACGCCCTGCAAGACCAGGCGGCTGCGCTCCGCTGGGTGCGCGAGAACATCGCGGCCTTCGGCGGCGACCCAAGTAGAGTCACCATCGCGGGCGAATCGGCCGGCTCCGTCTCTGTCAGCGCGCTGATGGCCTCGCCGCTCTCGAAAGACCTCATCGCCGGGGCCATAGGCGAGAGCGGCGCGATCACGGGCACGCTGCGCGCCGTCCCGCTCGCGCAGGCCGAACAAATGGGCGCGAAGTTCGCGGCGGAGCTGGGCGCGCCCTCGCTCAAAGCGCTGCGCGCGATGACGACGCAGCAGATTTTCGAGCCGGCGACCAAGGGGGGCTTCGCGAGCGTCGGGCGCTTCCCCATCACCGTGGACGGCTACTTCCTGCCGGAAGACCCCGCGGCCATTTACGCGTCGGGGCGACAGGCGCGCGTCCCGCTGCTCGCGGGCTGGAACTCGGAGGAGATGAACTGGGGCTTCCTGCTACAGGGCCAGGAGCCCACGCCGGAGAACTACGAAAAGGCCGTGCGCAGAGTCTACGGCGAGCGAGCGGACGAGGCGCTCAAGCTCTACCCCGCGACGACGAGGGAGGAGGTCATCGCGTCCGCCACGGACCTCGCCGGCGACCTCTTCATCGCCTACAGCACCTGGAAGTGGTCGGACCTGCACGCGCGCACGGCCGGCAAGCCCGTCTACCGCTACCTCTACGCGCGGCCGCGGCCCGAGATGAGGCAGGAGATGGGCAACGCGACCGCCGGACTCGCCGGCGGAGTCGTGAGAGGACAAGCGGGGCCGCCGCCTCCCCCCGCGCGCGGCGCGGTTCATTCGGCAGAGATAGAATACGCGCTCGGCAACCTCGCGACCAACAAGGTCTACGCGTGGACGCCGGACGATTACAAAGTCTCCGAAGTCATGCAGTCGTACTTCGCGAACTTCATCAAGACCGGGAACCCGAACGGCGCGGGGCTGCCGAACTGGCCCGCGGCCGGCAATGACGGCGACGCGCAGGTCATGCGCCTCGACGTCGAGTCGCGCGCCGCACCCGAGAAGCACCGCGCGCGTTACCTCTTCCTCGACCAGTCCGCCCCGAATCGGACGAACTGACGGAGGGGCGATGCCAGCCGCGGCATCGCCCTTCTTATTATCACCGGCCCCCTGGCTGATCTGTTCTTTCTCCTTTCCACGCGTTAATTCAGTAGAGGTCTGTGAACGGCTCGTAGAAGGAGGAAGAGGCTGTGTATAGAATGTTGCTGGCGTTGCTGGCGGTAGTCGCCTTCTCCGCGGGGGCGAGCGCGAAACCGAACGACGAGCGCGCGGTGCGCGAGTTGATCGAGCGCTGGGACGCGGCTTACCGCAGCCTGGACGCGAAGGCGCTGGCGGCGCTGGAGACGGAAGACTTCGAGTTGGTAGACCGTTTTGGATGGTGGACGAAGGTCAGGAGCCGCGAGCAGAACGGGCGCATGTGGGCTTGGGTCTTCGAGTCCGTTTACAGGCGGAAGCCCGGCCCGAAGCACACAATCGAGAGCGTGCGCTTCGTCAGCTCGGAAGTCGCAATCGTGCAGGCGAGCGCCGACTGGCCCGCGCTGACGCTGCCCGACGGCACGGCCATCCCGCCGCACGGCGAGATAATCACCTTCGTCGTCGTGAAGCAGAAGAAGACCTGGCTGATCGCGTCGCAGAACACACACAACCAGATGCCGGGCGATGAGCCGCCGTCGCCGCTGCCCTGGGAGCAAAGAGCCGCGCCGGGGGACGGCGAAAAATAAATGGCCCAGGCGTCCGACTCTTACCTTTTGTCCGACAGCGCGAGCGAGCTTGAGCGCCTCAGGCTACAGGCGAGAGTCTGGGAGCCTGCGGCCGAGGCCATGCTCGACCTGATCGGAATCCGGCCCGGCTGGAGGTGCGTAGACCTGGGGTGCGGCGCGCTCGGCATTCTCAAGCCGCTCAGCCGCAGGGTCGGTGCCGCCGGCAAAGTCGTGGGCGTTGACACGGACGCCAAGCAACTCGCCGCGGCGCGGGCGCACGTTTTAGAAGAGGGGCTTGAGAACGTAGAAGTTCTCGAACAGGACGCTTACAGAACGGGCCTGCCGCGCGAGTCGTTCGACTTCACGCACGTTCGCTTCCTCTTCGCGCCGGTCGGGCGCGACGACGAACTCTTGACCGAGTTGTTGGGCCTGACCAAACTGGGCGGGACGATTGCCGTCCAGGAGCCGGACGCTTCCGCCTGGGGGTATTCCCCGGAGAGCTTGGAGTGGGAGCGGTTGAAAGAAGTCATCCTCGCGGCCTTCCGCTCCGGCGGCGGCGACTTCAACGCCGGGCGCAGGACTTACGGGATGCTGCGCCGCGCCGGGCTCGAAGACGTTCAGATAAAGGCCGCCGTCGTCGCGCTCCAGGGCCGGCACCCTTACAAGCGCGTGCCCGTGCTGTTCGCCGCCTCCCTGCGCCGACGCGTCCTCGAAGCAGGGATTTTGAAAGGGCCCGAGTTGGACGAATTGATTCTGGACTGCGAGCGCGTCGCGGCGGACCCCGAAACAGTCATGACGAGTTTCGTCGTCACGCAGGTGTGGGGGCGCAAGCCTGACCGCTCCTGACCGTCACGGGGCGATTGACCAGTCCTTATTAAATAAAGAGAGCGGCGGCCCCGTCGAGAAGGGGCCGCCGCTTTAATCATCTCAGGGCCGAGTTCAGCGCCGTAGATTTAGTCGTCGTTGAGAATCGTCCCACGCCCCTGCGCGTCGAGGATGGCCGCGCCCGCCGCGCCGCTCAGGTTGACGAAGAAGGTCTCGTTGGCCTCCTTCGAGAGGTCGCCGCGGACCTGTACGGGGACGAGCTTCGTGGTCTGACCGGGGAGGAACGTGATGGCGGTCAGCGCGACGGCGTTGTAGTCGCCGCCCGCGGCCGCGGTGCCGCCGCCCGTGGCGTAGTTGACCGTCACCTTCTGCCCGCTCGGGGCCGACAGCCTGACGGTGAAGACGGCGTTCGCAGTGCCGCTGTCCGGCTCAAGCGATTGCACGTCCGTGATCGTGATGCTCGGCGGCGGGTCGTTGTCCGTGATGGTGCAGGTGCCCGTGGCCGTCGCTATCGTCGCGCTCGCCGGCGCGGAGAGCACGAGCCTGAAGGTCTCGGCCGCCTCGTCGCGCGTGTCGCCCGCGACAGTGACCTGCACGGTCTTCGTGGTCTCGCCGGGCAGGAAGGTCAGCGTCGTGACCGTGTGGGCCGTGTAGTCCGCGGGCGCGACGGCCGTGCCGTTCGCCGTCTGGTAGTTGACCGTCACCTTCTGCCCGCTCGCTTTGGAGAGGCTGACGGTGAAGGCGACCGTTGTCGCGGCGTTGGTCTCGGCGACCGTCGGGCTGTTGACCCTGACGGCCGGTGCGGCGTCGTTGTCTACGATGGTGCAGACGCCCTCGTTGTCCGCGATGACCGCGCCCGTCGGGCTGGCGAGCAGCAGGCGGAAAGTCTCGTCCGCTTCGTCTATCAAGTCGCCCTTGACCATGACCGCGACGGTCTTAGAGGTCTCGCCGGGGGCGAAGGTCAGCGTCGTGCCGGGGACGGCGACGAAATCGGCGGGCGACGTGGCCGTGCGGTTCGACGTGCCGTACCTGACCGTGACGGTCTCGGCGCTGGCCCTGGACAATTTGACGGTGAAGGAGACGGCCGCCTCGCCCGCGTTGTGTTCGATGAAGGGAACGTCGTTGACGGAAATGGCCGGGGCCGCGTTGCTGAAGGGCGTCAGGCGCACGGCGCGGAACTCGCCCGACGGGCCGTGCTGCGCGCTCCCCACGATCTGCCCCGCCTCGTTGATGTCGTAAGCGCCGTTCATGGCCCAGGTCTCGGGCGCGTCAATCAAAGTGTTCAAGTCCTGCACGCCCGCGCCCGACGTGTGTACCAACGCGAAGTGCGAATAATCGCCGGAGGTGCCCACGGCGACGCCGGAGTTGTTGATCGCACGCAGAATGTTGCGTGCGCCCAAGCCGCTCAGCGCCTGCCAGCCCGCGCCCGTCTGAAAGCGCGCGGCCGCCTCTTCCTCGCGCTGAAGGACTTTCGCGGAGCCGACGACCGCGCCCGAGTCGTTGACGCCGTAGCCGAAGCTGTGGGCGTAGTTGGCGGGCGAGCCCAGAGTTTTGAGGACGCCGCCGCTCCACAGGAACGCGACGTTGTTTTTGTAGCCGACTACTTGCGCGCCCTCGGCCCTGTTGTTGATGCCGTGCGCGGCCGAAGGAGTGGTGACGCCCGGCGTCAGGTCGACCATGCCGCCCTCGTCCGTGTAGAGGAAGGCGTGCGTGAAAAAGGTCTCCATGTACGCCCCTTCGGAGACGCCGACCACGTCGCCGTCGTCGTTGATGTCGTAGGCTTCGGAATGTGTGCCGCCGGGGAAGACGCCCAGGTCCTCGGGCGTCCCGTCGGCCGCCCACCTGACGGCGTGCTTCGGCTTGTCGAACATCCCCTGTCCGCAGTAGCCGACCGCCTGCCCGGCCTTATTAATGTCGCGCGCCACGCACCCTATGAAGCCGGGCAGCGGCTGGAGCTCGATCATCCAGCCCCCGTTCTTGTAGATGAAAGCGCGGTTGCCGCCGTCGGTCAGCCCCGTGCTCGTCCAGCCGACCACGTCGCCCGCGTCGTTGATTCCGGCGGCGATTGAACTCTCGGAGCCGGGCAATTTGCCCAGGTCTTCGACGTGGTAGCGCACTGAGCCCGAGGGAGTTTGGCCCAGCGCCGGACTGCTCGTTAGCAGAAGGATTGCGGAAGAAAGTATGTAAAGAACAAGACAGACTATGACCCTATGTTTCATTGATACTGTTCCCATTTTCGTTTGAATTTCCCCTTGAGGCCGTCTCGGGGACAGGACTCCAGAAGGGCTCAGCCGCCCAGCGGCTTAAACCGCCTAACAGTGTGAGGCCAGCGGGATAAAATACACGGGCTAATGTCCTGATTTCATTTTTTCTCCGTGCCCCCTCCCTGCTCTCTGTGCCCCCGTGGTGAGTGCCACTTAGGCTCATTCACCACGGAGACACAGAGAACGCAGAGCCGGCACAGAGGCCCGCCAAATATTGCTCATTGACGCCAGGCGAACCGGTGGTTTAAAGTTGATTTGCCGCCGTTTAACCCCGTTCCCGCGGGACGAAGTCGGCAATTCGAGTCGGGGTCGCTAATCATCTCACGGAACACTTAAAAATTCGGCCGCCGCCAGCCGTCCGCCAGAGCTTCCCGGAAACAAAAACATTAAGGAGAACCTCGCATGAGGCACCAGACCGCTCTGCTCAAGCTTTTAGTCGTCTCTTTCCTGCTAGTAATAGCGGCCCAGACCTCTCTGGCGCAGAGCAGCGTCTTCACCTACCAGGGGCGGCTGACGGACGACGGCGCGCCGTCGAACGGCAGCTACGAGTTGGAGTTCAAGCTCTACGACGCGGCGAGCGGCGGCGCTCAGCAGCCGCAGCCCACGCCCGTGACGATTCAATTCACGGGCGCGCAGGCCGTGGCGGTCGTCAACGGCCTCTTCACGGTGCAGCTCGATTTCGGGGCGGGCGCGTTCCCAGGCGCGGCGCGCTACCTGGAGGTAGGCGTCCGCAAGGTGGGCGACCAAGCCTTCACGACGCTCACTCCGCGCCAGCCCATCAGTTCCACGCCTTACTCGATTCGGAGCGCGTCGGCCGCGACAGCCTCGGACTTCACCGGCAGCCTCGCCGGCGACGTGACGGGGACGCAGGCCGCGACTGTCGTCAACTCGGTCGGGGGCCAGAGCGCGGCGAACTTGGCGAGCGGCGCGGGCGCGGCCAACTCGGCGACGGACGGCAACACGGCCGGCACAATCGTCAAGCGCGACGCCTCGGGCAACTTCTCGGCCGGGACCATCACGGCCGCCCTCAACGGCAACGCCGCGTCCGCGACGACGGCCGACAGTGCGACGACCGCCACGACCGCCTCGGCCGTCAGCGCGTCTGCCGGCGACAGCGTCGTCACGGCCATCAACGCCAGCTCCTCGACCGTCAACGCCGCGCGCCTGCCCTCGACGCTGGCGACGCAGAACGGCTCCAACACCTTCAGCGGCACGAACACCTTCAGCACGAGCCCGACCTTCAGCGCCGGCCTCTCCGCGGGCAGCCAGCGCGTCACCAACGTCGCCACGCCCACCGCCGACAGCGACGCCGCTACGAAAGCTTACGTTGACGCGAACTCCGGCGGGTCGGCGACGGGCGCGGCGGGCGGCGACCTGACCGGCTCCTACCCGAACCCTTCCATCGCCACGACCGCCGGCGCGAGCATCGTCAACGCGGTGAACGCAGGCAGTTCGTCAATCGTCACCTCGCGCGTCGCGGGCGACGTTGAGTTGGCCCCGTCGGCGCAGCAGACGACGAGCAGCACGGACCATCTCATCAACCTCAAGCTCGTCAGCACTGACCCGGTCAATCACAAGCTGGGCACGCCGGGCCAGAACGCGCTCATCTCGCTCAGCGCGAGCGGGACGTACAAGGACGACAGCACCCACGACAAGGAGCGCTTCCGCGTCGATAACGACGGCTCGATCCTGTCCGTCGCCGACTACACTGGCGGCATCAACACCACCGCCCCGATTGAGGGGTCGGGCACGCGCTTCATGTGGTACGCGACGAAGGCCGCGCTCCGCGCAGGCCAGATCAACGGCACGCAGTGGGACGACGCCAACATCGGCCTCTACTCGACGGCCTTCGGCGAGAACGTGCGCGCGCTCGGCGACAACGCCATCGTGGTAGGTAAGAATTCGGTCGCGGCCAACACAGGCACGGTGGCCCTCGGCGAGGGACACACGGCGACCGGCGCTAACTCGGTCGCCCTCGGCTACGGCGCGTCCACCTCGACCATCAACGGGTCGCCGCGCACCGGCACCTTCGTCTTCTCCGACCGCTCCGTCCCGCTCACCTACTCGTTCAACAGCACCAGCCCCGACATCGAGTCTCAGTTCCACCCCACGGTCACGAACTCCTTCAACGTGCGCGCCGTCAACGGCTCCTTCTTCTACACGAACACGGCGCTCACCACCGGCTTCATCTTCAACAGCACGACCGCGACGATGACGCTCACCAACAGCAAGCTCACGATGGCGAGCGACGGCTCGACGACGCTCACGTCGAACTCGGGCGGGACGGCCGGCGTCACGCTCCCGGCGGGCGGCGGCTCCTGGAACAACCTCTCCGACCGCAACATGAAAACCAACTTCGCGGCGGTCAACCCGCGCGAAGTCCTGCGCGGCGTCCTCGGCCTCCCGATCTCGACCTGGAACTACAAATCGCAGGCGGCCTCCGTCCGACACATAGGCCCGATGGCCCAGGACTTTTTCGCCACGTTCAAAGTCGGCGAGGGCGATAAGACCATCGCGACCATAGACCCCGACGGCGTGGCGCTGGCGGCGATTCAAGGCTTACACGCGGAGTTGAAAGACCGCGACGCGCAAATCGAAGGACTAGAGCAGCAACTCCGGCAGCAGCAGGATCAGATCGATGGTCTGAAGAAGCTGCTCTGCCTGGATCACCCAGAGGCCGCGGTCTGCAAAGAGAACAAGTAGTGAGGGCCATGCGCCAACATCTTAACGCCGCACTCCTCCTGCTGCTGCTCTCGCTTCTCGCCTTCCCCGCGAGCGCGCAGACCGGCACGCAGCTCACGCAGTCCGTCGTCGCCGGCGGCGGCGGCGCGAGCACCGCCGGCCCCGTGCGCCTGGACGGCACAGTGGGCCAGGGCACCGTCGGCACTTCGTCCGGCGGGACGTTCTCGCTCGAGGCAGGCTTCCCCCCTTCGCTGGACAACCGCGCGCCCGTCAACACAGTGCCCGGCGCGCAGAGCGTCCCCGAGAACGGCACGCTGACTTTCGGCACCTCTAACGGCAACACCATCTCGGTCGCGGACGCCGACGCGCAGAATGCCCCCGTGCGTGTGACGTTGACGGCAACCAACGGCACCCTGACACTCCCCGGCACGTCCGGCCTCAACTTCACAAGCGGCGACGGCACCTCCGACGCCACGATGACCTTCACGGGCTCCGTCACCAACGTCAACGACGCGCTCAACGGCCTCGTCTTCACCCCGACCGCCGGCTTCTCCGGCGCGGCCTCGTTGCAAATCGTGACGAACGATCAAGGCCACACGGGCGCAGGCGGCGCGCTCTCCGACACGGACTCCGTCAACATCACTGTCAACGAAGGCGGCACGCTCTCTTTCAGCACGAACGCCTACAGCGCCGCCGAGGGCTCGGGCTCCGCCGCCATCACCATCAGGCGCACGGGCGGCGCGAGCGGCGAGGCGTCCGTGAGCTTCAGTACGGGCGGAGGCACGGCCGCGGACGGCCCCGACTACACCTCCGCCACGCAGACCGTCACCTTCGCCGACGGCGACGCGGCGGACAAGACCGTCAACATCAGTATCGCGGACGACTCCGAGTACGAAGGCCCGGAGACAGTCGGCCTCGCGCTGACGAACGCCGCGGGCGCGGGCAGCCTGGGCGACACGAGCACGGCCACGCTCACCATCGACGACAACGACGCCGTGCCCGCGGCGCTCGTCGTCAACACGACGAACGACATAGACGACGGCTACTGCACCGCCGCACACTGCTCGCTCCGCGAGGCCATCAACGCCGCCAACCAGAGCGCCGGCGCGAACACCATCGGCTTCAACATACAGGGCCAGGGCGTCGTGACCATCTCGCCCGAGCTGAACCTGCCGCCGGTCACGGAAGCCCTGACCATCGACGGCTACACGCAGCCGGGCGCGCGCCCGAACACGCTCGACTCTGGCACGGACGCTCTCCCGCTGGTCGAACTCGACGGCGGCCTCATCACGGCCGAGGCAACGGGCGTCGGCATTGACCTCGCCTCCGGCGGCAGCACCGTGCGCGGCCTCGTCGTCAACCGCTTCAACCTCGCTGGCCTGCGCTCGCAGTCGAACGCGGGCGGCAACCTCATCGAAGGCAACTTCATAGGCACCAGCGCGGACGGCACGAAGGCGTCGGCCAACGCCGCGGGAGTCGTCATCGACAACTCTTCGAACAACACTGTGGGGGGCACCACGCCCGCGGCGCGCAACCTGATTTCCGGCAACACCGCCGGCGGCGTGCTCGTGAGTGGCGACTCTTCCGGGAACAAGGTGCGCGGCAACCTGATAGGGACGAAGGCCGACGGCACAGGCGCGCTCGGCAACGGCCAGGCGGACTCCGAAGGCCCGAACGGCGGCGTCCTCATAGACTCCGGCGCGAACACCCACGGCAACGTCGTCGGCGGCACCGAAGCCGGGGCCGGCAACGTCATCGCGTTCAACTACGGGGGCGGCGTCGTCATCACGGGCGCGCAATCGAGCGCGGGCGGCAACGCCGTGCTCTCCAACAACGTCTTCTCCAACCCCGCGCTCGACGGCGGCACGCACGGGCTCGGCATAGACCTCGGCTTCGACGGCGCGACCCCCAACGACGCGGGCGACGGAGACGCGGGCGTCAACGACTCGCAGAACTCCCCCGTGCTGACTTCCGCCGTCACGGACGCCGCGAGCACTGTCATTCAGGGGACGCTCGACAGCACACCGAACACGGAGTTTCGTTTGGAGTTCTTCTCTAACGGCGCGTGCGACGGCTCGGGAGGCGGCGAGGGGCAGACCTTCATCGGCTCGAAGAACGTCACGACCGGCGGCGACGGGCAGGCCGCGTTCTCCTTCACGCCCGCCCACACGCTCGCGGGCAACCAGGTCGTGACGGCCACGGCGACCGGCCCAGGCGACAACACCTCGGAGTTCTCCCGGTGCCTCGCGGTGGAAGCGCCGCGCGGGACGCTGCAATTCAGTTCCACGCTTTACACGGCGGGCGAAGGTGGCGGCGCGGCCGTCGTGACGGTCACGCGCACGGGCGGCAGCAACGGGGCCGTCTCGGTCAGGTACGCGACCAGCATGGGCGTGGCTAAGGCAGGCGTGGACTACTACGCGGCGCAGGGCACGCTCGACTTCCAGGACGGCCAGACGAGCCGGACCATCACGATCACGCTTCTTGACGACTCGCTCAACGAGGCCGGGGAGACGATCAAGCTCACGCTCACCAACCCCGTCGGCGGCGCGAGCCTCGGCTCGCCGGCCCAGGCAAATTTAATCATCACGGACGACGACCCCGAACCCTCGCTCTCCGTCAACAACGTCACGGTGACTGAGGGCAACGGCGGCACGGCCAACGCGATCTTCACCGTCACGCTTTCGCCCGCGAGCGGCCGCCAGGTCATCGTCGCTTACTCGACGGCCAACGGCACAGCGACAGCGCCCGCAGACTACGCCGCCCGCAGCGGCCTGCTCGCCTTCAACGAGGGCGAGACCGTCAAGCAGATTGTCGTCCCCGTCAACGGCGACCTCTCGGTCGAGGCCGACGAGCAATTCTTCCTCAGCCTGACCAACGCCTCTGGCGCGACCGTCGCGGACGGGCAGGGCGTCGGCACAATCACCAACAACGACCGGACGTTCTCAATCAGCGGGCGCATCGTCGTCGGCGCAACGCCTCTCGGCGGCGCGGCCGTGACGCTGAGGGGCTCGAAGGCCGCGGCCACCACGACCGACGCCGACGGCAATTACACCTTCACGGGTCTCGCGCCGGGCGGCAATTACATCGTGACGCCGTCGAAGACGCACTACACGTTCACCCCGCCGACCCGCACTTTCACGAACCTGAGCGCAGACCAGGTCAACCAGAACTTCGCGGCCACGCTCAAGACTTACACCGTCGGCGGCACGGTCAAACTTGGCACAGCCGGGCTGGCCGGCGTCACGGTCAAAGTCACGAGCACGAGCCCGGCGGGCTTCGCGCCGCGCACCTTCACGACGACGAGCACGGGAGCCTACTCCTTCGCCAACCTGCCGGCCGGGCGAACCTACGTCGTGACGCCGACCAAGCTTAACTATCAGTTCACGCCCGCGGCCCGGACCTACTCGAACCTCGGCGCGAACCAGCCGGCGGCCAACTTCGCCGCCGCGCTCAAGACCTACAGCATCAGCGGCAGAATCACTAAGCCGGGGACGACCACGGGAATCTCGGGAGTGACTGTGACGATTACGAGCGCGACGCCCGCGGGCTTCGTGCCGCGCACGGTGCTGACCAACAGCGCGGGCGGCTACACGTTCACAGGATTGCCTGCGGGCAGGACTTACACGATTAAGCCGGCGCTCGGCGGATACACTTTCACATCGCAGACGAAGACCTTCGTCAACCTGAGCAGCAATCAGGCGGCCGGCCCCGCGAGCGCCTTCACCGGCACGCGGTGAGGGCCGCGGGACGGGCCTTCGGTCTCATTCTTTCAATCCGGGAATCGCAGCTCGCCCCGCGCGCGCAGCTCCGCGGGCAGCAGGCTGTCGTAGATGAACTCGTGGAGCGGCGTCTGCACATTCGCCTCGCGGCCGAGGCGCACGACCGCGCCGTTCCAGGCGTCCAGCTCCGACCGCCTGCCTGCGACTATGTCTCTTTGCAGTGAGGTGGTCGCGCCTGCGTCGAGCGCGTCCACGAGCGCCATCGTCTTCTCGACCACGTCGTCGGCCAGACTGATTCGGCGCGCGCGCGCGACCTCCAGAATCTCCCGCATTCCCCTTTCGAGCAGCCGGCGCGTCTGCGGCAAACTGCGTATGACGCCGGCCGGCGCGCGCGCGAGCGCCCCGACCCCGCCGTAGGGTGCCACGAAGATGAATTTCTCCCAGAGCGAGACCTGAATGTCCGGCGGAACTTCCGCCCTCACGCCCGCGCGCTCGAACGCGCGCCGCAGCCGCTCCGTCCTCTCGCTCGGTTGGTTGTCAGGCTCGCCGAACTTGACGAAGTTGGTCTCGCCCAGGCTGAGTATGCGCCCCGGCCCGATCACGCGGCTGATCGTCCCGCACAGGCCCTCCAGGACGCGTTCCCTTCCCAGAATCTGTGCCAGTTCCCGCGCGGCCCCGACCCCGTTTTGCAGCGGCACGACGAAAGTCTCCGGCCCCGTCATAGGCCGCATGGCCTCCGCCGCCGCCCCCAACTGCCACGTCTTGACGCCGACGATCACCACGTCAACCGCGCCGACCTCCGCGGGGTCGTCGGTCGCGCGCGCAGGGTGTATGAGGATGTCGCCGCCCGGCGTTTCGACCCGCAGGCCGTGCTCTTGAATCGCGCGCAGGTGCTCCCCGCGCGCGACGAAAGTTACGTCCTCGCCCGCTTGCGCCAGCCGCGCGCCGAAGTAGCCGCCCGCCCCGCCCGTGCCGTAGATTGCGACGCGCATAAAAAAAGTCCCCCCGAAGAATTAAACCGCCCCGTCCCCCGCTTTGAAAATATTTTCAAAAAAAAGATACTGCCCGTGTCGAACCGGCCGCCCCCCGTTCGTCGTGTAAGTAGAGGGAAGTTTAAAGCCCTCGCTCGGAACAAGAAAAATACAAGGAGAAATTACCATGCGGTTCATGATTTTAGTTAAGGCCAGCGAGGAGTCGGAGGCGGGCGTGCTGCCGGACGAGAAGATTCTGGCGGAGATGGGCAAGTTCAACGAAGAGTTGGTGAAGGCCGGCGTGATGCTCGCGGGCGAGGGGCTGCACCCCAGCTCGAAGGGCGCGCGCGTCAGGTTCGAGGGCTCTCAGCGGGCGGTGATTGACGGCCCCTTCGCGGAGACGAAAGAGCTGGTCGCGGGCTTCTGGCTCTGGCAGGTGAAGTCGAAGGAAGAGGCCGTCGAGTGGCTCAAGCGCGCGCCCTTCCAGGAGGGTGAGGTCGAGATTCGACAGGTCTTCGAGGTCGAGGACTTCGGCGCAAATCTCACCCCCGAGCTCAGAGAGCAGGAGGAGCGCCTGCGCGCGCAGTTGACGGAGAAGCAAGAGTAGTCGCTTGTCGTGACGACTTCTGAGATACATCGCACCATCGACGCGGTCTGGAGGATAGAGTCGGCGAAGCTCATCGCCGGGCTCGCCCGTGTGGTGCGCGACGTGGGGCTGGCGGAGGAACTGGCCCAGGACGCGCTGCTCGTCGCGCTTGAGCGGTGGCCCGAGACGGGCGTCCCCGAAAACCCGGGGGCCTGGCTCATGGCCGCCGCCAAGCACAAGGCGATTGACCACCTGCGCCGGAACAAGCTGCTGGAGCGCAAGCACGAAGAGCTGGGACGCGAGCTGGAGGCGCGGGAGAGGACGATGCCTGACTTCGACTCGGCGCTCGACGACGACATTGGCGACGACCTCCTGCGCCTCATCTTCACGGCCTGCCACCCCGTGCTCTCGACCGAAGCGCGCGCCGCCCTCACGCTGCGCCTGCTCGGCGGCCTGACGACCGAAGAGATCGCCCGCGCCTTCCTCGCCCCCGAGCCGACGGTGGCGCAGCGCATCGTGCGCGCCAAGCGGACTCTGGCGGAGGCGCGCATCCCCTTCGAAGTCCCTCGCGGGGCGGAGCGCGCCGCGCGCCTCTCGTCCGTCCTCGAAGTCATCTACCTCATCTTCAACGAAGGGTATTCCGCGACCGTTGGCGACGACTGGGTCCGGCCCGCGCTCTGCGAAGAGGCGCTGCGCCTGGGGCGCATCCTCGCGGAATTGGCACAGCAGGAGCCGGAGGTGCACGGCCTCGTCGCGCTGATGGAGATTCAGGCGTCGCGTCTGCGTGCGCGCGTCGGCAAGGCGGGCGAGCCCGTCCTCCTATTAGACCAGGACCGCGGGCGCTGGGACCAGCTCCTCATACGCCGCGGGCTCGCGGCGCTGGAGCGCGCGGAGAAACTAGGGGGCGCGCTCGGGCCGTACGCGCTACAGGCAGCGATTGCCGCCTGCCACGCGCGCGCGCGAACCGCGGAGGAGACGGACTGGCCGCGCATCGCCGCGCTCTACGACGCGCTCGCGCAGCTCGCCCCCTCTCCCGTCGTGGAGCTGAACCGCGCGGTCGCGCTCTCGATGGCCTTCGGCCCCGCCGCTGGCCTCGAAATCGTAGACGCGCTCATGGAGGAGCCGTCTCTCAAAACTTATCACCTCCTGCCGAGCGTGCGCGGCGACCTGCTCTCGAAACTCGGCCGCACGGACGAAGCCCGCGCAGAGTTCGAGCGCGCCGCCTCGCTCACGCGAAACTCCCGCGAGCGCGAACTGCTCACGGAACGAGCAAGAGCAATGACGAATGATGAATGAAAAGCAACTCGTCTTTCATTCATCATTCGTCATTGGTCGTTCATCATTTCTTTTTCCGGTGCTTGAAGGTGCGCTCGCCGCCGCTGTAGCTGGCGACCGTCTGGCCGTCGCCGACGAGCAGGTACTTGTAGGTGGTGAGTCCTTCGAGGCCGACGGGGCCGCGCGCGTGCAGCTTGCCTGTGCTGATGCCCAGCTCCGCGCCGAAGCCGTAGCGGAAGCCGTCCGCGAAGCGCGTCGAGGCGTTGTGGTAGACGCCGGCCGCGTCGACGCTTTCGAGAAAATGCGCGGCCGCTTCCCCGTCCTCCGTGACTATTGATTCCGTGTGCCCCGAGCCGTAAGCATGTATGTGCGCAATCGCCTCGTCGCAACTCTTCACGACCTTGACCGCGATGATTAAGTCAGAATACTCGGCCCGCCAGTCGTCCTCCGCGGCGGGGACGACCGCCGACGAGCCGGAGAGCGCGAGCGTCCGCGGGCAGCCGCGCACTTCGACGCCCGCCTCCAGGAACTGCCCGACCATCGGCGGCAGAAATTGGTCCGCAATGTCTTCGTGCACCAGCAAGGTCTCCGCGGCGTTGCACGCCGCAGGGTACTGCACCTTCGAGTCGAAGGCGATGGCCCGCGCCTTCAACACGTCGGCCGCGGCGTCGACGTAGACGTGGCAGACGCCCTCGCCGTGCCCGAGCACGGGGATGCGGCTGTGCTCCGCGACGAAGCGCACGAACTCTTTCGAGCCGCGCGGGATGATTAAATCAATCTCCTCGTCGCGCCTGAGCATCTCGGCCACGTCGTCGCGCGTGCGGAGCAGGTTGAGCGCGCCGGGGGGCGCGTCCGCGAACCTGCCGAGCGCCTCGTGCCAGACGGAGATGAGAGTCTCGTTGGTGTGCGCGGCCTCCGCGCCGCCTTTGAGGAGCAGCGCGTTCCCGGACTTTACGGCGAGCGCGGCGACCTGCGGGATGACATCGGGCCTCGACTCGAAGACGACGCCGACGACGCCGAGCGGGCACGTCACCTTGTAGAGCGTCAACTGATCGTCCAACTCCGTGACGGATAATTCCTGGCCCAGGGGGTCCGGCAGCGCGGCCACCTCGCGGACCCCCGTCGCCATCTGCCCGACGCCGCGCTCGCTCGTCTTCAGGCGGTCGAACATCGCGCGCGACATGCGGCCCCGCTCAACATCTTCAGCCGCCGCGCGGCAGTCGAGCTCGTTGGCGCGAAGTATCAACGCGCTTCTCTCTTCAATCAAATCGGCGGCCGCGAGCAAAAGCCCGTCGCGCACCGAGGACGGCAACGTCGCGAGCACGCGCGAGGCGGCCTTCGCCTTGCGCGCCACGTCCGCGACCTCGTGCCCCCTGCTTTCCGCTTCGACCGAACGACTCATCACTCCCCCAGCAAGACTATGTTGTCGCGCGTCACCAGCACGCGCGTGTGCGGCGCGCTCAGGCCCTCGCGCGCGCCCGCGTGAGCGCCGGCCTCGACGAGCGCCCTGGCCTCCGCGCTCGCGCAGTTGACGATGCCGCGCGCGAACTCGCGCCCGGACGCGTCCGTGATCGCCACGACCGACTGCGGCTCGAACTGCTCCTCCACGCGCAAGACCCCCGAAGAGAGCAGGCTGGCCTTGCCGCCAAGAAGCGCCTCGCGCGCCCCGTCGTTGACGACCAGGCGGCCGCGCACGCCCGCCGCGAAAGCAATCCAGCGGCGCTTGCCGGCCATGCGCGAAGACGACATGAAGGTGGTGCCGATTGATTCGCCCGCGAAGATTTGTGCCAGAATGTCCGCCCTCCTCCCGTTGGCGATGACGGCCACGCCGCCCGCGCGCATCGCTATGTCGGCCGCCTCCAGCTTGGTCAGCATCCCGCCGCGCCCGCCCGCCGAAGCTCCCCCTGCGACCGCTTTCAACTCGGGCGTGATCTCTTCCACGAGCCGGACGACCGCCGATTCTTCGCCGTCAGCCTCGCCGCCGCCCCCGTCCTCTGGGCCATTTCTGAGCAACAACCCGTCGACGTTCGTCAAGAGGACGAGCGCGCTCGCCTCCAACTTGCTCATGACGAGCGCGGCCAGGCGGTCGTTGTCGCCGAAGACGCGCTCGGGGTCGCCCGTCAGGTACTCCAACTCGTCCGTCGAGACCGTGTCGTTCTCGTTGACCACGGGCAGCACGTTCAGCTTGAGCAGCCTCTCCATCGTCCGCCGCAGGTTGCCGTAGCGCTGCCGGTCCTTGAAGTCGTCCTGCGTCAGGAGCACCTGCGCTATCGGCACGCCGTGCACGCGGAACAGTTGCTCGTAGGCGTGCATCAGGAGGCTCTGCCCGACCGCCGCGGCCGCCTGCCGCGTCGCCAGATCGCCCAGCCGCGAGCGGTGCAGGCCCAGCCGCCCGGCCCCGAGCCCCACGGCCCCGGAGGAAACAAGGACGAGTTGGCGGCCCGCGCTTTTAAGTTCGGACATGGAGCGCACGAGCGGCGCGACGCGCTCGGCGCAAATCTCGCCGCCGTCGTCCGTGACCGTGCTCGTGCCGAGCTTGACGACAACGCGCGGCGCGGCGCGCAGCCGCCGCCGGCTCTCACTCTCCAAATCCCGCTCAATCATTGCCCGGCTTCGTCCCGGCTGAAAATCATACGACAGCTTTCGCTACTTTAACTTTCCTCGGCCGGTAAGGACAAACGGCTCGTCGCTCACGCCTTCATCAGGTCGCTCTCCGCCTCGGCGGAAATTGGCACAGCGCCGTCGCGCGTCAGCTTGTACTCGACCGAATCCACGAGCGCGCGCCAGCTCGCCTCGACGATGTTCGCGGAGAGGCCGATTGTGCCCCACTGCGCCTGGCGGTCGCTCGACGTGATGAGCACGCGCACGAGGCTCGCCGTGCCCGAGAGGCTGCTCGTGATGACACGCACCTTGTAGTCAACGAGCCGCATCTCCGTGACTGCGGGGTAAAAATTCTGTAGCGCGCGGCGCAGCGCGTTGTCGAGCGCGTTGACGGGGCCGTTGCCGCTCGCCGCCACGTGCTCGACCGCCCCGCCGACCTTGACCTTGACCGTCGCCTCGCTCAAAGGCATCAGCGCGCCGCGGTGCTCGTCTATCACGCGGAAGCCCAGCAGCTCGAAGTAAGGCAGGCGCGCGCCGCCGAGCCTGCGAATCAACAACTCGAAGCTCGCCTCGGCCGCCTCGAACTCGTAACCGTCGTGCTCCAGCCGCTTCAACTCGTCGAGCACGCGCCGCTCGTCCTTTATCTCGACGCCAAGCTCGCGCGCGTAGGCCCTCAGGTTGGCGCGGCCCGCCAGGTCCGAGATGAGCACGCGGCGGCGGTTGCCGACCGCCTCGGGCGCGACGTGTTCGTAGGTCGCGGGGTTTCTCTCGACGGCCGAGACGTGGACCCCGCCCTTGTGCGCGAAGGCGCTCGCGCCGACGAAGGCCGCGCTCGGGTCCGGCGCGAGGTTCGCGATCTCGCTGACGAGGCGCGCCGTCTCAGACAACTTCCGCAAGCCCCCCGGCCTGAGGACCGCGTGGCCCATTTTCAGCTCAAGGTTCGGGACGACGGAGCAGAGGTTGGCGTTGCCGCAGCGCTCGCCGTAGCCGTTGACCGTGCCCTGCACGTGCGAGGCCCCGGCGCGCACGGCCGCGAGCGTGTTGGCGACGGCGAGGTCGCCGTCGTTGTGGCAGTGTATCCCGAGCGGGACGCCGACGTGACTCGCGACCTCGCGGGTCACGCGCTCGACCTCCTCGGGCAGGCTCCCGCCGTTGGTGTCGCAGAGCACGACGCGGTGCGGGCCGCCTTCGGCCGCGGCGCGGAGCGTGGCGAGCGCGTAGTCGGGGTCCGCGCGGTAGCCGTCGAAGAAGTGCTCGGCGTCGTAAATCAAAAATGGCACACGCTCGGACAGGTAGCGGACGGTGTCGGCGATCAGTTCGAGGTTCTCTTCGCGGCTGACGCGCAGGGCGTCCGTGACGTGCAGGAGCCAGGACTTGCCGAAGATGGTGACGACCGGCGTCTCCGCCCTGAGCAGCGCCTGAACGCTCGGGTCGTCGGCGCAGGAGAAATTTTTCCGGCGCGTCGAGCCGAACGCGGCGAGGCGCGCGTTCTCTAACTTGAGTGCGCGCGCCCGCTCGAAGAAGGCCAGGTCGCGCGGGTTCGAGCCGGGCCAGCCGCCCTCCACGAAGTCCACGCCGAGTTGGTCGAGCGCCTCGGCCACGCGGCACTTGTCCTCGGCCGAGAAGTTGACGCCCTCGCCCTGCGCCCCGTCGCGCAACGTCGTGTCGTAGATTTCTATTCGCTCAGTCATCGTCCAGGCCCCATCCATATTTTGAAAAGCCGAACCCGCGCGCTCAGGAAGTCACCCCGGCCGGCCGGGCAGCGATCGGGTGGAGCCAATCTTTGTAAGCGGGGTGTCTCCCTGCGGTGGCGGCGAAGAAGACTTCCTGAATCTCGCCCGTCACGGGGCCGCGCGCGCCGCGGCCGATCATTTGTCCGTCGACTTCGCTGATGGGCGTCACCTCGGCCGCCGTGCCCGTGAAGAACGCCTCGTCCGCCGAGAGTAAATCTTCGAGGAAGAGTTCCCCGACTTCGACCCTGTAGCCCAGGTCGCGCGCGATGCGTATGACCGCGTCGCGCGTGATGCCGAGCAGGATGGAGTGGCGCTCGTCGTTGGTCACAAGCCGCCGGTCGCGCACGACGAAGAGGTTTTCGCCGGACCCTTCGGCCAGGCGGCCGTCCGCGTCCAGGAGCAGCGCCTCGGCGTAGCCGCGTTCGACGGCGTCGCGGACAGCGAGTATGGAGTTGAGGTACTGCCCGCAAGCCTTCGCCGTCGTCGGCATCATGCGCGCCTGGAACTTGCGCCACGGCGAGACCGTCACGCGCACGCCCTGTTCGAGACCTTCCTGGCCCAGGTAGGCGGCCCACGGCCAGGCCAGCACGACCACCTCCACGGGGCAGCCGCGCGGGTGCACGCCGAGGCTGCCGCTGCCGTAATAACAGATGGGCCGGACGTAGCAACTGCCGAAGCCGTTGCGCCTGACCACATCGCAGATGCCTTCGGCCAGTTCCTCACGACTGTACGGAATCTCTATCCCGTAAACTTCGGCCGAGTTGTAGAGGCGCTCAAGGTGCGCGTCGAGTCGGAAGAGGGCCGGGCCGTACGCGGTCTCGTAACAGCGTATGCCCTCGAAGATGCCGCTGCCGTAGTGCAGGGCGTGCGCCGAGACGTGCGTCGTCGCGTTCAGCCAGGGGATCAGGTCCCCGTCCATCCAGACCCATTTCGATGCTTCAAACCCCATCAGGTCACCTCCGTCACAAAAAAGCGTCAGGCCATCAACCTGCGTTCGTTGATGGCCTGGGACTAAAGAGCGTCGAATGTCAGCGACAGGCCGTCACGTTCCGTCAATCTTAATGACGACGGTCGTGACGGAAATAAGGAGGCTGACGGGCGCAGACTGCGTGGCCGCCGGGGCGAATTGTCTTGTAGTCGTGGCGGATTTCATGACATCAAGCTATCCTGCCTCAACCATACATCTTTCATTTTCGCTTGCATAATTAATTTTATTTAGTGGCCCATAAATGGGGTGCGGTCGGGGCGGCACAGAGGGACCGCCCCGACCACCATTCAGCTCTGATGGAATTGCGAGTGGCAGAGCTAAATGTCGAAGTACATGCCGAACTCCAGCGGGTGCGGCCTCATCCTCAGGGGCTGAATCTCTTTCTCGCGCTTGTAAGTGATCCAGCGGTCAATCAGTTCGGGCGTGAAGACGTCGCCCTTGAGGAGAAACGCCTGGTCGGTCTCAAGCGCGGCGAGCGCTTCGTCGAGCGAGCCCGGAAGGCTTGGAACCTCTTTCAGCGCCTCGGGCGAGAGGTCGTAAATGTCCTTGTCGAGCGGCTCGCCCGGGTCGATGCGGTTCTGTATGCCATCCAAACCGGCGAGCAGCATGGCGGAGAAGGCAAGGTAGGGATTACAACTGGGGTCGGGCGGGCGGAACTCCAGGCGCTTCAGTTTGGGGTTAGTCGAGAACATCGGGATGCGTATGGCCGCCGAGCGATTGCGCGCCGAGTAAGCTAAGTTGACCGGAGCCTCGAAGCCCGGAACGAGACGCTTGTAACTGTTCGTCGTCGGCGCGGCGAAGGCGACGATGGCCGCGGCGTGTTTGAGGAGGCCGCCGATGTAAAAACGTGCGGTGTCCGAAAGACCGGCGTAGCCGTCGCCCGCGAACAGGGGCTTCTCGCCTTTCCACAGAGATTGGTGGCAGTGCATCCCCGAGCCGTTGTCGCCGTAGAGCGGCTTCGGCATGAAGGTCGCCCCCTTGCCGTGACGCCGCGCGACGTTGCGGACCGTGTACTTGAAGATTTGTAAATTGTCCGCCGTGCCGAGCAGCGTCGAGTAACGAAAATCGATCTCGCACTGGCCGGCGGTCGCGACCTCGTGGTGGTGGCACTCGACCTGAATACCTGTCTTCTTCAGCTCGCCCGAGACTTCCGTCCTGAAATCCTGTAGCGAGTCGAGCGGAGGCAGAGGCACGTAGCCCTCCTTGTTCCGAATGTGGTAACCGGAATTCCCGTTGCCGTTCTGCCCGTTCGTGTTCCACGCGGCCTCCGGGCTGTCCAGCGAATACCCGGCCGAGTTCTGCTCGTTGTGGAACTTGACCGTGTCGAAGACGAAGAACTCCGCCTCGGGGCCGAAGTAGACTGTGTCCGCGATGCCAGTGAACTTCAGATAACTCTCGGCGCGGCGGCCCACCCCGCGCGGGTCCAGCCAGTAGCCCGCCTTCGTGATCGGGTCGACCACGTCCGCGATGAGACACAAAGTCTTCTCGCCCATGAAGGCGTCTATCCAGTGGCGGTAGGCGTCCGGGACGAGCAGCATGTCGGACTCGTGAATCGAGGCCCAGCCGCGTAAGGAAGAGCCGTCGAAGCCGAAGCCGTCCTCGAACGAGTCTTCGGAGAGTTGGTCAATCGGGAAGGTCAGGTGGTGCCACGCGCCCACCAGGTCCGTGAAACGCACGTTGACGTAGGCCACCTTCTCGTCGGCGGCGAACTTTAAGACATCTTTGACGCTCATAAAATTTTTTCCTTTGGTGGTTGGGGATAATAAAGACGAAGGCGCGGGTAATCCGGCCGCGCGCCGCGGCCGGCGAGTCGCCGGCCCACACACAGAGAGGCGGCCGCCAGCCCTTCACGGCGCGCGGCAGAAGCTCCCGCGGTTGCAGTTCAGTCTGTCGTTTAGTCTGACAATAACTTCTCCCTTCAAATGCAGGGATGAGGGATGAAATAAAAGCTACTGTCTTTTTCCTTCATCCCTCATCCCTTTCACTACTGCTCGCGCGTGCCGAACGTCCAGATGAGTCCGGCGAGGACCGTCGTCTGCGCTTTGGAGAGCACGGCCGGGTCGCTCTTCGGGAAGAAGGGCTGGTCCGACCAGTCGCGCCTGAACTCCAGGCGCGTCAGCAGGCCGGGCGCGAGCCTGTACTCGCCCGTCAGCGTGATCTCTTTGAGGGTCTGCGCCACGCCCGTCGAATAGCCGTCGTGGTCGTCGAACCACTCGAAGCGCGGGGAAATGGCCCACTTTCTCGCGGGCACGTAGCGCAGGTAGGCCGCGACGCCCTGCCAGTGAACCTTGCCGCCCGAAGTCGGCCGGTCGAAGCCGTAGTCGTAGTTCGCCATGACGGCCACCTTCGAGTTGAAGGTGTAGGTGACGGTCGTGTCCGAGAGGTGCCGGTAGTGGTCGTCGTCGCCTCCCTGCTCCGGCCCCGTCATGTAGTTCTGTATGATCGCGAGCTTCGGCGTGGGGTTGAGGCCGAGCATGACGCCGTAGGTCTTGCCGCCGTTGTTCTCCTCGACGTTGTTCCAGCCGTTGACGACCATCCCCATCACCTTGACCTTGTCGTTGAAGGCGTAGTTGGCGCGCAGGCCCGCGTGGTAGTAGGGAATGGCCCAGGCGAAGAGCAGGCCGCGCGAGTAGTTCCAGTTGTCCTTCGTCTCGATGACCTCGGCCCCGTGCATGGTGACGAACTTGCCGAAGTCGACCTGTAGCCCGGAGCCCAGGGGAGCGAGGTAGCTCCCGTAAGCCTGCTGTATGACCTTGTAGACTTCGCGGCCGCCGGGCTCGGACGCGTGGACGAGGTCTGTCGCGGGGCCGAAGTCCAAGTCGAGGCGGAAGCCGAGGCGCGAGTTGCTCGGGTCGGGCCTCTTCTCGAAGACGATCTCGGCCATGTTGAGCGCGAACTGATTGTTCCTGGTGTCGAAGTTGCGAAGGACGTTCGCGCGGCCCGCAGGCTTGTTGAAGTTGTAGCTGTAGTAGCCGTCCACGAAGCCGCTCACTTCGACCTTCCTGAAGAATTCCAGAAACCCTTCGTCCTGCGATTTCGCGCCGCCGGGTTTAGCCGAAGCTGTCGCCGCGGCCCCGGCGGACTCGCCCTCGGCCGCCGGGGGCGCGGCGGCAAGATTCGCCGCCGCCTCCCCAGACTTTTGCGCCTCCTTCTGCGCTTCGAGCTTCGCCAGACGCTCTTCGAGTTCCTGCACGCGGCGGCGCAATTCGGCTGTCTCCGCATCGCTCGTCACGAGCTGCTGGGCCGCAATTTTTTGTTGGCACATTATGGACATCGCTAACAGCAGGCCGCACAATCCGGCCATTGATTTGGCTCTGGACATTGTGTATTTTGTCTCCACAATCGTCCCCTTTGAGGGGCGATCTCAGTGGCCTGTCGGTCCCTGCGCCTCCTAAAGCCAGGACCGGCAGGCCATGTCTATTTCCGAGGCGTCGAGCAGCAACCTCCAAGAAACAATTGCAGTTTTTCGGCTCCCCCCTTCCCCCGATTTCTTCCCTGGATTGCACGACCCTGTGTTTAATCCGCCGCCGGGAACAGGCGTGCATGTTGCCCCGGCTCGCGGTGGTCGTTAAAGATTCAAGTCAAGCTCACTTCAACTTCCATGCCAGCGACGGCGAATGCGTCACTTGAGGGTTGAACCTACGGGCCGGCCGGTACTTATAGGGCCCGCCGGGCGCGATCCGCGCTCATCGCACGCGAGATTCGTCAGACACTTTTGCTTGCTCGGAGGCAATCGGCAACAAATTTGTAGGCTTCGGCTTCCTGATTTGACCAACTCTCTGTGCAATCTCTGTGTCCTCTGTGCCTCTGCGGTGAGTGTCGTTTAAAGAACATTCACCACGGAGACACGGAGGACACGCAGGGGGCACAGAGAAAAGCTGAAATCAGGACGCTGCCCGCGGGAGAAGACATCTTCGTTCAGGATCGGGCCGGGGAAGACAAAAATGTCGAGAGGGCTGAAGACGATTTTTTCGCGGCGAGGGCGGGGGCGCAGATATAACGGAGGCTATGTGAAGTATACCTGACTGAAGTATTGATTAGCCTGCCGGCTCGACGGCGCGCGTCATTGGTGCAGGCCGCACTCGGTCTTCTGCGTGCCGCGCCAGCGGCCCGCCCGCGGGTCCTCGCCTATTTGGACGGGCGACGTGCAGGGCGCGCAGCCGATTGACGGGTAGTCGTGGTCGTGCAGCGGGTTGTAAGGCACGTCGTAACGCGCGACGTAGTTCCACACGTCGCTCGACGACCAACGGGCGAGCGGGTTGATCTTGATGAGGCCGAACTTGGCGTCGCGCTCGATGACGCCGGCGCTCGCGCGCGCGGGCGACTGGTCGCGGCGGATGGCCGTTATCCAGGCGCGCAAGCCCCGGAGCATCTCCCTGAGCGGCTCTATTTTCCGCAGCCGGCAGCAGAGGTCCGGGCGGCGCTCCCACAACCTGTCGCCGTGCTCTTCCGCCTGAGCGCCGAGCGAGAGGCGCGTCGCGCGCCGCTCGAAGCGCACGTTGTAGCGCGCCTCCAGCCTGTCACGCAGCGCGTAGGTCTCTGGGAAAAGCAGGTCCGTGTCGAGGTAAAAGACGCGCGCGGCCGCGCTGATCTGCGAGAGCATCGCGACGAGCACGCAGCCCTCCGCGCCGAAGCCCGTGGCGAGCGCAACGTCCGGCCCGAACTCTTCGACGGCCCAGCGCAGCACAGCCTCGGGCGGCGCGTCCTCGAACTCCTCCGAGAGCGCTCTTAATTCTTCGTCCGTCGCTTCGTACCCGACCGCCGCTACCGCTACAGACATGGCGTCTCCCTCATTCAAGCCGGCTGGGGAACAGTTGCGAATCGCGCGTCGCCCGAACCCTGAAGGCTCCGCTCGAACCAGTTGAGGCGCTCGCGCAGGCGCACGACTTCGCCGACGATGATGACGGCCGGCGCACGCAGACAGGCGCGCGACGCCTCGTCGGCAATCGTGCCGAGCGTCCCGCACAGGGTCTGTTGTCCGTCGTAAGTCCCCCAGCGTATGACCGCGACGGGCGTCTCCGGCGCGCGCCCCGACTCCATCAAATCGTCCGCAATCTCTCGCAGGTGGGCGACACCCATCAGGATGACGAGCGTGTCCGCGGCCGTCAGGGCGGCGAGTTGCCGCGAGCAGTACGCGCCGTCGCCGCGTCGCGCGCCGGTCACGACGGCGACGGAAGAGGAGAGGCCGCGGTGCGTGAGCGGGATTCCGGCGTAGGCAGGGACGGCGAGCGCGGAGCTGACGCCTGGCACAATTTCGAATCGAATCCCGTGGGACGTGAGCGCCTCGGCCTCCTCGCCGCCGCGGCCGAAGAGGAGCGGGTCGCCGCCCTTGAGCCGCACGACGGCTCTCCCTGCGAGCGCGTGCGCGGCGAGCAGCCCGTTAATCTCGCCCTGCGGCGTCTGCCGCCCGCCGCCGACTTTCCCCACGTAGATACGCTCGGCCCCGTCCTGGGCCAAAGTGAGTAGCTCCGGGTTGACCAGGCTGTCGTAAACGACCACGTCGCACGTCGCCAGAAGGTCGCGCGCCTTGACGGTGAGGAGCCCCGGATCGCCCGGCCCCGCGCCGACGAGATAGACTACGCCGCGGCGCGCGGCATTCGTCGCGGGGCTTCCCCGCCCGTCGCTCAGCGTTTCGCGTATGCGCTCGACCGACGCCTCTATGACGAGGTGGTGCGCGGCCAGTGGCTCCGTGATGCGGTAAGTGACGCCGGGGTGACGGCTCGCGGCCTCGCGGACCTCCACGGGGATGTCGCCGCGCGTGTGCCTGCCGGGCGAGAGAAAATAAGGATGAACCGTGATGTCGCGCGCGCCCTGCTCGACCAGTTGGGCGAAGCCCTCAGGGATGTTCGGGTGCGCGATTTCGAGAAAAGCGGCCCCGATTAACGCGAAATTGCCCCGTAAACCGATGCGCCGCGCCGCCTCGCGCACGTCGCTGTTGGCCTCCTCGCGGCGGCTGCCGTGGCCCACGACCAGCACCCCGCGCAACACCTCTTCGCTCATGCGTGCGCCTCCAACGCTTCGGCCGCCCCGAGCGTTTCCAACTCCTCGACTGTGTGGCGCGAGATGAAACTCTGAAAACTCTCGCGCGCGCCGCGGCGCAGCTCAAGGTACTGGCGCACCAGCCGCTCGACGTAGAACTTGATCTCTTCGGCCGGGATTTTCTGATTCAACTCGCGGCCGAACGCGTAGCCGTCGCCGAGGTGCCCGCCGAGATAGACGCGGTAAGCCTCCGCCTTCCCTTCGGGCGTGTTGAGGAAGTCGCCGACGAAACCTATGTCGCAGACCTGGTAGTGCGCACAACTGTTCGGGCAGCCCGTCACGCTGATGCGGAAGGGCGTCGTGAAGTCCGGCAGCGCGCGTTCAAGGTGTTCTATTAACTCCGACGCGCGGTCCTTCGTTTCCGTCAGCGCCAGCTTGCAGAACTTTTTCCCCGTGCAGGCGAGCGTCCCCGTGCGGAACGGGGACGGGTCGACTTGCAGGTCGAGCGCCGCGAGCCCCGCCGCCAACCGCTCGCGCTCGGCTTCCGCTACGTCCAACACGATCAGGTTCTGCGTGGTCGTCAGCCGCACGCGGCCGCTCCCGGCGGCGCGCGCCAGCCTCGCGACCTCTATCATCTCTTCGCCCGGCAGTAGGCCGCGCTTCGTCGCGACGCCCGCGTAGTAGAGCCCCGTCTGCTTCTGCGGGTGTATGCCTATGTGCGCGCGGTTCGCCGTCACGGGCACCGAGGGCGCGTCGCCGTCCGTCAATTTTCGGCCCAGCCGCTTCTCCAACTCGGAGCGGAAGCGCGCGGGCCCCCAGTCCTCAAGCAGGAACTTCAGGCGCGCCAGCGAGCGCGACTGGCGGTTGCCCTCGTCGCGGAAAATCGCGCAGACGTGGTGGCACACTTCCACGACCTCGTCCGCGCGCAAGTGAGCGCCCAGCCTGTCGCCGAACCTCTCCTTCGAGCCGAGGCCGCCGCCGACCCACAAATCGAAGACGACCTCGCCGCCCGTGCCGCGCAGCGCGACCAGCCCAATGTCGTTAATCTCGTGGCCCGTGCAGTAACTGGCACAGCCCGAGATGGTGATTTTGAATTTGCGCGGCAGGTTGGAGAACTCGCGGTTGTTCAAGAAGTGGCGGTGCAGGCTCTCGACCAATGGCTCGGCGTCTATGAGCTCCGCGCCGGCAATCCCCGCGAGCGGGCACCCGGTCACGTTGCGCGTGATGTCGCCGCACGCGCCCGAGGTCGAGAGGCCGGCGCGGCCGAGTTCCTCGAAGATGGCCGGCACGTCTTCGATACGCACGTAGTGAAACTGTATGTCCTGGCGCGTCGTCACGTCGCCCGTGTTCCGCGCGTAGCGGAGCGAAAGTTGCCCGAGCGTCTCTAGCTGCGCGGCCGTGAGCGTCCCGTTCGGGACCTTGACGCGGAGCATGAAGAAGCCCTCTTCCTGCGGGCGCTGCGTGTAGAGGCCGTACCAGCGCAGCCGCACGTCCAGGTCGTCCGGGTCGATTGCCGCGAAACCCTCGCGCGCGTACCGGACGAGGTCGTCCAGGCAGTCCAGTGCGTCGCGCTCGCGCTTGACGCGCTCGGGCCTGGTCTCTTTTTTCACGACGGCCATCTTTCACCCCTAAAGCAAAAAGCCCTTGCGCAAAGGAAACGCGCAAGAGCCTTTAATCACTCGGACGGTTTCCCCGGCGACCCTCAGGGCGGACACTCCGCCACGGAGCACACCACGCACATCGCGCGACAACACATCGCGGCGTGCCTGCCCGTCATTTCGGCTGTGGTCAACATAACGGAGGGAGCGTAAACTATATCGGCGGGCGCGTCAAGACAATATTTTTTATCCGCGGATAAAAAGAATTGAGGGCGGGAGGGTTTCCGAGATTTCGGATTCGGGGTCTCCGCGTATCTTAAAGGCGCGGCTCGGCGTAGGTCATGACGAGGTACATGACGGCGTCGCGCGTGCCCGGATTCTCGTAGACGTGGGGCACGTCTGCGCGGAAGAAGACGGAGTCGCCGGGGCGGAGGTCGACGGGCTCGCCCGCCCCGACCGTCAGGCGCAGCCGCCCCGAGTGGACGACTATGTTCTCGTAGGTGCCCTCGGCGTGAGGGTCGGCGCGCTCGACGTACCCGCCCTGTAGGCGCAACTCGTAGAACTCCGCACGGCGGTGTTTGTCGAAGGGGAAAAGCGCGCGGCTCTCGAAGCCGCCGTCGCCGGAGCGCAGGACTTTGGAGGTGTCGGCCGGGAGCACCACCACGTCGCCCGCTGACTCCTCGCCGAGCAGGTCCGCGAAGCGCACGTCCAGGCCGCGGGCCACTTTCCAGAGGAAGGCGATGGTCGGCGCGCTCTCGCCGGCCTCGACCTGGCCCAGCATCGCGCGGCTGACGCCCGAGAGCGCCGCCAGGCGCTCAAGGCTCAGCCCGCGCCGCTTGCGCAAGCGCCCCAGGTTCTCGCCGACCTTACGCTTCAGGTCCTGCGTCTCCCTTTCGGAAGTTTTCTGTTCTTCGCGTTTTTTCATTTGAAGGGGTTCGTCTGGCAATCGCCCGACCGCTCGGCGTATTATCCACGAAGCAGACTCCGTAAAGCAAAACTTATGACACAGATGATCGTCCCTTCACGAAGGACCGCCAACTTTCATTACGCGATCCGCCACCTCGTCACGGCCGCCGAGGCCATAGAGCGCGACGGCCGCGAGGTCGTCTACCTGAACATAGGCGACCCGCAAGCCTACGGCTTCCGCCCGCCCGCCCATCTGGTCGAGAGGGTCGCGCGCGCGCTCCGCGACGACTTCACGGGCTACTCACACTCGGCAGGGCTGTGGGAAGCGCGGGAGGCCGTGGCCCGTTACGCGACAGACCTGGGCGCGCCCACGGACCCCACGCAGGTCTTAATAACGTCGGGCGCGTCCGAGGCGGCCGACCTCGTGCTGACGGCGCTGGTCGAAGAGGGCGACGAAGTCTTGCTGCCCGCGCCCGGCTACCCGCTCTACCCCGCGATTCTCAACAAGCTCGGGGCCGTCGCGCGCTTCTACACGCTCGACGGCGCGCGCGGCTGGCAGTTCTCGGCCGAAGAATTGGCACAGTTAATCGGCCCGCGCACGCGGGCGCTCCTGCTGATAAACCCCAGCAACCCCACGGGCGCGATAGTCCCGGAGAAGACCGTCAGAGAAATTTTAGAACTGGCCGCGCGCCACGACCTGCTCGTCATCACGGATGAAGTCTACCGCGAGCTGAGTTTCGGCGAGCGTCCGGCGGCCGCCTCCGTGCTAGCCAGGGAGATGGGCGTGCCCGTCGTCACTTTGGAGAGTCTGTCGAAGACGCACATGGTTCCGGGCTGGCGCGTGGGCTGGATGCGCTACACCAACGAAAGCCGTATGCGCGACCTCACGCGCGCCATCAACCGCCTGGCGAGCGGGCGTCTCTGCTCGCCGACGCCGGCGCAGTACGGCGTGCGCCCCGCGCTCGAAGGCGACAGAAGTTTTCTGGACGAATTCATGCGCGAGATTAAAAGAAGGCGCGACTTCGTCCTCGCGGCCGTCCGAAGCATCGAGGGCCTTTCGTGTGAGACGCCCGCGGCCGCCTTCTACGCGATGATCCGCGCCGAAGACCCTCTGCGCAGGACGGACGAGCGCTTCGTGCTAGACCTGCTCGAAGAGACGGGCGTGCTGGTCGTGCACGGCTCAGGTTTTGGCACAGACCCCGCGGGCGGTTTCTTCCGCCTCGTCTACCTCGCGGGCGAAGACATTCTCGGCCACGTCTTCGGCGAGATAGGGCGGTTCATGGAGATTAGCCGCAGGGATAAGTGACGCGGGATTCGACTTTTCGTTTGACAACCGCGAACGAATTCGGCTATAAGCGAAACCCCTTCGATACGCGGGGAACAAAGTCATGCGAGACTTCAGCCTTCTGCACACCAACGTTATTGCGCACCACCACGGCGTCCATCATCGCCGCGGAGGCAGCGCTCTGGCGATGGTGGTTTTTTGCGAGGGAATGAGGGAGTAGGGACTAGACTCTAAACTTCGGATTTCTCGAAAACCGCTGCCAGTGACTTGGAAAAGTCCGGCGGCGGTTTTCTCTTTTGACCGAAAATTTCCCGGCCCAATGAACGAGCCCTTATCGAAAATACCTGACGGGATGCGCTACTACTTCGGCGCTGAGGCGCGGCTGCGCCGGGCAATCGAGGACACGGTCATGCGCGTCTTCGACGGCTGGTCTTACGAGGAGATCGTCACGCCGTCCGTCGATTACCTGGCGCTCTTCGAGCGCGGGATGGGGCGCGAGGCGGCGCAGGAGACTTTCCGCTTCACTGACCGCGACGGCCGCCTGCTGGCCCTGAGGCCCGACGTGACTTCTTCGGTGGCGCGCGCCGCGGCGACGCTGTTTGCGTCGAGCGAGCGCCCGCTGCGCTTCTGCTACGCCGCGTCAGTTTTTCGACACCAGTCGCGCTCGCACGCCGACTGGCGGCGCGAGAGCAGCCAACTCGGCTGCGAGCTGATAGGCCCGGCGGCCGGCGACGCCGAAATCGAGATGCTCGCGATGGCCGCGGAAATCTTCGCGCGGCTCGGCCTGCGAGACAGCTACCGGATCACCGTCAGCAGCGTCGAAGTTTTCAACGGGGTGGCCGAGCGGCTGGGCCTGGACGCGGGCGAGCGCGAGACGCTGCGCCACCTGATAGACGTGAGGGACGCCGCGGAGGTCCGGCGCTTCCTGCGCTCGACCGCCACGCCGGCCGAGGACTGCGACGCCTTCTCCGGGCTGGTTCAGCTCCCAGGCAAGCGTGAAGTCATCGAAGCCGCGCGGCGCATCATCACGAACGAGCGCTCCGCGCGCGCGCTCGACGCGCTCGACCACTTGTGGCGCGTCGTCGAAGAGCTCTCGCTCTCCCACGCCTTCGAGATCGACCTCGGCGACGTATCGGGGCTCGACTACTACACGGGCCTGACTTTCAAGATGTACGTCGAGGGGGCAGGCTCCCGCGTCGGCGGCGGTGGCCGCTACGACGGCCTGACGGCGAACTTCGGCCGCGCGGAGCCCGCCATAGGCTTCGTGCTCGACCTCAACGCCCTGACGGAAATCCTGACGCGCTCTGGGTCGTTCCGCGCCCCGGCGGACACGGGGCCGCGCCGCGCCCGGATTTTGGGCCAGGAGTCGGCCGCGGCGTTCAGGGAGGCGCGGCGCTTGAGGGAGAAGGGCGAGCGCGTCTCGGTCGAGTTGGGGGGAGGAAGAGATGCCTGAGCTGACCATAGCATTCGCCAAGGGGAGGACGCAGGAGGATGTCTTAGGGCTTCTGGCGCGCGCGGGCGTGCGCGTCCCCTTCAACGGACAGAACTCGCGGCGGCTGGCGCTCGTGGACGAGAGCGGCGTCTACCGCTTCATCTTCGTCAAGCCCTCGGACGTGCCCGTCTACGTCGAGCACGGCACGGCCGACTGCGGCGTCGTCGGCCTGGATGTCCTGCTGGAGTCGGGCGCGGACCTTTTGCAGCCGCTGGACCTGGGCGTCTGCCACTGCCGCGTCGCGGTCGCGGCCGTCAATGGTGCGCTCAACGGGGCCGCGGGCGCGCTGCGCGTGGCGACCAAGTACCCGCACATCGCGGCCGCGCACTTCGGCGCGCGCGGCGTCCCCGTGGAGATCATAGAGCTGGCGGGGTCCGTGGAGCTCGCGCCCGTCCTGGGGCTCGCGGACGCCATCGTGGACGTGGTGGAGACGGGGCGCACGCTCGCCGAGAACGGGCTCGAAGTGGTCGAAGTCATCAGGGAGTCGTCGGCGCGGCTGGTCGTCAACCGCGCGAGCTTTCAACTGAAGGCCGAGGCGGTGTCCCGCCTGATAGGCACGCTCAAAAGTGTCCTGGGGGAAAAGCCGTTTGAAGATTGAAGTGATTCGCAAGGACGAGGGCGGGCGGCGGGCGCGCAAACTGGCACAGCTTCGCGCGCGCAACGTGGCGCTCGACGCTGAGTTGATGGCCGCGGTCTCCGAGATCGTCGCGGACGTGAGGCGGCGCGGCGACGCGGCGCTCCTCGATTACACGGCGCGCTTCGACGGCGTCCGGCTGGAGCGCGCGGAGGACTTGCGCGTCCCCGAAGAGACCCTAGTCCGTGCGGCGCGGCGCGCGGACCCGGCCGTGGTCGAAGCCCTGCGCGAGGCCGCCAGGCGCGTCAGGGAGTTTCACGAGCACGAGCGCGGGGAGTCGTGGGAGATAGAGACGCGCGAAGGCGTGAGAATGGGCCAGCGCGTCACGCCCCTGGAGCGGGCGGGGCTGTACGTGCCGGGCGGGACGGCCAGCTACCCGTCTTCCGTCGTGATGAACGTCGTGCCGGCGCAGGTGGCGGGCGTTCCGCGCGTCGTCGTCGTGTCGCCGCCGCGCACGCTCGCAGAGAATCCGGCGGTCGCGGCCGCGCTCGTGGAGTTGAACGTGACGGAGGTGTACGGCGTTGGCGGCGCGCAGGCCGTGGCCGCGCTCGCCTACGGGACGGAGACTGTGCCGCGCGTGGACAAGATTACCGGCCCAGGGAACAGGTACGTCGCCGCGGCGAAGAAGCTCGTCTTCGGCGCGGTCGGGATTGATTCCATCGCGGGGCCGACGGAGGTCGTCGTCGTCGCGGACGAGACGGCGCGCGCGGACTTCGTCGCGGCCGACATGCTCGCGCAGGCCGAGCACGACGAGGAGGCTTCGGCCGTGCTCGTCACCACGAGCGAGGGGCTCGCGCGAGAAGTCGTCGCGCAGTTGGAGATTCAGGTCGGCCGACTCCCGAGGCGCGACATCGCGCACAAGTCTCTGGCGAAATACGGGGCGATAGTCTTGGTCGAAACTCTGTCGGAGGCTTGCGACTTCGTGAACGAGCTGGCCCCGGAGCATCTGGAAATCGTCGCGCGCGGCGAGGACGAGTTGGCGGCGCGCGTGCGCCACGCGGGCGCGATTTTCCTGGGGGCGCACACGCCCGAAGCGGTCGGCGATTACTTCGCTGGGCCGAACCACGTGCTCCCGACGGGCGGGGCCGCGCGCTTCTCTTCCGCGCTCGGCGTTTACGACTTCCTGCGGCGCACGACCGTGCTCCGTTACTCGGAGCGTGAGATGGCGCGCACGGCGCACATGATCGCGGCGCTGGCCCGCGCCGAAGGGCTGGACGCGCACGCGCGCTCGGCGCTCATACGGCTCGAATGCGAGTGACGACCTCGCGGGTGACCTTTGATGAATGACCCTCTGGAGACAATCAAGCCGCGCGTGCGCGGCCTCAGCGCTTACACGCTCGCGCCCGTGCGCGCGTCCGTGAAGCTCAACCAGAACGAGAACCCCTGGGACGCGCCCCGGCGCGTCAAGGAAGAGTGCCTGCTGCGCCTGGTCGAGCTTACGTGGTCGCGCTACCCGGATTTTGTGCCAGTAGATTTGCACGAGCGGCTGGCCGCGTTCGCAGGCTGGCGCGCGGACGGCGTGCTGGCCGGGAACGGCTCGAACGAGTTGATACAGGCGCTCCTGATGGTGGCCGTGGGCGAAGGGAAACGCGTCCTCATCCCTGAGCCGACCTTCACACTCTATCGTCAGGTCTCCACGGTGTTGGGCGGCGAGGTGCTGGGCGTACCGCTCCGCGAGGATTTGAGTTTCGATGCGGCCGCGCTCGCGCAGGCCGTCAAAGATTCTTCTCCGGCGGTGACGATCATCTGCTCGCCGAACAACCCGACGGGCTGCCGGCTCCGCGAGCAAGAGTTGGTGGAGTTGCTGGAAGTCTCAAACGGTCTGGTCGCGGTTGACGAGGCTTACTTCGAGTTTACCGGGCGGTCGGTCGTGCCGCTGTTAGAGCGCCACCGGAATCTGGTCGTGCTGCGCACCTT
>DATMVE010000092.1:0-27555 GCA_035563515.1 Pyrinomonadaceae bacterium
CACGGCGGGCTTCGCCCAGGTCCAGTTCTACCCGGCCTCGGGCGCGAACGTCGCGCAGTCCTTCGCGGTCATCCCGCGCGGCACGGGCCAGCCCAACAACCGCGCGCAGTTCAGCATCTTCAACACGGACTTCATCGCCAATAACCAGGCTTACGAGTTCCTGACCATGCGCGCCCGCGGCTCGGACTTCGTCGTCGGCACGGGCAAGGTCGGCTCGGGTCTGATCCGCCCGATCATCTTCTCGGCGGGGCTGATGACCGACAACGTGACGAACAACAATCAACTGGTCCTGGCGACCGACGGCAGCGTCGGCATTGGCACGGCCGCGCCCACGCAGAAGCTGGAAGTCGCGGGCGGCGTCAAGCTGAGCGGCCCCAACGGCGCGATCTTCTTCCCGGACGGGACGAGCATGACGACGGCCAGCGCGGGCGGAGGAAATTACATCCAGAACACGACAACCCAACAGGCGAACAGCAACTTCAACGTCAGCGGCGACGGCACGGCGGGCGGGACGCTGTCGGGCAGCGTCGTCAACGCGGCGACGCAATTCAACCTCGGCGGCCAGCGCATCCTGAGCAATCAGCCGGGCGGGAACAGCAACCTGTTTATAGGTTTCAATTCCCCATCCGACTCCACAACTTACTTTCGTCTGGGAACTACCTTCGTCGGTTCACCCGGGAGTAACATGCGGGGCCATAACCTTACCGTTGTTGGGAGCAATGCAGGAACAAAAACTTGGAGCGGTCATCCAACTCAGGGCAACAACATCACTCTTATCGGCGCTGGTGCGAATGCCGACCCTCAAAGTAGCTTCAGTTACTACGGTAGCGCCACTGCGATTGGCGCTAATGCCTTCGTATCGGGAGACAATTCACTGGTGCTCGGCAGTATCTCCGGGGTCAACGGCGCGACCTCCGATACGAGCGTCGGCATCGGGACTCATGCGCCTCAATTCAAACTGCACGTCGTAGACCCGTCGAATAAAGGGCTGCGAGTGCAGACCGTTGCGAGCGGCGGCTCGGTCGCCTCGTTCGGCGGCCAGGGCGAGTTTCAGGTGGATGCGCCGGGAGTTATGGGCGGCAGATTCGTCATCAAAGAGAATGGCGACGTTGGCATTGGCTGGGCCAATCCCAGTAACCGGCTCGACGTCAACGGCACGATCGGCATCAGTCAGCTCGGTGCCGCCGGCAGCACCGCGCTCTGTCTCAACGACTCGTTCCAAATCTCCTCCTGCTCGTCTTCGATTCGCTACAAGACCAACGTCGCCGGTTTTTCCGGCGGCCTGAATCTCATCGACCGCCTGCGCCCCGTGACCTTCGATTGGACGGAAAGCAAAGCGCACGACATCGGCCTGGTCGCCGAAGAAGTCGCCGCGGTCGAACCGCTCCTGACTCTACACAACCGGAAAGGCGAGATCGAAGGGGTCAAGTACGACCGTCTCAACGTCGTGCTAATCAACGCCATCAAAGAGCAACAGGCGCAGATCGAGTCACAGGCCGACTCCCTCGCCACCTTGCAGAAAGAGAACCTTGAGATGAAAAGGCGACTCGCAGCGCTCGAACAATCGCTGCGACGACCGCGCCAGCCGAACTAAGAATCGCCGGACAGGGGGCCGAAGCGAAAGACGGCAACGAGGCGGCCGCGAAGGCCGCCTCACTTCGACGCCATTTGAAGGGAGATGAATTGTGCTTCAGGTTTGGACCCGATGAGATGTGCCGAGAGGACGTAGGGGTGAATTATATTCTGGCTACCTGTGTTTGTAACAGAGCCCTCAGGCGTGGAGGGGCGCTTCATTGGGACGGCCGGGCAAATAAGCGTTGGCCGGGGTGGCCCGAAATCACTGACGGTCAGCGACACCCCGCCTGAAAACAGAGGGTGCGGCTGAAGAAGGGCAGCACGCGGTTCTGGAAGCGCTCGGCCACCTTGCTCGTGTGCGTGCCCTGCCCTTCCAGATTTCCTTCCAGGGCGGTGCCGTGGACCTTAATGCGCTCCACCTTCACGGGCTTCGCGCCGGGAATCGTCGGGGGCACTTCGGTCTGCACCTGTGCCCTGACCACAATGGCCGGGGCGGCTGTTACCAACAGTGCTAACACGCAGAAGATTCTCATAGGTGTCACTGCCCTATTGAAATAACGGTCACCGACTTGGGTTCCAGTTTCAGCGTCAGCTTGCCGCCCTGCACTTTCGCCGAGACGGGCTTCGGCACGACCGTGTTCGGCGCGTCAAAGGTGTTGACGCTGTCAACCTTCGGCGCGGTCAATGTCTCTCCGGCCGCCGAGGTGGCCGTGACGCCCGACAGGCTCGCCTCTATCTCGGCCGGGCGGTTGGGATCGACGTTCGTCAACGCCAGCCAGAGCCTGCCTGCCGCGTCCTTTGCCGCGATGGCGTCCACGCGCGGCAGGGTGATGTCGCCGTGCGTGTAGGTCCCGGCGTCGAAGGTGACCGGCACGAACGCGGCGTCCTGGAACGGCACGTACATTTTGAAGACGTGGTAGGTCGGCGTCAGGACCATCTTCTCTTTGTCTGTGAGGATCATTGCCTGAAGGACGTTGACCATCTGGGCGACGTTGGCGATGCGCACCCGGTCGGCGTGGCGTGCGAAGATGTTGATGTTGAGAGCGGCCAGGACGGCGTCGCGCAGGCTGTTCTGCTGGGCGAGGAATCCGGGGTTGGAGCCGGGCAGCGGCGCGTACCACGCGCCCCACTCGTCCACGACGAGGGCGATTCTCTTCTGCGGGTCGTACTTGTCCATGATGGCCGAGTGCTTACTGACCAGGCCCTCCATCTCCAAAGTGTTCTTGAGAATCTGTGCGTACTCGGCCTCGCCGAACCCTACGGACGCGAACTTCTTCTCCCAATTCACAACCGTGTAGTTGTGCAGCGAGAGGCCGTCCATGTCCCAGCTCCACTGGCGCTTCTGGTAAGCCTTCATGACGGCCTCGGTCCACTCCGTGAACCGCGCCTCGCCGCCGCCGGGGCCGACGGCGATCTTGAGCATCTTCTCCTTGTCCTGCTGCGCCGGGTTGAAGTTCCTGACGAAGCGGCTGTAAATCTTAAGCTGACTCAGATAATAGTCGGGCGTCATGTTGCCGCCGCAGTCCCAAGATTCGTTGCCGATGCCGAAGGTAGGCGATCTTGTAGGGGGCGAGGCGGCCGTTGGCGGCGCGCTCCTTCACGAGAGTCGTCGGCTGCGCGGCGGTCAGGTACTCCAGCCACTCTGCGGCCTCCTGCGGCGTGCCGGAGCCGACGTTGACCGAGAGGAACGCCTCGGCCCCGATCTGGCCGAGGAAGTCCATGAACTCGTGCGTCCCGAAAGTGTTCGGCTCGATGACGCCGCCCCAGTTGGGGTTGAGCGTCTCTGCCCGCCGGGGGCCGACGCCTTTGCGCCAGTGGTACTCGTCGGCGAAGCAGCCGCCCGGCCAGCGGACGTTCGGCACTTTTAATGCCCTGAGCGCGGCGACCACGTCGTTGCGGATGCCGCGGGTGTTTGGGATGTTGGAACCCGGCCCGACCCAGATGCCTTCGTAGACGCCTTTGCCCAGATGCTCGGCGAACTGGCCGAAGATGTGGCGGTCGATCTTCGCCCCGGCCTTCGACGCGTCGACGGACAGCTCGACCTTTTGTGCGACCGCGACGGGCGCAGTTAACCCCAGACTTATCAGCACGAGACAGAAAAACAGTGCACGCATAGCGAGCTAGTCCTTTCGTCTTGAACGGTGAAAGGCCGTCATGGCGTCAACGCATGCCGCCGACGCGGCAGAATGTGCCAATGCAGCCGGAGCCGGGCCGGGCCGGTTCTGTCAGCGCTTCACCTCGGCCGGCGGCCCCACGACCGTGAAGCGCCCCTCCACAACTGAGGTCGTCGCCGCGTCGGCCGTGCCCTTAAAACCCGGCTGCTTGCCGCCGACGCTCACCCTGAACTCGCCCGGCTCGACGATTGCGCGGCCGTCGTCCTTGATGACACTGAGCTGGCGCGGGTCCAGCGTGAAGCTGACCGAGCGCTTTTCGCCCGGCCGCAGGTGCAGGCGCTCGACGCCGGCGAGCGAGCGCACGGGCACGCGCACGGACGCCTCCGGGTCCGTGACGTAGAGCTGCACGACCTCGTCGCCCGCGCGTCTCCCGGCGTTCTCGACTTCTACGCTCACCCGGACGCCCTCGCCGGCCTTGACGCTGCTCGCGCTGAACGTCAGCTTGTCGTACCTGAATCTCGTGTAGCTCAGCCCGTGGCCGAACGGGTAGAGCGGCTCGCCCTTGAAGTGGCGGTAGGTGCGCCCCTCCATCGAATAGTCCTCGAAGGGCGGCAACTGCTCGACGGACTTGTAGAAGGTGACGGGGAGGCGGCCCGCAGGGTTGTAGTCCCCGAAGAGCACGTCGGCAATCGCGGCCCCGCCCTCCTCGCCGGGATACCACGCCTGCACGATGGCCGGCACATTCGCGTCCGCCCAGTTGACGGCCAGCGCGCTCCCAGACATCAGCACGAGCACGACCGGCTTGCCCGTCGCGGCGACGGCTTCGAGCAGCGCCTGCTGGCGCGCGGGGAGATTGATGCTCGTCCGGTCCCCGCCCGTGAAGCCGGGCTCGGTCACGTTCATCTCTTCACCTTCGAGCTGTGCCGAGATGCCGAGGACGAGCACCGCCGCCTCCGCCTGCTTCGCCGCCTCCAGCGCCTCGGCGTATGGCGAGCCGGCCGCCTGCTGCGCTGGCGGCTGCCACACGAGCTTGGCCACCGCGCCGATCCTCCCCTCGTAATACTCGAACTTCAGGTCGTAACTCTTGCCCGCTTCGAGCGTGACCTCGCCAGTCCGTGTCGTCGGGGCGTGCTCAGTCCAGTCCTCCACTATCAACTCGCCGTCGAGGTAGACGCGCAGGCCGTCGTCGGCGGTCGCGCCGAGGCGATACTTGCCAGAGACGGCCGGCACGAGCTTGCCCGTCCACCGCGCCGAGAAGTCGTCGGCCGGAACATTGGGAGCGGGGTTTGTCATCCCCCAGTCGAAGTTGACGGCCTCTTCGTCGCGCGTCAACACCGGCGCACCTTCGAGCCTTCGGTTCGCGAAGAACTCGGCCTTCAGGCCGCGGAGCGCCGAAGGCGGGATGGGGACGCCCGTATACTCCATCAGTGCAGTCCCCTGCGCGTAGAGCACTTTCGTCCGCGGCGAGACGCGCTGGCGTATGCCCGCGAGCGCGGTGGTGGCGCGCGAGGGCTGGCCGTTGTAGTTGCCCAGAAGCACCTGGACGTCGTCCGCGTTGGGGCCGATGACGGCGATAGACTTCAAGTCCCTGCGGAGCGGCAGCTTGTTCTTCTCGTTCTTCAGGAGCACGATGGACTCGCGCGCGGCTTCGAGGGCGAGCCGGCGGTGCTCCTGCGAGTCGTTGGCCGAGAAAGGAATCTGCGCGTAAGGGACAGACTCGGGCGGGTCGAACATGCCGAGGCGGAAGCGCGCCTCGAAGAGCCGCTTGACGGCCGTGTCGATCTCGCCTTCGGAAATCTTCCCCTGCCTGACGGCGTTGACGAGCGCCCGGTAGACGTCGCCGCATTCGAGGTCTGTCCCACGCTTCACCGCCACGGCCGACGCCTCTTCGGGAGTCTTCACGAACAGATGCCGCCGGTAGATGTCGTCTATCGCGCCGCAGTCGGAGACGACGTAGCCCTGAAAGCCCCACTCGCCCCGCAGGATGTCGCCCAGGAGTTGCGTGCTGGCGCAGGCCGGCTCGCCGTTGACGCGGTTGTAGGCGCACATGACCGAGGCCGCCTTCGCCTCCGTGACCGTGGCGCGGAAGGCCGGGAGATAAGTCTCGCGCAGGTCGCGCTCGTAGGCTCTGGCGTCGAAGCGGTGTCGCTCCGGCTCAGGCCCGGAGTGCACGGCGTAGTGCTTCGGCGTCGCGACCGCCTTCAAATACTTCGGGTCGTCGCCCTGTAGGCCCTTGACGAACTCGACGCCCAGGCGGCCCGCGAGGTACGGGTCTTCGCCGTATGTCTCCTGGCCCCGCCCCCAGCGCGGGTCGCGGAAGATGTTGATGTTCGGCGACCAGAAGGTGAGGCCGAAGAAGCGCGCGCGGTTGCCCCGCCGCTGCGCCTCGTGGTACTTGGCTCGCGCCTCCTCAGAGATGACTCGTGCTACGCGGCTGACGAGCCGCGGGTCGAAGGCCGCGGCCAGGCCGATGGCCTGCGGGAAGACGGTCGCCGTGCCGGAAAACGCGACGCCGTGCAGCGCCTCGTTCCACCAGTCGTACTCGGGGACGCCCAGGCGCGGGATGGCCGGCGCGGCATTCATCATCTGCGAGACCTTTTCTTCGAGCGTCATGCGCGAGACGAGGTCCGCGGCGCGCTCCCCGGCGCCGAGAGAGGCGTTTCGGTAGGGGAACTCGGCCGGGGTGGTTTGCGCGGCCGCCCTTCCGGCGAACGCGACTGACGCAAGCATTCCCAATACCATCAGGGCTCTACGAGTCATGGCGGGCAACCTCACTCTTCAATTTTGCGGAAACATAAGCCAACATCCCGACCGGGCAAACAACAACTGAACCGCCCTGCCCCGTGCGCGTGACCCGACCTCCGGCTGCGCGCGCCGGTGGCGGCCGCCTCCGCTATGTTCGTCAGGACGACGCCGCCCGCGGCGTCCAGCCTTGCAGAGTCCGTCCTAGAAATCGTGCTGTACGACCGCTTGCGCGGACGCCGGAGCCGGACTCAGCCGGACAAGTAAGCAAGCCAGCGCGGCGAAGAGATAGTTCGCACGCCTGACAAAAATCCCGCGCGTAATAATATTTGAGAAGACTGCTCTGTAAAGCAGGATTATTTTCCAGCCCCTTAAATTTATATTTTTTGATATTTCGAAGACTATACGGCCAGGACGCGAGAAGTTTATGTATTCGTCCGGCTCGCTCCAGCCAACGGATTATTTCCGGCTAACGTCTTTGTGGAGGGCGGAGTATACATCACTTTTGTCGGGTCGTACAATAAAGCTATACACCGGGCGATGTCTTACGCGGGCCGTACCACCAGTTCGGAGGCTATGTTGCGAAAATTATTTCGATGTCCCTCTATTTGACACCGCTGATCTCCTCAACTGCCGGATCAATCTGCCCGGTAACGCCGGCATACCTAGAGCCCGGATGATTGTTTCAGGCCCGGGATTAATCTCCTGCAGCCCTCGCCTTCACCCGGCCCGGAAACGCGAATGTGACGATCACACCCGTTAAGGCAGATGCGATAATCCCGCTTCCCGAAATGGTCGGAAATAGCTTCATGGGTATTTCTCCGCATCGAAAGCCGAAGAGATGGCCGGGGTCCTCATTGTGACACTGACTTCGCAGAGCTTTTATCGAGGTGCAGTACCGGACCGCCGTCGGGGGACCTGAATCCCAGGGTTTTGCACTTAACCACTGGAGGGTCATTAGGCCCTTTAACGTAGGGCACGGCAAAATTACCGCCAGTGTCGGGGGCGAGCGCGGCCGGCGAGACGCCGCCGGTGTTGACTCTCACCCGGTTGCCCTCACCGTTCTGGAATTCGACCTCGACCTGCAAATTAATGATCTCCCGGGAAGAGATGTTTTTCACTTCACCCGCGCACAGAGGAGACCCGGACGCCTCGTAACGCGCCCCACTGACTTCCAACCTTTCGCTCTGTGGATTGGGAGCGCATGAGGACACCCCGCAAGCAGACAGCCCGAGGAGCAGAAAGAGAGCCTTACGTCCGAAAAGAGTCATTTCAGGAGTCCCCACGTTGAGTTATTGTCGAAGGGAGTTTCCACCCCCAAACGTCCGCGGCGAACGAGGGCGCGTTATGCTAAAACTTCGTCACGCACCCTGAGGTGTTCGATCTGCTTTGCGCGCACATCGTCGAGTTCTCCGCGGAGTCCCGACTCAATGACCTCGGCCGCCTGCGCCGAAGAGTGTATGCGCGGTATGAAAACGAAATCCGCACTGAGGCCGTATAGTTCAAGCGCCCTTTGCGGGCTGTCGGCGGTTACTATGGCCCTGGCGTGCGGGCATAGCTGACGGATCTTTTTCAGCAGGCGCTCGTTGTCGGTCCCCTTGAGGATGTGATCGGGGATGGTGGAAACCACCAGCTCCGCGTCATGAATTTTCGCGTGGTGCAGGGTCTCCATGTGGGCCACGTCGCCGTAGAGGCACTCGATGCCGCGCCGCCCGAGCTCCGAATACACGACCGGGTTGAAGTCAATTACCAGCACGTCGTCCAGTAAAGGGTGGCGGCCGTCCCCGGAACCCCTGAGTTCGAACTCGTGAATGATGGCGCTCGCCTCGCGGAAGAACCCCAGAAAGACTATCGACTTGGGCGGGGTTTGGAGGGGCTCCTCAACGCCTCCGGCCCCTCGCGCAATATCTTTCAGGCGCACGGCCGAAAGCAGGCGACCGAAGAACCTGTAGAGCTGATAGTTGTAATTAATCATGTAGGTCGAGGTGGTCGATGTGATCACAAAGACGAAGATGATCAGCGAGACGACCTGACCGTCGATGTGCCCGAGAGCTA
Source organism: Pyrinomonadaceae bacterium (assembly GCA_035563515.1). Classification (GTDB taxonomy): domain Bacteria; phylum Acidobacteriota; class Blastocatellia; order Pyrinomonadales; family Pyrinomonadaceae; genus QHXM01. Next base: position 8,487 of record DATMVE010000092.1, read on the forward strand.
ACCCGAGCGAGGCCACCACCAGCGAGAACTCGCTGATCTGTGAAAGATTGATGGCCGGGATGAGACTCACCCTGTGGCCGTAGCGCATCAGGTAGAGCACAGGGAAGATGGAGAGGAAGCGACTCACGATCAGGAACAGGGACGTCGCGGCAGCCAGCCCCAGGAGGGAGGCCGAGGGCATGGGGATTTTCATGCCCAGCGCGACGAAGAAGAGGGTGACGAAGAAGTCCCGAATGCTGATGACCTTGGCGATGACATCCAGGCTGTAAGGAAAAGTGGAGAGCGCCACGCCCGCTATCAAAGCCCCCATTTCCCGCGACAGGCCGGAGTAACTCGCCGCGGCGCAGACCAGGAAGCACCAGGCCAGGGCCATCACCAGCACCAGTTCCGGGAGCTTCGCCACCGAGCGGAATAGGCGCGGGAGCACGTACCGGCTGACCAGAAGGCTGGCGGCCACCAGCAGAATCCCTTTCCCGAAAGAGGCGGCGAGCGGCGTAAACTGCGGGTTGCGCAAGTTAGGTTGCAGCGCCAGCACGATGATGGCCCAGACGTCCTGGAAAACCAGAATGCCGAGCGTGATCCGCCCCGGCACTGTGTCCAGCTCGAACTTATCGTAGAGCAGCTTGACCACGATCATCGTGCTGCTGATGGCGGCCGCGACCGCCACGTAGAAGAGACCGAATTCTCCGCCCGTGGCATTCGGGTCTCCGATGCGAAACCCCAGGAGAAGAAAAAACGGAATCCCGAGGCCGACGCAGAGCAGGAACTGAGTGACGCCCGTGGCCAGGACGGGACGGCCCGAAGCGCGCAGCTTTTTCAGATCCATCTCGAGCCCGATAATAAAGAGCAGGAGGATCAGGCCGACTTCCGAGATGATTTCGATGGTCTCGTGATCGGCGATGAGTCTGAAGCCGATTTCGGGCCCGATGAGCACGCCCGCGAGCAGGTAGGCGAGGATGGCGGGCTGTTTGAGCTTGTTCGCGATGAAGGCGAGGACGGCGGCCACTATCACGCATAGGCCGATATTATTTAAGAGGTCACTCACCCCGTGGCCGGCCGCGGGAGGTTCCGCGGCGAACAGTAGAAAACTGTTTGCTAAAGAGAGATCTACGCTTCCCACTTTTACCTACCCCATGTGCTGCCGGAAACTTGAAACTCGATAATCTAAAAGGTGATGAGCTTGCTTCCGTTTAAGGCCCGTGTCTCGGGCGCGAGAACTTTCACTCACCCCAGAAGCAACCGGGCCGCGTTCAGGTACAAAAGCAATGTCGTGATGTCGGTCAGGGCGAGGGTGACGGGGCCCGCCGCGATCTTGGAGTCTTCGCGCACGGCGTAGAGCAAAGTCGGGACGGTCAGGCCGATCACACCCGCCGCGACGATTGCCAGAAAGACGCTCGCGCCGACCGTCAAGCCCGCGAGGGGCGCGCCCCCCCAGAGCCAGGCGATGCCGCCCGACAGTGCGCCGCAGCCGACCGCCAGCAGCGCGCTCGTCAGGGCCTCGCTTTTGAGCCGGCGGAAGTAGCCGCGCCACGAAGGCTTTCCGAGGTGAAGATTCTGCAGGGCGACGGTCATCGATTGGGTGCTCACGCTCTCGCCGAGCCCCAGCACGAGTGTCATGAAGAAAACTATGAAGAGGTTCTGGGCGAGAGTCGCCCCGTACATGCTGGCGAGCGCGGCGCAGGCCGTGCCGCTCGCCACCAGCAAGAGGAGCCAGGGGAGGCGGTAGCGCAGGGCGCCTAATGCCGAACGGCCTTCGAGTTGGGCAATCCCGACTCCTATCAGGTGAAAGATGTCTTCTATCTTCTGCCGCTCGACGACGCTGATCGTCTCCTCAGAAAAGAAGCCGATGTCTATAATCCCGCGCACGCGGTTATCATCGTCGACGATGGGGAAGGCTAAAAACTTGTGCCTGACGAACATCTCGCAGGCGTCGCGGACGGTGGCGCGGTGCGGCACGGTGACGATGTCAGTGATCATGATCTCGGCGACCGGCGCGACCGGCATGGAGGTGAGAAGCCGCCTCGTCGGGACGATGCCGACCAGCTGCCCGCGGTCGTTGATGACGTAGAAATAGATGATCCTTTCGCCGACACCGTCTCGCCTGATAACGCCCAAAGCTTCACCGACGGTTAAGTTGTCTCTAATGACGGGGAAGTCTCGGCGGGCGTACCGCAGGGCCGGCTCTCGCAGGTGGCCGGGGCCGTGAGACGTCTGGCCGTTTGCCTCCGCAATCAATTCCTCTTGACCTACCATTCGTTTATCTTTCCTCCTCAATCTTGCTGTGCGCCGCACGGCGAGTTTTCGACCTGATAAAGAAGAACGCGGCGGCGGGCGCGCCCGCCGTTAACCTTTCGCCCAAAACTGCGGACACAACGAATGCCCCACGGATGAAGTTGGGCGGGGGTTGTTTTCGCTACTCTTACGCGGGAGTTCGTAAGCCGAAGTGCCGGACATTCCCGGCCCCTTACTTTTTGCGCTTCTTCCTGCGGTCACGGATTTCCAGCCAGGCGAACTCCAAAAGCAGGAGCGCCACGAGTATCGCCAGGACAATGAGTGTGGAGCGGTCCACGAGAGCGCCTCCCCGTCCCCGGGCGTGTGGAAAATGAGCCGGAACCCGGGCCTCGCCGGCCCACAGGTTCTGGCGGAAATGTATTGACAGGATTATTTAGCCCGCGGAGGGCGGGCCGCGGTCGAAGGGACGTGGAACATGAGTTGACGAAGTGAAGCCGACCGGATGACTCGAGTTGAGTCGTAGGAGTAAACAACCCGGCGGATTGCGAGCATCAAGCGAGGGCGGGCAGCCGTAGTCCGCTACCAGGCGCTTACCCCTCTTCTGGACTTGCCCCTGAGTGGGCACGTCTAGAGGGCCGCTCCTGTATAACGAAGTTCCTGACCGAACTGCGAACTTAAATTGAGAATCCGCTTCCCCGGCCCTTATCGCCTGTGGTGAGACCGGGAATGGCCTCAGCCGCAGCCCTTCGCCGACGGAAAAGCACAGGCAGTAGATGACGCAGACCAGGAGGGCCGGCCGCAAGAGATGAAGTCTTGATTTAGATTCCAGGCGTCTCATCAGTGGGGCTGGTAATTATATCAGAAATAGGGTTTGGTCTGCCTCCGACGCCGTGGTTGATTCGCGCGGGAGATATAAGTGTCTTAGCCGGGAATAGCACACCGTAAGTCCGGGTAGTAGTTTTGGAACTGGCATCGAACAGGGCCGCCGGCCGCCGCCGGGGTCAGGCGAGACGTTAGTCGCCGGCTTGTTGTGAGAAACACTACACCTATAAAGAGGGCCGGGCGGATGAATGGAGTTACGGGATTCTCAATTCTCTTTGCGCTTGTAGGGCTTCTTTTCATCGGCTTGAGCATTCCTTTGATCCTGAAAAAGGTGCCGCCGAACTGGATTTACCGATACCGCACAAAGAAGACGCTCTCCAGCCCGATAATCCGGTACGAAGCAAATCACGTTTTCGGAAAAGATTTCCTCATCTCGGGACTGCTGACGTTTATCGCGGCGCTCGCCGTGCTGGTTCTAGGCCAGGGCGCTGACCCGAACCACGCCGTGATTACTTTGCTCAGCGTCCTGGTGCTTTCACTTGCGGGGGCCGCCCTTCACAGCTTCAAAAACGTGAGACGAATGTAATTGCCGAGAGTCCGATCCTGACCTGCCTCTCAATCATTCCCCGGTAATAGATGTGTGTGGAGCTATTCCACGCTTTCTGTATTCTCTTTATTCCACAGCAGGCGCTCTCGACTCTGCCGCCGGGACGTGAAGCTGCCCGATGCCGTACTCGTCGAGCAGGCAGAGGTAGCTGAAGGCGAGCGCCTCGTCCGACAAGTGGGCGCCGGCGTCCAGCTCTCGCTGGTGTATGCGGTCGGCGAGGCGGGCGAGCGAGTTGCCGACGAAGACTCTGACCGAGAAGTACTGTTCCGGGCACAGCCTGGCGTCCCCGTCCATCCCACGCACAACCTCGACGGCGGTGGCTCCCGCGTATTCTTTACCTTCGTAGACGAATATCATAATGGTCTGCCCGCCGTCAGGTAATACCCTACGCGCCAGGATGGGGATGAAGAAACCGTGAATACACCCGCACCGCACAGGGGTTTTCACCTACTCGCGGCGGGAAACTCCTGCGTATAATCTGAGGTATTCAGCCGGCGGGTGACTGAAATGGCAGGGTTGACGCGAAGGGTGAGTAGTGAGACTGCGGGTGAGGCCGCGTGGCGTTACCTGATCGCGGTGTGGACTGTGGGGCTCGCATTCGTGGCGACGCTTCTGCTGTCATCCTTCGTCACGCCCAGGGTGTCGCCCCTCTTCCTGCTGGCAGTGATGGTGAGCGCGTGGCGCGGCGGCTTGGTCGCCGGACTGCTGGCCACGGCACTCTCGGCCCTGGTTAATGTTTACGTTCTGCTCCCCCCCGCGTTTTCATTCCACGCCGAACGCGAAGACTTGCTCCAACTCGCAGTCTTTATCTGCGCCGCCGTCATAGTCGGGACACTGAGCGCGGCGAGGAGGCGCGCGGAGTCGGAGCGCGAGGCGCTGCTTTTGCGCGAGCGGGCGGCTCGCGCCGAAGCGGAACGCGCCAACGCGACCAAGGACGAATTTCTCGCCGCGGTCTCTCACGAATTGCGCACTCCCCTGACCACGATCAAGGCCTTGACGCGCATCCTCTTGAGGAAGAATCCCACTGAAGATGCGCGCCGTGATTACCTGGAAGACATAGCCTCGGAGTGCGACCGCCAGATAGACCTCGTACATAACCTCCTGGACCTGTCGCGCATCAGGGCGGGCGGCGTAGAGATAGTGCCGCGCCGCGTCGACGCCGCCGAAATTCTGCGTGCCTGCGTGAAGATAGAGCGTATCGAAGCCGCCGAGCACGGCCACCAGCTCTCCGTAGAAACGGCGCGCGACTTGCCCGACATACGCGCCGACCATAGCGCGCTGCGCCGCGCCCTCTGCGCGGTCGTGGAGAACTCCATTAAGTACACGCCCGCAGGCGGCCGCATCCAACTCAGCGCGGGGCCTGATGGCCGCGACGTCGCCATCAGAGTCGAAGACAACGGGCGCGGGATACACCCGGACGACCTCCCGCACGTCTTCGATAGCTTCTACAGGGGCAAGGCGGCGGGCGAGGGGGCGGATGATAACGGCGCAGACAGTCAGGAGGTGCCGGGCATAGGCCTCGGGCTTCATCTCGCGCGCTCGCTCGTCGAAGGGATGAACGGGTCGATCGAAGTGCGGAGCGAGCCCGGCCGGGGCAGCATCTTCACGCTGCGACTCCCCGCGTGGGACGGCGGTAATGGCGACAGGGAAACAGGTGTGGGCTCAGTGGACGGGGCGACTGGGCCCGCGGCGGGCGGCCGGGCGGGGAGGGAGGAGTAAGACTATGGCTAAACGGGTGCTCGTCGTGGACGACGAAGCGAAACTCCTGCGCGCGGTCGCCGTCACGCTGCGCGAAGAGGGCTACGAGGTGACCACGGCGCGCAGCGGCGCGGAGGCGCTCGTGCGTATTAACGAAATGATGCCCGACCTCGTCGTCAGCGACATCCGTATGCCCGGCATGGACGGTTACAGGCTGGCGCGCGCACTCCGCTCTAACGCGCGCACCGCTCTCGTCCCCATCATTTTCCTCACCGCGAAAGACGAACGCAAAGACCGGCTCGCGGGGATACGCACGGGCGTAGACGCTTACCTCGTGAAGCCGTTCGACCCCGAGGAGTTGATCGCCGTCGTCTCTAACATCCTAAACCGGGTCGAGCGTACCAGCGCCGAACTGGCCCGCCTCGTGAGCACAGCCAGGGGCGATGAAGGCTCGCCGACGGAGTTCGCCCAGGACGAAGATTTCACCGAAGGCGAAGCGCGCGTCGCGCGCCTGGTCGCCGACGGCCTGAGCAACAAAGAGATAGCGGCGGAACTTAGCTTAAGCGTCCGCACGATTGAGGGCCACATCAGCAACATCCTCTCCAAAAAGGGCTGGAGCAACCGCGTGGAGATAGCGCGTCACATGCTCGGGCGCGGCGAGTCGGGCTAGGCTGCCCGCGCCCAGGCGCTCAGAATTCCACCAATTACCCCCGCACCTCTTCACCTCTAACAATCCCGCGAAATCTCAAGATTACGTTCTGACGGGCGCGCCCGAGCCGGCGTGTCAGGCTGAATCCCTCCCGGAAGTGAGGCGCGTGAAAACACCTGGACGAACCGGGTGAAGTCACGGTGTTTCGCAAACTTCATTAACTGTAGCGTGTAAGCACCTGTCGGGCAGGTGATTTTCAAGCTGGGGGGCAGTTGAATCGAAGGGGCGGAACAGCCGGAGGACGCGGCAGGCGGCGCAGGACTTTTACGTGGACGGCGGGCGTCTCGGCCCTGCTTTATTGGGAGCAGGCCGCGCTGCTCTATCTGCTCTCGACGCTGGCGATGTGCGCGCTGCTACTGGTGGTCGCCTTCTCTGACCTGGAGGGTAAAGAAGTCGAGCTGAACGAGTCCGCTCACGAAAGGGTCGCCCCCGGCGGCGGAGCGCCCTCGCCTGAAGCCCTTCCGCCTTCCGCGGGCACACAGCAGGTCGGAAAGCGGGGTGAAAGGGTCTAGAAAGCGACCCCCGGTGAAAAGGAGCCACTGAACTTATGAAGGTCGCCCGGATTGAGATTCGATTTCGGCGACGGTCGTTCTGCTCGATCGTCAGGTGAGCCGACACGCGCGGATTGCAGCCAGAGAGAGAAAGTCGGCGTCAACAGAAGGGTGGTGAGCTGTGGGAGAAAGCATGAGAGTGCTGATCGGTTATGAGGGGTCGGAGCATTCCGGCGCGGCGATTGATGACCTGCGGCGTGCGGGGCTTCCGCGCGACACCTCCGCGCTGGTGGCGACGGTGAGCCATGTTAATAACTTTGAGCCGCCGCTGTCGGGTGAGGAAGCGACCGTCGCCGTGGTCGAGTCCCGGGTAGTTAAAACGCTGCTGGCGAGAGCGTATGAGGATTCGCTGAAGGCCCGCGGCGACGCCCACGCGCTGGCACTCGAAGCGTGCGACAAGGTTCGGTCGATTTTCCCGGAGTGGGAAGTTCGACCCTTAGTGTTGGCGGGCGCGCCCGACCGTGAGTTGATAAGTGAAGCAGAACGCTGGGACGCCGACCTTATCCTGGTCTGCCCGCACGAACGCTCGGCGCTCGGGCGGCTCTTCTTCGGCAGCGTGTCGAAGAAAGTCGCAGCCGGCGCCGGCTGCACTGTACGGGTCGCGCGGCCCGGGTTTGTGAGGAGCAGTGATACGGCTTCGCGTATTGTCGTCGGCGTGGACGGATCAAGCGGCTCGGAGCGGGCCGTGCGCGCCGTAGGAGAGCGCGTGTGGCCGCACGGGACCGAGGCGCGTCTCGTGGCGGTTGACGACGGCTCATCGCCCGTCAGGCTCGCCGGCATCATTCCTTCCACAGAGCCAACAGTCATCGCCTGCAATGAGATGGCGGCGGTAAAGACACGCATGATGCTCGAATGGGCCGATAAGGAGTTGCGCGCAGTCGGCCTGAACGTCTCGATTGAGATTAAAGAGGGTGTGCCGCTGCGCACTTTGATTGAGGAAGCACACAAGTGGGAAGCCGACTCGATCTTCGTAGGCTCGCGCGGGCTCGGCTCTGGTGATGAGGCGGCAGGCCTGGGCCAAGTGGCGGCAGGGCTGGTGACCGACGCGCACTGCTCCGTAGAAATCTCGCGGCAGTGAGGGGGCGAACAGGTGAGGGGGTGATGAGAGATCACGTGGCAGAGATGGTGTCCGGGTCATTGGCGCTGTTCCTCGGCTGGCTCTGCCTGAGTTACGTCCGGCGAGTGCGCGGGCTCTACTCTGAAGGCGCTCCGAGGAGCTCGATTTTCTACGGAGATAGGCCCCTGATGATTTTCCCTTCAACGCTCGGCGTGCTGTTCATCCTTGACGGGCTGGGACTGCTCATAATCGCCACGGGAAGTCTATGCGGGGCGCAGGCGGGCATGATGTCAATTCAATAACAGACTAGGGAGGCGGGATGGCCTGTAGGAAAGGCCCTAAAAGCCGGCGCTGTGCTCTGGGTGCGGGAAAGGCAGAAAGCCTCTCTCCAGACCCGAGCCGCCGGTAAGGTCGGCGGCGGGAGAATGAATCCACGATGTCAACTATCAGCGAAACAAATCTGCCGGGGGTTGGGCGCAAGTTTCAGGTCGAGACTTTAAGCGGCGACCGTCTGGTCATTGTCATACATGATGACGGCAAGCGCGAGCTCTATCACTTCACTCGGAAGAACCTGGATCGGGCCGCATCCGTCCTGAGGTTGACTGACGGCGAGGCGCGGCAGATAGCCGGGATCGTCGGCGGCCTGACTTACGTTCCCAAAGCCCTTCTCTCTACCGAGGTCGTTCTGGAAGACCTGGTCCTTGAGTGGTTCACGATCGAGCCCGGGGCGGCATGCGGGGGGAAGACTATCCGGGAACTGGAGGTGCGCACGCGCACGGGCGCGTCAATCGTTTCGCTCATAGAGGCGAATCGCACGACGCGTATCAACCCGGAGGCAGACACTGTGCTCGCCGAAGGGGCGACGCTGATCCTCGCGGGCGACCGCCGAAGTATCGTTCGGCTCAAGGGCCTGCTCGTCCACGGAAAGGCCGATTAAGGGGTGGACCATATCGTCCTCGAAGTCGGCCTTGCCTTGGCCCTGATAGCGGCCGCGGCGCTCCTGTCGGCGCGGCTGCGCTTCTCCGTCGTCCCGTTCCTCATTCTGGCGGGGATGGCGGTCGGCCCACACGCGCCTGAAATCGGCCCCTTCGACTTCCGCTTCATCGACAGCGCGCCGCTGATAGAATTCATGGGCAGGGTCGGCGTCCTCTTCCTGCTCTTCTACCTGGGGTTGGAGTTCTCCGTCAGCCGCCTGATTAAGTCCGGCCGCTCCATCGTCGTTGGCGGCTCAATCTACATCGTCATCAACTTCGCCGCGGGCCTCCTTTACGCCTATCTCATGGGCTGGCCCTTGAAGGAGGTGCTGGTCGTCGCGGGCATCACCACCATCTCTTCGAGCGCGATTGTCGCCAAAGTGCTCTTCGACCTCAGGCGCACGGCCAACCCCGAGACCGAGATGATTCTCGGCATCATTATGTTCGAGGACGTCTTCCTCGCGGTCTACCTGTCGCTCGTCTCCGGCATCGTCTTGAGCGGCGCGACCAGTATCGTCGGCATTCTCACATCAGCCGGGCTGGCGCTCGGCTTCATCCTCGGGCTGATAATTTTCGGGCGGGTGGCGACGCCATTTCTGAACCGGGCCTTCCGCATCTCTTCGAGCGAGGTCTTCCTGCTGGTATTGTTCGCCTGCCTCTTCCTCCTGGCGGGCCTCGGCGAGACCATCCACGTCGCGGAAGCCATCGGAGCCCTGCTCCTGGGGCTGGTCTTAGCCGAGACCGAGCACGGCGAGCGCATTGAGCACCTGGTCGTGCCGTTCCGTGACTTCTTCGGGGCGCTCTTCTTCTTCGGCTTCGGTCTGACGATAGACCCCTTCGCGCTCGGCGGCGCGGTGTGGCCGGTCCTGGGCGCGGTGCTCGTGACGCTCTTAGGCAACATCGCCGCAGGCATTTTGGCGGGCAGGACCGCTAAGCTCTCACCTTCCGCTTCGCTGAACATCGGCATGACGATTGTCTCGCGCGGCGAGTTCTCCATCATCATGGCGAACCTGGCCCGCGCGGGAGGCTTGCTGCCCGTCATCCAACCGTTCGCGGCCCTTTACGTGCTCATCCTGGCCGTACTCGGGCCGCTCCTGACCAAGGAATCTGAACGCATTTACGACCTGTCGGAGAAGCTGTTCAAGAGGAGTCGAAGGAGGGCCGGAGCGTCCACCGGGGAGACCGAAGTAGTTAACGGGAACTGAAGACTAGTATCCAAGCGCCCGAGCCTGAGAAGCCCGGGCGGGCCGCCACGGTCAGCGAAGGGCCACTAAGGATTGCCTATCAGGGGGGAGAGTTATGACAGCTCAGGGGATTTCGAACTCGGGCCGGCGGCAGCTTCGAGTCGTCCGCTGCCCGCGCTGCGCTTCGAAGTGGGTCGCGCCCGGCGTCCGTCGCGGCGACACCCACGTGTGTAAAGAGTGCGGCCACAGTTTCGTCGTCGGTACGGCCGTAGAGCGCGTGCCGCCCCCGCCCGGCGCGTGCGGGCGGCCGGGAAAGTTCGGTCAGTAATGAAGGCCGTGCCAGACATGCCGAAGGTAATCAGGCCATCACACGCTGGCGGTAGCGGGCTCATTCGCTACGGCGCCGCGGCGCTCGCGGTCGCCTTGGCGCTCGGGCTGACCGTGCTCCTCTGGCCGTGGATCGAGCCTCACCCGACCTCACTCTTCCTGGCGGCGGTGACCGTGAGCGCTTGGTACGGTGGCCGCGGCCCGAGCCTATTGGCGACGGCGCTGGCCGCCGTGTCTGTGGACTACTTTTTCATCGCCCCGGTCTACCAACTAGAGATCAGCCTGGACAACACCGTGCGCACGCTCGTCTTCGTGCTCGTCGCCCTGCTAATCAGTTGGGTGGACGCCGCGCGCAAGCGGGCGATAGAGGAGCGCGAGAGGATGCTCGTCCGCGAGCAGGAGGCGCGTCAATCTGCCGAGGCGGCCAGCCGCGCGAAGGACGAGTTCCTCGCCATGGTGACTCACGAACTCCGAACCCCGCTCAGCGTCATCAAGGGTTGGGCGGAAATGTTACTCGATGGCAAGGTCGAAGGGGAGGCCGCCCGGGTCGCGCTCGAAACAGTTAAGCGCAACGCCGAAATTCAAAAGCACCTGATCGACGACCTGCTAGACATCTCCCGCATCGCCAGCGGTAAACTCCGCGTCGACGCGCGGGGGGCGGACTTAGTCCAGGTCTTGGAAGACGCCCTCGGGGCCGTGGCCCTGGCGGCCCAGGCCAAGAGCGTCGGGCTCCGCGCGCATTTCGATTGGGCCGCCGGCTCGGTCTTCGGCGACCCCGCGCGACTGCAACAGGTCTTCTGGAACCTGCTCTCGAACGCCGTGAAATTCACCCCCGGCGGCGGGCGCATTGAGGTCCGTCTGGAACGCGTCGACTCCTCCGCGCGCGTCACAGTGAGTGACACGGGCAGAGGCATCGACCCGGAGTTCCTGCCCTTCGTCTTCGAACGCTTCAGTCAGGAAAAGGGCGGGGACTCGGACAGGCGGGGCGGCCTGGGGCTCGGGCTGTCAATCGTCCGGCACCTGGTGGAGATGCACGGAGGGACGGTCAGGGCCGAGAGCCGCGGCGCAGGACTGGGGGCGACTTTTACTGTTACATTACCGCTGTGCGCGGGCGAAGAATACGCCGCACGAGATTATGTAGCGGACGGTAGACGGATAGGGGTGAGCCAGTGTTTAGAGGTTTAGGGCCACGTTGTTTCGATCCCCACCTGCTTTCATAACACTATCTCGAACGGATAATCACACGATCAGGCTTCGTGTATGGGCGTCGTCAGAAGAAATTTATCCAAGACCTTCAAGAACTTCTTCGACTCGGAAAAATCGGGCGGCGTGCTGCTCATCATCTGCACGGCCGTCTCGCTCGTCATCACTAATTCGATTTTAGGGGAGGGCTACCTTGACTTCTGGCACGCGTACCTGGGCCCCCTGAGCGTCGAGCACTGGGTCAACGACGCGCTGATGGCCGTCTTCTTCCTCTTCATCGGGCTGGAGCTGGAGCGCGAGCTCTACGTCGGCGAGCTGTCCGATTTCAGGAACGCGCTTCTTCCCATCGTGGCTGCTATTGGCGGCATCGTCCTGCCCGCGCTGATACACTTCTCGCTCAACCACGGCACGCCCACGCAGGCCGGCATAGGCATCCCGATGGCGACTGACATCGCCTTCGCCCTCGGGGTCCTGGCGCTTTTGGGCCGCCGCGTGCCCGCTTCGCTGAAGGTCTTCCTGACGGCGCTGGCCGTGATGGACGACCTCGGCGCGATCATCGTCATCGCCATCTTCTACACGGCCGGGCTCTCATTAGCGTACCTCCTCGGCGCGCTCTTGGTCTTCGGGCTGCTCGTCGCCCTCAACCGCCTCTTCCGGGTGATGAGTTTATTCCCGTACCTCCTGGGCGGCGTCCTGATGTGGTTCTTGATGTTTAAGTCGGGCGTGCACGCGACCATCGCCGGGGTGCTGCTCGCCTTCGCGATTCCCTTCACCGGCAAGGAGGACGACGAGGAGTCCCCCTCGCACAGGCTCGAACATTTCCTTCACAAGCCGGTCGCCTTCGTCATCCTGCCGATTTTCGCGCTGGCGAATACGGGCATCATCCTCGGCGCGGACGCCCTGCCGGGTCTCGCCTCGAACAACAGCCTGGGGATTATTTCGGGACTCTTAATCGGCAAGCCGGTTGGAATAACTCTGCTCAGTTTTATCGCCGTCGCCGCGGGCGTCTGCCGCCTGCCGCTCGACCTGAACTGGAGGCACGTCTTCGGCGCGGGCCTCCTCGGAGGCATCGGCTTCACGATGTCCATCTTCATCACGAACCTCGCCTTCGCGGGCGAGGCGGTCGTCATCAACGCCTCGAAGATGGCCATCCTGCTGGCTTCACTGACGGCGGGGACGGCCGGCTTCCTGTGGCTCAAGCTGCTGGGCAAGCCTGAAGCCAGCGACGAGGACATGGATACGATGGACTTTGAAACTAACGATGCCTAGTTGCCGAAATAAGAGAGCCTGATTGATGACAACCCTTTCAGGTAGAAACAAACAGGGGCGTCAGCCGCGGCGCGCATCACCACCGGTATTAGCCATCTAATTTTCGACCTTTGTTGTATAATCACTACCCGGGAGAGGTTTAAGATGTCGTCTATAACAAAGAAAGCGCCGACCGCCAAAAAGAAGGGCAACGGGTCCGCCACGACGAACTCGACCGCCCGGCGCACTAGCTCTAAAGCCAAGCCGCTGACGACCGAAGAAGTGACGCTCCGGGCCTTCCGCAGAACTTACAGCCGTCTCCACTCCCGCAAAGCCGCATAATGGCCGGCTACACCTTCGACACGAACATCATCAAGGGTTACAAAGTCGAGCGCCTGCCGGATAATTTCTACATGTCGTCGGTCGTCCTCTCGGAGCTGATGACGAGCGCCGTAGACCAGTCTGAGTTCGACGCCTGCCAGGAGACGTTGCGCCGCCACGCCAAAGTCGGGACGCTAATCATTCCCACCGCTGCCGACTGGCTGATGGCGAGCAAGGTGCTCTACTGGCTGGCCCGGGAGCGCAGGCGGAAAGCCAGGGGGAAGGCTCCGCGGAATGGCCTGCAAAGTGAAACCGGAAAACAAGGAGTGCAGCGATGACATCCACCACTCGTCCGATGGCGGCCCCCCGACTCATCCGTAGCTTCGGGAAGCCCCTGGCCTGCGTCGCACTTTTGACGGCTTACCTGCTCGCACAGCCCGTCATGGCGCAGACTTCCAACCGAGCCCCGGCTACGACGGTTCCGGCCGACAAGATGGTGGCCATCGAGACCCCCGCGCAGCCCGACGCGATAGTGCTCGGCACGAGCCCGCTGCCGGGCGCGACCGTACCCGAGGCGTGGCACGGCCAGTACGGCAGCAAGTTTGCGCGCAACGTCACCGTCGCCACCCTCAGGCCCTTCCTCCCGGACCCGTCGAAGGCGACCGGCGCCGCGGTGATCATCGCGCCCGGCGGGGGCTTCCGCACACTGTCGATGGAGAACGAGGGCTGGAACGTCGCCCGCGCGCTGGCCGACAGGGGCGTCGCGGCATTCGTGCTCAAATACCGTCTCAACCAGACGCCGGCAGACCTAGACGCCTTCGCGCGGCCGCCGGCCCCGGACCCCGCAAGCTCCCCGGCCGGCGCCCCTCCGGCGGCGCGCCCTTCTCCCGGGGAGATGGCCGCCCGAATCGCGCCCCAGATCGCCGACGCCAAGGCCGCCTTCGCCCTCGTCCGCGCCAACGCGGCGAAATGGCACGTCGATCCCGACCGCATCGGCATGCTCGGGTTCTCCGCCGGCGCGATGCTCACCATGGCCACCACCCTCAACGACCGTGAGGCCAAACCGGCTTTCATCGGCAATATCTACGGCCCCCTGTCGGCCGTGGATGTCCCGCCGGACGCGCCGCCTCTCTTCGCGGCGCTCGCCGCCGACGACCCGTTGTTTCCCGTCAACTTCGGCCTGATCGAAAACTGGCGGAAGGCCAATCGCCCTGTCGAGTTTCACTACTACGAACAAGGCGGACACGGCTTCGGCATGTACCCCAAGGAAACCACCAGCACAGGCTGGTTCGACGCCTTCGTCAAGTGGCTCGGCATGCACGGATACTTAAGGCCGAAGACCTAGACTCGGCGGGTTATCTGGCATTCGCCCGCCGCGCGGCGGCTAAAGATGTGCGAAACCCGAGACGACGGTTGCGGCATCAACCGGCCAGGAATCAATCAAACAAGCATTCAATCTCGCGGGTGGGCACGCGCTGAGTAGCAGCTCGCCGAGTTTCGTGAGGTGCGAAGCTGCCGCGAACATGTGTTGAGCTAAGCAACGGTGAAGTCCGGCCTGGAATAAATATTACGCGAATAGCACAACGTATCCAGCCTCGCATCAGAAAGAATAGGAGCCCCGGCGAGTATGATGTTGAGGATGATAAATCTTGACACCAATTCGCTCCCGGAATAAAGTTCGCACGCCAAACCGCCAGTCTTTTTATTTCTCCTCGCCGCTCTGGCCCAAAGCATTTCCTGGCATGAAGCCGGGACTGTGGCAGGTTTACACGATGCTTTCGGGCTTGGTCGCTGTACGCGCTCGGACCTCGCCGGGCAATTTATATTCATACCGTTGCACAAATGAAGCCGTAACCCGGACCTATTATTGCCGAGCACCGGAAGGTAATTGAGGTTACTAGTCATGGCTGTAATGCTTAATAAATTGCCGGCGGCTTTTATCATGGCGTGCGTAGTGCTCGCGCTCGGGGCGGTCGCGGCGCGGGCGCAGGGGACGACGGGGCAACTGAGCGGCACTGTCGCGGACCCGAACGGGGCGGTCGTGCAAAGCGCGGCCGTCACGGTCAGGAATCGCGACACGGGCCTTGAGCGGCAGGCGACGACAGGTGATGACGGCGCGTTCGCCGTTCAACTGCTGCCGCCGGGGCTCTACCGCGTGGAGGCTTCGGCGCAGGGTTTCGCGGGGGCGGTCGTCGAGGAGGTGAGGGTCCAGATCACGGAGACCGCGACCGTCCAGATGGTGCTCTCGGTCGCGGGCGGAACCTCGACCGTCACGGTCACCGCCGAGCCGACGACGGTGCAGCTTGAGACTTCGCAGGTCGGGCGCGTGATTGACGAACGCGCCATCCGCCAACTGCCTTTGCCGACGCGCAACTTCCAGCAACTGCTCACGCTCTCGCCGGGCACTTACGCCAGTGTGGCGAACAACACGGAGCTGGGGCGCGGCGACGTGACTGTCTCCGTCAACGGCCAGCGCACGACCAGCAACAACGTGCGCATTAACGGCATTGACGCCAACGCCGTCGGCGGGAATTCGACGACCAACCTGGCCGTGCCCGCGACCGACTCTTTACAGGAGTTCATCGTCCAGACCTCGACCTACGACGCCACGGCGGGGCGCAACGCGGGCGGGAACGTCGAGGCCGTCACCAAGTCGGGCTCGAACGAACTGCACGGCAACCTCTACGAATTCTTCCGCAACGAGAAGCTGAACGCGAACGACTTCTTTCTCAACACGGCCGGGAGCCCGCGCCCCGTCTTCCGGCGCAACCAGTTCGGGGGGACAGTCGGCGGCCCCCTGGTGCGCGACCAATTTTTCTTCTTCGTCTCGTACCAGGGGACGCGCGAGCACAACGGGGCGTCGCTCAACAACAGCCTGACGTTCCCGGTCATTGACCCGCGCCTGACCGACACCAACCGCACGGCCGCGGGGTTGGCCGCTGCCTTCACCACCGCGTCCGCGCCCCTGACCGCCGCGCAGATCAGCCCCGTCACCCTCGCGCTCTTGCAGGCGCGTCTGCCGGGCGGGCAATTCGCCATTCCTTCGGCCGCGACCGCCTCCGGGCTGACGCCCCTCTCGGGCGTTTCGCGCTTCACGGAGAATCAATTCAACGGCAATCTGGACTTCATAATCAGCCAGAGGCACACGCTCTCGGGCAAAGGCTTCCACGCCGCGAACCCGACGCTCCAGGCCAACTACAATTTCGCGGGCCTCGGCAACGGCAACCAGCAGTTGCCGGGCTTCGGCGGCAACCTGGACATCCGCCAAACCCTCGTTTCCATCACGGACACTTACGTCTTCTCGCCGAACGTGGTCAATCAGGCGCGCCTCGGGTTCAACCGACTACATATATTCTCCGCGCCGGAAGAGCCTTTGACGGCCGCCTCTCTGGGCATCACCACCCCGTTCGCCGCCGCCCATCCGGGGATGCCGACGATCATCGTCGCGGGTCAGTTCTCGCTGGGCTCGTCGCCGCTCGCGGACCAGTTTTCGAGCATCAACACGTTCACCCTGAGCGACACGCTCTCGTTCAACGTCGGCGGCCGCCACCGCTTCCGCGCGGGCGGCGAGTTCCGCCCGTCGCGCGTTGACCTGGCCTTTAACTCCTTCACGCGCGGCCAGCTCAACTTCGCCAGCTTCAGAGACTTCCTGACGGGAGGCACGCTCACGGGCACGAGCATCTCTCTCATCGGCTCGGGCGTCTTCGACCGCTCGCTCCGCACGGACGACTACTCTGCCTTCATCCAGGACGACTTCAAGGTCGGCGGGCGGCTGACGCTCAACCTGGGCCTGCGTTACGACGTATTCACTTTCCCGCGCGACGCGCGCGGGCGATTAGTCAACTTCCTTCCCGAGCAATACAGCGCGGGCGCGCCGCCGAACGGCTTCGTGCAGGCGGGCAACGGCGCGCTCGCCGGCGTCCCCGCAGTCGCGGACACGCTCGTCGAAACCGACAAAAATAATTTCGCGCCGCGCGTGGGCTTCGCCTACCGTTTGACGGATTCGGGGAGCCTGGTGGCGCGCGGCGGTTATGGCATCTACTACGACCGCCCCTCGACCCGCCTCGTCAACACGCAACTCTTCAACTACCCGTACTTCACGCTCGGCTTCGGGCTGGTAGCCCCCGCCGGCTCCCCCGTCTTCCGCCCGCTCACAAGCCCGTTCATCCCTTTGCCCCCGCCGGGCCAGTTCCCGGTCGCGGCGACCATTCCGTCACCGCTCAGTCAGCTCGCGCCCGTCATCGGCCTCCCCATCATCGGCCTGTTCGTGGACCCCGGCATGAGAACCCCTTACGTGCAGCAGTACAACTTCAACGTGCAGTACGAATTTCTGAAGGACTGGCTGCTCGAAGTCGGCTACGTCGGCTCGAAGGGGACGAAGCTCTTGCAGGTCGCGACGCTCAACCAGTCGGCGTACAACCCGGCGACGGGGCTCTTTAACCCGCCGCCCTTCCCCTTTCTCTCGACCAACCGCAACATCGCGGGAGGCGTCCAGCAGGTGCAAGCCTCCGGCAACTCTAAATACAACTCTCTTCAGATCAGCGTCACCAGGCGATTCAGCCGTGGCTTGCAGCTACTCTCGGCCTACACGCTCGGCAAATCCGTTGACACGCACTCGGGCACGGGCGTCGCCGACATCACGACCGTACCGGGCGACCAGTCAGACCTCAACACGAACATAGGTCCGTCGGATTTCGACCGCCGCCACCGCTTCGTCACGAGCTTCGTTTACGACCTGCCGAAGCTCCGCTCCGCCCCGGCCCTGGCGCGCGCTCTCTTCAACAACTACCAGCTCAACGGCATCGTCACGCTGCAAACGGGCACGCCCTTCTCTGTCATCGAGTCCAACGGCACGAGCGTCATCCAGCGCGCCAACTTCGCGGCGGGCTTCACGGGTAACGTCGAAACCGGGAACACGGACCCGCAGGGCTTCTTCTTCGACCCGGCGGCGTTCAGGCGCTCGACGCTCTTCCTGGCCGGCACGACGCGCAACCCGAACTTCGACGCGGGCGCGCCCTACGGCAACACGCCGCGCAACTTCCTCTACGGCCCCGGGCAGAAGAACGTGGACTTCGCCGTCGTCAAGTTCCTGCCCTTCACGGAGCGCCTGCGCGGCGAGTTCCGCACGGAGTTTTTCAACGTCTTCAACTTCGCGAACTTCGCCAACCCGGTCAACAACATTCTCTCGCCGCTGTTCGGGAAAATCATCTCGACCAGCTCGGGCGCGCGCGTAATCCAGTTCGCCTTCAAGCTGAACTTTTAGTCGCAACCGCAGGGGGCAGGGTTTGGGCCAGAGCCCCCTTCGGGCATGGCGTACCAAAGTCATCGTCTTTGTCAGTCGGAAACTCCGATTCGATACTTACGCCAGTTTGTAGACCGGGATGAGTGCCCCGCGCCCCCTGACCTGAACGTCTCCGACCGGGACGGCGGCCTCCAACTCGTCCCGCAGGGTCTCCCACACCGCGCCCGAGATCAGGAATTGGGCGTCGAAGTGCTTGTTCAGTTGCTCTATCCGCGAGGCCAGGTTCACCACGTCCCCGACCACCGTGTATTCTTTGCGCAGGGACGAGCCCAGACTCCCCGTGACGGCCTCCCCGGCGTGAACGCCTATCCCGACGGTAGTCGGTAAGACCTTACCGCTCGCGACCTCCTCGCCGAGCCGCGACAGAATCTCGCGCGCGGCGGCCACCGCGTTACGGCAGTCGCTGCCCTGCGAGAGCGGCGCGCCGAAGACGGCCATGAAGCCGTCGCCCAGGAACTTGTTGACGATGCCGTGGTGGCGGTTCACGATCTCGACCATGAACTCGAAGAGCGATTCCAGATAGTCGACGACCTCTTCCGGCGTCCTCTTCTCGGCGAAGGCCGTAAAATTCCTGATGTCCAGGAACATCACGCAGACGTTCTTCTTCTCGCTCCGCAGGTCGGGCTTCAAGGTCAGCAGCTTGTCCATCACGGCGGGCGAGACGTACTCGCCGAAGGTGCGGCTGATGCGGTTGCGCTCTTCGAGCGCCTCGAACGTCTTGAGGCTCCGCCTCTTGATCTGGAGCGTGACGAAGCCCGTCACCACGCCGGCCAGCAGCAGGAGCAGCCCCTTTAAGACGTGCGGCGAGACGCCCGAGAGGATCGGCTCGATCGC
>DATMVE010000093.1:0-6488 GCA_035563515.1 Pyrinomonadaceae bacterium
GGTCAGCCCCGAGAAGGCGTAGTTGAGTGTGAGCTGCTTGTAGTGCAGGCGCACCAGCGTGCGCGTCGTGCCCGAGGTCAATCCGGGGGCAGTGATCGCGGTCAGCAGGTTGTTGGCGTCGTAGTGGAAGGTGACGACGCGCCCGAGCGTGTCCGTGATGGTTTGAATATGCGGCCCTGTGTTGTTGACGTAGGTGATGGTGATGAAGTTGCCTTGCGCGTCCGTGACGCGCGTCGGGTAGATGCCGGCCGGCCCCGCGGCTGTGTATTCGACGAGCATGCCGTTGGGGTACCTGGCGTCCGCGCGGGTCATCACGCCGTTCAGCCCCGTGTGGTACGAGTAGTCTATGAAAGTCCCGTCGGTGGTGTGGCCGACGAAGTCCGTGTAGTTCTGGTTCGGCCCGAAAGTGATCGTCCCCGTGAAGGGGTGGCGCGTGCCGTCCGGCTCGACGATCATCGCGCCGTTATTGATGCCCAGGGCGAGCATCTTGCCGAAGCCCAGGTTCCAGCCCGGCGCGGGCCAGCCCTTGTCTATGTCGTAGCTGATCTCGGAGCCGGCCTTGTTCCAGAGCCGCGAGTTGTAGGCCAGCTTCAGGGTGAGGTCCATCTTGCGGCCGGGCAGGCTGAGGACGGCGGCGGCAAGTTGGAAGTTACCGCTGCCCGCCCCGTCGTCCTGAGGGCCACCGGGCGAAGTGCCGACCTCATTGCCCGGGTCGTCCGCCGACCAGTAGTTGCCGTCGTCGTAGTAGGATTCGGGCGGCAGGGGGAGGGGGGCGGCCGCGGCGCTCGGCGTGGCGTGGCTTAACAGCGCCTTTTCGGACTTGGGCGCGCGGGCGGCGCGGGCGCTCGCACTCTGCCGCCCAGCGCCCTTCTGTCGGGGCGCTGACGCGGCCGCCGGCAGGTCGCGCGACGAGACCTGGCGCGTGGCCGGCGCGCCTTGATTCTGCCGCCCGGGCTCGCGCCTCTCGCCCGCGGTCACAGTCACCGTGACCTGAGCCTGGCGGCCGTTCGCCTCGGCCGTAATGGTGTAAGTGCCGGCGGCCCGCGCCTTGAAGTCGCCGACCCTGGAGATGTGCGCGGGTAGGTCGCGCCCGGCGTCGCGCGCGCTCCATTCGAAGCGGACGCCGCCGACGGGAGAGTCCTGGTCGTCATAAGCGACGGCGGTGAACGTCACCGTCTGCCCCTCCACGGCTTTCACCTCGCCGGGGTAAATTTGCACGCGCGAGACACGCGCGTCGCGCTCGTCCTGCCCCTCCTGCTGCGCCGGCCTCGGCCTGTACTCGCCCGTCGCCCACTCGGTCACTTTCGCCTTCACGCCGCTGGAGTCGAGCCAGAAGAGGAAGCTCGTCTTCTACTCCGAGACTAGGCCGGCCATGACGCGCGGGGCCGCCGGCATCGTGGGGCAAAGGATCGCGATCACGAGCACGACACTGACGGCCCTGCTCAGGCACGCGCCGAGCGCCCGGGCGCGGCGTCGCTGGCGAGAGGCCGTCCGGCCGGTTGTCGAGTTTAGCTTGCGTAAGAGGGGCGAGCGTCTGGCCGAGCGGGCCGAAGAAGAGTGGGGGACCGGCATGGCGATATATGTCTCCTAAGCAGGACGAGAACGAGACTGTTGACCCAGCGCGCCGGAGTCGTCGAAGCAGAGGCACGGCTGCGGCGGTGGCACGCGAGCGTAATAGCGAGGCCGATGAAATTAAGGCTGACTGCGAACCGAGCTAAGATTGTGGGAGCGACGGCAGGGAGACCAGGCGTCAAACGACATAACAAAACTAGAGCGCAGGCAGGGTAGTGCGAAACAGGAGGATTGTTAAGCGATACCTCGGGCCGTTGTTATTAGCACATCAGATGTCCGCTTCGGGCGGCGTGAGCTGGCCCGTCAGGAGGCTCAACCTGATGCGCTACTCGGACGCCGCCGTGGAACGGGCCATTTGAGGGATTAAACTTTAACGTGTTAAAGAGAGCGGCCCGGATGAAAGCTCATGTTTCATCCGGGCCGCTCTCTCTTTCTACGTTCGAGTTGGGTCAGGCGCGGCCTGCTTCTAGCATGCAGAGCGTTCCGGCACGAGCATTGGCCGTTGGTCGCCTGTAACGCGGGTCGTCCTCATCCTTACACCTTAAAACCAGGCGAGGGCATCCCGCCATAGTTCTTCATGAACTCAGCCTCGGTGACCTTTTTACCAGTCGGCGCATAACTGTTGATGGTGTTCTTGGCATCCAGAGTGTAAATCCTGGGGTCGGTGTTGCTGGTGATGTCAGACAGGACAGGCACCTGCGCGATATCACCTGCTTCAAATAATGCCGGATTGGTGACAAGGTTCCGGTAGACGATGACAGCCTTTCCGGGCGATGCCTCCCAGGGCATAAAGTTGTAACCGCCCCGCTGCGCCCAATCCGCGAGCGTTTGGGTCTGTTTTCCGAAGGCAATGTAGATGAGGCCGTCCTTTGCCATCCTAAAGCCCTCGTCGGCCCTCCCCGTTGGCGTAGAGGTATCGGGGTTGCCTTCGTTGAATGACCAGTAGCGCACCTGGACCTCAGGATACCGGTCATGATTGAGAGCGTAGGTCGGGGGTTGAAACTTCAAGAGCAAGACTTCATCCGGCCGTTTATCAACCGCATTCATCAAATAGAGATTATCCGCGTTGTTGAATTGCCCGCCTCCCGCCACGTGATAAAAGCGCAAGGTGTCGTCCACGACGGTATAAAAAATGGGCGCCAGTTGTTTCTCATAAATAGACTTCGGCATCGTCTTCGGGACGAGGTTGGGTGGTCGCTGGGCGGACACGTTATGTTCCGTGTCGAAGGCTTCGATGAGCGGGGGCGGCACGTCAGCCCATTTATCTCCGTCGGTCGGCAAATAGTAACGCAGTATCACCACCAGCATCGTCATTTGATCATCCACTTGATTAGGGATGTTCGTAAATGTGAGTCGGTTGGGCAACGCCCGCGTCGTGGGGGAGGCGTTGTCCCAGCAAAAAACGTTGACGGTGTACTTACGGTTTGGCGCGTGTGCAGGACAGCCGGCCCTGAACGGATTGACGTTGCCCGGCAGGGGTTCAATCGCAACATCCAGCAGTGAGTCTTTGGACGTACCGTCCAGCGCGGCGTAGATGTTATAGCTCATGTATCTGGCGTAGCCGAAGTCGCCTGTGATTTTCAGTCCGAGGTTCTGATTTCTTTTCCAATCAAATCCGTAGGCGAAGTAGTTGGACTTATAATCAGGCAACGCAAGTGTGGAACTGCTCGTGCCCGGAAATTCCTGCCATAGTTTAGTGTCCGGTCCGTCCGTCATATTTTTCTTCTCCTTCGGAGATTGGAGAGATGCGTCTTGAGATGCATCTTCGATTGACTGTGAGTCCGGCGGCATTGTGCCGTGTTAAGACCAGGCCAGGACCCGGCGCGCAGGCGGCACGAGCATTAAACACGAACGGTGATAAAAGTAAAGAGTTTCTCCGCGAGGAAGCTTTGCACAAATATTCAAGCGGAATGAATAAATGCTCGTAAATTATGCAACCCACCTGTTTAAGAGAGCCGTTAATCGGATGGTGCCGCCGCCCGACCGGAACCCCGTCATGCGCCGCGGCTAAGTGGCCGCCACGGACGAGCGCGGGCAGAGTGGTCAGACAAGCCTCGTCGAGCCGGAGGAGACGTGTGTCAGAACAGACAGGAAAGAAAATGCTTGACGCAGGGGGCCGCTTCACAGAGCCGGTAGATGAGTGGGCTTCGCGCTCATTCCTGCTGGACGAGTTGGTCGAAGCGGAGGCCGCTGGAGCCTTCGCCGCGGCCGTTCTCTTTGCGGCGGCCGAGCCAGAGGCGCGTCGCGCCGCCGTGCCAGCGTGTGCGCTGGAAGGAGCGCGTGATGACGGCGCCCGCGCGCGGGACTTCTTCCTCGTGGACGAAATAGAGCGTGCGGTCGGCGGGGCGCAGAATCACGCCGCGCGGCGTGACGGCCGCGGGCGCGAGGCCGCCGACGACGCGGGGCATCGCCGCGCGCTGGAGTTGTATCTCGCGCGTCGAGCCTTCGAGGTGGACGGGGATGAACGGAATCCAATTCTCGGGCACGGTCGTCGCCAGCCGGTAGCCGATGCGCGCGTCGTTCTCGACGCGGCCGGGGTCGGGCGCGGGCGGGGGCGCGTGCCGGCGGATGAATTCGAGCAGGTCGGTCGCGGCCTCGTAGCCGTTCATCCCGCCGCCGAGGTCGTCTGGAATCGTGGACTCGACGGCCCAGACCATGTTCGCCATCTCGTCGCGCAGGAAGTTGACCGACTCGACCGGCGGGCCTTCCAGCGCCCGGCCGACGGCGGGCGGGAGGAACAGGCGCTCGTCGGCGCGGCGCCCGCCAGGGGGCGCGGTCAGGGTGAACATGCGCCAACGCTGCGCGGCCGTGTCGTCGCCGCCGCTGTGCGCGGCCGAGCGGACGAGCGTGCGCTGGCCGAAGACGTCCGTGACGACGAGCGCCTTGATCTCGGAGATGCTCCCCGCGGGCGTTGCCAGGGGGACGAGACTCCAGTCGTTGCCGTAGACGAGGCCGAACTCCATGAGCAGGAGCTTGGCAATGTCGGTCGTGTGCGCGTCGACGGAGCCGAAGTCCGTGCGGCCGTCCTCGAACTCCCACCAGCGGGCGTTGGGCATCCCCGAGAAGCGCACCTCGGTCGGGATGAAGCTGATCCGCTCCTGTTCGATGACGTTGTCGTTGAAGACCTGTCCTTTGGCGTCGGGGAGCGTCGTGTCGTCGGGCGCGAGGTCGAAGGAGTACCAGTCGAGGCGGCCCTGGTAGTACTCGTCGGCGACGAGCACGGTCTGCCCGCCGCCGCGGCGCGGAGCCGAGCAGGCGAACTGGTATTCGAGGTGCTCGGGCGACCACGCCGCGCCGTCCTCCTTCGTCGGCTGGCTGAAGAGGCGCGCGAAGTAGGCGACGAACTCCGCGGCGGCCTCGGCGACTGCGCCTCGATCCGCCGCGTCCACGCTCAAGACCTGCGTCGTCCCGGGCACCTGGAAGGTCACGTCCTCGGCGCGCGCGCCCGAGTGGAGGTCTTCGAGCAGTCGTCCGCCGTCCGTCGCGCGGCGGGCGGCTGCGGCGCGCACCTGAAGCGCCGCGCGGTTGCTCAGCGCCGCGGCCGCGGCGACCGAGGGCTCGGGCGGCGGCGCGACCGCGTAGGCCCCGCGGAAGAGCGGGCGGTACTTGTTCGTCAAGCCTTTCTGTTCGAGCAGGCGGAACCAGTGGTGGCCGAGCTGTAGGCGGAGCGCGAGGTCGAGCGGGACTTCTTCGCGTTCGACCTTGGCTTCGAGCGGCAACTCTCCGTCGTAGGCGACCGCCGCGCCTTCGCGGTGCGCGTAGCGCGTCAGGCGCGTCGTCTCCACCTGCAACTCGGCAGCGACGGGCGAGCCCGCGTCCTCGCCCCTGAATTCGCCGAACTGCCACTGGCGCGTGAGCAGCCACAAGGCGTCTCGCACCTCGGCGCGCAAGCTACGGTCGAAGTTCTCCGAGCGCGGCCGCGGCTCAAGGCGGTTCCAGTGGACGACGGCCGGGCGGCGCAGCCTTTCGGAGAGCGCGGCGGTGACTAAGGCGGGCGTTTTCATGACTCGAAACCTCTACTCGGCGTCCTGGTAGAGCGACGCGGAGACGTTCATGGCGAAGTCGAGAGAGATGGTCGTCAGGTGGCGCGTGACGGCCGTCATCAGCGCGGGGAGCAGTTGCGAATAGCCCGTGCGGGCGAGCGCGTCGGGCTCGACGGCGCGCTTCTTCGCCAGCTCCAGCGTCTCGTGCAGCGTGTCCACGAGGTCTTCCCACTCCCAGCCGCCCGTCAGCCGCGGCGTGACGGCGAGCAGGAGCGACTGCGGCGGCTCGGAGTTCGGCCGGTCGAAGTGGAAGGCGAGGCCGGTCGTCTCGTCGCGGTTCGGGATCGTCTCGACCCACTCGTCCAAGAGCAGGCCCGACTGCGCGGGCGAGTCGCCGCCGTAGCCCGCGTCGAGCTGCATCGCGAGCAGGAGCCGGTCGCCGGCCACCTCCTGCCCGGCGGCGAGTTCGAGCGCGAGCCAGCGGGCGTTCGCTTCGTGCGGCAGTTGGACGGCGGCAAGATTGGCCGACTCGTGCTCGAAGGCGTCTGCGAGCACGCGCGCGGCGTCGTAGGCCGCGAGCTTCGGGCGGACTTTCGTGAGACCTTGCAGCCACTCGTCAACGGCGAGCGGCGGCGCGCCCGCGAGCAGCGACGCTCTGGACGCGACGGCGAGGCCGAGCTCGGCCGCGTTCTGCGGCGTGAAGCGCGGCAGGAGCTTGAAGGAGGGGCCGAAGACGGCGCGCGCCGCTTCACTGTACGCGTCCGAGCGGGCGTCCGCCGCCTGCGCGGCGTCAGCGGCCGACGCCAGTAGCGAGTCGGCCGCGCCCTCGCGCGCGGCGAGGGTGGCGACCGCCGAGGCGGCCTGCGTGACGAGCGCGTCGCGCGCTTCCGTGGAAACCTCTACGGCGGTCGCGGGCACGGCCTCGGGCAGGCC
>DATMVE010000094.1:0-20077 GCA_035563515.1 Pyrinomonadaceae bacterium
GACGGGACCGCGGACCAGTACCTGATCTTCACGGGGACCATCGCCAACGTCAACGCGGCGCTGAGCGGGATGCAGTTCAAGCCGAACTCGAACTACACGGGCGCGGCCTCGCTCAAGATCATCTCCAACGACCTCGGCAACACGGGGTCGGGCGGCGCGCTCACGGACACGGACACCATCAACATCACGGTCACGGGACCGACGGCCGGCGCGAGTCCCTTCTCGCTCGGGTCGCCCGCCTATGACGCGATGGGGGGCGGGCTGAGAGCCACGGTCGCGTCGGGCAGGAGGGTAGACAAGTTCCGCGGCGGGTTCGGGCGGCGCTAAACGGCCGTCCGTCCCCGCCGTTATCTCGGCCATCAAGCAAGCGGCCCCGCGCTGAGTCGCTCAGCGCGGGGCCGCTTTTCATCGCCGGCTCGCCTCGCGTCTCGTGACGACGGGGGCGAGTCGGCGCGCTCATTAAATATTGAAATGAGTTCTGGAAAGGCGTAGTATCGCGCCACACCGGGTTCCTTTGCCTGGCCGAAGCGAGTCGCCCAGATTATTCGCCCGCTGTTTTCACCTTCTTCCTCGCGTCCGGTTCTTGAAGCCGCCGGAACCAATGATCGGGCAGACAGTCTCACATTACCGCATCCTGGAAAAGCTCGGCGAGGGCGGGATGGGCGTCGTTTACGCCGCCGAGGACACGCACCTGGGCCGCCGCGTCGCCATCAAGTTTCCCGCGGGCACCACCGGCGAAAACAACTTCCGCGCGCGCTTCCTGCGCGAGGCCCGCGCCGTCTCCACCCTCTCGCACCACCACATCGCGGCCGTCTACGACTACGGCGAGACTTCAATCGGTGACGCGGGCCGCGGCCGGCCCTTCATCGTCATGGAACTGGTCAAGGGGACGCGCCTCGCCGACCTGATGCACCAGGGACTCCTCACCCTGAAGCGCGCCGTCCAGATCGTCGCCGACGTGGCCGAGGCGCTCAGCGAGGCGCACCACCACGGCGTAGTCCACCGCGACATCAAGCCCTCGAACGTGCTGGTCAACGAGCGCGGCGACGTGAAGGTCCTGGACTTCGGGCTCGCCAAGCAGATACACGAGGTGCCGGGCCAGCAGACCGACCCGAACGCGCAGACGCAACTGGCGATGCAGACGCGCAGCGGGACCGTCGTCGGGACGCCGCTCTACCTGTCGCCCGAGCAGGCCAGGGGCGGCACGATTGATGGGCGCTCGGACCTCTTCGCGCTCGGCGCGCTCCTCTACGAGTGCGTCGCCGGCAAGCCCGCGTTCAGCGGCGCGGGCGTCATCGAAATCGCGGGCCAGGTGCTGCACGTCAACCCGCCGCCGCCCTCGCGCGTCAACCCGCGCGTGCCGAAAGAACTGGACCGGGTCGTGATGAAGGCGCTCGCGAAGAAGCCTGAGGCGCGCTACCAGTCCGCAGACGAGATGCTCGCGGACCTGCGCGCCGTCTACGGGACTCTGGACGACCGCGACGCGCACCTCACGGAGCGGCTGGCCTCGACGGGTGTGAGACCGAGCACTACACTGACGACGCTGACCGATGCGCTCAATCGGCCCAGGCTCTCGCTCGGCCTTGTGCTCGTCGTCGCCGTCGCGGGCCTCGTCGCCGTCCTCATCGTGATGTCCCTGCTGCGCCCCGCGCCCTACCAGCCCTCGTCCGAGGCGCGGCGCTGGTACGACACGGGCACGGAGGCGCTGCGCGACGGGCTCTACCACCAGGCGAGCAAGGCGTTCGAGCAGGCCATCGCCGCGGACGAGAAGTTCGCGCTCGCGCACGCGCGCCTGAGCGAGGCCCTGATCGAATTGGACTACGTCGACCGCGCGAAGGACGAGCTGCTGAAGGTCACGGCGCTCACGCCGGACAGGGGCGCGCTCCCCGAGTTCGACGCCCTCTACCTGGACGCCGTCACGGCCAGCGTCCGGCGCGACTTCGCCGCGGCGACAGAGGCTTACGGAGCGCTGGCGCGCCTGTTCCCGCAGGAGCCGCAGGTCTACGTAGACCTGGGCCGCGCCCACGAGAACAACGGCGAGCCGAAGAAGGCCATAGATAGTTACATCAAGGCCACGGCGCTCGACCAGCAGTATGCGACCGCCTACGTGCGCGCGGGCGTCCTCTACGGGCGGCAGCAGGAGGCCGCGAGCGCGGCCGCTGCCTTCGACCGCGCCGAGGAGATTTACCAGGCGCTCGGGAAAGTCGAAGGGCGCGCCGAGGTCGCCTACCAGCGCAGCGACCTCTTCATCCGCGCCGGGCGGATCGCGGAGGCGCGCCGACAGGCCGAGCAGGCGCTCGACCTCGCCCGGACGACCAACAACCAGCCGCTGCAACTCAAGACGATGTTGCACCTCGCCTACATCCTGCTCCACCAGGGCGAGTCGGAGCGCGCCGAGAAGTTTGTCGCCGACGCGGTCGAGCTGGCGCAGGCCAGCGAAATGGAGACCCTGTTGGCGCGCGCCCTGACGGACCTCGGCAGCGTCTTCTTCCTGCGCGGCGAGTACGCGGACGCCGAGAAGTATTTCAGGCGGGGGCTCGAAATGGCCCGGCGGTACAAAGCCTCGCGCACGGAGGCGCGCACGCTGCTCCTGCTGGGGAGCATGCGCGTGCAGCAGGGCAACGCCGACGAGGCGCTGCCCTACATCGAGCAGGCGCTGCCCTTCTTCCAACAGGGCGGCTACCGCGCCGAGGTCACGAACGCCCTGATCCTGCTCGGGCGCGTGAACCGCATGAAGGGCAATTACGACGCGGCGCTCGAAGCCTACCGCCGGCAGCTCGACCTGGCCGAAAAGTCGAACGACCAGCGGCAGAGGATGCTCGCGCTCGAAGGCACGGGCACGGTCCTCTTCCAGCAGGAACGCTACCCTGAAGCCCTCGATTACTTCGAGCAGGAGTACGCCGTCAGCAAGGTGGTCGGCAACCCTCTGGCGACCACCTACGGCCTGGTTGAGCGCGCCGGCGCGCTCACGCAGATGGGCCGCTACGGGGAGGCCACCCCGCTGCTGGACGAGGCGCTCGGCCTGGCGAGCGGCCCCGGAGGGGGCAACAAGCCGCTGCTGGCATTCATTCATCAGAGCAGCGCCGAGTTGGCCCTCGGCCGGCGGCTCTTCGCCGCGGCCCAGGAGAAGAGCCGGCAGGCGCTCGTCCTCGAAGCCTCGCAGACGGACGCCGCCGTCGAGGCGAAGCGCGTCCTGTGCTTGTCGCTCGCCCTCTCGGGCGCGGCGCGGGCCGGGCTCAAGGAGTGTGAGGGGGCGCTGGAGATGGCGGCCAGCTCGAAAAATCCCTGGCTGATTTCCCGCGCGCAACTGGCGCTCTCCGAGGCACAGCTTGAGGAGGGCGACGCGCGCGGCGCGCTGGCGAACGCGCAGGCGGCGCAGGGCAGCTTCGCGCGCCTGGGCCAGCAGGCTTCCGAGTGGCGCGCGCTGCTCCTGGCGGCGCGCGCCAGCCGCCGCCTCCGCGACGACGCGGCGGCGCGCGATTACGCGTCTCGCGCCGCCAGCGCGCTCTCGGGTCTTGAAGGCAGGTGGGGGGCTACGGCGTACGGTAGCTACCTCACTAGACCGGACGTTCAGTACGCACGCAGGCAGCTCGACGAGGAGTTAAGTTCGAGCAGATGAGTTAAACCCCAACCTCAAAAGGAGCGACCCACATGGCTACTAAGAAAGGCAGCAAGGGAGCGAAGAAGTCCGGCAAGAAGGGCGGGAAGAAATCGAGCAAGGCGAAGAAGTCGAGCAAGAAGTCGAGCAAGAAGAGGGCCGGCGGGGCCAGGAAAAGCACCGGCAAGAAGAGCGCGGGTAAGAAGGGCGCGGGTAAGAAAACGGGCGGCAGCAAGGGCGGCAAGAAAGGCCCTAAGGGGAGCAAGGGCGGGAAAAAGGGCGGCAAGGGCGGCTCGAAAAACAAAGGCGGCGGGGGCGGTAAAGGCGGCGGAGCGCCGATGAGTAAAATCGACGTGGACTCGGGCGCCGTGACCGAGATACCGATTCTGCCGCCGCCGGGCTAAAGCGCGCGGCGCGGCCGTCGGCCAAAGCGAGGGCGCGGGCGGAGTCTTGAACGATTCCGCCCGCGCCCTCATTTTTCGTCAGGCTCGCACGCGCTTACTTGTTCTCGGCTTCGTGCCTCGCCTTATCTGCTTCGGTCACCCCGGCGGCCTCTTCGACCGCGGGCACGACCTCTACGACCGCGCCCTTGACCGCGCCGGACACCGCCGCCGAAATCACGTCGCCCGCCAGCTTCTTCAGCTTGCTGCCCGCCGAAGGCCCTGACCGCTTGCCGGCAGACTTCTTGCCGCCTGATTTCTTGCCGCCGCCCTTCTTGGCTCCGCCCTTTTTGGCTCCGCCGCCTTTCTTCGTCCCGCCGCCCTTCTTGGCCCCGCCGCCTTTCTTGGCGGCCGCCTTCTTACCGCCGCCGCCCTTCTTGCCGGCAGCCTTCTTGGCCCCTGACTTCTTGGCCGCGCCTTTCTTCGCCCCGCTCTTGCCGCCGCCTTTGGCCGCAGACTTCTTCTTGCCCGAAGAGGACTTGCCGCCCGCCTTCTTCCCGGACTTCTTAGCTACCATGTCCTTGAATCTCCCTTCCCTATTTATCAAACTGCTCGTTGCTAACAAGCTACCAGACTCTCGACGTGATGTGAAGAAAAAAGTACTCGCGCGCCGCGGCGGGCGTCACACATCCTGTTTGCCGAACCGGTGTGTTTTGAGCTAAATTAGGCGGCACCACTAGTTCACCACTTAAAGAGACGGCCCGGCTCTTTCCGGCAGTCAGCCGAGAGGATTTGATTATGCAATTGCCCGCGACTCCTCCGACCGTTGACCCCATGCTCGCGGCGTACTGGATGCCCCCCACTGAGCGCACGCCCGGCGGCGCGCGTGTGCCGCAAAGCGGCGCGGCGGAGAAGCCGGTCGAGGGCAGGCCGCGCGCCCTCGTCGTGGACGACGCGCCCGACGTGACCGAGATGATCGCGATGTTCCTACAGCACGCGGGCTACGACGCCGTGATGACTTTCTCGGCGGCCGAGGCGCTGGAGGCTGCCAGGTCCGAGCGCTTCGAGGTGATCATCTCCGACATAGGGATGCCGGGGATGAACGGCTACGACCTGGCGGTCGCGCTGCGCTCGCTGCCCGGCTACAGGGACGTGCCGCTCATCGCCGTCACGGGCTTCTCGATGTACGACGACCGGGGCCGCGCGCTCGCCTCCGGCTTCAACGCGCACCTGACCAAGCCCATCAACCCCATGACGCTTCTCGATCTGATTAAAAGCCTGAGAGACTAAGGGAGGGATGAGGGATGAGGGATGAGGGGTGAGGGATGAAAAAGGCGAACGCTTTTATTTCATCCCTCATCCCTCATCCCTCATCCCTCCGTTGCTATGCCTGACGCCGGTGAAGAGGCGGTCGATAACGTAGAGGTGGGGCGGGCGCGCGGGGCCGGCGGTTTCTTCGGGTCGGAGACGGCCCTCAACGCGGCCCTCCTGCTCTTCGGCGCGGTCGTCATCGCGCTCGTCTTCCGCAAGCTGCAATACGCCACGCAAAGTGTCTGCTGCGGCGACTTCGACGGCTACTACCACATCCGCTGGAGCCGCCTGCTCTGGGAGTCGATGAGGGAGGGGCGCTTCCCGCCCGCCTTCGAGTGGCTGCCGCTCACGACGCTCAACCCGCGCGACTACGTCGACCACCACCTCTTCTTCCACTTCCTCCAGATTCCGTTCACCTGGTTCGGCGACCTGCGCGCGGGCGCGAAAGTCGCCTCGCTGGTCTACGCGAGCCTCGCGGTCCTCTCCTGCTACTGGCTGATCGTGCGCTACCGCATACGCCACACGCTCGTCTGGCTGCTGGCGCTCCTGGCCTGCTCCGCGCCCTTCCTCTACCGGCTGAACATGGCGAAGGCCCCGCCCGTCGCCATCGTGCTGACGGTCCTCGGCATCTACCTGCTCTTCGAGAAGAGATACCTGCTGCTCCTGCCGCTCGCGTTCCTCTTCGCGTGGACTTACAGCCTGTTCGTCATGCTCTGGGCGGCGGCGCTCATCTGGACGTGCGTCATAGGGTGGGGCGAGAGGCGCTTCGAGTGGCGGCCCCTGGTGTGGACGACCGTCGGCATCGTCGCGGGCTTCGTCATCAACCCTTACTTCCCCAAAAACGTCTGGCTCTTCATACAGCACGTCGTCATCAAGGCGACGGCCACGGGCTTCACGACGGAGGTCGGGCAGGAGTGGTACCCGTATGAGAGCTGGTACCTGCTGCTCAACTGCGCCGTCGCCTTCGTGGCGATGGGCGTCGGCTACGCGGCCTACGACTGGTCTGACCGACGGCGCGCCGTGCGCCCGCTCTTCCTGATGCTCTTCTCGACGGCGCTGATGATCATCAGCTTCCGCTCGCGCCGCTGGGTCGAGTACTGGCCGCCCTTCGCCGTGCTCTTCGCCGCCTTCAGCCTGCGGCCGCTCCTCGAAGGCGCGCGCGCGGCGGTCGGCCGCTTGCCGAACGAGTTGATGGAGGAGTTGCAGCCCTTCCTGGACCGCCACGAGCCGCCCGGCGCAGTCGAGGGCGAGCGCCGCAGGGACTTCTGGCAGGAGGTGGAGATAGTCGGCGTCGGCGTCCTCCTGGGCCTCGCGGCCTACTTCGTCATGAAGCCGCTCTTTTACCCGCCGCCGGACCTCCCGCTCAGGGCGGTCATGCTGACGGTCAAGATCGTCGCGGTCATCGCCGTCGGGATTTTAGGGTTCGCGGCCTACGTCTTCTGGCGGCGCAGCCTCGCGAAAGCCTTCGGCGTCTTCGTCGTTCTAGTCCTCGTCGTCGTCCTCAACTTCAACGTGCGCGAGACCCGGCTGTCCATCGCGGGCGACGCGCCGCCCGAGCGCTACGAGGCTTCGATGGCCTGGATACGCGAGAACGTCCCCGCGGGCGAGACCGTCTTCGCCACGGACTGGGACGACTTCCCCAAAATGTTCTACTACGACACGAAGCACGTCTACGTCTCGGGCCTTGACCCGACGTACCTGCTCAACATGGACACGCGGCTCAGGCGCGACCCCAGGCTCTCGGAGCTTTATAAGAAGATCACGCTCGGCGAGCAGAACGACCCGGGCCCGCTCATCCGCGAGAAGTTCGGCGCGCGCTACGTCTTCTCCGACAACGAGCACGACAACTTCTACGCCAAGGCGATGGAGAGCGGCTGGTTCGAGCAGGTCCACGTCTACACCTTCGAGCGCAAGGACGGCCGCCCGCTCACACAGGCGGAGCTGGACGACCTCAAGCGAAACGCGCCCCCCGAGCTGAACAACTGGACGGTCACGGGGCAGGGACGCGTCGCCGTCACGGGCGCGACGCGGGACTTCGTCTGCGCGGACATCAACGACCTCTGCGACCGCTTCGCCGTCAACAAAGACACGGACTCGACAGTGCTCCGCCTGCGCGACCAGAAAGGCTCGGCCCCGGAAGAAGTAGTGCCCGAGGAGATGGGCGACGACGATGATGATGAAGGGACTGCCGAGGGTGGAGACGAGCAGCCTGAAAATCAGTGAAGCTCGCGAAGGGTGGTTAAGTAGAGAACACGAACTTCAAAAGGGTACGCGCCCAACCTGTGAACAGGCGCTCACGCTCGCGTTCGCGCTCTTCCAGGCGGCCGATGCGCCCGCGTATCTCAAACGACTCGCGGTAAACCTCAGTCAGCCGCAACCGTATGTCGTCGAGCGTCTTCTCAATCGCTGCCACCTGCGCCCTCATCTCCGTTAAATGCTGCTGCACGCCCTCCCGGATGGGCCGGGCCTCACGCAGCCGCGCGTCAACTTTGTCTTCGAGCGCCGCCAGGCGTGTCTCGAAGTTCGTCATCCGATCTTCGAGTGTCGTCATGCGCGTTTCGAGCGCCACCTGTCCTGAACGGATTGCGGCAAGCTCGGCCATGACACGCTCCTCGAACGGGCGCGAGTCCGGCAGTTTTTGGGTCAGGTCTTCACTCATGACCTCACCTCCCTGGGCGAATCGTAACGCTTTGACGCCCCGGCCTCAACGCCCCGCATTACTACAGCTACTTCTTCAAGGCACGAGGACGAGTTTGCCGAACTGCGCGCGGTCTTCCATCAGTTCGTGCGCGCGGCGCGCTTCCCGTAGCGGCAGCACGCGGTCAACGACGGCGCGAATCGCGCCGCGCTCGACGAACTTCATCGCGTCCAGCAGCTCGGCCTTCGAGCCCATGAACGAGCCCAGCAGCGTGAGGTGGCGGTAGAAGACCTGGCGCAAGTCGGTGCGCGCGTCGAAGCCGCTGGTCGCGCCGCAGGTGACGAGCCGCCCGTTCTTCGCCAGCGAGAGGATAGAGCCCGGCCACGTCTCCGCCCCCGTGTGCTCGAAGACCACGTCGACGCCGCGCTTGCCGGTCAGACGGCGCACCTCTTTGGGCCAGTCCTCCCGCGTGTAGTTGACCGCCTCGTCCGCGCCGAGCTCCTTCGCCTTCTCAAGCTTCTCGTCCGACCCGGCCGTCGCGATGACGCGCGCCCCGCGGAGCTTCGCCACCTGTATGCCGATGGAGCCGACGCCCGAGCCCGCGGCGTGAATGAGAACGTCCTCGCCCGGCTGAACGCTCGCGCGCGTGACGAGCATGTGCCACGCCGTCACAGTGACTAAGGGGAGCGCGGCCGCCTCCTCCCAACTCAGGCCCTTCGGCTTGGGGATGACGTTGACGCCCGGCGCGGCGACCAGCTCAGCGTAGCCGCCGTCGCGGCGGTATCCGAGCATGTCGTACTCCGGGCAGAGATTGTCCTGCCCGCGCAGGCATTCTATGCAGTGGCCGCACGAGACGCCCGGGTGCAACATCACCTCGTCGCCCGCGCTCACCCACGTCACCAACTCGCCCGCCTCGCGCACCACGCCCGCGATGTCGTTGCCCAGGATGTGCGGCCGCTTAATCTCTATCCCCGGCAGCCCCCGCCGCGCCCACACGTCCAGGTGATTCAGCGCGCACGCGCGCACCTCCACCAGCACTTCGTTTGCCCTCGCGCGCGGCTCCGCGACCTCGCGGTACTGCAACACCTCCGGCCCGCCGTGCTCGTCAAAAACGACAGCCTTCATAAAAATTTCTTCAAAACCTCGACCAGGATTCGGGACGAACTCGTGCCCGCAATATAACGCGAAAGGTGGATAAATAGTAGAGACGAGCGGAAGGTGGGTCCGAAGGAAGGATTAACTCTTAGCGCCTCCAGCGTCTCCGGCGTGAAACTTTCCTCGCGCGAAGGCGCAAAAAGACGGCCCGACGTTTGTCTCTCCAGTCCGCGCGCCCGCGGTCGAGTATGGCAGTCGGGAAAGTGTCATAGCTCGGGGCGTCGGAGACGCCGCCGGCCCGGTATGCTTTACGACGTATGAGAGAAGACAGACCCAGCGCGACGGCCTACCTGATTGCGAGGAGCACACTGGCGGTCGCGCGCCATCCCGTTTTGGGCCAATTCGTCCCGCGCCGCTCCACGGAGCTGAGCGAGCGGTTCGTCCGCGCCGGCTCAATGTGCGCGCGCCTTGTGAGCGCGGCCGGCGGCTCGCGGTTGGCGCGCTCTCTCGACTCGGTGCTTGAGCGCGTCACGGTCCCCGGGATAAGGCTGCATTACGCCCTGCGCAAACGCTGCCTGGAGGAGGTGGCGCGCGCCGCGCTCGGCGACGGACTGCGCCAAGTGGTCGTCCTGGGGGCCGGCTTCGACACGCTGGCCCTGCGCCTGCACGACATTTCGCCAGAAACGAAATTCATCGAAGTCGACCACCCGGCGACGCAGCGAGCCAAAATCCGCGCCCTCGGCGGCGACAAAGCGGCGGGACGGAACCTGCGCTTCATCTCGCTCGACCTCGCGCGCGGGAGTCTGGAGGGGGCGCTGCTCTCTCGCGCGGAATACGACGAGGAAGCCGACACGCTTTTCGTCGCCGAGGGCCTGCTGATGTACCTGCCGCCCGCGGAAGTAGACCTCGTGCTCGACTTCGTCCGCAGGCACAGCGGCCGCGCGAGCCGCCTCGCGTTCACTTTCATGGAGACGCAAGCGGGCGGGCGCATAGGCTTCCGCCAATCGAGCCGACTGGTGAACGCCTGGCTGCGCCTGCGGGGCGAGAGCTTCCGCTGGGGCCTGCCGCGCGCGCAGGCGAGCGAGTTCCTCGCGGCGCGGGGCCTCGCCGTCCGTGAACTGATTAACTCCGAGACGTTGAGGGCCAGATACCTCACGGCCGAGGGTCTGAGACATCAGCGCCTGGCGGACGGCGAGTGTATCTGTGTCTGTGAACCGAATTGAAGAGTGAAGCCATGCCCGAGCCCGGACGGACCAAGAAAATAGCGGGGCCGCGCGCTCTCGGCGGCGCGGCGCGGCGCGCTGCGGGCCGCGTCGTCAACGACGTTCATTCCGGCCTGAACCGCACGCGCGTGCGCTCAATCGTCCGGCCCGACTCAATCGAAGCCGTGCGAGCGGTCGTCCGGGAGGCGAGGGCGGCGGGCCGCGCGGTCTCGGTCGCGGGCGGCAGGCACGCGATGGGCGGGCAGCAGTTCGGCAGCGACGCCTTGCTGCTCGACACGTCGCGCCTCGGCCGCGTCCTGCGGTTCGACCCCGCGCGGCGCGAGGTGGAAGTCGAGGCGGGGATTCAGTGGCCCGAACTCGTCAATCGTCTAATCGAGTTGCAGAGGGGCAGCCCGCGGCAACTCGGGATCATACAGAAGCAGACGGGGGCCGACCGCCTGAGCGTCGGCGGCGCGCTCGCGGCGAACATACACGGGCGGGGTCTCAAGCTGAAGCCGTTCGTCAACGACATCGAATCGTTCGTCCTCGTGGACGCCGAAAGCAACGTCCTGAGGTGCAGCCGGCGCGAGAACCCTGAGTTGTTCAGGCTGGCCGTCGGCGGCTACGGGCTGTTCGGCGTCGTCGCGAGCGTCACGCTCCGGCTCGCGCCCCGCCGGAAATTGAGGCGCGTCGTCCGCCTCATTGATTTGTCAGACTTGATGCCGGCCTTTGACGAGCGCGTCGCGTCCGGCTTCCTGTACGGCGATTTCCAGTTCATGACGGACTCCGCGTCCGCCGGCTTCCTGCGCCGCGGGGTCTTCTCGTGTTACGAGCCCGCGCCGGATGACGCGGGTGAGATGCCGATTCACAAAGAACTCTCGGCCGGCGAGTGGAAGCAACTGCTTTATCTCGCGCACGCGGATCGCCGCCGCGCGTTCGAAACTTACGCGTCACACTACCTCTCAACGGACGGGCAGCTTTACTGGTCCGACACTCATCAGTTGAGCGTCTACCTGGACGACTATCACCGCGAGTTGGACGGGCGTCTGGGCGCGACCCACCGCGGGAGCGAGATGATCACGGAGGTTTACGTCCCGCGCGCGGAACTCGCGCGGTTCATGGAAGCGACGCGCGCGGATTTCCGGGCGCGCGGGACGGAGTTGATTTACGGAACAATCAGGCTCATCGAAAAGGACGACGAGAGTTTTCTGGCGTGGGCCGGGGAGCGCTACGCGTGCGTGGTCTTCAACCTGCACGTCGAGCACACGCGCGCAGGCGTAGAGAGGGCGAGAGGTGATTTCCGGCGGCTGATTGACCGCGCCGCCGGTCACGGCGGGAGCTATTACCTGACCTATCACCGCTGGGCGACGCGCGAGCAGGTGTTGGCCTGCTACCCGCAGTTCCCCGAGTTCCTGCGCCTGAAGAAATGCTACGACCCGGCCGAGACTTTCCAGAGCGACTGGTATCGCCACTACAAGACGCTCTTCGGCCGGGCCGCTTAAGAAGGGCGCGCGCCCTCAGTGGCCGCCGCTGCAATACCAGCCGAGCACATTCCTGGGCTTCGGCCCCTTGACCTCGTAAACGCTTTTCCCCGTGTCGAAGATGGACTGCAAGGCCGTGATGACTTCCATCACGCCGTCGCCGTTCAGGTCCAGGATGGCCGCCACCGTCTCCCTGTGGTGCCAGTTCCCGGTCTGAATAGGGTCTTCGTGATTCTTGAGCTCGACTTCAGAAACTATGGGGATTGTCACGGCGCGCCCTCCGGCCACCCTGCGCAGGAGCACCACGGAGAAATCCCCTTTGCCCATGAAATGGCCCGGCGTTTCGGTGCTGTTGGCGGCGATCAAGACCTCTTCGGTGCCGTCGCCGTCCAGGTCAACGCGCAGCAGTTGGAGAATCTTCACGTCGGGCCTGGGCAGCCCCGCCCCGCGCAAATGGGCGCTGACGACGTTGCGGTACTCCTCCTGGTTCGGGTCCTGAACTTTCGGCAGCCGCGGCTGCGGGTCCCAGTCGCCGTTGACCGCGAACACAGGTGTCTCGGCTTCGGGGAGCTGCGGCGAGAGCGCGACTGCGACGTTGTCGTCGCAAGGGTACTCGGGCGGCACGGGCTTGCCTATGGTTCCGGTCCCGGCGGGGCCGGTCAGCGTGTAGAGGCGGAAAGTCTCGCCCTCCTTGACGAGCGGCATGGTCTTGACGGCGTCCGTCCAGGCCCTGCCGTTGAAGCTACCTAACAGCTGGCTGTCCCGCGCGTCAACCGCCATGCGCAAGACCTTCGGCGCTGGCGTGGCCGCCGCGCCCCGACGTGCGCTTGTGCGTCTCTGGGCCGACGCCACATCAAAACCGCAAACCAGCGCCAGGCACACGAGAGTGAAAAGTAAAAGCTTTCGCATCAAAAGCTCCTTTCCTGCTTCGTCCGATTTTACCGGCTTGTAAGTTAACTTCTGGTTTTAGAGTACGCAGCTTCGGTGAATTTGTAAGAGCTTACTTCCCAGGTTCAGCGCGCGGAGGCCAGGCCCGCTTCGGCGACAGCTTGCGCCGGCTCCTCGGTCTGCTGGCGCGCGTGGTAAGAGGAGCGCGTCAGCGGGCTGGACTCAACGTGGCGGAAGCCCAACTCCATGCCGACCTCGCGCCAGCGCGCGAACTCTTCCGGCGTGACGTAGCGCTCGACGGGCAGCCGCCGCTCGTAAGGTTGCAGGTACTGTCCGATAGTCATGATGTCAGTTGAAACCGCGCGCAAGTCCCTCATCAACTCGACCACCTCGTCGAAGGTCTCGCCCAAGCCCACCATGATGCCGCTCTTGGTGAGCATCCCGCGGTTCTCATCATCACGGCGGCGGGCGGCGCGCTCCAGCAGCGTCATCGTCTGCCGGTAGTCTGCGTCCGGGCGCACGCGGCGGTAGAGGCGCGCGATGGTCTCCGTGTTGTGGTTGAGCACGTCGGGCTGCGCGTCGAGGACCGTGTTGAGCGCGGCCTCGTCGCCGTTGAAGTCCGGGATGAGGACTTCGATCTTGCAGGCGGGGTTGAGTGCGCGCACCTCGCGTATGGTCTCGGCCCAGTGCGCCGCGCCGCCGTCCGCCAGGTCGTCGCGGTTGACGGAGGTGATGACGGCGTGGGCCAAATTCAGATGGCGCACCGCCTCGGCGACGTGGCGCGGCTCTTCGGGGTCTAGCGAGCCCGGCTTGCCCTTGCCGACGGCGCAGAAGCCGCAGTGGCGCGTGCAGATGTCGCCGGCGAGCATGAAGGTCGCCGTGCGGTCGGACCAGCACTCGAAGATGTTCGGGCACTTGGCCTCCTGGCAGACCGTGTGCAGGTTCAGCCCCTCGATCAGCTTCAGCACGTGATTCTGATTCGTCGGGTCGCCCAGCCGAATCTTCAGCCACTCCGGCTTCGGCTGCCGCGGCCTATTGCTGATCACTCTCAGTTCGCGTCCCACTTTTTCTGTCGCTCCAAGACTTTCGATTGATGTGCCCATCTTACCATTTTCAAGCGCGAACGCGCATGCCGAGGGTCGAGCCGTCACAGCAGGCGCGCGAGCGCTTCGGGGTCAATGTTGCCGCCGGAGAGGACGACGCCGACGCGGCGCACGTCTTTCGGGATTTTCCCGGAGAGGACGGCCGCCGCGGCCGCCGCGCCGCTCGGCTCGACCAGAATCTTCATGCGGAAGAGCAGGAACTTGAGCGCGGCGATCAACTCTTCCTCCGCGACCGTCAGCACCTCCTCGGCGTTCGCGCGCGTGACGGGGAAGGTGAGCGCGCCTGGGCTCTGGACGCGCAGCCCGTCGGCAATCGTCGCCGACGGCGGAATCCTCACGCGCTCGCCCGCCAGGATCGAGCGGCGCGTGTCGTCGGCGAGCGCAGGCTCCGTGGGGAAGCAGCGAATCTTGGGATTGATGTCTTTGGCCGCCGTGCTCGCGCCCGCGAAGAGCCCGCCGCCGCTGCAAGGCGTGACGATGCAGTCCAGGTCCGGCGCGTCCTCCAGCAATTCGAGCGCGCACGTTCCCTGTCCGGCCATTATCAGGTAGTCGTCGTAGGGCGGGACCATGACTAAGCCCTCGCGCTCGGCTATGTCGCGCGCGATCTGTTCGCGGTCTTCGCGCAGGCGGTCGAAGAGCACCAGCTCCGCGCCGTAGCCGCGCGTCGCCGCCAGCTTCGCCTGCGGCGCGTCCGACGGCATGACGATGACGGCGCGCGCCCCGGCCTCGCGCGCCGCGAGCGCCACGGCCTGCGCGTGGTTGCCAGAGGAGTGCGCGACCACGCCGCGCGCCAGCTCCTCCCGCGCGAGCGACCGTATCTTGTTCGTCGCGCCGCGAAACTTGAACGCGCCGACGCGCTGCATGTTCTCGCACTTGAAGTAGACGCGAAGGCCCGAACCGTCTCTGGACGCGGCCTCGTCGAACGAGCGCGAAGTCAGAACGGGCGTGCGGTGGACGTGCGGGCGTATCCGCTCGTGCGCTTCTTTGATGAGTTCGGGTGTCAGCATCGGATGATTACGAGTCTCAATTTCCGAATAGGGTCCGCTCAGGACGCGACCGCCCCCGTGCGCTCCGGGATGGTTTCCTCAAGCGGCATCTCGAAGACTTCCGCGAAGCGCGCGACGAGGCGGTCTTCGACTTCGCGCATGTCAACGTCGCGGCCGAGCAGTTCTCGCATGGAGGTGACGGGCTCGCCCTCGCAGGCGATGATGAGGTTGAAGAAGCTGAGGTCCGTGTTGACGTTCAGGGCGAAGCCGTGCGTCGTCACCCAGCGCGCGATGTGCACGCCGATGGCCGCGACCTTGCCGCGCGCCGTGTGCACGCCCGTCAGCCCCTTGATGCGGAAGCCCTCTATCCCGAAATCCGCGAGCGCGCGCATCAAGACCTCTTCGAGGTCGCGCACGTAGCGGTGCACGTCCTCGCGCTCGGGGCTCAAATTAATAATCGGGTAGCCGACCACCTGCCCGAGGCCGTGGTACGTGACCTTGCCCCCGCGGTTGGTCTCGAAGACGGTCACGCCGCGCCCGTCCAGGATTTCCCGCGGCGCGAGGATGCCGGCGTTGGTCGCGCCGCGCCCGAGCGTGAGCGTGTGCGGGTGCTCCAAAAGTATCAGCGTGTCCGGCTGCTCGCGCGAGAGCACGGCCCGCTCGGTCTCCTTCTGCGCGGCGAGCGCCGCGCCGTATTCGAGGCGGCCCAGCCGCCGGACTCTGAGCGTTCGCTGTCTCATAAGTGCCGCAAGGTGCGTCGGTGAAAGTTCGCTTCATTCTAGCAGGACCGCGCCGGCCGTGACCAACCGGGCCGGGCCGGGTGCCTGCGGCGCTTGACTCGCGCAACCATTTGGCAGAATAGTCTAATCAAAGTCCCCGCGCAGTGAAGACGACAAAGCTCTTGGGAGACGCCCGGAACGGAGGATGAGACTAAATTGAGACGCGCTATTATCACGACGACCATCGGCCTGCTGCTCTTGCCCGCGCCGATTTTGGCACAGAATCGCCAGCGCACGACGAGCCGCAGGAGCACGGCGCGGGCGAGCCGCGCCCCGGCAACCGATTACGCCGCGGAGGCGGCGCGCAACGCTGGGGCCACGCGCGTGGCCGACCAGATCAAAGTCCTGACGCGGTTCCTCTACCTGCTCGGCGGCGTGGCGAAGGGCATAGAGGCCGCGGACGTGGCGGCGCGCGCCGGCGAGGCCACGCCCGCGCAGGTTCAGCAGACGGACCGCAGCAAGGCCACGGTCAAGAACAGCCTGCAAAACGTGCGCGAGGGGCTGGACCAACTGGAGATTGATTTCCGCACGAAGCCCGAGCTGCAGCGCTTCTACACGAGCCTCGCGGGTGTGGCGGCGGGCGCGGCCACGGCCGAAGACCAAGCCGCCGCCAACCAGTTCGACCAGGCCGGCCGCTCGCTCCTCAGCGTCGTCAACCGCCTGACGGACGTGCTGCTGGAAATGCGCTGAAGAAGGCGAAAGTAAAAAGCTAAAAGTGAGACCCTGAAAGGGTCGCACATGAGAGCCGGGGGCGGCGTTCGCTTCCGCTCGCTTGCCCCCGGCTCTCATGTGCGACCCCTGCGGGGTCTTCTACTTTTTGCCTTTCGGGTAGTAGCCCTGGCGCGCGCGGACGCGGAGCGCGGGCTGTGCGGGGAGCGTAACTTTGATGCGCAGGAATTTGTTGGCCGCGCTCTCGTTGTTGGAGTAGTACTGTAGCAGGTATTGCGAGCGCAACTCGGAGGCGATGCGGTGGAACATCGCGGGCAAATCTTCGAGCCTCGCCGGGACGAAGGAGGTCCCGCCGGTCGCATCCGCTATCCGCTCCATGCCTTTCTGCGAGCGCGCCGTGCGGACGTTGAGGTGCATGGTCGCCCCGCTCGGGTTGATCGAGTAGAAGGTGATCTCCGTTCGCTGCACCTCGCGCTGGACTTCGGTCACAGAGCGTTCGATCAACTGCAACTGCGCGTCCTTGCCGATTAGCTGCATGCCCCCGTTCCTGCTCTGCTCTGCGGAAACGTCCAGGATGCGCGCCGTGTCGTCGCCGTCCGAGATGACGACGATCACTTTGCGGCGGCCCGACCCGGAAGACTTTTCCAGATAACGCGACGCCTCAAGGACGGTGTCGTAGAACGCCGTGAACC
The DNA here is from genome assembly GCA_035563515.1 of Pyrinomonadaceae bacterium. Lineage (GTDB taxonomy): Bacteria > Acidobacteriota > Blastocatellia > Pyrinomonadales > Pyrinomonadaceae > QHXM01. The sequence continues at coordinate 16,823 of DATMVE010000094.1, forward strand.
CTTTGGCCGAATTGATCGCCATCAGCTTCTGCGACGCGCGCTCGGCCGAGGTCAGCTCCTGTATGAAGCGCGGCTTCTCGTCGATGGCGAAGACGGTCGCGCGGTCGCCGGGCTTCAAGACCTGTTTGAGAAAGCCCGCGGCCGCCTGCTGCTCGAACGTGAAACGCGCGTCGACGCTGCCTGACACGTCCAGAAGGACGGCGATGTCGAGCGGCACCTGCTCGGGGTCGCCTATCTCCGCGATCTCCTGCGCGCGCCCCTCCTCCTCCAGCCGGAAGTCCGGGACCTTGAGGCCGAGCACGGGCTGGCCCGCTGCGTCAGTCACCGAAACTGGCACAACGACCAGGTTCGACGTGACGCGCACGACCTCGTAATCCTCGTCCTTCGGCGGCGGGGGCGGCTTCGGCGTCGGCCGCGGCATCACCGGCGGCGGGTCGTTGGGGAGCGTCGGCTCCTGCGCGCGCACGGTCGCGGCCGCCGCGCCGAACAGAAAAAGAAAAGCCAGCGCCGCGGGGAGCGCCAGCGTCGAGCGTCTAAGCATTCCGTTTTACCCCCTAAGAATAGGGACGAGGGACGAGGGATGAGGGATGATAGGGTTGAGTGATAGATTCACCTGACGCGTTCACTCAAACATTTTCATCCCTCACCCCTCTGCCCTCATCCCTGCCTTTTATTCCGGCGTGGACGTGCTGGCCGAGCCGCTCGGGGTCGTCATGGTCGGCGCGCCCTGTTGCAGGCCGCGGTTGACGAGGATTTTGACCTCGACGCGGCGGTTCTGCTGGCGGCCCTCGCGGGTCGTGTTGTCCGCCACCGCGTTCGACTCGCCGTAGCCGAACGGCGTCACGATGCGGCGCAGCGGAATCCTGTGGTTCTCGGCCAGGTAGCGGACGACGGCGTCGGCGCGCTGCGCGCTCAGCATGCGGTTGCGGGCGACGCTCCCCGTCGAGTCGGCGTAGCCGGAGACTTCAATCACGTAGCCCTTGGCGTTGAGCGCCTTGGTTGCGAGTTCGTCCAACTGGGCCTTGGCGTCGCGCGAGAGCACGGAGCTGCCCGAGCGGAAGGTGATCGCGATTGACTCCTGCGGGACGTAGTCGTCCAGGGCGGAGATGCGCTCGTTGGTCGCGTTGACGCCGGCGACCGCCGCGTCGGCCGTTTCCTGGGCGGCCTTCGCGCCGCCGCGCGCGGCGTTCGAGACGGCCGCCAACTCGTCGATCTGGCCCGACAGGCGCTGCGCGTTCTGCTCGACCTGCTCGATGCGGCCTTCGGCAGAGCCGACGCGCGTCTCGACCGGGTCAACACGCGACTCGACGGTGCGCGCCACGCGCAGGTCGGAGTTGGAGAAGCGGATTTTGTTGGCGACCAGTTCGCCCGCGGAGGAGCCGCGCCCCTCGACCTCAACGTTCAAGCCGCGGAGGATGGCCGTGACGCCGTAGCGCGTGCCGCCGCCGAAGAAGCCGCCTTTGGACTTGACGCTGGTGGTGTCGGTCAGGCGGACGACCGTGTCCACGCCGTTCATGTCGCGGACGACGAAGGTGTCGGCGTCGCGGCGCACGACCACGCCTTCGACCTTCATCTTCTGACCGTCGGCGACGGTGCGGACGTTTCCTTGCTGGGCCATGCTGGTCGGGGGCTTGATCGAAGCCGCCGACTGGTTGACGCTCGAATCCGGGCCCGCCTGGGCCAGGGCCGCGGAGGCCGCCGCCACGACGAGGGCGAAGGCGAGAAACAGTTTTCCGAAGGGTCGGGAATTGTCAGCACTCATATCTTTTTAACTCCATATCAGCGGGGCCTAGTTGTCGGGCTGCCCGCAAGTTAAGGCGACAATGCCGGGCGGTTAGGGGCGACCGGTTTAACGCAAGTCGCAGGTTAAAAGTAATTCGCACACTAAAAGTTCGGGCCTTAATACATGGACGGCCGCGAACTCTAACAATTGCGAGGTGTCTTGAACCTGTAACGATTAGCTTGATCGTCTGAAGGCGAATATTAATGAACAATCGGGGGAAGTCAAGCACCTCACGGACGAAAACCGCCACCGGGCCGCCCCGCAAGCGCTAAATTAGACAATCGCCACCGGAATGCAAGAAAGCAGTGGGCAGCAGGCAGTGGGCAGCGGGCAGTAAAAACGAAAGAGAAAAAGGCAGCCGAGCTAATCACGCCTGGCTGCCTTCTGTCTTTAACTGCCTACTGCCCACTGCCTGCTGCTTTTCAGACTTGGAACTCGCCGCGTTCCAGAAGCTCCTTGACGTAGCCGAGGAATTTTTCGGCGTCGGAGCCGTCGATGATGCGGTGGTCGAAGGTCAGCGCGAAGTAGGCCATCTGGCGGACGGCTATCAGGTCGTCGCCGTCGGGGCTGGTGATGACTTTGGCGCGCTTCTCGATTGCGCCGACGCCGAGGATGGCGACCTGCGGCTGGTTGATGATGGGCGTGCCGAAGAGGCCGCCGAAGACGCCGGGGTTGGTGATGGTGAACGTGCCGCCCGCCACCTCGTCGGGCTTCAACTGCTTGGCGCGCGCGCGGTCGGCCAGGTCGTTCGCGGCCCGCGCGAGCCCCGAAATCGAGAGGTCGTCGGCGCGCTTGATGACCGGCACGATCAGGCCCCAGTCGAGCGCCACGGCCATGCCGAGGTTGATGTCGCGCTTGTAGATGATCTGGTCGCCCGCGACCTGCGAGTTGAAGACGGGGAACCGTCGGATGGCCTGCGTGACGGCCTGGAAGATGAAGGGCATGTAGGAGAGCTTCGTCCCCTGCTGCTGTTGGAACTCGGCCTTCTTCTGTTCGCGCAGGCGTTGCACGCGCGTCATGTCGATCTCGTAGAAGGTGGCGACGTGCGCGCTCGTGCGCTGCGACATCGTCATGTGCTCGGCGATCTTCCTGCGCATGACGGACATCGGCTCGACGCGGTCGCCCTCGCCGGGCTGCGCGGGCGGCGGTGCGGGCTGTGACGGCTGGGGCGTCTGCTGCGGCGCGCGCGCCTCGGCCTGCGGCTGCGCGGAGGCGGCGGCCTGCTGCGGCGACAGGGCCGCGCCCGACTCGATGTAGCTGAGGATGTCGTTCTTCGTCACCCTTCCGCTCGCGCCCGTGCCTTCGAGCCGCGAGATGTCTATGTTGTGCTCGGCGGCGATCTTGCGCACGAGCGGGCTCGAGCGCGTGCGGCGCAGCTCCTCGGCCGTGCGCTCGGCGTTCGAGCGTTCGTCGTCAGCCGCAGGTCTGGCGGCGGCGGGGCCCGGCGGCTCGACCGGGGGCGTGGGCGGGGC
>DATMVE010000095.1:0-8375 GCA_035563515.1 Pyrinomonadaceae bacterium
CTCTGCGGGCAGCCAAGGCCCGCACGCGCGAGGCGCTGGAAGAGGCCATCAAGCAAGCCATCGCGGCAGTCACTGAATCTGACGCCCGCGCTTGGTTCAAACACTGCGGCTATGTCTTACACTGAATCGAAAACCGCTCTAGTATTGAAGAGTCGTTGGCGGCCTGCTTACTCGAAAACTCTTCTGGCTAATCTCGCCAGTAGATGGATTCCGGCAGGTGGGATTGCACGACAGACATCAATTCGTTCTGATCCAGGTAATAGGTCTTGTTGATGGCGACGCTCTGGTCAGAGCTGGTGAATTTCAAGACCAGCGAACGCACGCTCACCCCGTCAACGTAGACGATGTCTTCCCACCGCATGAACCGGGTCCGCCAGAGGCCGGGCACTTTGATGCCCTCGTCTGTGAAGACCGTCCGCAGTTCATTCAAAGGTATGCTGCCGAGCCCGACTGCTATAAAAACGGCAACGACATTCGCGACGATGATAGTCGGCCACGTCCAGCCCCCGAATAAAGGCTGACCTAACTGCGTCACCTTTATGGCGGGCCAGGTAATGGTGTAGAACGTGACCGCCACTAAGCCGCCGGCAAAAAGCCACATCAGGACTAGCGGGAGCCAGTTCCTTCTTACTTTAATCTCCCGCGACCCGGCCGAATCCTGCTCACCCGTCGCCTCGGACCAGCTTTTCACCTTGAAACGCACCTCACTTTCCGTCTATTCTCCACAGGATACATCCCAAGTCAAAGCAAAGCGGTCAAGGAGGGGTTATGGCTGTCAAACGCAACCTGCTGGCTGTGATTCTCGGCGGCGGGGCCGGGTCGCGCCTGTTCCCGCTGACGCAGCAACGCTCGAAGCCGGCCGTGCCGCTCGGCGGCAAGTACAGGCTGGTTGATATTCCGATCTCGAACTGCATCAACTCGGACGTGGTCAAAATCTTCGTCCTGACGCAATACAACTCGGCCTCGCTCAACCGCCACATCGCGCGCACCTACCGCTTCTCGCAGTTCTCCGACGGCTTCGTCGAAATCCTCGCCGCCGAGCAGACGCCCGAGAGCCCGCAGTGGTTCCAGGGCACGGCCGACGCCGTGCGCCAGGTCCTGCCACACATAGGCGACTGGGGCATCGACACGCTCCTGATACTTTCCGGCGACCACCTCTACCGCATGGACTACCGCAGCTTCCTCGCGCGCCACTTCGAGACGGACGCGGACGTGACCGTCTCGGTCACCCCTCTCGCGCCGGACGCGGCCGAGGAGTTCGGCCTCCTGAAGACGGACGCGACCGGGCGCATCACGGAGTTCAAGGAGAAGCCGAAGGGCGAGGCGCTCGAATCCATGAGGGTGGACACGAGCAGCCTGGGCCTGACGCCCGAGCAGGCGCAGGCGCGCCCGTTCCTAGCCTCGATGGGGATTTACGTCTTCAAGTACGAATTGCTCGGGAAGCTGCTCGCGGAAGACCCAACGGCCTTCGACTTCGGGCGCAACATCATTCCGGCGGCGATTGACTGCTGCAACGTGCAGGCCTTCATGTTCGACGGCTACTGGGAGGACATAGGGACCATCAGCGCCTTCTACGAGGCCAACATCGACCTGACCTCGCGTGTGCCAAAATTCAACCTCTTCGACACGGACGCGCCCATCTTCACGCGCTCGCGCTACCTCCCGCCGTCGAAGATCAACGAGTGCGACATACAGGACTCGATTGTCAGCGAGGGCTGCATCATCAACACGGCGCGAATCAACCGCTCGATCATAGGCTTGCGCAGCCGCATAGAGGCGGGCGCGCGGATAGAGGGCTCGATCCTGATGGGGGCGGACTACTACCAGTCCATCGAGGACATGCGCTCGGAGCTGAGGGCGGGGACTCCGCGCCTGGGCGTCGGCGAGAACACGATCATCCGCCGCGCCATCATAGACAAGAACACGCGCATCGGCGCGAACGTGCGCTTGCTCAACGAGGCCGGCGTCGAGAACGCGGACGGCGACGGCGGAAACTACTTCATACGCGACCGCATCATCATCGTCCCCAAGAACGCCGTCATCCCGGACGGGACGGTGGTCTGAAAAAGTGATGAGGGATGAAGTAAGAACACTTTCTTTACTTCATCCCTCATCCCTCATCCCTGCTTTTCGTCCATGAGATGAGGCCGTTGACGGCGAGGCCGAGGAGGAGGACGTAGAGGAGCGCGACGAATTTGACTCCCTTGACGTAGTAGAGCCAGATGCCTATCACGTCCACGACGATCCAGTAGAGCCAGCTCTCGATTCGCCTGCGGGCCAGCAGCCACATGGCCGTGAAGCTCATGACGGTCGTCAGCGCGTCCAGGAAAGGGTAAGAGGCCGGCTCGGGGAAGAGGGTAGGGAGCAGGACGTGCGCGCGGCCCATGAAAGCGCCGAGCGCCGCGGCCAGTGCGAGGGTCGCGATTAGCCACCAGACGATTCCGCGCGGGCTGCTGTATCGCACGCCCACCAAACTCTTGTCGTCCGCCGGCCGGGATTTGCTCCAGTTCCACCAGCCGTAGGCGCTGGCCGCCAGGTAGTAAACTTGTTCGAGGGCGTCCGAGTAGAGGCGTATCTGGTAGAAGAGCGCCGCGTAGAGCAGGACGCTGACGATACCCACCGGCCACGTCAGCATCCGGCGGCGGGCCATCAGCCAGACGGACGACAGGTAAAGAAGCGTCCCGAACAGCTCGACGTAACTCATGGGGTAGCCCAGGAGCGTGAAGGCCACGTTGTTCACGTCCAGCAGTTTGAACATGCGCCGAATCGCCCGCCGTCAGGAGTCCGTTTCGCCGGGCACGAATTGTGCCAGCAGGTTTCCGTATTTCCTGTAGCTCTGAAGAATCTTCTCCGCGCGGCGGACGCGCGTTTCCGGGTCGCCGCGGAGCGGGAAGAAAGGTATCTTGCGCCGGACGAGTTCGCCGACGATGCGCTTCTGCATCACCAGGCGGTCCGCGTCGCCCGAGCGGTCCCAGGTCGCGTCGTAGGGGATGTCTGTCTCGCAGACGAAGACGAGGTCGTAGCGCGAGGCCGCCTCGTCCGCCAGCCGGGCGAGACGCGGCGCGGCCGCCCCGTGGTAGTGTTGCGAGAACGTGTAGGTCGTGATCGCGTTGGTGTCCGTGAAGAGGAAGCGGTTCGCCTGGGCCAAAAGCGCCTCTTCGCGTTCGAGGTGCCCTTCCGCAATCAACGCGAGTTGCTCGACGGTGAGCCGCCGGTCGACCTGGTGCCGCTCCCAATACTCGCGCCCGTACTCGGGCATCCAGTTTGTCCCGTACTTCTCAGCCAGCCTCGAAGCGATGGTCGTCTTGCCCGTCGAAGGCGCGCCCAGGAAGACCGCGTTGACTATCAGGTCGCGGTAGACCAGCGGGTCCAAATATTGGCGGAAGGCGAAAGGGTCTTGTCTGACCTGCGTTGCGGAGAGGGGCACCTCTTCGCGTGCGCCATCCACCAGCCGGTTGACCGCGCCGAGCGCGAGGCTCATGTGCTCGCCGTAGAATTCGCTCGAATAAAAGTGTGTGACGCCGCTCAGCCCGAGGCGCTGTAGAACGTACTCTTCGTGCGCGCGCTTAATCCGGGGCGTGTCTCCGACTTCGACGGGGCCGTCCCAGGCTTCCAGGACCCGTACGCGGGGGTAGAGTTTTCTGAGCCAGTTCGCCCTGACGCTCAAGGGGACGGCCGTCGTCTCCGGGCAGTCGTAGATGATGACGACCACCTCGTCCATCTCGGCCAGCGCGGTCTCTATCAGCAGTTGGTGGCCCCTGTGCAGTGGCGCGAATTTCCCGAGCGTCAGCCCACGCTTGAGCGGCATGTTCGATCAGCGCCCGTGCGCCGCCAGCTCGCGTTTGGCGCGGAGGCGTTGGTAGGCTTGCTCGTCCGCGGGGCGCGCGCCGTCGCGGCCGATTCGCTCCCAGTCCGGGTCCGACGGGTCTAGCCCCATGGCCTTAATCGCCGGGGCCTCGCAGACGAAGAACTGGTGTTTGTAGGGGAGCAGGTAGCCGCCTTCGCTTTCAATCACGCGCCGCGCCTCTTCGTAAGTCTTGAACCAGCGGTTCAGGAACACGTCCAGCGTCGGCGGATACCACAGCGTCTCCGACTCTTTCGCGAGAACCATCTCGTCCTTCCTCCCTCGCCCTCGGCCCTACGGCTCTGCCAAATCGTCCAGGTGTCGCGTCGTCGCTTCCGTCACGCTCGCCTTCGGCGGCTTCTTGAAGGCGGACGGGTTCATCACGGGCTCGCCGTGGCTCTCCAACTGCCTGGGCGTCTGGTCAACCGCCTGGCCCCGCGCGGGCGGCCCCATCATACGCAGGCGGCTTACCGCTTCGAGGAAGTCGCCTATGCCTCGGCCCAATTCGATGCCGCCCCAGACTGCCATCCAGCCGACTAGAACAATCCAGATCAAAATCCAGGGAGCGTCGAAACTGGCCGGCAGGAACAGCGCGAGCGCGACTCCTATCAACACGGAGATGACAAGCAGGCACACGCCCGTGGCGATATTCCTGACGCCGTCGCTGCGAAGCGCCAGCCAATCGTCCGCGGTCTTCGGCTCGTCATCGGCCTCGGCGGGCGGCGCGGGTCGGCCGCTCAACACGAGCGCCAGGGCTTCCAGCTCCGTCCCGCATGCGCGGCAGAACTTCACGCCGTCGGTGTTCTGCGTCCCGCACCGAGGACAATACATGAATCGCCACCTCCGCGCCGATTATACGAGATGAGCGGCCCCGGCGGCGGCGGAATTTCGCCGCGCGCGAACGTTCACGCTTCAACAGTTAATGCCGATTCTGCGCGCCAGTGCCTGTAGGACGTTGAGGCGGTCCACTTTCCGCTTCACCTCGGCGCAGTAATCTTTCTTCCAGTGCGGACGCAGGCGGTACTCCCCGGCGCTCACGCGGGGGTTGATGTCGTTCAAGTCCATCACACAACTCGCGTGGTAGTGGCCGTGATTCCGGCGCACGATCATGAAGATGCGGTAGAGGGGGAGGACCGTGAGCCTCCAATGTTTGTTGAGCTTCTCGTTGTTCCTGACGCGCCGCTCGAAGTCCTGGTCTTCGCCGCCGTTGATGCACCTGTAGCCGCGCACCTCTCTGAAGAGGTATCTCGAATAACCGGCCGCGCCGTGGAAGATGGTCTCGTCGTGGCGGGGCGCGTCGAGGAGTCTCCCGCTGCCTTCGAGCCAGACCTGAGGGCACTTGTAAAACTGGTCCGCGGGCAGGGACTTCATCGTCTCCTCTATCCGCCAGGGGAGGTGTATGTCGTCGTCGTCCCAGACGAGCAGGTACTCGAAGCGCGCCAGCGCCGCCGCGAAGTTCCTCTTCTCGCCGAGCGTGCGGAGCCTGCGCTTGAGGTTGACGATTAGTATTTCTTCTTCCTCTTCGCAGACCAACTCCTGCTCGGGGTGGTCGTTGACGACGATCAATTCCTTCGGCCCGTCCCAACGCTGCCTCTTGAAACTCTCGACGGCCTCCTCCAACAACCCCGGCCGCCCGTACGTCAGGCACAGACAAGAAACGCCCTCAGCCATAGCAACCTCCGACAGTGCGCCTGCCCGAAGTCATTATTGATACTCCTTCGCGTTAAGACAAGACGGGGGCTCGGGGTGAAGGCGGGCGGCCCGGCGGTCCAGAAACGCGCGCGGGCCTTCGAAGTGTCAGACGTGGCGCTCTAGTCCGACGAGCCGCCGCAGCCTGTGTTGTCCGCGCTGGCCGCTATCCTTCAGCCTGAGGAACGGGCGCTCGACGACGTAGTAAGAGAGCGCCGCGACGGCGACGGTGACGAGGACGGCCGCCGCCAGTTGCACGACTACGGGGTAAGAGCCCAGGGCCTTCCTGACGGGGTAGAGCGTGATCTGTTGGTAGAGGTAGAGCGAGTAAGAGATGCGCCCCAGGAACCTGATCGCCGGGCGCTCCGTCCAGCGCCAGGGGGCCGTGTCGCTGAGCGCGATGAGTTGCGCCATCAGGATCGCGATCAGCAGCGGCTCGAAGGCGAAGCCGAAGACGTCGCGGTACCTCGGGACGTAAGCGTTGCCGGCGTAGATGGACAGAATCAGGAGCGCGACGGTGACGAGCGGGAGCGCCGCGTGCGCCGAGGCCGCGCGCCACAGGCGTTCGAGCGCGCCGAGTTTCAGGACGACGGCCAGCAGGCAGCCGACCATTAGGTGATCGAGGCGGGTGTCGAAGGCGGCGTAGATGTACGCCTGGTCGACGCCGAACACGAAACACAGCACAGCCCTGTAGACCCAGACGGCGAGGATGAGCGCGACCAGGAACTGTGCCATCTTTTTAAGATTGGCCCGCCAGAACAGGAAGAGGCACGGCCAGAGCAGGTAGAACTGTTCCTCTATGGCGAGCGACCAGGTGTGGCTGAACCCGTTGCTCGGGTCGCCGTTGAGCGCGACGTAGTAGTTGCTCGTGTAGAAGAACGACGACCACGCGTGGGCCCACGGAATGCTCTTGCCCGTGGCGAGGAGCAGGGCCACGAGCAGCAGCCAGTAGACGTAGAAGGCCGGGAAGATGCGCAGCACGCGCCGCTTGTAAAAGCCTGTCAGCGAAACGTCGCCCGTGCGCTCGTCCTCCTTGATGAGCAGCCAGGTGATGAGAAAGCCGCTCAGCACGAAGAAGATCATTACGCCGTGCGCGCCGGGGACGCCGGCGAAGCCGAAGTGGTAGAAGATGACCAGGAAGACGGCCACGGCCCGCAGCCCGTCGAGCGCCGGGATGTGAGGCGACTGGAGCCGGGCGTGTAATTTACTGGGCTGAGACAAGCACCATTCCCCTTAGAGAAAAATAGCCGAGGGAACGCCTCTGTCGGCTCGGGCGGTCAAGACTCTCGCTTCCTTAAGACGAGAACGATTACTCCCCCGTACCTCTTGAGAAAAGGGAGCGCCTTGAAGAAGCGCGCGTCCGCTTGTTCGAGGAACGAAGGGTCTTTGCTGTTGGGCTTCCTGACGAAGCGGTCCAGCCTTGAGAAGAGCAGGAAGCGCTCGGCGGAGAACTCGAAGCCGGACGACTTGATGAGTTCTAAATCGGCGGGCGTAAGCTTCCTCTCGTCGTGCGTGATGTGGCGGTCGAGCGACACCTCCCTCGGGGCGACCCACCTCCCGAGCCTGGTCTCCCTCAGCCTGTCGAACACGGGGACACGCGTCGGCTCGTGGAAGATGGCGACCCCGCCCGGCCTCAGCACCCGCGCGCATTCGGCGAGCGCCGGGCCGATGGTCACGTGGTGCAGGATGTCTACGCCCGCGACCACGTCGAAGTGTTCGTCCGGGTAGTCCAGCTTCTCGGCCACGCCGACGGAGAAATTGGTCCGCCCCGCCAGCTCGTATTTTTGTGCCAGTTGCCGTGCGATGGAGATGTTGTTCGGGGAGAGGTCGAAGCCCGTGACCTCGAAGCCTATCCTGGCGAACATCACGGAGAACTCGCCCTTGCCGCAGCCGAAGTCCAAGAGCCTCTGCCCCTCGGAGCCGAAGTGCCGCCGGACGACCTCTAACATGTGCCAGTAGGAGTTCCAGGGCCGCGTCTCCTCGCCCGTAATCGCGTCGAAGTTGACTTCGGCGGGCGCGTTGCGCTCCGAGAATTCCTCGTAGAATTCCAGTTCGCGCCTCTGTCTGTCGGTCAAGCCGGGACTGACCATAAGCCTTACTCCAAGAGTTTTCGGCGGCTGCCAAGAGTGAATGCTGAGCCGGGGCCGGGGAAAAAATCCGGCGGGCAGCAGGCGGCACAATGTCTAAATAATATGACTAATCCTCGCCGGCTACCAGTTCGCGGCGGCGGCCCGGCGGCGGCTGTGGGCGCTTCCGAGTGCCGTCCGTCCCGGCCGGGAATCTAACGCGGGGCAGAACTACGCCTGCGCTTTATAGCATAAATCCGGGGGGCGCGCTGAAACGATTTGGCGCGCGGGACTGTCTCTGACACAGTCCCGCGCGCCGTTTTACGTAAACCAAGTGGCGTTGCTTTTACCGCGACCCGGCCAGCGGGAAGCGGCGCAGCTCGGGCTTGGGTCGCTGCTGCGTGTTGCCGCTCTGCGCGGTCGCGTCGCCGTTTTGGGAGCCTGCGATGTAGCTGTCGCGTGCGCGGACGACCAGGTCGGGGCGATTGACGCGGACGCGGATTTGGCGGCGCTGTCCGGCCTGGGCCAGGTTCTTCGGGTAATATCCGAGACTGTACTGGCGGCGCAGTTCTTCGGCGATGTTGGCGAAGGACTGCGAGAGGTCGCGCGTGGTGTCCGCGCGGTAGACGCGCGCGCCCGTCTTGTAGGCCAGGTCTTGAAGGTAAGAGTTGGCGCGCCTGTAGTCTTCGGGGCTTGAGCCGTTGGTGCCGCCGCCACCGCCGCCGCCGGGCCAGCCTCCGCCGCCGCCCCTGCGTCCGCCCCTGCCGCCCCCGCCG
>DATMVE010000096.1:0-95365 GCA_035563515.1 Pyrinomonadaceae bacterium
AGGCGCTCGCGCAGCAGACGCAGGCCGCGCCGCAGTTCGCGCAGTTGCTCAGAACCTTCCTCTACGGGGGCACGCTGCCGCCCGAGACGAAGATGGCTATGGCCCTGCGCGTCGCGCAGCAGCTCAACAGTCCCTACACGGCGGCGCACGCCACGCGCTGGCTGCGCGCGAGCGAGCGCGGCCGCGAGTTGCTCGCGCGTCTGCGCTCCGACAGCCTCGCGGGGCTCGCGCCCGCCGAACGACTCGCGCTCTCTTACGCGGACTCGCTGACGCACGGCATTAACGACATTTCGGACGCTGACTTTCAAAAGACGCGCGCCGCCTACAACGATTCGCAGCTCGTAGAGCTGACGATGGCCGTCTGCCTCTTCAACTACTTCACGCGCCTGAACGAGGCGCTCAACCTGCCGGTCGAGCCGTGGGCGCTCGACGAGAAGGCCCAGACGCCCGCGTCCGTCGCCGCCTACGAGCCGCCCGCCGCGCGCGTCGCCCTCATCTCCGACGACGAGATGGCCGCCACGGCCGCCGTCAGCGCGGCGGCGAAAGACACGCAGAAGCCCGCCGCCGGGCTCGGACTCGGCGTAGCCAACTCGCAACGCGCCATGCTGCGCGCGCCCGCGCTGGCTTTGGCCTGGCGTCAGTACGGCGCGGCGGTCAGGGAGAAATTTTCCATCCCTCGTGAGATTCAGTTGCAGGTGAGCTTCGCCGTCTCCATGGCGAACGGGTGCCGCTATTGCGTTCTTCATCAGGTGCTGGGGCTGCGGCGCGTCGGCGTGAGCCCCGCGAAGCTGGTCGCGATGAAGAAGGACGACAGCGCCCTGACGCCGCGCGAACTCGCCGCCGTCACCTTCGCGCGCAAGGTCACGCGCCGGCCCGCCTCCGTCACGGACGAGGACTACAACAAGCTCAAGGCCGAGTTCGGCGAGCTGGGCGCTTTCGAGGTGCTGTTGCAGACCTGCACGTTCAGTTTTATGAACAGGCTGACCGACGGCCTGCGCCTGCCCTCGGAAGACGAAGCCGTGCGAATCTACCGCGAGACTTACGGCTCCGACTGGAAGTAAGCCGCCGGGCAGTGAAAGGTCATCGGGCGACGGCGCTTCGTGCGGACGACGACCTTTCACTGCCGCTCACTCGTGACGGAGCGCGATTGCCGGGTCAATCCCCGTCGCGCGCCTGGCGGGCAGGTAACAGGCCAGGAGCGCCGTCAGTAGAAGCAACACCGAGACGCCCGCGAAAACGAGCGGGTCGCCGGCGCTGACGCCGTAGAGCAGACTTTCAATCACGCGCGTCCCCGCGAAGGCCCCGATTAGTCCTATCCCGGCCCCGAGCAGCGCCGGCGTCATCCCCTGCCTGACCACGAGCCGTATCACGTCTCCCCTCTGCGCGCCGAGCGCGAGGCGGACGCCTATCTCGTGCCTGCGCTGTGTCACGGCGTAAGCCATCACGCCGTAGATGCCGACGCCGGCCAGGAGCAGAGCCACTGCCGCGAAGCTTCCCATCAGCAACATCTGGAAGCGGCGCGGGGCGACAGAGTGGGCCACGAGCGTGTCCATCGTCCTCACCTCGCCGACGAGCTGATCCTTCTCGACTTCCCTGACCGCGCCGCGCACTGCGTCCGCCAGCTTCGCCGGGTCGATTGACGCGGCGCGCACTACCAGACTGAGTCTGCTCCTCGGCGCTTGGAGGTAAGAGACGTAGAACTCCGGCTGCGGTTCTTCTTCGAGCCCGCGGTGCCGCACGCTTCCGACGACGCCGACGATTTCGCGCGGCGGCTCGTCCCCTATGACGAGGCGCTCGGCTACGGGGTCTTCGCCGCTGAAGTGGCGGCGGGCGAACGCCTCGTTGATTATTACGACCTGCCGCGAGTCTTTCGTGTCGCCTTCGGTGAAGGACCTTCCGCGGCGAAGTTGAATGCCCATCGCGCGAAAGTAATCGGGGCTGACGACCTGAGACCTGACGTTCGGCCCCTGCCCGGCCGCGAATGGCGCGCGGCCTTCGATCTGGAAGACGTTGTAACTGTCGCGGCCGCCGAGGGGCAGCAGGCTCGCGGCCCCTGCCGCTTCCACTCCGGGCAGCGCCGCGACGCGCCGGAGAACCTGCTGGTAAGCGGCCGCCTGCTGCTCCGGCTCCGGGTATTTCGTTTTCGACAACGAAAGGCTGGCGGTGAGGACCCGCTCCGTTTGATAGCCGGGGTCGGTTCGGAGCAGGCGGACGAAACTTTTTATCAGCAGCCCCGCGCCGACGAGCAGCATCAGCGACAGCGCGACCTCGGAGACGACCAACAGCCCGCGCAAAGAATTGCGGCGCGCGCCTTCCGTCGAACTCCTGCCGCCTTCCTTGAGCGGCTCGCCCAGGCCCGTCTTCGACGCGCGGAACGCGGGCGCGAGCCCGAAGACGAGGCCCGTGAGGGCCGAGACGATCAGCGTGAAGCCGAGCACCTTCGCGTCCAGATTAACGTCCGCGAGGCGCGGGAGGCTGGCCGGCCCCGCCGCCACTATCACGTCGATTAGCCACTCTGCGAGCAGCAAACCCAGCCCGCCGCCCGCGAGCGAGAGCAGCAAACTCTCGGTCAGTAACTGCCGCACGATGCGGGCGCGGCCCGCGCCGAGAGCGCGCCGGATGGCTATCTCCCTCCCGCGCGCGCCCGCCCTGGCGAGTAATAAGTTGGCGACGTTGGCGCAGGCGATGAGGAGTACGAGGGCCACAGCGCCGAGCAGGATGAGCAGCGCCGGACGGACGCCGCCGACGATGTCTTCTTGCAGCGGGACGAGGCGTGTGCGCCAGCCCGTGTTCGCGTCCGGGTACTGTGCCTCGAGTCTGCGGGCTATGACTTCCATTTCCGCCTCGGCCTGCTCAGGCCGGACGCCCGGTTTGAGGCGCGCGACGATTGTCAGAAATTTGCCGTGCCGGTTCGACAGAAGCTGAGCTCTGTTCGGGTCGCCGGCGAGCGGCACCCAGTAATCCGCCCTTTCCTCTTCGACGGGGAAGGTGAACCCCTGTTGCATCACCCCGACTACTTTAGTGCTTCTCTCGCCGAGCACGATTTCTCGCCCGACGACCTGCGGGTCGGAGGCGAAGCGGCGCTGCCACAGGCCGTGACTTATGACGACCACCGCCGCGCCGCCGGGCCTGTCTTCCTCCGCGGAGAAGGCGCGCCCGAGCGCCGGCGCGACGCCGAGCAGGGGGAACAGGTCGGCCGAGACGCGCGCGCCGTTTAGACTCTCCGGCTCGCCGTCCGGGCTCGTCAGCACGGCCTCCGACGTGTCGCAGGCCGCGACGTGTTCGAAAGACTGTGCTTGATTCTTGTAGTCGGTGAAATTGAGGTACGAAAGGGGTATCCTGTCCGCGCCCGTGTCGGTGCTCTTTCCCCAGAGCGTCACGAGCCGTTCGGGGTTCGCGAAAGATAGCGGCCTGAGCAGGACGGCGTTGACGACCGAGAAGATGGCCGTGTTGGCCCCTATGCCGAGCGCGAGGGTGAAGACCGCCACGAGAGTAAAGCCGGGATTCTTCCGCAGCATCCGAACGCCGTAGCGCAGGTCCTGCCACAACTCTTCGACCACCCGCACGCCACGCGCGTCCCTGCATTCCTCCCTGGACTGCTCCACCCCGCCGAAGCCGCGCAGGGCCGCGCGGCGCGCCTCCAACGCGGTCATGCCGGCCGCCACGTTCTGCTCCGTCTCGCGCTCCAGGTGGTAGCGCAACTCCGCGTCCAACTCGCGCTCGGCGGCCCTCTTGAAGAGCAGCGCCCGCAGCCGCCTCCACAACCTGCCCGGCATCGTTTGACCCTTTCACTCACGCGTCCCGCAGGATCGCCTCGACCGCCCCCGCGAAGCGCTCCCACGTCTCGCGCTCCGCCTCAAGCTGCTTCCGCCCGGCGGCCGTCAGCTTGTAGAACTTGGCCTGCCGGTTGTTCTCTGACGCCCCCCACTCCGCGGCAATCAGGCCGCGCTCCTCCAGGCGGTGCAGCGCAGGGTAGAGCGCGCCCGGCGTGACGCTCAGGACTTCGCCGGAGACGATTCGTATGCGCTGCATGATGTCCCAGCCGTTGAGCGGGCCGGAGCGCAGGATGCGCAGGGCCAGCAACTCCACCGCGCCCTGTATCAATTCGGCCGTCTTATGTTTCTTCATGCTTCTCCTATCGACAGGTGATAGGAAGGAGTCTAAGGCGAGAACCTATCGACTGTCAATAGGAAAGTCCGCGGGGGGAGGCGGCGGGGGCCGAATGAGGCGCGCCGTTATCCGGCCCGCCTCATTCGGCCCGCAGGGCGATCATGGGGTCGACTTTTGTGGCGTTGCGCGCCGGGATGAAGCTGGCGAGCAGGGCGACGCAGATGAGCACGAGCGAGATGACGAGAAACGTCACGGGGTCCGTGGCGCTGACCCCGAAGAGCAGGCTGGACATCACGCGCGTCAGGACGAAGGCGGCGGCGAGGCCGAACGCGACGCCGATCAGGACGAGCTTCAACCCCTGCCCGACCACCATCTTCACCACGTCGCTGCGCTGCGCGCCGAGCGCCATGCGTAAGCCGATCTCGCGCGTGCGCTGCGCGACCGAATAACTGATGACGCCGTAGATTCCGACCGCCGCCAGCACCAGCGCCAGGCCGGCGAAGACGCCCAGCAGGAGCATGCTGAAGCGCTGACGCGCGATTGACCCGGAGAGGATGTCTTCCATCGTCCTGACGTTGGAGACGGGCTGGTCCTTGTCCACCTCCCACACGGCCTTGCGCACGGCGGAGGCCAGGCTGAGCGGCTCGACGCTCGTACTGACGACGAGGTCGTTCGGCTCGAAGAACCCCGCCTGCTCGTAGGACAGGTACATCTGCGGCTTCGGCTCCGCGTTCAGTTCGAACTGGCGCACGTCCTTCGCCACGCCGACGATGGTTATCCAGTCGTTCGGGTCCGTGGAGTCCGCACGGCCCGGCGTGATGCGTTTGCCCAGGGGGTCTCCGTCGGGCCAGAACCGGCGGGCCATCGTTTCGCTGATGACGGCCACGGCCGGGGAGTCGGCCCTGTCCTGCTCGTTGAGTTGCCGCCCCTGCAAAAACTGAATCCCCATCGTACTGAAGTATTGTGGGCTGATGACTCTGGTGACCACCGTGGGCTTGCGGCCCGTCGCGGGGTCCGGGCGGCCCTCGATGCTGAAGCTGATTGAATTGCCCTGCGGGTACAGGGGGAGGTTGGTGGTGACGGCCGCGGACTTCACGCCCGGCAGGGCTTCGACGCGGCGCAGCAGGTCCGTGTAGAAGGCTGCGCGCTGCGCGTGTTCGGAATACTTCGTCTCGGGGAGCACGACCTCCATCGTCAGCAGGTTGTCCGTGCGGAATCCGGGGTCGACGCTGCGCAGGCGCAGGAAGCTGTTAATCAAAAGCCCCGCGCCGATGAGGAGAAGGAGCGAGACGGCGACCTCCGCGACCACCAGCAGGCCGCGTATGCGGTTGCCGCGGCTGCCGGCCGCCGAATCCCTTCCGCCTTCTTTCAGAGTCTCGTTCAGGTTGAAGTTCGACGCCTGCGTGGCCGGGGCCAGGCCGAAGATCAGCCCCGTCAGCAGCGAGACCAGCAGGGTGAAGACCAGCACCTTGCCGTCAACTCCGACGGCCTTGACCTGCGAGATGCTCTGCGGGATGAAAGCCTGCAACAGTCCGACCCCCCAGAGCGACAGCAGCAGCCCGACGACGCCGCCGAGCGCGGCAAGTAAAACGCTCTCGGTCAGGAACTGTCGGATGAGGCGGAAGCGGCTCGCGCCGAGCGCGACGCGGATGGCGATCTCTTTTTGTCGCGCGGCGGCGCGCGCGAGCAGCAGGTTGGCGACGTTGGCGCAGGCGACCAGCAGCACGAACCCGACCGCGCCGAGCAGCACCAGGAGCGCCGGCCTGATGTCGCCCGCGACGTACTCGTGCAGCGAAGTGACGGCCGCGCCCAGGTCTTTATTCTGGTCCGGGTGCTGCTGCTGTAGGCGCGCGGCGATGGTGCTCATCTCAGCCTGCGCCTGCCCGAGCGTGACGCCCTGTTTCATGCGCGCCAGGACTTTCAAATAGTGCCTGCCGCGGTTGGCCGCCTCCTCCGGGGTGAACGCGATGGGGGCCCACAATTCGGCCTCCTCGCCGGGGAACCGGAAGTGCGGCGGCATGACGCCGACCACCGTGTAGCTCTCGCCGTTCAGGGTCAGAGGCTGCCCCGTGATTTTCGGGTCCGAACCGAACCGTCGCTGCCACAGGCCATGGCTCAGCAGAACGACGCGGTTGCCGCCGGGCCTGTCTTCTTCCGGCAGGAACGCGCGGCCCAACTGCGGCTCGACGCCCAGCAACGGGAAGAGGTCGGCCGAGACGAGCTTGCCCTCAAGTCTTTCCGGGTCGCCGGCCCCCGTCAGGTTAAAGCTCGTGTCGGCCATCGCCGCCATGCCTTCGAAGACCTGGTTCTGCGCGCGCCAGTCCACATAGTTGGCCGCCGCGGGCGTGTCGCGCGGGTAGCCCCCTTTGGTGTCGTCCTCCCAGACCATCACCAGCCGGTCAGGGTCTTTGTACGGCAGGGGGCGCAGCAGGACCGTGTTGACCACGCTGAAGATCGCGCTGTTCGCGCCGATGCCGAGTGCGAGGGCGATGACGGCGACGGCCGTGAAGCCCGGGTTCTTCACCAGCGTCCGCAGACTGTAACGCAGGTCTTGCCAGAGGTCTCTGAACAAATTCGTTCTCCTTTGCGCCCCGGGCACGATGGGGTCGCGCCCCGCCGGGCGCTCGACGCGGCCGAGTTCACGGGCAAACAGATCGCCCTCGGTCAGTTCCAGCAGCGCCGCACGGTAAGCCTCCTCCTTCGTCGCGCCGCCCTGTCGCGACTGCTCGTAGCGGTCGTCCAGGTGCTGGGCCAATTCCTCAGCGATCTCGGCCTCGCGCGTCGGCGGCAGCCCCAAACGCGACAGCCGCCCGCCGATCTCTTTCTTCCAGTCAGGCATGTTCGATACCTGTGATCCGGCTGATCGCCTCGACGAACTCGCGCCAGCTACTGCGCTGCGCCGCCAGCACCTTTTTGCCCGCGGCGGTCAGGCGGTAATAACGCCGCCGCCGCTGGCCGGCCTTCTCCACCCAGCGGCCCTCGATCCAGCCGCGCTTCTCCAGGCGGTACAGGAGCGGGTAGAGCGAGGCGACGTTGAAGCGCAGCACGCCGTCCGAGCGCCGCTCGATCAGGTTGCCGATGTCGTAGCCGTGCCGCGGCTGCTCTTCGACCAGCGAGAGGATCAGCAGCTCGGCGCTGCCCTTCTTCAACTCGCGGTCGAGCATGTTCGACCCCTTATATGGCATAGCCATATACTACTAAGCAGCACATCCGGGCGTCAACCCTGGCGTTAATCCGGTTTTTTTGCGGCGGGTGTTCTTTGAGGAGGCGTGTCTTTCGGCCGGGCGGCGGTCAGTCCCCGTGCACCATGAACTTGAGCGAATGGCCCTTCACGAGCCAGCCAGCGTCCGTGTAGCGGATCGCCAGGTCGACTTTGCTCGGGGCGACGTTGCCGTCGATCCAGACCCCGTCGGCGACGCGGTCGCACCTGAGGAAGTAGTGTTCCGCCCCGGTGAAGACGCTGCGCCAGTAGCAGCCGTAGAGGATTTTGTAAACCGCCCCGCCGGTCTCTATGTACAGGCTGTGGCCGCTCAGGATTCTGAAATTTATCAGGCCCAGAAGCTCTAACAGCTTGCTCTGCTCCTGCGGAAGGCTCTCCAGCGGGCGGGCCGGGTGTGAGAGCGCGCGCGGGGGCTCCTCCGAGCGCGGGGAGTCGTCATCCCGCCACGCTCCGGGCGCGGGGTAGTCCTTCCCTTTCCAGGGGCGGTCGCTCTGCATCGAGTGGCTCCACTGAGACGGCGCTAAAGGCGAGGATTACACGACACCGCGTCGTTAGTCTATCTCAAAGCCGCTTTCCCTGAGTTCGTCTTTAGCTTTCTCGGCCAACTGCCCGCGCTCCTCCTCGACGACGCGCCCGTCGAAGAGATGTATGATCCGGTCGGCGTGGCGTGCGTACCGCTGGTCGTGCGTGACCATGCAGATGGTCGCGCCCTGCTGGTGCAGCTCCCGCAGCAGTTCCATCACCGCCTCCCCGTTCACGCTGTCCAGGTTCCCGGTCGGCTCGTCCGCCAGGAGGATGCTCGGCTGCCCGGCCACGGCGCGCGCCACCGCCACGCGCTGCTGCTGGCCGCCCGAGAGTTGGCTCGGCAGGTGTTTCGCGCGGTGCCCCATCCCGACCTTTTCGAGCGCCTCCGTCACCCTCTTCTTGCGCTCGGCCGCGCCCATGCCTCTGTAGGTCAGCGGCAGCTCGACGTTCTCGTAGACGGTCAAATCGCCGATGAGGTTGAAGCTCTGGAAGATGAACCCGATCTCGCGGTTGCGTATCCGCGCTCGCTCGGCGGCGTCCAGGCTCTCGACGGGTTGACCTTTGATCTGGTAGCTGCCCTCCGACGGAGAGTCGAGCAACCCGAGGATTGAGAGCAGCGTGGACTTGCCGCAGCCCGAGGGGCCTGCAATCGAGATGTACTCGCCGTCTTTAATGTCCATGTGAACGCCCGACAGGGCGTGCGTCTCAACTTCATCCGTGTAGAAAATCTTCTTCACGTCCTCCAGATGAATCAGGGCTTGGGCCGAAGCGCTCATCTCCTTACTCCAATCTTCGTTTCAGGTATTGGTAGATCGTTTCATCTCACTTTGAGCACGACGAAAGTCAAGTCGTCGTGCTGCGGCGTCCCGCGACACCAGGCCAGGACGCGCGCGACCACCGCGGCTCGCACCTCTTCCGCCGGGAGGCGCGCGGACTCGCAGAGCAGCGCCTGCAACCTCTCCTCCCCGAACTCCTCGCCCTCGACGTTCAACGCCTCCGTCACGCCGTCCGTGTAGCAGAAGAGCAGGTCGCCGGGCACGAGTTGGATCACCTCCTGCTCGTAGCCACTCCCGTCGAACAGGCCGAGCGCCATGCCGCCGGTCGTGAGTCTTGTCCACGCCGGCCCCGCGGCAAAACATTCGTCGGCCGTCAGGACTGCGGAGGAGAAGGCGGCGGGCGCGGGGCGCGGCCGCGGGTCGCGGGCGGGCGTGAACCGCGCGGGTTCATGTGCGCCCCCGTTCGCCGCCCTCAGCAGGAGCGGCGGGTTGTGTCCCGCGTTGACGTAAGTCAGTTGGCGGCTCGCCTCGTCGAACTGGGCGTAGAAGAAGGTCACGTAGCTCGACGCGCTCGTAGACCTCCAGAGCAGCCGGTTCATCTCGCGGACCAGGTCCGCCAGCGGGTGTTTATTCCCGACGATCAGACTCTGCGCCGCCGCCAGGCTGCGGAGCGACGCCTGCACGATGGACATCAGCAGGGCGGCGGCGATTCCCTTGCCCGCCACGTCCGCGACCGCCAGTCCGATCTCGCCGCCGTCGAGCTTGAGGAAGTCGAAATAGTCGCCGCCCACTTCGCGCGCCGGCTGGCAGAAGCCCGACAGGTCCAGTGACTCGGTGGCTGGCGGGGAGGACGGGAACAGCCGCTGCTGCACCTCCGCGGCGAGCGCCAGCTCGCGGCGCAGCCGTTCCTCCTCGACGATGCGCCCGATCAGCTTGGAGTGCTCGATGATGAAGGCCAGCTGCCCGGCGACGGCCGCGAGCATCTGCTTGTCTTCGGCGGAGAAAGGTCTGCCGTTCGGCCTCGGGCCGAGCGAGATGACGCCGACCAGCTCGTTCCTCATCAGGATTTGCAGCAGCAGCCTGGAGTTGAGTTGCTGGAGCAGCTCGATCTCGCGCTGGCGCACCTCTTTGACCTGACGGGGGGCGGCGATGAGGGCGCGCGTCCACGCCTCGAACTCCTGCGGGTTCACCCCGAGCGGGGCGCTCAGATTCCGCAGGCGCTTGATGATGAAGGCGTCGCCCGAGAGCGATTGCCGCTGCTCGGCCGCGCGGCGTTCGGTGTCCGGCCGCGAAGAGATGCGGCAGACGTAATCGCCGCTGTCATCTTTGACGAGAATGGCGACGCAGGTCGTCTGTAAAGCCTCCTCGATCTGCCTGACCACCAGATTGAAGAGTTGGTCGAGCGAGGCGCTGGCGCGCGCGGCCTGGCCGAGGTCGAACAGGATGCGCCGCTCGTCGTAGACTTCCGGCGCGAGCCGGCGCTCCAGGGCCGCCACCACGCGCTCGTTCACGAAAAGTTGCAGCAGCCCGAGCACGGCGAGCGCCGCCACCGTGGCCCAAACGTCCGCGCGGCCGCCGAGCGCGGCGAAGAGCGCGGCCCTCCCGCCGGACAAGGCGAACGCCAGCGCCCCGAACAGGACCGAGACTTCGAGGAAGAGCACCGCCCGCGAGAGCGCCTGCCGGTTGCGCAAGCCTTGTGCGCGCCGCCCCAGGGCCCTCGTCTTCCGCCGGACAAGGTGTCGAAATCTCTTCACACTCACTGCTGATTAATCCGAACTTGCCGATCAGTTGTTGACGATCCATCCGTCTTCGAGGTTGATGACGCGGCTGCCGTAGGCCGCGTTCTGGTCCGAGTGGGTCACCTGAATGATGGTCGTCCCCTGGTCGTTCAGTTTTTTGAAAAGCTCCATGATCTCCTTGCCCTGGCTCGAATGCAGGTTCCCCGTCGGCTCGTCCGCGAGAATCACCTTGGGGTTGGCGATGACGGCGCGGGCGACGCCCACGAGCTGCTGCTGCCCGCCCGAGAGCTGGCTCGGGTAAAGGTCCTTCTTGCCGACGATGCTGAAGCGGTCGAGCGTGTCGCCGACGATGCTCTCGCGCTCGCGCTTGCCGATGTCGCGGTAGGAGAGCGGTATTTCCAGGTTCTCATAGACGGTCAGGTGGTCTAGCAGGTGGTAGCTCTGGAAGACGAAGCCTATGTTTCTGTTCCTCAGCTCGGGCCGCTCCTTCTTGCCGAGCTTGTGCACGGGCTGACCCAGGAAGTAGTACTCGCCCGTCCAGGCGCTGTCGTGCATCCCCAGGATGTGCAGGAGGGTCGACTTGCCGGCCCCCGAAGGCCCCATGATGGAGACGAACTCGCCCTCCTTGATGTCCAGGTCGATGCGCCGCAGGATGTAGGTCTTGGTGATTCCCGTCTGGTAACTTTTTTCGACGTTCCGCATCGTAATCATCGGCTGGCCTCACGATCTCAGGAATCAAACCCCAGGGACTGACCTCTAAAACTTTCACTCTTATGAAAGCGCCGTGCCACTTGAAAGGGCGCGGGCCGTCGGGTGTGAAAGGCCGCATTTGCGGGCGGGCGCGCGCCGGGTGAGGGCGCGCCAGTTCGCTTCTGGGATGGCTCAATCCCAAAATCGAAAATTTCCGTCCGGGCCGACTAGAGCGGGAGGCGGAGCCTGGCCTCGCAGCCCTGGCCCGCGGCCCTGTTCTCCAGCGAGAGCGTCCCGCCGTGGGCCTCGGCTATCTGGCGGCTGAGGGCCAGCCCGATGCCGGAGCCCGTGGGCTTCGTGGTGAAGAATGGCACAAAAAGGTTCGTCGTGCTGGCGAGCCCGAGGCCGTCGTCTTCGACCCGGATTTCGAGCTCCGCGGCGCTCTTCGTCCAGCCCACGCGGACTCCCCCATTGGTTTCGAGCGCGGCGTCCACGGCGTTGCGCAGGAGGTTGATGAGCACCTGCTCAAGTTGGTCCCCGTCGGCGTTAATCGTCACCTCCGGCCCCTGTACGAGGGTGACTGCGAGGCGCGTCTCCAGCCCGACGACGCGCCGAATCAGGACGCAGACATCGACGGGCGCGAAGCGCGGCTGCGGGAGGCCCGAGAGGCGCGCGTAGGCGGACATGAAGCGGCTCAGGGCCGCGGCGCGCGAGGAGATGACCGAGAGGCCGCGCTGCATGTCGTCGCGCCAGTCGGCCGGGCGCGGCTCGCGCTCCACGAGTTTCTCAAGGCTGCCCGCGATGGACTTGATCGGCGCGAGCGAGTTGTTCAATTCGTGGCCGAGCACGCGCACGAGGCGCTGCCAGGCCAGCCGCTCCTCCTCGCGCAGGGCGCGGCTCAGGTCCGTGAGCACCAGCAACTGGTGCGGCTCGCCGCGGTTGCGGAAAGAGTTGCGGTGCATCTCCCAGCGGCCCGCGCTGCCGGGGAAGGTCATCTGCAGGGTGCGCGCCGTCTCTTCGCCGCGGAGGCAGTCGGCCAGGTTCAACTCCTCCGCGCTGCGCCCCATCAGCCGCTCGACGGGGCGCGCCATCAGCCGCTCGCCCGCCCTGTTCACCAGGACCAGCCGCTCCTCCCTGTCGAAGGCGAAGATGGCGACGTCGATCTCGATCATCACGGTGCGCAGCAGGGCCGTGGCCTCCAGCGCGCCGAGCCTTTGCGTTTGCAGAATCTCGCCGAGCGCGTTCACTTCGAGCAGCACGTCGCCGAGGGCGTCGTCGCGGCTCGCCCCGCGCGCGCGGATGGAGAAGTCGCCCTCGCGCAAAGCGGCGAGCAGGTTGGAGAGGGTTTGCAGCGGCAAGATCACGCGCCCGCGCAGCGCCGAGGCGAAGCCCAGCCAGCAGCCCACGATCAGCGCCGAGAGCGTCCACTCGACTTTGGGGCTGTAGTCGCCGCCCCACAGCAGGAAGAGCGCGACGAGCGCCGCCGGCAGGCCGCCCGCGAGCGCCGTGACGAAGACGCGCCGCTCGTGACTCAGATACCACTTGTGTTTGACCGCGGGTTGAGCGGGCGGGCGCGCGTTCCTGGCCGGTCTCGCGTGTCTTGCCTCTTTATCGCGCGGGTCAGAGCCCATACTTTTGCAGTCGGCGGTACAGGGCGCTCCGGCTCAGGCCCAGCGTGTCGGCGGCCTGGTTGACGTTGCCGTTGAAGCGCGCCAGCGCCTTGCGGATTAGGAACGACTCGACCTCTTCGAGGCTCATCTCTTCGAGGCGGCGCGCGGCCTCACGCTCCTGCTTGAGCCCGAGGTCCGAAGCCCTCACGCTCTCCTCCTGAGCCATTAAGATCGCACGCTCGGCGACGTGATTCAACTCGCGTATGTTGCCCGGCCACGAGTAGCCCTGGAGCGCGTCCATCGCCGCCTTGTCGAAAGCCGCGACCATTTTTCTATAATGCCGCGCGTGCCGCTGCAAGAAATATTGTGCCAGCAGCGGAACGTCCTCGCGCCGCTCGCGCAGAGGGGGCAGGTGTATCTCGACCGTGTTGAGGCGGAAAAGCAGGTCCTGGCGGAACCGGCCCTGCTCCGCGGCCTGGTGCAGGTCGGCGTTCGTGGCGGAGAGGACGCGCACGTCCGCGCGCCGCGTCTTGGAGGAGCCCACGCGCTCGAACTCGCCCGTCTCCAGCACGCGCAAGAGCTTGGCCTGCAAGTTGAGCGGGACGTTGCCGATCTCGTCCAGGAGGAGCGTGCCGCCGTCGGCCAAGTCGAAGCGCCCGACGCGGTCGGACTTGGCGTCGGTGAACGCGCCCTTGACGTGGCCGAAAAGCTCGCTCTCGAAGACGCCCTCGGAGAGCGCGCCCGCGTTGACCGTCACCAGGGGTTTGGCCGCGCGCGTCGAGAGCGCGTGCAGCGTGCGAGCCACGACCTCCTTGCCCGTCCCGTTCTCGCCCGTGATGAGCACGTTGGCGTCCGAAGGCCCGACGCGGTGGATGAGTTCGAGGACGGGCTTCATCGCCGGAGACTCGGCGATCAGCAGCGGCCGGTCCTCCCCGTCGCGCAGCAGCTTGTTCTCCGCCTCCAGCCGCTGCTCTTTGCGCAGGGCGTTGCCCAACTCGACCTGCGTGCGCATGATCGAGAGCAGGCGCGCGTTGTCCCAGGGCTTCTCGACGAAATCGCGCGCGCCGCGGCGCATGGCCTCGACCGCTATCCCGATGCTGCCCCAGGCGGTCATCACGACGACGGGCAGCGTGCTGTCCAGGGCCTTGATGCGGGTCAACAAGTCCAGCCCCTCCTGCCCGGAGGTCGTGTCCCGCGTGTAGTTGAGGTCCATCAGCAGGACGTTGAAGTCGCGCGACTCCAGGGCGCGCAGGACGCCCGCCGGCGAGGTCGCAGCCTCTATCTCGTAGCCCTCGGTCTTGAGCAGGAGGCGGAGGGCTTCCAGCACGTCCGGCTGGTCGTCGGCGATTAAGATGCGTGGCGTCGTCTTAGGCATGACACAGAAAAAGGGATGAGGGATGAGGGATGAGGGATGAAGAAAGACTAAGGCTTCTCTATCATCCCTCATCCCTCATCCATAATCCCTCCGATGACCCGCCCGCTCGCGGCAGGCGGCACTGACATAATTTCCTCCAACGATGCGCGGTGTCAAATGGCCTCAAGGCCCGTGGGGCGTCTCGACGATGACGTTGTTGGCCCGGAGCGTCGTCGAGGTCGCGCGTTGCAGGTCCGCGAGCGCCTGGTTGTAGTTGGTTTCGGCGCGCAGCTCTAAGTTGCGCGCGCTCGTCAACTGGTTCTCGCGCTGGAAGAGCAGGAAGGTGGTCGAGCGGCCGACCTGGTAAAGATTCTTCTCCGCGCGGAGCTGCACCTCCGCGTTCTCGCGCGACTGCCGCGCCGCCAGCACACGCAGCCGCGCCGTCTCGGCGGCCTGCGCCGCGTTGCGCACTTCGACCTCGATGTTCAGCTCCTCGCCGTGCATGGTGGCCGCCAACTGCTCGCGCTGCATCCGCGCGGTCGCCAGGTTGGCTTCAGCCGTCTTGTTGCGCAGGGGCAGCTCCAGGCGGACGCCGACGACTATGTTGCGCGTGCCCAAAGTCGCCAGGTTGCGCAGCATACGCCCGTAGCCCCCGACCAGATTCGACGGCAAGTCGCTCGTCTCCTCGCCGCCCACAGAGCCCGTCGGGGTCACGGGCGAGCCGGCCAGCCCCGTGGTCGAGACGGTCGCCTGTAAATCGAGGCGCGGGCGCGTCTGGTTCTTGAAATAAGAGATGTCTATGTCCGTTATATCCTGCTGGAGGCGGACGCGGCGCAGCTCGGGCCGGTTGGCGCGCGCCTCTTCGAGCGCGTCTTGCAGGTTGATTGGGGCGGCCGAGTCGGACGGTGACTGGTCCACGGGGACGATGGCCGTCGCCCACTCGGCCGCGCGCGAGTCGGGCAGGATGAGCCGCTTGAGATTGTTCTCGGCCACGGAAACGTTCTGCACGGCTTGCAGCACGTCGGCCTCGCGGTTGGAAAGCTCCGTCTGCACCTCGGCGCGAGTGACCGGCGCGATGGCCCCGGCCTCGATGCGCTGCTCGGTTTGCAGGAACTGGGTGCGGATGAGGTTCAGGTTGGCGATGCGGTTCTGCTGGTCGCGGAGCGCGAAGACCAGCTCCCAGTAGGCGCGCTGCACCTGCGTGATGACGTCAATCGTCTGCCGCCGGAAGTCCGCGTCCGACTGTTCGAGCCGCTTGCGCTGGACGCGAATCTGCCGCCGGCTGTTGTCAATCCGGCGGTCGCGCCAGAGCGGCTGAGTGAAGGTCAGCCCCAGGTTCCCGGAGTAGGCCGGGCTGATCTGCGCGAAGGTCGAGCTGGTCGTCTCCCGCGTGTTGTTGAAGAAGACCTGGTACTGCCCGCCGCCGGTGCGGAACAGTTTGGTCACGGAAGGCCCGAAGTCGATGAGCGTTTGCGAGACGGTCCCCGATTGGTTCGAGCCGCCGAGCGTGCTCGACTGCGGGGTGACGAAGCTGCTGAACTGCGGCGTGATCTGGAAGACGGGCTCGTAAACGCCTTCGAGCGCGCGCAAATTCGATTCGGTCACGCGCACGCCGACGCGCGCGAACTCTATCTCCGTGTTGTGCTCAAGCGCGCGGCGAATCGCCTCGTTGAGCGAGAGCGTCAGCGTCTCGCCGCCCACAACGCCGAGCCGGGAGAGGGGCGGCAGCGGCGGCAGGCCGCGCGACTGGAGCGAGTCGAGCAGAGGCCCCTGCGACTCCTGACCAAGTCCGCCCGCCGCGCCGGGGGTTTCTTTACCCGGGCCCTCGTCCGCGGCGGGCCGCGACGGTTCCGTTGACGGAGTTGTTGCCGGCGGCGTCGGCGTCGTTTGCGGGAGCGTGTTCACGCCCGGCGGCGCTTGCGCGGCGGGCCGCTCGGTGCCGGGAGGCGCGGTCGGGTTGGAAGGGTCCGGCCGCGGCTGCTCGGGCGTGGCCCCGCGGCGCTCCGTCCCAGGCGGGCGCGTCGCGTCCTGCTGCGCCGGGTTAGGAGTCGTCGGCGTCTGCGCCCGGACGGCGAAGCAGACGACGAGCGACAAGACAACTGCGTGAAGTATTCGACTGATGCTAAAGCTCAAAACTTTGTCCACCTTGCTAATGATAAAAACGGCCAGCCCCTACTCGTGTCTGAGCGCGACCATCGGATCGACTTTCATCGCGCGCCGCGCCGGAATGTAGCAGGCCATGAACGCGACTAACGCCAGGGCCAGCGAGACGCCGAAAAACGTCAACGGGTCGGTGGCGCTGACGCCGAAGAGCAGGCTCGCGATCGCGCGCGTCATCGCGAATGATGCCGCCAGTCCTATCGCCACACCGACTAGGGCCAGCAACATGCCCTGCCCCAACACCAGCTTGACGATGTCGCGCCTCTGCGCGCCCAGCGCCATGCGGACTCCGATCTCGTGCGTGCGCTGCGTCACCGCGTAGGCCATGACGCCGTAGATGCCGAGGGCGGCCAGGAACAGCGCAAACACCGCGAACGTCCCGAACATCTTGCCGTAGAAAAGCGGCAGCCACACAGACTTCTCAAGAACCTCCTTCATCGTCAGGACGTTGTAGAGGGGAAGGTTTTTATCCACGGCATGAATCTCTCCGCGGACGGCGGCCGTGATGCGCGCCGGGTCGCCGGTCTTCGTGCGCACCGCGAGCGTCATGCGGCGATAGGTGGCCTGCGGGTAGAGCACGTAAGTCTGGAACGAAGGCTTTTTGTCCAGCCCCCCGATTCGGTACAACTCCTTCACGTCGGCGGTCACACCCACCACAGTCAGCCAGGGCGCGTCCGCACCCGCGCCGAGCCGGAGACGTTTACCGACCGGCTCGTCGTTGGGCCAGAAGCGTTGCGCCAGCGACTCGTTGACGATGACCACCGGGCTGGACTCGGCCAGTTCCCGCCCCTCAAAGGCTCGCCCGCGCACGATGGGAATTCTCACCGTCCCCAGGTAGTCGGGGGTCACCGTTTGCAAGGTCGTCTCAGGCGCTTCACTGGGCGGGGCCGGCTGCCCTTCGACGTTGAAGAAATCTGTCGAATAACTTTGGCTGACCGGCAAGTCGTTGACGATGCCCACCGCTTCGACATCAGGGAGGGTCTTGATGCGCTCGGCGATCTGCTGAATAAAGGCCGTGCGTTGCCTGTCCTCCTCATAGCTCGGCCCGGAGAGCCGGAACTCCATCGTCAGCACGTTCTCCGGGTCGAAGCCCGCGTCAATTCGCTGCATACGCAGAAAGCTGCGGATCATCAGCGTCGCCCCGATGAGGAGGACGAGCGAAAGGGCTATCTCCGAGACGACGAATGCGTTGCGCAGGCGGTTCTGACGCGACCCCTCAGTCGAGCTTCTCCCGCCGTCCTTGAGCGCTTCCTGCAAGTCCGGCTTCGAGAGGCGGAGCGCCGGCGTCAGGCCGAAAATCATTCCCGTCAGGACCGAGATCGAGAAGGTGAAGGCGAGGACTCGCCAGTCGATCTCGAAACTGAGCCAGAAGGGAATCTCGACCGGGACGGACGCGATCACGAGATCAATCCCCCAGAAGGCCATCAGGATGCCCAGCCCGCCGCCCATGAGGGCGATCATGATGCTCTCCGTGAGTAGCTGGCGGATGACCCTGATTCGGCTGGCCCCGAGCGCGCTACGAATGGCAATCTCCCGCTGCCGGGCGCTGGCGCGAACGAGCAGCAGGTTAGCCACGTTCGCGCAGGCGATGAGCAACACGAAGATCACCGCGCCGAGCATGGTCAGGAGGAAGACGTTGACTCCTGCGGGGACAAGCTCCGCGCGCAGCGGCCTGACGAGTGCGCCCATGTCGCGATTCGTCTCGGGGTATTGCTGCTCAAGCCGGCGCGCGACGTTGCTCAACTCGGCCTGCGCCTGTTCCGCGGTAATCCCGCGCTTGAGGCGCGCGACGGCGTCGAGCGATTGCACGCCTCGGCTGGCCTTGCCCATGTCCAGCGCCAGGGGCGTCCAGACCTCGGCGAACTCCGGGAACTTGAAGCGCGGCGGCATGACCCCGACCACCGTATATTTCTCGCCGTCGAGGAGGAGCGTCTTGCCGACCACACTCGGGTCGGAGGCGAAGCGTCGCTGCCAGAGGCTATGGCCCAGCAGGACGACGCGCTCCCCGCCGGGCTTATCCTCTTCCGGCCGGAAGTCGCGCCCCATGACGGGCCTGATGCCCAGCATCGAGAAGAGCTCGGAGGAGACGCGCACGCCGGCCAGACGCTCGGGGTTCTCTTCCGTGCTGAAGTTGAAGGAGCGTCGCTGAAAGGCCGCGACCTGCTCGAAGACGTTGCTCTGCTCTTTCCAGTCGGCGAGGTTGTGGGCGGAGAGCGGGTTCCACTCCGTGCCTTTCTTGATCTGCGTCTCATGGAGCGCGACGAGTCGCTCGGGCTCGTCGTAAGGGAGCGGGCGGATGAGCATGGCGCTGACGACGCTGAAGATCGTCGTATTGAGTCCGATCCCGAGGGCCAGACACAGAACGGCGGCGAGCGTGAACCCGGGATGTTTGACCAGCATGCGAACGCCGTAGCGAACGTCCTGTAACAGCGCGTCCATCGTTCTTCCTCCGAGCCCTTCAATCACTCGGGCTCATTCGTACCTGAGCGCGACCATCGGGTCCACCTTCGTCGCCCGGCGCGCCGGGATGTAGCAGGCCAGCAGCGCGACGGTCGTGAGCAGGACCGAGACGCCCGTGTAGGTCAGGGGGTCGGTCGGCGTGACGCCGAAGAGCAGGCTGGACATGAGGCGCGTTAAGGCGAGCGCCGCAATCAGACCGAGCCCGACGCCCGCGAGCGCGAGAATCATGCCCTGGCGGACGACCATCTTGAGCACGTCGCCCGCCTGCGCGCCGAGAGCCATGCGGACCCCTATCTCGTGCGTGCGCTGACTGGTGGCGAAACTAATCAGGCCGTAGATGCCCACCCCGGCCAGCGCCAGCGCGATGGCGGCAAAGGCGCTGAGCAAAAACAGATTGAAGCGCCGCGCCGCCAGCGACTCGGAGACGAGTTGCTCCATCGTCGCCACCCGGTAAAAGGTGATGTCCTTATGGAGCGACCACAGTTGCTGTCTCACGGCGGGGAGAACCTGCTGCGGGTCGCCGGTGGTTCTAATCACGAAGGTCATCTCGCCGAAAGTAGTCTGGTGGTACGGCAGATAGATTTCGGGGCGCGGGTCGCTGTCCAGCCCGTCGGGCCGCATGTCACCGATGACGCCGACGATGGTGCGCGGGACCGGTCGCCCATCCCTCGTTCGCAAGAGGACTTTCTTATCAAGAGGGTCTTCGCCGGGAAAGTACCGCCGGGCCAGGGACTCGTTAATCAACACGACGGGGGCCGAGCGCGAGTCGTCGAATCGTGTGAAGAAGCGTCCCCGCCCGAGGGGGATGCCGAGGGTGCGGAAATAATCGGGCGTCGCCATCCCTCGGTAAGCGGAGAGTTCCTGGCCGGGCGCGGGGCTGGGGCGTCCTTCGACGGTGAAGGTCGTGGGCATCTCGAATCTGAAGAACGGCAGGGAGGAGACGCCGCCCACCGACTCGACGCCCGGAAGGGACGACAGCGCCGCGAACGCCTGGTCGTAAAACGGCAGCCGCTTTTCGGGCTCGGGGATTTCATCCCAGATGAAGACCTGTAGGGCCAGAATGTTATCGGTGGTGAAGCCGGGGTTGACGTTGAGCAGGCTGACGAAGCTGCGAATCAGGAGCCCCGCGCCGATCAGGAGGACTAAAGCCAGGGCGATTTCCGTCACCACGAGCGCGTTGCGAAAGCGCTGGCGGAAGAGGCCGGCGGTAGCAGTGCGCCCGCCTTCTTTGAGCGACTCCTGGAGGTCCGGCTTGGAGAAGCGTATGGCCGGGGCCAGCCCGAACGCGAGCGCCGTCAGGACAGAGATGCAGGCCGCGAAACCGAGCACGCGCGCATCGAGTCCCACTTCGTCGAGGCGCGGCAGGTTGGCCGGGCTGAAGGCCAGGAGCAAATCCACACCCCACTGGGCCAGGAGAATCCCGCAGCAGCCGCCGACCAGGGCGAGCACGACGCTCTCCGTAATCAACTGCCGAATGAGGCGCGCGCGGCCCGCCCCGAGCGCGGCGCGAATCGCGAACTCGCGCCCGCGTTCCGCCCCGCGGACCAGCAGGAGGTTGGCGATGTTGGCGCAGGCGATGAGGAGCACGAAGGTGACAGCGCCGAGCAGTATCAGCAGGGCCGGACGGACGGGGCCGGTGATCTGTTCGGGCAGGGCGATGGCCGTCACGCCGATGTCCGCGTTGGTGCGCGGGCTCTCCCGCGCGAGTTGGGCCGAGACGGAGTTCAACTCGGACGCGGCCTGCGCGAGCGTCGCCCCGGTCTTCAACCGTCCGATGACCACGAAGCGCGTCCCGAATCGGTCCTGCCGGTCTTCTTCCGTGAAGGTGCGCGGCACCCAGATTTCTTTATCGGCCGGGAATTTGACCTGCGGCGGCAGGACGCCCACGATGGTGAACGGCTGCTTGTCGAGTTGTATCGTCCGGCCGACGGCTTTCGGGTCGGAGCCGAAGCGGCGCTGCCACGCGCCGTGGCTGAGGACGACCGCGCGGTCATTCCCTTCCCGGAATTCTTCGGGCACGAACGTTCGCCCGTGAAGGGCGTTGACGCCGAGGACGTCGAAGAACCCGTCCGTCACGAACCAGGCCACAAGGTTCTCCGGGCCGTCGGGTCCGTCGTAGTCGAAGCTGTAGGGGTCTGCGGCGGCCAACTGCTCGAAGACGCGGTTGCGCTCCTTCCAGTCCAGGAAGTTGGCGGGCGCGACCTCGTCGCGCAGAGCGCCCGTCTTGTCGTTCCGCTGCCAGAGAGTGATGATTCGGTCGGGCTCTCTGTAGGGCAGCGGGCGCAGGAGCACGCCGTTGACCACCGTGAAGATCGAAGTAATCGCGCCGATGGCTAAGGCCAGAGTGATGACCGCCACGGCGGTAAAGCCGGGCCTCTTCCACAGAGAGCGCAGCGCGTGCCGTAAATCCTGAACCAATCTATCCATAACTCACCCCCAGTCGGCGCGAGGCAGTTAAGTGTTGCGCGAATATCATTCGGCTGACAGCCAATGCTTAGACCTCATTCGTAACGGAGCGCGACCATCGGGTCCACTTTCATCGCCCTGAACGCGGGGACGAGGCAGGCGATGAAGGCTATGGCCGCCAGGAGCAGCGACACGCCGAAGAGCGTCGCGGGGTCGTTGGGCGCGACGCCGAAGAGCAGGCCCGACATGAAGCGCGTGACGGCGAACGAGACGAGCAGCCCCAGGACGACGCCGAGCGCGACCAGCAGCATGCCCTGCCTGACGACCAGCCGCAGGATGTCGCCGCGGCTCGCGCCCAACGCCATCCGTATGCCTATCTCGTGCGTGCGCTGCGTCACGGCGTAGGCCAGCACGCCGTAGATGCCGACCGACGCCAGAATCAGGGCGACGGCCGCGAAGACGCCCAGCAGGAACATGACCAGGCGGCGAGCGCCCGTCGATTCGACGATGCGCTGACTCATCGGCTTGACGTCGAAGACCGGGAGGTCTTTGTCGAGCGCCCGCACCTCCCTGCGCAGGGTCGCCGTCATGCTCACGGGGTCCGTGGCCGTGCGCACGACGAGGTACATGCCGTTGCCCGGGGTCTGAATCGAAGAGGTGTAGATGTATTCCTCCGCCTGGTCGTCCAAGCCGAAGTGCTTCACGTCGCCGACGACGCCGATCACCTCCGCGGGCGGCGTCCTGCTCTGCGGGTCGAGCAGGCGCTTGCCGATCGGGTCCTCATTGGGCCAATACTTGCGCGCCATCGTCTCGTTAATGACGACGACGAGCGGGGTGTCGGCCGTGTCGCGCTCGGAGAAGTCGCGCCCCTTGACGACGGGGATGCGCATGGTCTGGAAGTAGCCCGGACTGGACGTGCGCGCGTTGGCCTCCGGGTATTGGCCCGGGGGCGGAGCGGGCCTGCCTTCGACGAGGAAACTGGTCGTCCCGCCGCTGCCGCCCATCGGCATCATGTCGATGGTGGCGACCGCCTCGACGCCGGGCAGGTTTTCGATTCGCCTGGTCAACTCCGAATAGAAGGCCACCATCTGCCTGTCCTCGCCGTACTGAGCCTGCGGCAGCGAGAGCTGCAAGGTGGTCAGGTTCTGCGGGTCGAAGCCGGGCTTCACGTCCATCAAGCGCCAGAGACTACGCATCATCAGCCCCGCGCCGACGAGCAGCACCAGGGCCAGCGTCACCTCCGAGACGATCAGCGCGTTGCGGAAACGCTTGCGGCCCTGACCGGCGGAGCCCTTGCTCCCTTCCTTGAGCGACTCGTTCAAATCGGACTTCGAAGCCTGCCACGCGGGGAAAAGCCCGAAGAGGATTCCCGTCAAAAGCGAGACGGCCAGCGTGAAGCCGAGCACGCGGTAGTCGAGCCCGATCTTGTTCCAGCCCGGAATGCCGAGCGCGAATTGCTGCGGCATGCTGGCGAGCAGGATGTCTATGCCCCAGAGGGCGAGCAGCAGCCCGCAGATTCCGCCGACGAGAGACAGCAGGACGCTCTCGGTGAGCAGTTGGCGGATGATGCGCAGCCTTCCCGCGCCGAGGGCCGTGCGGACGGCAATCTCCTTCTGGCGCGCGGCGGCCCGCGCCAGCATCAGGTTGGCGACGTTGGCGCAGGCAATCAGCAGGACGAACCCGACGGCCGCGAGCAGGATCAGCAAGGCGGGCCTGATCTGGGCCACACTCTCGTCCGCGAGCGACGCGAGCCTGACGCCGCGCTGGTTGTTCGAGTCCGGGTACTGCTGCCGCAACCGCCCGGCGATGGTGTCCATCTCGGCCTGCGCCTGTTCTGTAGTCACGCCGGGTTTCAGGCGCGCGCGCGTGTACAAAAAATGGGACGTGCGGTTCGTCATGATATTGTCGGGCAGGGCCAGAGGCGTCCACAACTCGGAGATCGCGCGCGGAAACTCGAAGCCCTGCGGCATGACGCCGACGACCGTGTGGGCCCGGCCGTTGACGCTGACGGTCTGCCCTATGATGTTCGGGGCCGAGCCGAAGCGCCGCTGCCACAGGCCGTGGCTCAGAATCACGACGCCCTCTTTGCCCGCCTGCCCTTCCTCCGCGAGAAAATCTCTCCCGAGGGCGGGCCGGACCCCGAGCGTGGCGAACATGTTGGTCGTGACCGCGTTGCCTATCACCTGTTCGGGGGTGTCACCGCCGGTCAGGTTGTAGTCCTGCCACCTGAAGGCCGCCAGGTTCTCGAACGACTGGCTCTGCGTCTGCCAGTCGAAGAAGTTGGCGGGCGAGGCTTCGTTGTGAGTCTTCAGATAGTCACTCAGCAGTTGCGGGTTCGTCTCCCACGCGATGACCAGCCGCCCGGGGTCTTTGTAGGGCAGCGGGCGCAGCAGGACCGAGTTGACGACGCTGAAAATCGCGCTGTTCGCGCCGATGCCCAAAGCCAGCGCCAGCACGGCCACAATCGTGAATCCCGGCTTCTTCAGCAGCATCCGAATGCCGTAGCGCAAGTCTTGTAAGAGTGATCTCATCTGAAGCACCTCATTCGTAACGGAGTGACACCATCGGGTCGACGCGGGTCGCCCGGCGCGCGGGGACGTAACTGGCGAGCAGCGCCACCGCGGTCAGCAGCGCCGCGAGGGCGGCGAAGGTCGCGGGGTCGGTCGTGCTCACGCCGAACAGCAGGCTCGCCATCAGCCGCGTGAGGGCGAACGCCCCCGCGAGACCTATGCCGATGCCGATTAAGACCAGCCTCAGGCCCTGCCCGACGATGAGCCTGAGCACGTCGGCGGTCTGCGCGCCGAGCGCGATGCGGACGCCTATCTCGTGCGAGCGCTGCGTGACCGAGAACGCGATCACGCCGTAGATGCCGACCGCGGACAGGAGCAGGGCGGTGACGGCGAAGACGCTCATCAGCGTCAGGTTGAACCGCTGGCCGGCGACTGACGCAGACATCACTTCGGTCATCGGCTTGACTTTCGTCACGGGGAGCAGTTTGTCCACCGCCCAGACTTCACTCTTCACGCGGTTGGCGAGCGAGTTGAGGTCGCCCCGGCTCCGCACGACCAGATACATCCAGCGCTTCCAGGGGTGCTCCAACTGAAGATACGAAGAATAGAAGGCCGGCTCTTCCGGCTGGTTCAACCCGAAGTGCTTCACGTCGCCGACGACGCCGACGACGGTCATCCATTGCGGCGTCTCTCCCCGCGCCCACCTGATGCGCTTGCCGACGGGGCTCTCGTCGGGGAAATACTGACGGACGAAGCTCTCGTTGACGACGCCCACCAACGGCGCGTCCGCCCTGTCCTGCGGGCTGAGGTCGCGCCCCTGGATGACGGGAATGTTCATCGTGCGGAAGTAATCGCCGGCGACGGTGCGCGTGTTCAGGTCGGGCTCCAGGCCCACCTCAAGAGGCGGACGCCCGTCGATGACGAAGTTGTGCGTCAGTTGGTCGCCGCTCATCGGAAGCTCGCTGACCATCGCGGCCTCGACGCCCGGCAGCGAATTGAGTCGTTCGAGCAGGCTCTGGCGGAACTGCGTCTGCGCGGGAATCTCTTTGTAACGCGTCTCTGGAAGCTCAAGCCGCATCGTCAGCAGGTTGTCGGGCGCGAAGCCCGGTTCGACCGAGCGCAAGCGCCAGAAGCCTTTGATGAGAAGCCCCGCGCCGATCAGGAGCATGAGGGCGAGGGCGACCTCGGAGACGACCAGGACGCTGCGGACTCGCTGCCTGAGAACTCCCACCGCGGCCCCGCGCCCGCCTTCCTTCAACACCTCGTTCATGTCCAGGCGCGACGAGCTGAGCGCGGGCACGAGCCCGAAGACGACGCCCGTCAGGACGGAGACGCCGAAGGTGAAGGCGAGCACCCACCTGTCTATGCTGATGCTGGCGGTGAGCGGGAGGTCATCCGGCTTGAGCGCCACCAGCAGGTCCACGCCCCACATGGTGAGCACCAGCCCGCCCGCCCCGCCGAGGAGCGCCAGCAGGAGGCTTTCGGTCAGGACCTGCCGCACTAATCGGCTGCGGACCGCGCCGAGCGCCGCGCGAATCGCGAGTTCCTGCTGGCGCGCGGCCGAGCGCGCGAGCAGGAGACTTGAGAAATTGGCACAGGCGACCAGGAGCA
Organism: Pyrinomonadaceae bacterium; assembly: GCA_035563515.1. GTDB lineage: Bacteria > Acidobacteriota > Blastocatellia > Pyrinomonadales > Pyrinomonadaceae > QHXM01. Next base: position 25,172 of record DATMVE010000096.1, read on the forward strand.
CCAGCCCCACCGCCCCGAAGAGGATGAGCAGCGCCGGGCGGACCTCGCCCGTGATGCGCTCGTGGAGCGGGGTGAGCAGCCTGTCCCGCTCCTTATTCTCGTCGGGGTAGGCTTGCGCCAGCCGGCTGTCAATCCCCTCCATCTCCGCCTGCGCCTGCGCGAGGCTTACGCCCGGCTTCAGCCGCAGGTAGGTCCGCAGGAAATGGACGCCGCGGACCTTCGCCGCGACGGGGTTAGCCACGCGCAGGGCGAGCCACACGTCCGGGTTCTCCCTGGGCATACTGAAATCGGGGCGCATGACGCCGACGACCGTGTAGTTGTTTCCGCTCAAGGGCACCTGTCTGCCGATGACACTTTGCTCGCCGCCGAAATGGCGCATCCAGAACCCGTGGCTGAGCACCGCGACGCGCTCGCCGCCGTAGCGGTCCTCCTCCGCCGAAATGACCCGCCCGACGACGGCCCCGGCCCCCAGGACTTTGAACAAATCCGCGTTGACGAGCGCGGCCTGAACCTGCACGGGCTCGGCCTCCCCCGTGAAGTCCTGAGGCTGCATCACCGCGCCGCCGACGGCTTCGAAAGACTGGCTCTGCGCCGTAATGTCTTCGAGGTCCGGGAGCGATTCGTTGGAGCGCAACGTGACCAGGCGCTCCGGCTGCGGGTACGGCAGCGGCCTGAGCAGGACGGCGTTGACGACCGAGAAGATGGCCGTGTTGGCCCCGATGCCCAAAGTCAGCGTCAGGACCGCGGCCAGGGTGAAGCCCGGATACTTGAAGATCATCCGAACGCCGTATCGCAGGTCTTGCAGGAATGCTCCCATCACAGCACCTCTCGTCTGAAGTAATTCAGGTCTTTCACTCGTAACGGAGCGCGACCATCGGGTCCACCTTCGTCGCCCGGCGCGCCGGGACGTAGCAGGCCAGCAAAGCGACCGAAGCCAACAGCAGCGAGACTCCCGCGAACGTCAAAGGGTCGGTCGCGCTCACGCCGAAGAGCAGGCTCGACATCAGCCGCGTCAGCGCGAACGCACCGGCCAGCCCGATGACGATGCCGGCCACAGCCTGCGCCATGCCGTGCATCAGCACGAGCCTGAAAACGTCCCTCGTTTGCGCGCCCAGCGCCACGCGGATGCCGATCTCGTGCGTGCGCTGCGCCACAGAGTAGGCCATCACGCCGTAGACGCCGACCGCCGCCAGCGTCAGGGCCAGGGCCGCGAGGATGAGCAGCAGGAGCATGGAAAACTTCCTGAGCGAAATCGAGTCGGACAGCAGTTGCTCCATCGTCGCGACGTTGTAGGCGGCCTGGTCTTTATCCACCGCGAGGATTTCATTCTTCACCGCCGCGACCATGCCCTGCGGGTCCGAGGACGTGCGCACGACGAGCGTCATGTAGGGGGCCGCGAACTGCGCCTCCGGCAGGTACAACTGCATCCGGTCTTCTTTGTCCAGGCCGTACTGCTTCACGTCCCTCACGACGCCGACGACGGTTCGCCACGGCTGCGGGTTCTTTTCCGAGCCGGGGAATTTGACGCGCTTGCCCAGAGGGTCCTGGCCCGGCCAGAGTTGCCGCGCCATCGTCTCGTTGACGAGCGCCGCCATCTGTCCATTCTCGGTGTCGTGGTCGTCGAGCGCGCGCCCTTTCACGAGCGGGATTTCCATCGCCCGCAGGTAGCCGGGCGTGGCGATGTAGAGGTCCACGCTGAGTTCTTCCCCGCGCGGCCTCGGCTGGCCTTCGACGGCGAGCGCCCGCCCGTCGAAATTACTGCTCAGCGGCAGGACGCTCGTCACGCCCGCCGAATGCACGCCCGGCACCGACTCGATCCCGCGCAACACACGCTCGTAAAAAGCGACCCACGACTGCTTGTCAGGGTATTTCGACGAAGGCAGCGCGATGTTCATCGTCAACAGGTTCTCGGCGTTGAAGCCCGGGTTAACGTCACGCAGCCGGAGCGTGCTCTTAATCAGGAGCCCCGCGCCGGTCAGGAGCACGAGCGCCATCGCCACTTCGGCGACGACCAGGGCGGAGCGCAGCACGCTGCGACTGCCCGACGCGCCCCCGGACCTTCCCCCTTCTTTGAGGGCCTCGTTCAGGTCGGGCCGCGACAATTGCATCGCCGGGGCCAACCCGAAGACGGCACCCGAGAGGAGCGAGATGGTGAGGGTGAAGGCGAGCACGTTGGCGTCTATCTGGACGCCGCTCAGCAAGGGGGTCACTTGCGAGCCGAGCGATTCGATGAGGCTCGTCCCCCACAGGGCCAGTAAAAGTCCGAGCGCGCCGCCCGCGAGTGAGAGCAACACGCTCTCGGTCAGGAGTTGCCGCACGAGGCGCACGCGCCCCGCGCCGAGCGCCGCGCGAACCGCGATCTCCTTCTTCCTCGCGGCGGAGCGCGCCAGCAGCAAATTGCCCACGTTGGCGCAGGCGATGAGGAGGACGAAAACGACGGCCCCGAACAGGGTCAGCAGCGTCGGGCGCAAGCCCCCGACCGTGTCCTCGGACAGCGTGTTCAGGCGAACCTCGTAGTCCGAGTTACTCTCCGGGTGCTCCTGGGCCAGGCGCTTGGCGATGACGTTCATCTCCGACTGCGCCGCGGCGAGCGTGACACCAGGCTTAAGCCGGGCGATGGCCCGGAGGTGACGCGAGCTGCGCTCCGCCTCGTCGTGAGGCTCGGCCACGGGCCGGTAGAACTGGCCCTGCGGGTCAACGAGGCTGACGGGCAGCGGGCGAAAGTCCGCGGGCATCACCCCGACGACCGTGTAAGGCTTGCCGCTCAGGTTCACCTGCTGGCCGACGATTGCGGGGTCGCCGCCGAAGCGCCGCTGCCACAGGCCGTGGCCGAGGACGACGACGAAGTCCTTCCCCTCCTGCTGCTCTTCGGGCGAGAAGACGCGGCCCAGGAGCGGCGTGCCCCCCATAATCTGGAAATACCCGTCGCCCACCTGCGTGCCCGGTATTCTCTCCGGCTCCCCGCGCCCCAGGAGCGTCGCGCTCCAATTGCCGTAGGTCGTCACGTCTTCGAAGACGCCGTTCTGATGTCGCCAGTCGTCAACGTCGGTCGCGGAAACCTGAGTGCGGTTGCGCCCTTCGGCCGCCATGCTGCCCCAGACGAGGACGATGCTTTCGGGGTCTTTGTACGGCAGCGATTTCAGCAAGGTCGCGTTCACCACGCTGAAGATCGCGGTGTTCGCGCCGATGCCGAGCGCCAGGGAAATCACGGCCACGACGGTGAAGCCCGGCCGCTTCGTCAGCATCCTGAAGCCGTACCGAACGTCTTGCCAGAGAGTCCCCATCTTACTTCTCCTTTCACTCGTAACGGAGTGCGACCATCGGGTCCACTTTCGTCGCCCGGCGCGCCGGGACGTAGCAGGCCAGCAAAGCGACCGAAGCTAAAATCAGGGAGACGCTCGCGAACGTCAGCGGGTCCGTGGCGCTCACGCCGTATAGCAAACTCGACATCAGGCGCGTCAGCGCCAGGGCCGCCGCGAGCCCAAGCGCGACGCCGACGAGCGTGAGCCTCATTCCCTGGCCGATAACCATCCTGAGCACGTCGCCCCTCTGCGCGCCCAGCGCCATGCGGATGCCGATCTCGTGCGTGCGCTGCGTGACGAGGAAGCTCATCACGCTGAAGATGCCGACGGAAGCGAGCACGAGCGCGAGCGCGGCGAAGAGCGCGAGCAAGGTCATGCTGAAACGCTGGCGCGAGACGGACTCTGAGACGAGAGAGTTCATCGTGTGAACGTCGTAGAGCGGTTGATCACGGTCAAGCTCCTGCACGGCCTAGCGCAGGGCCTGTGTGAGGAGCGTCGGGTCGGCAGAGCCCGCGCGCACGACGAGCGAGACATCGCCGATGGGCACTTGCGCGTACGGCACATAAAACTCCGGCCCGGCCTCTTTGCTCAGGTCGCGGCTGCGCACATCTCCGACCACGCCCACGATCTCGCCGTTGACGTCGTTGATACCCAGTTGCAGACGTTTGCCGACGGGGTCAACGCCCGCGAAATGTTTTCGGGCCAGAGTCTCGTTAATCAGTATGACTTTCGGCGCTTTGTCGTCGTCGCGCTCGGTAAAGTCGCGGCCCTTGATGACGGGTATGCCCATCGCGCGCAGGTAGCCGGGCGTGACGATGCGCGCGCCCGACACGGGCCTTTCGCCGGGCGGGGGCTCGGGCTGCCCGTCAACCGCGTAGCTGATCGACATGTTGTTGCCGCTGAACGGCAAAGGCAGTACGGCACCGGCCGCCTCGACGCCAGGGACCTGCGCCGCGCGCGCCACGGTCTGCCCCACGAACCTCGTCTGTAGCTGCTCGTCATCCTGGTACTTGACGGAAGAGAGCGAGAGCGTCGCGGTCAGGACGCCGCGCGCGTCAAAGCCCGGGTTGACGTTGCGCAGGCGAATGAAGCTCTTGATGAGAAGTCCCGCGCCGACGAGCAGCACCAGAGAGAGAGCGACTTCCGAGACGATCAGGAGGCTGCGCAGGCGATGCCGCCCGCGGCCTTCGGACGCGCTGCGACCGCCTTCCTTGAGCGCTTCGTTGAGGTCGAGCCTGGCGGCCGAAAGCGCCGGGGCGAGGCCGAAGATGAGGCCCGTCAAAAGGGTCGCGCCGAGCGTGAAGGAGAGCACCGCCAGGTCGAGCCGCGTCTCGCCGACGCGCGGGATGTCTGCCGGGACGAACGAGCCCAGCAGGTCAATCCCCCAGAGCGAGAGCAGCAGCCCGAGCCCGCCGCCGATCAGGGAAAGCAGCAGGCTCTCCGTCAACAGTTGCCGAATGATGCGCGGGCGGCTCGCGCCCAGCGCCGTGCGCAAGGCCATCTCGCGCCCGCGCCCCGCCGCGCGCGCGAGCAAAAGATTGGCGACGTTGGCGCACGCCACGAGCAGCACGAAGGCGACCGCGCCGAGCAGGATGAGGAGCGTCGGCCTCAACTCCCCGACCAAATTTTCCTGCGCCGAGACCAGCGTGACCGTGCGACCCGCGTTGTCGCTCTGGTATTGCTGCTCAAGCCGTGTGGCGATTGTCTTCAACTCGGCCTCCGCCTGTGGCAGCGTCACGCCGTCCTTGAGGCGGCCGAGGAGGCGTATGTAATTGGCCCCGCGCTGCTTGTTCATGCTGTCGGCGGGGTCCATAGGAGTCCACAACTCAGGCTGGTCGTTCGTGAACTGGAACTGAAGGCCCGCGGGCAGGACGCCTATGACGGTCTTGCTCGTGCCGTCGAGTGTGATTTGCCTGCCGACGACTTTGGGGTCGGAGCCGAAGCGACGCTGCCACATCCCGTGGCTGATGACGGCGACCGGGACTCCGCCCGCGCGCTCGTCCTCGGGCGCGAACGTCCGACCGAGAAGCGGCTTCACGCTGAGGACTCTGAACACGTCGGCGGTCGCGCTGACGCCGGCGACTTGTTCCGGCGTCTCGCCCGCGAGCGCGTAGCTCGTGCCGTTGTACGCCGCGAGCGAATCGAAGGAGCCGTTCTGCGCGCGGTAATCGGCGAAGTTGGGGAAGGAGAAAGAGGGCTGCGTCAGTCCCCTTTTCAGATTAACGTTCATGACGACCGCCAACTGCTCAGGCTTATCGTAAGGCAGCGGGCGGAGCAAGACGGTGTTGACGACAGAGAAGATGGCCGTGTTCGCGCCGATGCCTAAAGCCAGGGCCAGCACGGCGACGAAAGTCACCCCGGGGGTCTTCAGCAATAAGCGTATGCCGTACCTCATGTCCTGCCAGAAAGTCCGCATGAGAGCCTTCTCCTTCCCAATTTCAATTTATTCGTAACGGAGTGCGACCATCGGGTCCACCTTCGTCGCCCGGCGCGCCGGGACGTAGCACGCCAGGAGCGCGACCGAGCTTAAGAGCAGCGAGACGCCCGCGAACGTCAAAGGGTCTGTGGCGCTCACCCCGAACAGCAGGCTCGACATCAGCCGCGTCAGCGCGAACGCCCCGGCCAGCCCGATGGCGACGCCGATGAGGGCCTGCGCCATGCCCTGACTCATCAGGAGCTTGAACACGTCGCCCCTCTGCGCGCCCAGCGCCATGCGGATTCCGATCTCGTGCGTGCGCTGCGTCACCGCGTAGGCCATGACGCCGTAGATGCCGACGACCGAGAGCAGGAGCGCGACCGCGGCGAAGAGGCCGACCAGCATCATCTGAAAACGCTGCGGCGCGACAGCCTTCGCGAACAGACTCTCCAGCGTCTGGACGCCCGCCACCGGCTGGTCCTTATCGAGCGCCCAGACCTCACGGCGCACGGCCGCCGCCAGGTTCTCCGCCCCGCCGCCGCCGGCCCGCACGGTGAGCGTCATGTCGAGCCAGTGACTCTGTAGGTAGGAGACGTACATCGCGGGTTTCGGCTCCGCGTCGAGCGACGAGTGCTTGATGCCGGCGACGACGCCGACGATTGTCAGAAACCCGAGCCTGTTGGGCGAGCCGCCCTCGTTTATGCGTTTGCCGAGCGGGTCCTCATTGGGGAAGAAGCGGCGGGCGAGCGTCTCGTCGATGATGATGACGCCGGGCGCGCCCGCCGTGTCCTGCTCCGTGAAGTAGCGCCCGCTCACGAGCGGAATCTTCATGGCGCGGAAGTAGTCCGTCGAGACGACGCGGAAGTCCGCGGTCTGCACGTCGGCACCGGAGGCCGGGCCAGGCCGGCCTTCGATGTCGAAGCCGTCGATTTCTTCCGCCCCGGTCAGCGGCAGTTGCGAGACCGCGCCGACGGCCTCCACGCCCGGCAGCGCCTTCAGCCGCTCGATTAACCGCTGGTAGAAGGCGGACGCCTGCGCGCCGTCCTTGTAGCGCGTGCCCGGGAGGGGGACGTTCAGCGTCAAAACGTTTTCGGGGTCGAAGCCTGGGCTGACGTTCCTGAGCTTGAAGAAACTCCTGACGAGGAGGCCGGCCCCGACCAGAAGGACGAGCGCGAGCGCGACCTCGAAGACGATGAGGATGGAGCGCACGCGCGCGCGGCGCGGGCCGGTCGTCCCGCCGCGCCCGCCTTCCTTCAGCGCCTCGTGCAAGTCCTGTTTGGACGCTTGCAGCGCGGGCGCGAGCCCGAAAACCAGGCCCGTCAGGAGCGACACCCCGAACGTGAAGCCCAGGACGCGCGCGTCAATCCCGATCTCGCCCGTGCGCGGGATGTCTCCCGGACTCAGGGCGATCAGCAGGTCCACGCCCCACATCGCCAGCAGCACGCCGAGCGCCCCGCCGATGAAAGACAGCAGCACGCTCTCCGTGAGCAACTGGCGGATGACGCGCCCCCGGCTCGCGCCGAGCGCCGTCCGAATCGCGACCTCTTTCTGGCGCGCGGCGGCCCGCGCCAGGAGCAGGTTGGCGACGTTGGCGCACGCGATCAGCAGCACGAAGGCGACGACGCACAACAGGACCAAAATGGCGACGCGGCTCTTCCCTATGACCTGCTCGTGCAGCGGCATGACGCTCACGCCGAAGTCTTTCAGGTCGTCCGGGTACTGCTGCTCCAGCCTGCTCGCGATGGTGCCCAACTCGGCCTGCGCCTGCTGTAGCGTGCGGCCCGGCTTGAGCCGCCCGATGACGGCGATGTGGTGGCTCCCGCGGTTCTGACGTTGTTCCTCGGTCAGCACCCAGGGCGTCCAGAGGTCCGTCTTCTGCGCGAAGGGGAAGAAGGCGGGCAGCCCTGAGTTCTGCGGGAACGTGAAGTCGGGCGGCATGACGCCGACGACTTCGTACTTCTCGCCGTCGAGCGTGACCGTCTGCCCCAGGATGTTCGCGTCGCCGCCGAAGCGCCGCTGCCACAGGCCGTGGCTCATGACGACCACGCGCGCCGCCCCGGGCTTCTCTTCCTCGGGCGTGAAGGCGCGGCCCAGCAGCGGTCGGGCGCGCAGCAGCGGGAAGAGGCTGGACGAAACCTGCGTGCCTTCGATCCTCTCGGGCTCGTTGCGGCCCGTCAGGTTGACGGTCCAGGTGTCGAGCGCGGCCATCTGCTCGAAGGACTCGCTCTGCTGGCGGAAGTCCGCGAAGGTGCCGTTCGAACTGGGGATGTAGTCGTAGCCGAGCTTGAGCGCGAACGGGTGCGTGTCCCAGACCATCACCAGCCGGTCGGCCTCCGCGAACGGCAGGGGGCGCAGGAGCACCGTGTTGACCACGCTGAAGATGGCCGTGTTCGCGCCGATGCCGAGCGCCAGCGCCGCGACCGCGACCAGCGTGACGACGGGGCTCTTCCAGAGCATGCGCGCCCCGTAGCGCAGGTCTTGCAGAAATGGGCCAATCACGAGCGTCTCCCTTCCTACCTGGAACACTGAACTCGAAACCGAGAGTGAAAACTGATTCGCCGCCGGACAGCCGACGCGCCCGGCCGCGCCTCCCCGGTTTACTCGTAACGCAGCGCCACGTTCGGGTCCACGTTCGCCGCCCGGCGCGCGGGGATGTAGCAGGCGAGCAGGGCGACGAAGAGGAGTATGAGCGCGACGCTCGCGAAGGTGACGGGGTCCGTGGCGCTGACGCCGAAGAGCAGGCTCGACATCAATTTCGTGATGAAGAAGGCGACGACGAGCCCGGCGGCCAGTCCGACGAGCGCCAGCGCCAGCCCCTGCTTCAGGACCAACTTGATGACGTCGCCGATCTGCGCGCCCAGCGCGATGCGGATGCCTATCTCGCGCGTGCGCTGCGCGACCGAGTAGCTGATGACGCCGTAGATGCCTATGCCCGCCAGCAGCAGGGCGAGCGCGGCGAAGCCGCCGAGGAGCATCATGTTGAAGCGGCGGCGCGCGACGGACTCGTCCAGGAGCTGCGTCATCGGGCGGACGTTATAGACGGGCTGCTCCTTGTCCATCGCCGCGAAGACGCCCCGCAGCGCCCCGGCGACGTTCGTGGGATTCCCGGAGGCGGTGCGCGCCACGACCGTCAGCCGGTCAACGTCCGCCTGCTCGTAAGGGACGTAGTATTCGGGCGACCTCTCGGCGTCGAGGCCGGCGTGCCTCACGTCGCCGACGACCCCGACGATCTCGCGCGTGACGGGGTCTCCGCCTTCGCCCGGAATGATTGCTCGGCCTACGGGGTCTTCGCCTGGGAAGAAGCGGCGCGCGAAAGTCTCGTTGACGACGACGACCGCTGGCGCGTTCGTCCGGTCGCGGTCGTTGAACGCGCGCCCCTTGACGAGGGGGATGCTCATCGCCTGGAAATAGTCCTGGCTGATGACGCGGCGGTTTGAGGTGGGCTGCTGCCCCGGCGGGAAGGGCGGCTGGCCCGCGATGTCGAAGGTGAAAACCTCGAAGCTCCCCCCGAGCGGGAGCGGGTAGATGACTCCGACCGCCTGCACGTCCGGCAGCGCCTTCATGCGTTCGAGCGCCTCGCGGTAGAAGGCCGCGCGCTGCTCTTTGTCAGGATACTTCTTGTCGCTGACAGTAACCTCGGCCGTCAACACATTGTCCGCTTCAAACCCCGGCGAGACTTCCAGCAGTCGCCGGAAACTCTGGAACAGGAGTCCCGCGCCGACGAGCAGGACCAGAGAGAGCGCGATCTCCGTGACCACCAGAACGCTGCGGGCGCGGTTGCGCTGCATGCCGCCGCTCATCCCGCGCGTCCCGTCCTTGAGCGTCTCGTTCAAGTCGGTCTTGGACGCTTGCAGGGCCGGGACGAGGCCGAAGACGACGCCCGTCAGGGTCGTCAGCCCGGCCGTGAAGAGGAGCACGTATTTGTCGAGGCCGATCTCGCCCGTGCGCGGGATGTCCGCGGGGATGGCCGCGACGAGCAGGTCCATCCCCCACATCGCGAGCAACAGCCCCGCGGCCCCGCCGAGCGCGGAGAGCAGCAAGCTCTCCGTCAACATCTGGCGGACGACGCGCCAGCGGCTCGCGCCGAGCGCCGTCCGAATCGCGACCTCTTTGCGCCGCACGGTCGCGCGCGCCAGCATCAGGTTCGCCACGTTCGCGCACGCGATCAGCAGCACGAAGGCGACCGCCGCCAGCAACACCAGGAGCGCCGGCCGGACTTTACCCACTAATCTCTCATGCGCCGAGACGAGGGCGATGTTTAGTCCCGTGTTGGCCTCCGGGTACTGTGCCTCGAGGCGGCTCGCAATCGCGTTCACCTCCGCCTGCGCCTGCTCCAGGGCGACGCCGGGCTTGAGTCGCCCGATGAGGCTCATGAAGACTGCGCCGCGGGCGGCGCGCGGGCCTTCGGAAAGGTTCGACGCGAGCGGCATCCAGAAGTCGGACTGCCGCGCGCCGACCGGGAACTTGAACCCCTGCGGCATCACGCCCACGACCGTCCAGGACTGGTCGTCTATGGGCAGTTGCTGCCCGACGATTTTCGGGTCGCCGCCGAAGCGCCGCTGCCAGAGGTCGTAGCCGAGGACGATGACTTGCCCGTTGCCGCCGGGCCTCTCTTCCTCGCTCGAAAAAGCCCGACCGACCAGCGGGTTCACGCCGAGCAGCGGGAACAGGTCCGCGGAGGCGTAGCTGCCGCGCAGCCTTTCCGGCTCCTCGCCCGTGCGCAGGAAAGCCGTCGTCATGTAGGAGGCCGCGACCTGCTCGAAGACCTGATTCTGGTCCCTGATGTCCTGAAAGTTAGCGTACGAGTAGGAGGAATAAAGCTCGCCCGTCTCGGGGTCTTTCGCCAGGATGGCCGTCAACTGCTCCGAGCGCGGGAACGAGAGCGGGCGCAGCAGCAGTGTGTTGACGACGCTGAAGATGACCGTGTTGGCTCCGATGCCGAGCGCGAGCGCGGCGACCGCGATCAAGGTGAATCCGGGACTCTTGGTCAACATCCGCGCGCCGTACCGCAGGTCTTGCCAGAAAGTTCTCATCACGCCCTCTCTATGCTCATGCCCTCACGTTCCTCCACCACGCGCCCGTCGAAAAGATGAATCTCGCGGTCGGCGTGACGTGCGTACCGCTGGTCGTGCGTGACCATGCAGATGGTCGCGCCCCCCTTGTGCAGCTCCTGCAAGAGAGACATCACCGCCTCCCCATTAATCGAATCCAGGTTCCCCGTCGGCTCGTCCGCCAGGAGTATCGCCGGCTGGCCCGCCACCGCCCGAGCGACCGCCACGCGCTGCTGCTGGCCGCCCGAGAGTTGGCTCGGCAGGTGCTTCGCTCTGTGCGCCATCCCCACTCGCTCTAACGCATCCAGGACTCTCTGCTTGCGCTCGGCCGCGCCCATGCCTCTGTAGGTCAGCGGCAGCTCGACGTTCTCGTAGACGGTCAAATCGCCGATGAGGTTGAAGCTCTGGAAGATGAACCCGATCTCGCGGTTGCGTATCCGCGCTCGCTCCGAGAGCGGCAGCCCCGAGACGGACTCGCCGTTCAGCCAGTAGCCGCCCTCTGTGGGCGAATCGAGCAGGCCCAGCAGAGAAAGCAGCGTGGACTTGCCGCAGCCCGAGGGGCCTGCAATCGAGACGTACTCGCCGTCCCTGATCTCAAGGTGGATGCCCGACAACGCGTGCGTCTCGACCTCGTCGGTGTAGAAAACTTTCTGAACGTCTTCGAGACGGATGATGGGCTGTGCTGACGCGCTCATTAATTTCTCTCCTCGGATTTTTCAATTCAGCAGGATGCGGTTGTATGCGTCCCAGGCGGAGGTGTCCGACAGGATGACCTGGTCGCCGGGCTGCAAGCCTTCGACGATTTCGATGGTGTTGACGGAGCTGCGGCCCAGCTTGACGTTGATGCGGACTGCCGCCTTGCCGTCCGGCTCAAGCTTGAACATGCTGACAGTGCTCTGCGACTGGCCGAACGCCGGGCGGCCGACGTAGACGACATCACTCAGGCGCTCTAACTCGATGGTGCCGTCGACCGTCAGGTCGGGCCGCGCGCCTTCGGGGAGTTGTTCGTCGAGCGCCACGTCAACCGTGACCGTCCCCTGCTGCGCCGCGGGGTCTATGCGGGAGACGTGGCCCTTGATGACGCCGTTGCGCGTGTCTATGTCGGCCTGCAAGCCGAGCTTGATGTCTTTGGCCTGCGTCTCTGCGATTCGGAGTTCGGCCTTGAGGTGCTGCGGCTCGACCACGCGCGCGAGGTTGGTGCCGGGCGTGACCTGCTGGCCCACTTCGACCTGCATCTGCTGCAAGACGCCGGTCGTCCCGGCCCTGACGCCGAGCGTTTCCACCTGAGACTTGTTCAGCCTGAGGAGCGCTTGCAGTTGCGAGATGCGCGCCTGCTGCGAAGCCAACTGCGCCTGCGCGGACTTGACGCTCACCTCCAGGCGCTTCTGTTCGAGGCTGTAACGGTTAGCCAACTCCTGGACGCGCACCCTGGAAAGTTTCAGGCTCAGCGGGGCGACCAGCCCGTCCTTCGCCAGCGCCTCGTCCGTGTCCAACTGGAGCTTCGCCTGCTGGTACTCGGAGTGCACCCCGGCCGCGACGATTTGCTGATTCATGCGGTCGCTCTGGAGCCTGACTTTGAGGTTGTTGAAATCAGCCTCGGCGGCGCGCAACTGGTATTCGGTGTCGACCGAAGACTGTTGCAGCTCGGGGTTGCTCAGCTCAATCAAGAGAGTCCCGGCGTTCACTTCCGTCCCCGGCTGAACCAGGATGCGCTCGACGCGACCCTGCGTGGAGGCGGCGATGACGCGCACGTCCTCCGGGACCAGCGTGCCGTTGCCGCGCACCTGCCGGAGCATCTGGCCGCGCTTGACCGTGTCGACGAGGAGCGTCCCGCGCTCGACCGTGGGGGCGGCGGGTTTGAGGCGCGCGACGCCGAGCGTGACCAGTGCGATGACGCACAGCCCGACGACCACGTAGATCGCCGTCCGAACGCGGCGACTGCGGGCGCCAGATTTTTTTCGTTGTATGTCCATCTAAAATACCGAAACTCAGTATCGCCTGCCGCGAGCGGGCGGGCATCTCGACGTTGACGGCCCGCCCGCTCGCGGCAGGCGGCACTGACCTTTACTCGTAACGGAGGGCGACCATCGGGTCGACCTTCGCGGCCCTGCGCGCCGGGACGTAGCAGGCTAAGAACGAGACGACTGTCAGCAGCAGCGAGACGCCGCCGAAGGTCAGCGGGTCCGTGGCGCTGACGCCGAAGAGGAAACTGCTCATCACGCGCGTCACGACGAAGGCCCCGGCGACGCCGACAAGGATGCCGACGAGCGCCATCCTCATGCCCTGCCAGACCACCAGCCTGAGGACGTCGCCTCTCTGCGCGCCCAGCGCCAGCCGGAGACCTATCTCGTGCGTGCGCTGCGTGACGGAGTAAGAGATGACGCCGTAGATGCCTATGCTGGCGAGCAGCAGCGCGACGCACGCGAAGAGGCCGAGCAGCAGCGTGCGGAAGCGCGGCTGCGACGCAGACTCCGAGACGCGCTGCTCCATCGTCTTGACGTTGTAGACGGGCAGGTCTTTGTCGAGCGACTGCACTTCCTTCCTGATGGCGGCCGTGAGCTGCACGGGGTCGCCCGCGGCGCGCACGACCAGGTTCGTCCCCCACATGGGGGCCTGGAGGACGCTGACGTACATCTCCTCGGAAGGCGCGGCCTGCGCGAGACTGCGGTGGCGAATGCCGCCGACGACGCCCACGATCTCGGCCTTGAACGGCTCGCCGAAATCGATAATCAAGTGCTTGCCGAGCGGGTCTTCGCCCGGCAGGTAACGCTTCGCGAAGCTCTCGTTGACGATGACGACTTTCGGCGCGTCGAGTCCGTCCCGCCGATCAAAAAAGCGGCCCTTGACGAGCGGGACGCCGAGCGCCTGGAAATACGCGGGGCTGATGCCGCGGATGTCGGCGGCTTTCTCCGTATTCCCGAACGCCGCACCGGGCTTGCCCTCGATGTTGAAGAAAGTGTCGTTCTCCTGCCCGCTCAGCGGGAGTTCGGAGACGGTCCCCGCCGCCTGCACTCCGGGCAAAGATTCTATGCGCGTGACGAGCTGATCGTAGAAGGCCGCGCGCTGGCGCGGGTCGGGGTAAGCGGCCGGCGTCAGCGAGAGCTGCATCGACAGGAGGTTGGTCGGCTTGAAGCCCACGTCCACGCTGGAGAGGCGCATGAAACTCTTGATGAGCAGGCCGGCCCCGACGAGCAGGACCAGAGAGAGCGCGACCTCCGCGACGACGAGCAGGCCGCGCAGGCGCTGGCGGCCCGCGCCCGTGCCCGCGCGGCCCCCTTCCTTGAGCGTCTCCGTCAGGTTGGTCTTCGACGTGGCGAGCGCCGGGAACAGCCCGAACAGTATCCCGGTCAGGACCGAGACCATCAGCGTGAACCCGAGCACGCGCCAGTCGGTCGTGACTTCCTTCACCCGCGGGAGGTTCTCGGGGCTCAGCGAGACGAGCAGGTCCACGCCCCACATCGCCAGCAGCAACCCGAGCGCCCCTCCGACGAGCGCCATCACGACGCTCTCGGTGAGCAGTTGCCGCACGACGCGCCCGCGGCTCGCGCCGAGCGCCGAGCGGATGGCGACCTCCTTCGACCTGGACGCCCCGCGGGCGAGCGCCAGGTTGGCGACGTTCGCGCAGGCGATGAGCAGCACGAACCCGACGGCCGCCAGCAATATCAGAAGGGTCGAACGCATTTCGCCGACCGTCCACTCCGTGAGCGCCGTCAGCCCCATGCTGTAATTCGTGTTGCTCTCCGGGTACTGCTGCTCCAACTGGCGGGCGATGGCGTGGATGTCCTCCTGCGCCTGCGCGAGCGGGACGCCCGGCTTGAGCCGGCCGACGGCGCGCAGGAAATGGGAGCGGCGCATTGACGTGTGCTGCGATTTGAACGCTATCGGCGACCAGAGCTGCGCCTCGCGCGGGTACTCGAACCCGGCGGGCATGATGCCGACGATGGTCACGGCCTGCCCGTTGAGCGCGACGGTCTTGCCGACGATTTTCGGGTCGGCCCCGTAGCGCCGCTGCCACAGGCCGTGGCTGAGGACGGCCACGGCGTTGCGGCCGTCCTGCTCCTCTTCGGCCAGGAAGGTGCGCCCGCCGGGCATGGGCATTACGCCGAGCGTCTCGAAGAACCCGTGGGAGACGCGCGCCCCGCTAATCCGCTCGGACGCGCTGCCGTCGCCCGTCACCGTGAAGGAGAACGGCATGAACGCCGAGAGCCGCTCGAAGACGTGGTTCTGTTCGCGGTAGTCTAAAAAGTCAGGCGGCGAAATGGCCCCGCCCTTCGAGCCGTCGCGCAGGTCCGCGCCCTCGGCGTAGACCAGGCGGTCCGGCTCCGCGTAGGGCAGGGGGCGCAGCAGCACTGCGTTGACGACACTGAAGATCGCGCTGTTGGCCCCGATGCCGAGCGCGAGCGTCAGCGCCGCGACGGCCGTAAAACCGGGGCGCTTCATCAGCATACGAACGGCGTAACGTAGGTCTTGCCCCAGCGTTCCCATCAACTCTCACCTCCGCTTTTTACACAAGTACGAGCGCGCCGCAGAAAGAATAGCCAGTCATACTAAGAAACCCCTGTGCCACCCCGGCCGCCCCGGCCCAAGTGGCCGAAGCACGCAGGTTAGAGACGAATCGCCGCCGGGGCCGCGGCCCCCGCGTGTGCGCTTCTGGGATTATTCTTTCCCAAAATCGGGATTTGAAATCTCTTCGAGGGCGGAGCCTTCTCCGACCCGCCGGCCGCTAAACCCAAGCCTTGACGTTCTAGGCATTGTCCTCTAGGATGCCTGGACGTTCTAGGCATGACGTTTGCACACACGCAACCCGAAAGGTTCACCGATGACGAAGGCGACGGCGGATTTACTTCAAGGCACGCTCGACATGCTCATCCTCAAGGCGCTCTCGCTGGGCGCGCTCCACGGCTACGGCATCATCCAGCGCATACAGCAGATGTCCGACGAGATGCTCAACGTCGAGCAGGGCTCGCTCTACCCGGCGCTCTACCGCATAGAGCAGCGCGGCTGGGTCAGTTCCGACTGGGACACGAACGAGACGGGGCGTCGCGCCAAGTTCTACACGCTCACCAGGGCGGGCCGCCGGCAACTCGAAGTCGAGGAGGCCAGTTGGGACCGGCTCGTGCTCGCCATCGCCAAGATGCGCGAGGCCAGTTAAGGAGCGCCGGCGATGAGATGGCTCAACGTCCTGTCGGCGCGTCTGCGCGCCCTGTTCCACCGCGAGGCGGTCATCAGGGACATAGACGAGGAACTGCGCCTTCACATCGAGATGGAGACGGAGGCGAACATCTCTTCGGGGATGCCGCCCGACGAGGCGCGGCGCGAGGCGCTCAAGGCGTTCGGCAATCAGGGCAGGATTAAAGACGTGGCATATCAAGTTCGCGGAGGCGGCATGTTGGAAGCATTACTGCAAGACATCAGGTACGGCGCGCGCGTGCTCGCCAAGCACAAGGGTTTCACGCTGGTCGCCGTGCTCACCCTCGCGCTCGGCATCGGGGCCAACACGGCCATCTTCTCGGTCGTCAACGAACTGCTCCTGCGCCCGCTGCCCTACCGCGAGGCGGACCGCATCGTCATGCTGTGGGAAGTGAATCCAAACGGCATGCGCAACAACACCACCTCGCGCAGCAACTTCCTGGGCTGGCGCGGGCAGAGCACTTCGTTCGAGGGCATGGCGGCCTTCTCGGACCGGCGGCTCGGCCTGACCGGCGCGGGCGGCGAGCCAGAAGAAGTCTCCGCACAGCTCGCCACGCCTGAGCTGTTCCAGGTCCTCGGCGTCACGCCGATTCTCGGCCGTACACTGACCGCGGAGGACGGCGGGCCTAGCCCGCAGGCCGTGGCCGTCCTCGGCTACGGCCTCT
Organism: Pyrinomonadaceae bacterium; assembly: GCA_035563515.1. Classification (GTDB taxonomy): domain Bacteria; phylum Acidobacteriota; class Blastocatellia; order Pyrinomonadales; family Pyrinomonadaceae; genus QHXM01. Next base: position 41,796 of record DATMVE010000096.1, read on the forward strand.
GGCAGCGGCGCTTCGGCGGCGACCCGGCAATCGTCGGCAAACCTATCACGCTCAACGGGATGTCTTTCACGGTGGTCGGGGTGCTGCCGGAAAATTTTCAGTGGCACATCAGCACGAGGTCGGGCACGGGTAAGCCCGCGGAAATCTGGGTCCCGCTCAACATGCCCACGGAAGGACCGGGCGTGTACGGCCGCTTCCTCTCGGTGGTGGCCCGCCTGAAGCCCGGCGTCTCCACGGAGCAGGCCGCGACCGAGCTGCGGACCATCCACGCGCGCCTCGCACAGGACAACCCGGAGCGCAACACAGGGTGGGGCGCTGAGGCCGTCCCGCTGCGCGAGCAGTTCGTCGGCAACGTCCGGCCCGCGCTCCTGATACTGCTCGGGGCCGTCGCGCTCGTGCTGCTCATCGCTTGCGCCAACGTCGCCAACCTGCTGCTCTCTCGCGCGGCGGCGCGGGAGAAGGAGATAGCGCTGCGCACCGCGCTCGGCGCGAGCCGGATGCGCGTGGTCCGGCAACTGCTCACGGAGAGCGTCCTGCTCGCGTTGCTCGGCAGCGCGCTCGGACTCTTGTTCGCGTGGTGGGGCATCGGCGCGCTCGTGTCGATCAGCCCGCGCGACCTCATCAACCTTGAGGGGGTCAGCATCAACCTCACCGTGCTCGCCTGGACGCTCCTGGTCACGCTCGCGACCGGAATCATCTTCGGCCTGGTCCCCGCGCTTGAGGCGACGCGCCTGAACCTCAACGACGCGCTCAAGGAAGGCGGCAAGGGCATGGGCGGTCAGGGCGAGCGCAGCCGGCGACTGCGCGGCGCGCTGGTTGTCGCGGAAGTTGCGCTCGCGCTCGTGCTCCTGGCGAGCGCCGGGCTGCTGATAAAGAGCTTCATACGCCTGCAAACAATCAACACGGGGTTCAACACCGAGAACGTGTTGACGATGGTCGTGCGGCTGCCCGACGGCAAGTACAACGAAGCCCCCAAGATGATCTCATTCTTCCGACAGGCGATGGAGAGGGTGCGCTCGCTCCCGGGCGTCCGCGAGGCGGGGATGGTGAACTTCCTCCCGCTCTACGGCGGGCTCGGCTCCGCGACGGACTTCACCGTCGAGGGCAGGCCCGTGCCCCCGCCGGACCGGGAACTGACCACGAGCGTGCGCGTGGCCGACGCGGGCTACTTCGGCGCGATGGGCATTCCGGTCCTGCGCGGCCGCAACTTCGCTGACGTGGAGGACAGGGAGGCCCGTCACGTCGTCATCATCAGCGAGTCTCTGGCGCGGCTCTACTTCCCGGGCGAAGACCCACTTGGCAAGCGCATCAGCGTGAACATGTTCGGCGAGCCCAGGCCGACCGAGATCATCGGCATCGTCGGCGATGTCAGGTACGACAGCCTGACGGACGAGGCGCGGCCGACCGCCTACTTCCCGCACCCGGAACTCACCTACCCGTTCATGACCCTCGCCGTACGCACCAACGGCGACCCGGCGGAGATGGCCCCGGCCGTGCGCCGCGAGTTGAGCGCGATAGACCCGGACCAGCCCGTCTCCGACGTGCGGACGATGAACCAGGTGATGGCCGACACGGTCGCCCGCCCGCGCTTCAACACGCTCCTGCTCGGACTCTTCGCGGGGCTCGCGACGCTCTTGGCGGCCATAGGCATCTTCGGCGTGATGAACTACTCCGTGACGCTGCGGACGCGCGAGCTCGGCCTCCGCATGGCGCTCGGCGCGCGCCCCGGCCGCGTCCTGCTGCTCATCCTCAGGCAGGGACTTCTACTCACGCTCGTCGGCATAGCAATAGGGCTGGCCGGCGCTGTCGCCCTGACGCGCCTCATGTCCAGCCTCCTCTTCGGCGTGAACGCGACGGACCCCTTGACCTTCGCGTCCATCGCGGTGCTGCTCACAGTCGTGTCCCTGATAGCCTGCTACATCCCTGCCCGGCGGGCGACGCGGATAGACCCCATGATCGCCCTGCGGTATGAATAGCTCACTTGACGGCTAACGCGGCCGCTCAGAAAGTCTGGCGCGAAGGCGCGAAGAAAACGGAACTCTTTTCTTCGCGCCTTCGCGCCAGACTTTCTCCGGGTCACACTCGAGCGCGCGCGGCAATAAACCATTGACGCAATCCGGCGAAAGTAATACAAGAAACTTTGCGTCACTGATCTGAAATTCAACTGAGCACGCTGCACTTGACCGGCGCGCCGAAGGGGGCGCTTCCGTTGAGGGGGAACAAAGTGAAGATGCGCTGGCTCTTTTTCGGATTCACCTTCTGCTTTCTCTTTTTCTCACTAAATCTCTTTTCGCAGGGGGCGCAGTCCCAGGCGACGCCCGCGCTCGTGCCGAAATTCTCCCCGCGCGGGAGCGGCCTGGAGCTTGAGCGGCGCACGCAGGCCGGCAGCTTCTTCGACGTGTTGGGCCGCCGCGCGGCGGTCTTCGGCTACGAGCACCGCCCGCTCGAAGCGTGGGTCTACCCGATGAAGCTGCTCGACGACTTCGAGTTGTCATTCCGCATCGAGGGCTACCCGCTGGAATTCCGCGCCGCGGACACGGCCGTCCGCATCAACGTCCGCCCCGAGGCGACCGTCTTCACCTACTCGCACGCCGCCTTCACCGTCCGGCAGATCATCTACGCGCCCGTGGACGAGCCGGGCGTCGTCATGCTGCTCGACGTCGAGAGCGTCCTGCCGATGACCGTCGGGGTGGCGTTCAAGCCGTCGCTGAAACTCGCCTGGCCCGCCGGGCTGATGACGGGCAACATCGGGTGGGACGAAAAGCAGCGCGTCTACTACATCACGGAGGAGTCCAGGCGATTCGCCGGTGTGGTCGGCTCGCCCGCAGGCCGCGACGTTTCCCAGATGCCTTACCAGGAAGAGCCGCGCGATGTCCCTTCGCGTTTCCTCATCGAAGTTTCGCCGGAACAATTGAAGACGGGCTTCATTCCCATCGTCATCGCGGGGAGCGTCGAGGGGCGCGAGAAGGCGAAGGCTGCTTACGACCGCCTGCTCGGCTCCGCGCAAGCTCTCTACGAGAGCAACGTCGCCTACTACGAGCGGCTGGAGCGCGAGACGACGGGCATACGGACGCCTGACGAGCGACTCGACAAGGCTTTCAGTTGGGCCAAAGTCGGCGTCGACAAAGGCATCGCGACCAACCCGCTTCTGGGCACGGGGCTGCTCGCGGGCTTCCGCACTTCGGGCGAGAGCGAGCGGCCCGGCTTCGCCTGGTTCTTCGGCCGCGACTCGATGTGGACGGCGCTCGCGCTCAACTCGTACGGCGATTTCGACTCCGCGCGGACGGCGCTCGAATTCCTCAAAAAGTTCCAGCGCGCCGACGGTAAAATCCCGCACGAGATTTCGCAGAGCGCGAGCCTCATCCCCTGGTTCACCGATTACGAGTTCCCCTGGGCGAGCGCCGACGCCACGCCGCTCTACGTCATCACGCACGCCGACTACTGGCGCACGACCGGCGACATGGAATTCCTCAAAGCCAACTGGGACTCGATTCAGAAAGCTTATCGCTTCTCCGAAGCCACGGACACGGACGGCAATTTCTTAATCGAGAACACGAAGTTCGGCCACGGCTGGGTCGAGGGCGGCCCCTTGCGCCCCGTGCACGAAGAGATTTACATGCAGGGCCTCTGGATCGAAGCCTCGCGCAATATGAGTGAGTTGGCCGAAGCGTTGAAGGACGGGGCGACGGTCGAGCGCGCACGCACCAATGCCGAGCGCACGCGCGCCGCGATGGAGCAAACGTACTGGCTGGCGAATCGCGGCTTTTACGCTTTCGGCACGCGCCAGCCTGCCGCCGACAAGCCCGAAGCGGAGCCGGGGCCGAACCGCGCCGTGCGCCAGGCGCGCATGGAAGAATTGGCCCACGCGCGCTTGATTGACGAAGACACTGTGCTCCCGGCCGTGCCGCTCTGGTGGCGCACGATGCAGGACGAGCGCGCGCAGTCACAATTAGACCACCTGGGCAGCGGGCGCGTGGCGACCGACTGGGGCGCGCGCATCATCTCGAACGAAAGCAAGCTCTACGACCCGCTCTCTTACCACTACGGCTCCGTCTGGCCTCTCTTCACGGGCTGGGCGAGCATGGGCGCTTACCGCTACAGTCGGCCGCACGTCGGCTACCAGGCGCTGATGGCGAACGCCCTGCTCACTTACACGAACGCCGAGGGCTACGTGACGGAGTTGCTGTCGGGCGACTTCAACGCGCCCTTCGGCCGCTCCTCCCACCACCAGGTCTGGTCTGAGGCGATGGTCGTCACGCCCGCGCTGCGCGGGCTGTTCGGCATCGAAATCACCGCCGGGGGCCGCGAGCTGCGCTTCGCGCCCCAACTCCCGGCGAACTGGGACCGAATCGAGGCGCAGAACGTCGCCGCCGGGGCCGCCCGGTACGACTTAAAACTGGTCCGGGCCGCGGGCCGCATGACCGTCACAATCACGCGCAGAAACTCGGCGGCGAGTGGTCCTCCAGCGCCGCCTCGCGGCGTCGAGCGGTTCACGCTCGCGCCCGCCTTCCCGCTCGACGCGCGCGTGCGCAAGGTGAAGGTTCAGGGGCGCGCGTCGAAGTTTGAGGTGAAAGGCTCCGGCGACGTGCAGCGCGCCGAAGTCGTCATCGAGGCCAGGGAGCCGAGCGTCGAGGCGGTCTTCACTTACGAGGAAGGCACGGACGTTTATCTCGTGCCGGAAAGCCTCGTGCCCGGCGCGCGGAGCGAGGGGCTGCGCGTCTTACGCGCGCGCGCCGACCGCGAAGCCCTGCACCTCCTGCTCGAAGGAGTCGGCGGCCGGACTTATCAATTGCGCGCGCGCACCCCGTACCAACTCGGCCAGACGGACGGCGTGACGTTGAAGGCGGACCGCGGCTCCGACCCGCAGTTGCTCGTCACCTTCGCGGGCCCGCCCGATGCTTACGTCCGGCGCGAGATAACCATTCCGATTGAGGGGGCGGCGGGCAAGAAGAAGTGAGGGGCAAAATGAGAAACAACTCTCACCGCAGCTCGATTGTTTGCTTAATCCTGTCCGCTTCGGTCTTACTCGGCAGCGTGGTCGCGGCGACGGCCGGCCCCCAAAAGTCGCGGGCGCGAAAGCCGGGGAAGGCCGCGGCGAAAGCACCCTGGTGGAAGCACGCCGTCTTTTACGAGATTTACCCGCGCAGCTTCAAGGACTCGGACGGCGACGGCGTGGGCGACTTGAACGGCATCACGTCGAAGCTCGACTACCTCGCGGGCCTCGGCGTTGATGCGCTCTGGATTACTCCTTTTTATCCTTCGCCGCAGGTGGACTTCGGCTACGACGTGAGCGACTACGAGGCCGTGGACCCGCAGTTCGGCACGCTCGCGGACTTCGACCGATTAATCCGCGAGGCTCACAGGCGCAACATCCGTATCGTGATGGACATGGTCTTCAATCACACTTCGGATCAGCACGCGTGGTTCAAGGAGTCGCGCTCGTCGCGCACGAGTCCGAAGCGCGACTGGTACGTCTGGCGCGACCCCAAGCCCGGCGGCGGCCCGCCGAACAACTGGTACTCCGGCTTCGGCCCCGTCGCCTGGACGATGGACGAGAAGACGGGCCAATACTATTACCACTTCTTCTACCCGCAGCAGCCGGACTTGAACTGGCGCAACCCGAAAGTGGAGCAGGCCATGTTCAAGTCAATCCGCTTCTGGCTCGACCGCGGCGCGGACGGCTTTCGGCTGGACGTTATCAACTGGCTCTTCGAAGACCCGCAACTGCGTGACAACCCCGTCCTGCCGCAGTTGCGCCAGGGCAGCGCGACCGAGCACGAGCAGGAGTTGAAATACAACCGCGACCTGCCCGAAGGTCACAACGTCCTGCGCCGCTTCCGCCGGATGACGAACCGCTACGCGGGGGACCGCGTGCTCATCGGCGAAATCTGGGTCCCGGCCATAGAGCAACTGATGCCGTACTACGGCCCGCGCAACGACGAGATTCACCTGCCCTTCAATTTCTTCTTCTCGACCGAGGTCAAGCGGCTGGACGCCGCGGGCTTCCGCGCCGTCGTGGAAAAGTCCGAGAGCGCGCTGCGCGGCCGCCCGACGACTTACGTGCTCAGCAATCACGACGACCTGCGCCGCGCTTACACGCGCTTCGGCGACGGGCGGCATAACGAAGAGATTGCGAAGCTCGTGGCGCTGATGCTCCTGACCCTGCGCGGCTCGCCGTTCTTCTACTACGGCGAGGAGATCGGGATGGAATCAATCGAGCCGGAGACTCTCGAAGAGGTGCGCGACCCCGTGGGCAAGAGGTACTGGCCCGGCTACAAGGGGCGCGACGCCCAGAGAAGGCCGATGCAGTGGAACGACGAGCCGAACGCGGGCTTCACGACCGGCACGCCCTGGCTCAGGCTCGCCCCGCGCTGGGCGGAGCGGACCGTCGAGAAGGCTTCGAGTGATGCGGACTCGATTCTCAACTTTTACAAGCGCGCGATTCGCCTGCGCCGCCAGAGCCCCGCGCTGCTCGACGGCGACTACGCCTCAATCGGCGACGACGCGGCCGTCTTCGCCTACCGCCGCCGCGCGCCGCGGCAGACCATGATCGTGGCCCTCAACATGTCGAACGCCGAACAAACTCTGACGCTGGACGAAGCGCGAGGAGCAGGGTTCCGCGTCGTCCTCAGCAACCTTCATTCGGGCGAGCGGGCGGTCGAGGGAAATGCGTTGAGACTTAAGCCTTACGAGTCAGTCGTGTTGGAAGCCACGGCAAAGGGACGAACCACGAAATAAGACGAAGCGACGAAGAGAGGAGTCAGGCATACTTCGTGTCCTTTCGTGTGTCCTCGCGGTTCGCTCCCCTCTTACTTTTATTCCGCGGCCGAAGAACCCATGCCCGTCAACTACCGACCCAACACGCGCTTCACGGAACTATTCAGGCGCGACGAGAGGAACCCGATTCTGACGGCGGCCGTCTGGCCCTACCCCGTCAACTCCGTCTTTAACCCTGGCGCGACACTTCTCCCGGACGGTCAAACGCTTCTGCTCGCGCGCGTCGAAGACCGCACGGGGCTCTCGCACCTGACTACCGCGCGCAGCCGGGACGGCCTCACAGATTGGCACATTGACGCGCGGCCGACGTTCCCCGCGGACCCGCAGAATTACCCGGAAGAGTTGTGGGGCGTAGAGGACGCGCGCGTCGTTTACCTGCCGGAGCTTGAGCGTTGGGCCGTCACCTACACGGCCTACTCCGAGCGCGGCCCGCTCGTCTCGCTCGCGCTGACGAATAATTTCCGAACCTTCGAGCGGCGCGGCCCGGTCCTCCCGCCGGAGGACAAGGACGCGGCACTCTTCCCGCGCCGCATCGACGGCCGCTGGGCGCTCATACACCGCCCCGTGCCCTCCCCGCTCGGCACGGGCGCGCACGTCTACGTCTCCTTCTCGCACGACCTGCGACACTGGGGCGAAAGCGCGTTAGCCCTCGAAGCGCGGCGAGGCGGCTGGTGGGACGCCAACAAGATAGGGTTATGCACGCCGCCCATCGAGACACCAGAGGGCTGGCTAATCATTTACCACGGCGTGCGCACGACCGGCGCGGGCGTCATCTATCGTCTCGGCCTCGCGCTTCTGGACCTCGAAGACCCTACGCTCGTGCGCGCGCGGCCGCGAGTGGGTAATGAGCCCGCGCGAAGAGTATGAACTCACAGGCGACGTAGGCTACGTCGTCTTCCCCTGCGGCCAGGTCGTTGACGAGGCGACCGGGAACCTCCGCCTCTACTACGGCGCTGCCGATTCCTCAATCGCCGTCGCCCACGCCAACGTCAACGAGTTGCTCGACTGGGTCATTAAAAGCCAAAAGTAAAGTCACCTTCGGGGTCTGACCTTTGTCTCCTTCTTCTTTCACCCTTTCATCCCGCTGCTGGCGATGCTTTCGATCATGTAGCGCTGGATGAAGAAGTAGACGAGGATGATGGGCACGGCGAGCAGGGTGGCCGCGGCCAGTTGGACGCCGAGGCGCGCTTCCGCCTGCCCGCCCACGGCGAAGAGCGTCACCATCTGCGGCATCGTCATCAGCTCCTGGTCGCGAATCACCATCAGCGGCCAGAGCACGTCGTTCCAGACGCCCATGAAGGTGAGGATGGCGACGGTCGTAATCGCGGGCTTCGAGAGCGGGTAGATGATGGTGAAGAGGATGCGCCAGTCGGAGCAGCCGTCGAGCCGCGCCGCCTCGATTAAGGATTGCGGGATGGAGCGGAAGAACTGGCGGAAGAGCAGCGCCGCGTAGCTGCTCATCATCGCGGGCACGATCAGCGACAGGTAAGAGTTGACCCACCCGAACTTGACCATCATCGTGTAGAGCGGGATCAGCGTCAGTTGCGCCGGGATCATCATGGTCGCGAGCGTCAGGTTGAAAATCAGCTCGCGCCCGCGGAAGCGCAGCCTTGAGAGCGCGTAGCCCGTCATCGAGCCGAAGAGAACCACCGACGCCGTGACGATTATCGAGACGAAGAGGCTGTTGACGAGGCCGCGCGTGATCGGGATTTTTTGGAAGACGAAGCGGTAACTCTCAAGCGTCGGCTGCTGCGGAATGAGGTTGAAGCCCGCGATCTCCGTCTCGGGCTTGAAGGTCGCCGCGAGCATCCACACGAACGGGTAGAGGAACAGGAGCGCCCCCGCGGTCAGCATGAGGTAGAGCAGCAGGCGCTTCATTCGACCGCCTCCTTTTCGACGAAGCGCCTCTGGAGAAGCACGACCGTGAAAATAATCAGCGCCCAGAAGAAGCCTATGGTCGAGGCGTAGCCCATCTTGCTGAAGGTGAACGCCTGCTTGTAAAGGTACAGGATGCCGGAGAGCGTGCTCCCGGCGGGCCCGCCGCCCGTCATCACGTAAGGCTCTATGAAGAGCGAGAAGCCGCCGATGGTCGAGAGCACGAGCACCAGCATGATCGTCGGGTTCAAAAGTGGCACAGTAATCCTTCGGAACTTCTGCCACTCGCTCGCTCCGTCCAGCTCGGCCGCCTCGTAGAGGCGCGCGGGGATGGCCTGCAACCCGACCAGGAAGAGCACCACGTAGAGGCCGACGTTCTTCCACGTCGCCATGATCGCGATGGCCGGCATCGCGACGCGCGGGTCCGTGAGCCAGCCGACTTTCGGCAAACCCAGGCGCTGTAGGAGGACGTTGATGAGGCCCGTCTCCGTGGCGTAGAGCTGCTGCCAGAGAATCGTCACGACGACGCCCGAGATGACGAACGGCAGGAAGTAGCTCGCGCGGAAGAAATTTCGCCCGCGCAATTTTCGGTTGAGCAACTCGGCGAGGCCGAGCGCCAGGGCCAACTGCAAAGGGATGTGAATCAGCAGAAAGTAGAGCGTGTTGGCGAGCGCGCGCCAGACGAGCGGGTCGCCCGCGAGCAGCTTGACGTTGCCGAGCCCCACCCACTTCATGGGCGTGTAGACGTTCCAGCGGTGAAAGATGAGGACGAACGCGAAGGCGAGCGGGTAGCCCAGAAAGACGATGACGTGCAGGACGTAGGGGAACGTCATCAGGTATCCCGCGCGGTCCTTTTGCGCCGACTCGCCCCTCCGCGGAAAGATTCTTCTGAACCTTTTCCACGCGGCGGCCGGCTTACTCAACATCGAGAATTTGTTGGCTTCTCCCGGCTGCATCGTGCACCGCCTGTTCCGGTGGCTTGAAGCCGAAGACCGCAGACTCTTCGACTTCCTGTGCGATGATGTCAAAAACTTCTTTCAATTCCGCAATCGAATCAATGCTGCGCGCGGTCATCAGTTGCTCGGCGAACTGCACCATCCTCGGGTTGCGCTCGAAGTAAGCGGCGTAAGCCTCGTCCTCAAGCAGACCCTTGCGAATCGGCAGCTGGCTGGTCAATTCCAGCAGGCGCAAATCGTTCTGTTTGGAGATGACGAATTTGACGAACTCCCAGGCTTCGCGCGGGTGGCGGCAGGTCTTGAAAATGACGATGCTCTTCGGGTCGGCGTAACTCGCCGGCCGCCCCGCGGCGCCGTCCGGGCGTGGAATTGGGCCATAGCCGTACTCGAAGTCGGCCGCGCGGTAACGTTCGAGGTGGCTGATGCTGTAAGGCCCCGTGAACTTCGCGGCCACGCGGCCGTCGAGGAACACGTCGCCCTGGAAAGTCTGCACGGGGACGTAGCCGCGCGCGAAGCACTCGCGCAGGAAGCGGAAGGCCGCGAGGGACTGCTCGTTACCGAACACGACGCGGCGACCCTGGAACAGCGCCGTGCCGCCGGCCGCGAGGTACAGCGGATAATAGTCGAACAATCGCTTGTACCAGATGGGGTAATAATCAATCGTCGCCATCCACTGATCGACCTGGCCGTCGCCGTCGCGGTCACGCGTCACGCGCGCCGCCGCGTCCAGAAACTCGGAGTAAGTCGCGGGCAGGGACTCGACGCCGGCCTCGCGCAGCATGCGCGTGTTGTAGAGCACCATCACGGGGTTCGATTTCCAGGCCACCTGGTAGTAGTGCTGGTCCGACGAGCGGTACTGTTCTAAAACTTCGGGCGGCATACGCTCGCGCATCACTTCTAAGAAGTCCGGGAAGGCGTCGAGTTGCACCACGCTCTCGGCGTCCTGTAAATCCGCGAGCGCGCCCGGAAAAACGTTCGAGTAAATGTCCGGCGTCGTGCCGCTGGCGATTGACGCGAGGATGACTTCTTCCGAGGATTGCCCGGCGGGGACGGGCTCGACCCTGACCTGGACTTCAGGGTGCAGGCGATTCCACTCGGCGGCGACCTCGTTTGCGAACTCCAACTCCTGCGCGTTGGTCGCGCTCCAGTAGGTGAGCGAGACGCGCCCGCCCGCCTCGTCCTCCCGCGCCGTGCGCGACGGCGCACAGCCTATCAGGAGTGAGAGGGGGATAAGGATAAGCCACGAACGTTTCAAGCCAACGCTTCCCCAGTCGCCGCGTCGAACAACTTGGCGTGGTTGATGTCAAAAGCAAGTTCGATTATTTCGTCGCTTCGGGCGCGTGTTCGCGGATTCAGGCGGGCGATGATTTCGCGCCCGCCCACAGTGCAGGTGGCGATGACCTCGCTGCCGAGGGCTTCGAGGAACTCGACCCGCGCCTGAACCACGTTGCCGTCGAGAGGGCCGTCGTACAAATCCCGCTCGGTTAAGTCTTCGGGGCGGATGCCTAAGGTAACGTCGCCGGCTTCAGCGACGCGCCGCCGTTTGTCCGGCGGGAGCTTGACCCGCAGGCCGTGGCCGACGAGAAAGAGTTGGCCGTCGCGCGCGTCCGAAGAACAGCCGAGGAAGTTCATGGGGGGGCTGCCGATGAAGCCGGCGACGAATTGGTTGGCGGGCTCGTTGTAGATTTCGAGCGGCGTCCCCGTCTGCTGCACGACGCCGTCCTTCAGCACAATCAGGCGGTCGCCCATGCTCATCGCCTCCGTCTGGTCGTGCGTGACGTAGACCATCGTCGCCCGGAGCCGCTTGTGCAGCTTGATTAGCTCCGCGCGCATCGAGACGCGCAGCTTGGCGTCCAGGTTACTCAACGGCTCGTCGAAGAGGAACAGTTTGGGCTGGCGGACGATGGCGCGCCCGACCGCGACCCGCTGCCGCTGGCCGCCCGAAAGAGCCTTCGGCTTGCGCCCGAGCAGGTCGTCGAGCCCGAGTATCGCGGCCGCCTGTCGGACGCGCTCGTCTATTTCCGCCTTCGGGAACTTCCGCATCCGCAGGCCGAAGGCCATGTTTTCGTAGACGGTCATGTGCGGGTAGAGGGCGTAGTCCTGGAAGACCATCGCGACATCGCGGTCCTTGGCCGGAACACGGTTGACCAGCCGGTCGCCGATGTAGAGTTCGCCTTCGGAGATCGCTTCCAGCCCGGCGATCATTCTCAGGAGGGTGGACTTCCCGCAGCCCGACGGGCCGACGAGGACGACGAACTCCCCGTCTTCGATTTCGACGCTCGTCGGCGAGACGGCGCGCACGTCGCCCGGATAAATCTTGGAGACATCTTTCAGCCGCAGGCCAGACATTTTACGAAGAAATGATGAATGAGGAATGCGGAACGATGAAGTGGAAACCAATCGTCTTTAATTCATCGTTCCGCATTCCTCATTCATCATTGATTGAAGTGTCGCATCTCCCGTATCCTTAAGGCCCCGTCCGGGCGTGGACTCAGAAATGCTCTTGTTTTGAAACTTGAATAAAACAGCCGAAGCGGAGGTCTGAGTATGACAGATAACCAGCGCGCGAGGAAATATTTTATTTCTCTGGTGATGATTTCAATGCTGGCGCTTTCCCTGCCGGCCGCGCCCGCGCCTTCGGACGGGACCGCCTCCGTCGCACAACTACGGGCCATCCAGAAATACATCAAGGAGAGCTGGCACACGCTGAAGCGCTCGAACGCGCAACTCGCGAAGGCCGCCGTCGACCCCAAGTTCCACCCGGCGAGCGCGGACTACCGCTGGCCCATTTACGTCCCCCGCAACGAGAACATCCAGCGCATCGGCGAGACCTTGCGCGCCGAGATGAAGCCGGAGGACTTCGCGCGCATAGAGCTGCGGCCGCTTCCCGCGGACCCGCGCGAGATACGCGAGCCCGGACTGCTCTACCTGCCGCACCCTTACGTCGTGCCCGGCGGCCGCTTCAACGAGATGTACGGCTGGGACAGCTACTTCATACAGGTCGGGCTGGTCGCGGACGGCGAGACGGAGCTGGCGAAGAACACGGTCGATAACTTTCTCTACGAGATCGAGAACTACGGCCGGATTCTGAACGCCAACCGGACTTACTACCTCTCGCGCTCGCAGCCGCCCTTCCTCACGCAGATGATTCTGAACGTCTACCGCCGGACGCGCGACCGCGAGTGGCTGCGCTCGACCGTTCCCGCGATAGAGAAGTATTACGACTTCTGGACGAGCGAGCCGCACCTGACAAGTGGGACGGGCCTCTCGCGCTACTACGACCTGGGCGACGGGCCCGCGCCCGAAGTCCTCTCGGACGAGAAGGACGCGCAGGGGCGCACGCATTACGACAGGGTCAAGGAGTATTACCGCACGCACGAGGTCACGGACTACGACGTGAGCCAGTACTACGACAAAGCGAAGGACGAGTTGACCCCGCTCTTTTACAAGGGCGACCGCTCGATGCGCGAGTCCGGCTTCGACCCGTCGAACCGCTTCGGGCCTTTCAACATAGACATCATCAATTACGACCCGGTCTGCCTGAACTCGCTCCTCTACCTGATGGAGACGGACGCGGCCGAGATCATGAGGACGCTCGGCCGCCCGGCCGACGCGCGCCGCTGGCTCGCCCGCGCCGAAGTGCGCAAGCGCAGCGTCAACCGTTTGATGTGGGACGAGAAGGACGGCCTTTACTACGACTACAATTTTCAGAAGAAGGCGGTGCGGCGCTACCCGTTCGCGACCACCTTTTACCCGCTGTGGGTCGGCATCGCGGACCGCAGGCAGGCGGCGCGGCTCGTCGCCAACCTTCATCTCTTCGAGCGGCCGGGCGGGTTGCAGACCAGCACCAACGCGAGCGGCAGCCAGTGGGACGCGCCGTTCGGCTGGGCCCCGCTGCAAATGATAGGCGTCTGGGGCCTGCGCCGCTACGGCTACCACAGGGAGGCCGACCGCATCACGACCAACTTTCTTTCGACGGTCCTCAAAGAGTTCATACAGTACAAGACGATAGTCGAGAAGTACGACGTGGCGCGGCGCGAGTCCGAGATCGGCAGCGCCATCAAGTTCGGCTACGACTACAACGTCATCGGCTTCGGCTGGACGAACGGGGCCTTCGCGGACCTCTACGCGCGCCTGCCCCCGCGGGCGAAACCCAACGTGCTGAAACTCGACGGGCTGCCCGTGCCCCGGCGCTGAGCCGGGGAGGAACCCCGCCCACAACCCGCCCAGAGCGGGCGGAAGATCAGCAGCCCGGGGCTTGGGCCCTGTGTAAAGGTCGAGAATAAAATTTGAGCCCCGGAGTGGCGAAAGAATCTTTCGCCACTCCGGGGCTCGCTCATTTATCTGGTTCCCTGTCCCCACGGCCCGCGCCGTGGGCCACTGTTCTGCCGCCCCTGACGGGGCTCTTTGCTAGAAGAGGAACCTCATGCCGAACTGCCACTGCCTCTGGCGCGAGCCCGGAGGCTGCGTCGAGGTGATCCGGCCCGCGTCCGGGTTGTCCACCGTGCTGTTCGGCAGGCCCAGGTTGACGTGGTTGAAGACGTTGAAGGACTCCGCACGGAATTCCAGCTTCGTCTTTTCGCTCACCCGGAAGTATTTGAAGACGGAGAGGTCTGTCTGCCAGAACGCAGGCCCGCGCAGGCTGTTGCGGCCCGCGTTCCCGAACTGGTTCGGCCCAGGCACTTCCCACGGCGTGCCCGGCCCCACCCCGCCGATGAACCACTGGTCGCGGTCCTGGTCACTCGGGTACGGGTCGCCTATCAGGTTAGGCCGGCAAGGTCCGGCGTTCGTCCCCGGACAGGACGACAGCGTCGGCGTGAACGGCAGACCGCTCTGCCAGGTGGTCGTGGAGTTGATCTGCCAGCCGCCCAGGAAGAAGTCTACCGGCCTTGAGATACCTGCCAGGTATTTGCGCCCCCTGCCGATGGGCACGTCCCACACCTCCGTGAAGACGAAGACGTGCGTGCGGTCGTAGCCGGACGGCCCGTAGACCACGCTCTTGTCGTGTATGTACTCGTCGCTGTAGTTCCGGGACGCCTGCCAAGTGTAGTGTGCCAGAATGTTGAGGTTCGTAAAGCGCGTCTCGAACTTGGTCTGCAACGCGTTGTAGTGGTTGTCGGAGTCGTTGCCGTAGTAAGTGATGTTCTGCGTCCACCCGAACCGGCTGAAGAACGGGCGGCGCTGGTTCACGTCCGGGATCGCCAGGTTGCTGACGGGCTGGTTGACGTTGTAGCCGGGGCCGTCGCCGTAGAAGACGTGCGTCCCCTTGTTGCCGACGTAGCCCACCTCGACGGAGGTATTGGCTCCGAGTTGGTGCTGGAGCGTCACGTTCCAGGCGTCGAGCGTCGGCAGCCTCATCTCGAACGGGCGGGCGCGCCCCTCTATGCCCACGGGCAGCGGCAGCCGACCGTTCGAAGGCACCTCCGGGAAGACGGGGGCCGGCGGGCCGGCGGCGAGGTCGAAGACGCTGTTGAAGTTGCCGCCCGCCGGGTTCAAGCTCTGGAAGGCGATGACCGGCAGGTTCTGCGTGACGGTGTGGCCGAAGATTGAGCCGAACACGCCGACGTCGAAACTGCGGCCGTAGCCCAGGCGCAGCACCGTCTTGTCCGTCCACTGGTAGGCCAGGCCGAAGCGCGGCGCGAGCGCCTTGTAAGTCGGCGCGACGTTGAAACGGCCGTTGACTTCGCCGACGTTGCCGACGAAGAGTTCGCCGGTTTCGAGATTCAGGAGGCTCCCGTCGCCCGCCCCCTTGACGTACTCGGGGAAGATCATCTCCCAGCGGAGGCCGTAGTTGAGCGTCAGCTTCTGCGATACGCGCCAGGTGTCCTGGCCGTAGAAGAAGAAGCGGCGCTGGTACTCGCGGGCGTCCGTCGTGGTGCTGACGTAGCGCCTGAACTCGCTCACGTTGCCGAGCAGGAAGCTCGCGAGCCCGAGGCCCGTGTTGGCGGTGGTCGTGCCCCCGGCCGTGACCTCGGCGGTCCCTTCCCTGTTGAAGATCAACTGGCCTGCGCGCGGCGCGTCCGACGGCACGCGCAGGTTGCGAGCGAAGCGCAGGTCGCCGCCGAATTTGTAGGCGTGGTTGCCGCGGATGAAAGTCCAGTTGTTGACGAACTGAATCTGCTCCTCCTGCTGTATGAGCGGGCAGTTGCATCCGTTCGTCACCAGCCCGTACCCGAACTTGAAGGTCTCGGCCGCGTCGTCGTTGGACGCGCCCGGAGTCCGTATGACGAAGGCCGGCGTGTAGGAGGTCAGGTCGTTGACGTTGAGGCCGGGTATCCCCGCCGCCTGCGCGGTGTTGCTGCCGACGCCGCCGGGCAGCACGTCCACCTTGTACTGGAAGAAGCCGACGCGGAAATCCGTGACCGTCCGCGAACTCAGGGTGTAGTCGAAGCCGGCGGCGATTGAGATGTCCTTGGACTGCGAAGAGCCGCCGAAGCGCGGGCCGCTCAAATTCGGCCCGCCGAGGTCGAAGCCGAACGCGCCCGGCTTGGTCCTCTCGTACTTCGCGTAGCTGAAGCGCCCGAAGATGTGCAGAGTCTCGCTCCAGTAATGGTCGTCGCGGATGTTGAACTGGTCGCCGTTGAAAATACCCGCGCCGGTGGCCGTGTAGTTGGCGAACGTGCCGGGTTGATTCGGCAGCGGGAGGTTCGCCAGCAGCGCCCTGGCCTGCGGCGAGACGCGTGCGGCCGGGATTTGGTTGTTGGGGAAGGGCGTCCGCCCGAGGCCCGTCACGGGGTCGCCGGTCGCCGGGTCGTAAATCTGAAACGGGTAGGCGCTGAGGTCGAAGAACCCCGCGCCGTTCGGCGTGCGCGCCGCCGCGATGGGGACGGTCGTTCGCACCGAGCCGCCCTCCTTGCTGCGCGTGCCCTGGTAATCGCCGAAGATGAAGTTCTTGTCCCGGATGAGTCTCCACCCCAACGACCCGCCGAACTGGCTCCAGACCTGGTCCGGGATGATCTTCCCGGTCAGCGGGTCGACGGAGACTTCGCTGAAGGGGTCGCGGGCCTGCGTAAGGTCGTTGCGGCGGAACATGAAGACGCTGCCGTGCGGGTCGTTCGAGCCCGAGCGGGTCTGGGCGGTGACGACCCCGGCGGTGGCCTGGCCGAACTCCGCGTCGTAGTTCTGCGTCGTCACTTTAGCCTGCGTGACGGACTCAAGCGTCGGGTTGATGACGATGATTCCCAGGATGGGGTCGCGGTTGTCTGTGCCGTCGAGCTGGTATGAGGTGCCGCTGAAGTGCTGCCCGTTGACCATGATCTGGGTCGAGCCCTGCGGGTTCTCGCTCGCCGCGTGCTGCCAGCCGGGGAGTTGCTGCGTGCCGGGCGTGAGCAGCAGGAAGCGCGTGAAGTTGCGGTCGAAGGTCGGGAGTTCCTGGACCTGCCGCTGGCTGAATTGGGTCGCCACGTCGGCGCGGTCCGTCTTCAGGCTGAGTTCGATGGGGTCGGCGCTGACCGTGACCGTCTCGGACACGTCCCCGACTGCCAGGGCGAAGTCGGCGCGCGCCGCAACGTCAACCTGGACATCGACCTCCTGGGTCGAAACCTTGTACCCCTGCTGCTCGACCTTGACCTGATACCTGCCGGGAATCAGGTTCGTCGCGCTGTAGTTGCCGTCCTCGTTGGTCGGGACTGTCCTCGAGATGTTTTTGGTTAAGTCCGTGATGGTGACCGTCGCGCCCGCCACGGCGGCCCCCTGCGGGTCCGTGACCGAGCCGATGATGCTCCCATAAACGGCCTGCCCCCGGACGTTCACGCCGAGCGCAGAAACGAGTAACAAACTGAGCAGCAGCGGAGAAAGTTTTCTTCTCAGCATGGGAAATCTCCTTGGTGAGTCAAAACAGCCAGTACTCATTCGCGGCTGAGGCCGGCCGGAGGATTGGCAAGCCCGCCGAAAGTTTGTCGAGAGTCGGAGCCTTGTCCGCCTGACTTTCGTGTCAGGCTATGACCGTGCTTTCAATTAAGCCGCCCTCTGTCCGAAATGAGACTACCCGCCCGAGATTACCTTGAATCGCCGGCGCTTAGGATTATTCAAAAGTGCTTCAAAAGAAGATGGAAAGCTAAGGAGCTGTGCCAGTGCGAGGCAAGGGCGCTGTCCTTAGTGTTTTGTTGCGGCCCTATTATTATCACATTGTTGTCTTAAACAACAGAGTAATTTTTTCAAAACCGCGAACAAAATTCCGCGCGCGCCCCGGCCGATGGGTCGCGGGCGGCGCGCTCCTGAGAAAGTGGCCCTCCCGGTCTTAATTGGTATATGATGAGGCCGCCGGAGCCTTTCCCGTTTGGGCTATATTCTTTCCGCACGCGCGCGGCGCGTCCCGCTCTTCTTAAAACTCTGGTGAGACTCCCATGACGAGCACATCTTTCCGCCGATTACCAGCCATCGCCCTCGCCGTCGCGCTCAGCGCCCTGGCGGCCCTGGGCCAGAGCGCGCCGCGCACGCCGGCCAAACCGCCGGACGATTCCGCAATCGTCGCGCAGGCCCAGAGCCTGATTGACGCTGGCAAGCTCGACTCCGCCATCGAGATGCTCAGCGTCGCGTCCAGGTTCAAGCCGAACGACGTGCAGGTCAAATACCTGCTGGGGCTGGCCTACTACCGTAAGGCCGATTACCAGCGCGCCGTCGAACACATCTCGTTCGCCGTCAGGCAAACGCCCGAGACCAGCCGCCAGTACCGCGAGGAGGTGCAAATCCTCGGCCTCTCGCACTACATGCTGGGGCACATCAGGGAGGCCATCCCCTACCTCGAACAACTCGGCCGGTGGTGGCCCGGCAGCACGGAGATCGCCTACGCGCTCAGCATCTGCTACATACAGACGCGCGACACCGGCAAGTCGCGCGAGACGTTGGCGCGCATGTTCAATCTCAACCCGGCCTCGGCCGCCGCCTACCTCGTCAACGCGCAGATGCTGGTGCGCCAGCGGTTCGAAGAGCTGGCCGTGAAGGAGCTACAGAGGGCCCTCGAACTCGACCCGCGACTGCCGCAGGCCAACTTCCTGCTCGGCGAGATGGCTATCTACCACGCAGACGTGGAGCGTGGGATAGAGCTGCTGCAAAAGGAGATCGCCATCAACCCGGCCTTCGGCATGGCCTACTACAGGCTCGGGGAAGCCTACACGCGCCAGCTCAAATGGAACGAGGCGGTCGGCCCGCTACAGAAATCCATCTGGCTCAACCCGTTCTTCAGCGGCCCGTACATCGTGCTCGGCAAAGTCTTCCTGAAGAAGAACGATTTGGCGAACGCTGAGAACATGCTCAGGCGCGCGTTGCAGATGGACCCTGGCAACTTCTCCGGCCACCACCTACTCGCGCAGGTCTTTCAGCAGGCGGGCCGCGCCGACGAGGCCAAAAGAGAGTTCGACCTCGCGGAGAAGCTGCGCGCAAGCACGGACAAAGAGCCCTAAGGGCGCGCCGCGAAACCGCGTGCGGACGAAGAGCAATACCGAATGTCGCGTCTCATCATTTCAGCCTTTATCGTCGGGCTTGTTTTCCTCTCCCCTCACCCGCCTGACGCACAGCAACAAAAAGAGACAAAAGATTTTCCCGTCAGCTTCGTTGATGTCGCGGAGCGCGCGGGGCTGACCGAGCCCGTGGTCTACGGCGGCGTCGAGAAGAAGCGATTCATCATCGAGACCAACGGCTGCGGCGTGGCCTTCTTTGATTACGACCGCGACGGCTGGGCCGACCTGCTGCTGCTGACTGGGACGCGGCTCGAAGGCTTCCCGCAGGGGAAAGGGCCGACCAACAGACTCTACCGCAACGACCGCGACGGCACGTTCACGGAGGTCACGGAGAAGGCGGGCCTGCGCCGCGTAGGGTGGGCCTCGTCCGTCTGCGTCGGCGACTACGACTCGGACGGCTTCGAAGACCTCTTCATCACCTACTGGGGACAGAACGTCCTCTACCGCAACAACGGCAACGCCACGTTCACGGACGTGACCGAGAAAGCCGGCCTCGCCGCCCGCGGCACGCGCTGGGGCTCGGGCTGCACTTTCGTCGATTACGACCGCGACGGGAAGTTAGACCTCTTCGTCGCCAACTATCTGAAGTTCGACTTAGCCAACGCGCCGGAGCCGGGCAAGGGCGCGAACTGTTTCTGGAAAGGCGTGCCCGTCAACTGCGGGCCGAAGGGGCTCCCGACGGACACCAACCTCCTCTACCGTAACAACGGCGACGGCACGTTCAGAGATGTCTCGGAGTCGTCCGGCGTCGGCCGCGTGCAGAATCGTTATTCGATGACGGCGACGACGACCGACTTCAACAACGACGGCTGGACGGACATCTACGTCGCCTGCGACTCGACGGCCAGCACACTCTACCGCAACAACCGCGACGGCACGTTCACGGACGTGGCGGTCGAGGCGGGCTGCGCTTACAACGAGGACGGCAACGCGCAGGCCGGGATGGGCGTGGCCGTCGGCGATTACAACGGCGACGCGCTGCTGGACATTTTCAAGACGCACTTCTCCGACGACCTCCCCGCGCTCTACCGCAACAGCGGGCGCAACTTCTTCGAGGACGCCTCAAGGGCCGCGGGCTTCGAGCACACGCGCCACGTCGAGTGGGGCACCGGGTTCGCGGACTTCGACAACGACGGCCGGCCCGACATCATGATCGCCACCGGCAGCGTCTACCCCGAAGTCGAGAAGGTCTTCAAAGAGTACCCGCACCGCGGCCCGCGCCTCGTCTATCAAAATCTGGGCAACGGCCGCTTCCAGGATGTCAGCACCGCGACGGGCCCCGGCGTCCTCTCCCCGAAATCCAGCCGCGGCTGCGCCTTCGGCGACTTCGACAACGACGGCGACGTGGACGCGCTCGTCATGAACATGAACGAGCCGCCGCAGCTTCTACGCAACGATTACAACGAGGGCCGCCGCCGCGGGCCGAACAACTGGCTTCAACTCCAACTCACCGGCACGAAATCCAACCGCACCGCCATCGGCGCGCGAGTCATCATCCGCGTCGGCTCAAACGTGCAGGCCCAGGAAGTCGCGAGCCAATCCAGCTACTATTCGCACAACGACCTGCGACTGCACTTCGGCATGGGCACCAGCCGCAAAGCCGACCAGATAGAGATTCGCTGGCCGAGCGGGCAGACCGAAACGATCAAGGACATCCCGGTCAATCAAATCGTGAAGATTAAAGAGGGCGCTGTCGCTGTGAAGTAAAGGCCGGGAGAGCAAGTATGAAAGTGTAATGATTTCTAAAAGCCAAAACTTGACCTGACAGACAGCAGCTTTCTGTCAATGCTTATCTGACAACATGGCTTGACCGGCGTTTCGCTCAAAGCAGATATGGATAGTTATAATTCCACAAAATAACTCTTTTGTTGAATTCTACCTTATCTAAAATGGCAATTTCGTTGAGATTTCCGTTGGTTATAAGGGAGTAGAATTTCGCTGTAATGTTGAATTGAGGAAGAGGGATTTATAAATGATTGAGATTGAATAATCCTAGTTCCATCCCTCATCCCTGCTTTTCCCCTAGCCCTACAAGTTCTACGTCTCTACTGCAAAGGCTTTATGCGCGGGTCGAGTTCCTTAGCCTTTTGATATGCGCTGCGGGCGGCCGCCTGTTGGCCTTTTTGCTGAAGCGCTTTGGCTAGATTGTAGTACGCCTGGGCGCTCGTCGGGTCGAGTTGGACGGCCGCCCGGAATCTTTCGATGGCGGCGTCGAGGTTCCCTTCTTTCAGTCGCGCGAGGCCGGTGTTGGTGGCGAAGGTGGCGGCCTGCATGTTGGATTTGATTTTGTTGAGCCGCGCCGCCTCTTGAAACTCCGCGCGGGCGGCGTCCATGTCGCCCTTCTGACGCAGCGCCGTGCCGAGCGTGTTGTGGACCTCCGGCGCGTTGGGCGCGTAGCGCAGCGCCTCCCGGAAGGCGGCAATCGCCTCGTCCAGTTTGCCCTGCTGCTGGAAAACTGTGCCAAGAGTGTAGTGCGCCTCCGCGTAATCCCGCTTCGCCTCAATCGCCGCCCTGAAACTGGCGGCCGCCGCGTCGAGCTTCGACTGCTGCAAGTAGATCACGCCCAGCGTGTAATGCGCCTCCTGCAAGCCGGGCTGAAGCTGGGCGGCCCTTTTCAACTCGACCACGGCCTCGTCGAGAGAATCTTTCTGCTTCAAAGCCAGCGCCATGTTGTAGTGCGCCCAGGAATCGTCGGGCGTGAGCGTGAGGAGCTTCCGATACTGCGCGACCGCCGCCGCGTAATCGCCCTTCTGAATGAGCGCCATGCCGAGGTTGTGATGGGCTATCACGTTATCGGGTTCGAGGGCGAGCGCGGCGTTGAACTCCGTGATGGCCCCGGCGGGGTCGCGCTTCTGCACGAGCGCAAGTCCGAGGTCGTTGTGCGCCTGCACGAAGTCCGGCTTGAGACGGACGACCTCGCGGAAAGCCTCAATCGCCGCGTCCAGGTTCTCGTCCTGTTGCAGCGCCAGCCCGAGCGCGTGCCGGGCCGCTATCATCCCCGGCGCAATTTTGACAGCCCTTTCCAACTCATTGACGGCCGCCGCCGCGTCGCCCTTTTTTTGCAGGGCCAGCCCGAGGTAGTAATGAGCGTTCGCGTGCTCGGGCATCAACCTGGCCGCGGCCGAGAGAGCTTCGATAGCTCCCTTAACGTCATTGGTAAACCAGCGGGCCGCGCCCAGGTAATACTGCGCTTCCCCGAAGTCCGGCTTGAGGCGGACGGCCGCCTCGTACTCCGCGATGGCCTCCGGCAGAGAGCCTTTCGCGCCGAGGGCGTAGCCGAGGTAATAATGGGCCAGAGGGTTGTCGGGGCTGAGCCTTGTCGCCTGCGCCAACTCGGCAATCGCGGCGTCAACCTGCTGCTTCCCTAAAAGTGCGACCCCCTTTTCGTAGTGCTGCTCGGCGCTGCCCGCCTGAGGGCGCTGCCCCTGCGCGTAAATTGGCACACACAAAAGCAGCGCGGCCGCGGCGAGAAAGATTTTAGTCCGACGATGTACTCCCGGAAACGTCATCTATTTCTTCGACGCCGGCTTCACAATCCCGGCCCCTTCCTTGACGACGACGAGTTGATTGGCGGCCACGTCGTTGATGGTATCTATCTGCCCGCTCGGCCAGCGTATCTCGATTGACTTCACCTTCTGATTCTTGCCCAGGCCGAAGTGTACGCGCAGGTCGTTCTGCGAATAATAACTGCCGCCGCTGCGCACCTCGTCAATCTGGCTGCCGTCGGTTGTCACGCACTTGACGCGCGCGCCGATTCCGCTCCGGTTGGATTTCGTGCCGACGGTTTTAATCTTAATCCAGTTGTTCTGGTTGCCGGATTCGGCGCGGAGCAGTTCGGGCGCGGCGTTGACAGGGTTGATGAGAATGTCCACGCGCCCGTCGTTGTCGAAGTCGCCGAAGGCGCAGCCGCGCGCGGGCGTCGGCTCGAGCACAGCGCCGCCGACCTGCTCCGACACGTCCGCGAAGCGCCCGTTCTGCAAGTTCTGGTAGAGCACCTTGCGCTGCGCGTAGCCGGCCTCGGTCGTCAACTTCTCGACCTCCGGGTAGACGTGGCCGTTGACCAGAAACACGTCGAGCCAGCCGTTGTTGTCCACGTCGACGAAGCCGACGCCCCAGCCGAGCCAGCGCGTGTTGACGCCCACGCCCGCTGGGAACGTCACGTCGTCGAAAACGCCACGCCCTACGTTGTGGTAGAGCGAGGACGTGTCGCCCGCGAAGTTGGTCTTGAAGATGTCCAGCCAGCCGTCGCGGTCGTAGTCACCCGCCGTCACGCCCATGCCGGCCTGCGGCTTGCCGTCCACGCTGAAGGCGCAGCCCGCCTCGACGCCCACGTCCGTGAATGTGCCATTCTTGTTGTTGCGGTAAAGGGCGGCGGGGGACGAATCGTTCGCCACGTAGATGTCGGGCCAGCCGTCGTTGTCGAAGTCGGCGACCAGCACGCCCAGGCCGTAAGTGCCGTTCGCCTTCGTGATGCCCGCCTTCTCGGACACGTCCGCGAAAGTGCCGTCGCCCTTGTTGCGGTAGAGCGCGTTGACGCCGCCGGCCAGCCCCGGCGGGCCGCACGCGACCATGACGCCCTTATAAAGACATGGGCCAGTTTCGGGAAGTGGGGCCGACTTTAAATCGAGGTCGATGTAGCTGGCGACGAACAGGTCGAGGTGGCCGTCGCGGTCGTAATCCACGAAGGCGCTCCCGGAGCCCCAGCGCGTGCGGTTGTTCGCGACCCCCGCTTTTTCCGCGACCTCGCTGAACGTCCCGTTGCCGTTGTTGCGGTAGAGGGCGTTTTTGCCGAAGCTGCTGACGAACAGGTCGACGAAACCGTCGTTGTCGTAATCGCCGGCGCACACGCCCTGCCCCCAGCCCGAGCGGACCAGCCCGGCGCGAATCGTCACGTCCGTGAACGTGGAGTTGCCGTTGTTGCGGTAGAGGCGGTTGGTCGGGGCCGCCCCGCCCGCGACGCCGTCCAGGCGCGTGCCGTTGACCAGGAAAATGTCCTCCCAGCCGTCGTTGTCGTAATCGATGAAGGCCGCGCCGCTGCCCGTGGTTTCCAGCAGGTATCTGTTCTTGTGCTCGTCCCCGTAGACGGTCTTCGTCGTGATGCCAGCCTTCGCCGCCACGTTGACGAAAGTCACCCCCAGGGTGTTCCTGTCCGGCGCGGGCGCGGCCGCGTGGGGGGCCGCCAGCGCGCAGCAAAGGAGCAGTCGGGAGGCGACCCCGCGCAGTGCTCGCAAGAAGGGCTTCTTCATCACAAATATTACTTGACTCGAATGTTCGGCGGTACGTGATTGCCGGGGCTTCAGACGGCCCGCGGCCGTCGCAGCATAATATATCTCAGCAATCCACGGCGCGCCATTACCTGCGCTTCATCTTTGACCTCTCGCTCGCCAGGCGCGAGAGCTTCTTCCACTTCTGCTTTTCGGTAATCTGTGCGCGCTTGTCCTGCTTGCGCGACAGATAGCTCAGCTCCTTTTGCAGCTTCTCGTAGCTCTCATACCTCTCGGCGTCAATCGCCCCACTGTCCAGTGCATCCCTGATGGCACAGCCGGGCTCGTCCTGGTGCCGGCAGTCGCCGAAGTGGCAGTCTCTCGCCAGGGCTTCTATGTCGTCGAAAGCCAGGCGCAGGCCGCCCTCCCCGTCCCACAGTTGCAGCTCACGCATCCCGGGCGTGTCGAGCACCAGCCCTCCCTGCGGCAGGAGGATCAACTCCCTGTGCGTGGTCGTATGCCGGCCGCGGTCGTCGTGCTCGCGCACCTCCTGTATTCTTTGCAGGTCGCGCCCGGCGAGGTGATTGATGAGGGTAGACTTCCCGACCCCGGACGAGCCCAACAGCGCCACGGTTTGCCCCGCCCTGATGTACTGTGCCAACTCACCCAGGCCCTCTCCGTTGACGACGCTGACGGCGTGGACGGGAACGCCTCTCGCCACCTCCCGTATCTCCGCGATCCTGTTCCCGACTTCATCGCTCAGGTCGGACTTGCTCAGCACGACGACCGGGTCGGCTCCGCTGTCCCAAGCGACTATCAGGTAGCGCTCGATCCTGCGCAGGTTGAAGTCTTGATTGAGCGAGGTGATGAGGAAGACCGTGTCTATGTTAGTCCCGACGATCTGTTCTTCGGTGCGCTCTCCGGCCGCCTTGCGCGTGAACTTACTCCTCCTCGGCAAGACGGCATGAATGGTCGCCCTGCCGCCTTCCGGGCGCGCGCGAATCACGACCCAGTCCCCCACCGCGGGCAAGGCGTCTCGGGACGCTGCTTCGTGCCGCAGCTTCCCGGCGGTTTCGGCGAGCAACTCCCCCCGCTCGGTATAGACGCCGTAGAGGTGTCGATGTTCGAGCGCGACTCGGGCGGCCTCGTAGCCGCTCGCGGCGTAAGGCCGGAAGCTCTCTTCAAAAAATTCACTCCAGCCGAGGGCCGCCAGATGATGAGCCTGAAAATTCATTGTGGGTTTCTCCTGAATAAACGCCGACTGCCTTCAGTTCGTCAACACGCCCAACCTTGAGACGACGGAGCACGCGCAACATCCGAAGAGATGTCTGTTCGCGCCGGTCAGGCGTTTCGTTGATAGATTATTGTGGGGCTGGCAGGGGTGAATGAGATGCGGCAGTCTTGGGGCGCAGATAAACCGTCAGGCAAAGGTCAGACCTGACCATGCCTGTGGCTCACGCCGACCCGCGCAACTCATTCTTAAAGGACAGTCATAGGCGCTTCAGGGATAAGCAGCGATTCCGTTGCGTTCCCGCTGGCTAGGATCGTACACAGAAAATCTCGCCGAAGGCAACCTCTAATTGAGATAAAGCGTAGCCATTGGAATTGAGCGCCTTTGCGGAATATGATTCAGGCGGTGAGGGTTTCATCCGGTGGCGAAGAGAGTGACCGACTCAGACATCACTTCCGAAAGTCAGGCGGGCTCGTCGCGCGGCGCGTTGGCGCTCGGCGTCATAACCGTCTGGCTCGTGCTGTCGCTCGTCAGCGCGAGCCAGAGGTATGCCGACAGCATCCAGACCTCCTCGCCGGTGGGATTTTCGGTCTTCCTGTTCTGGTCGCTAGCCATCTGGTCTTACTGGGCGCTCCTGACTCCCCTGATCTTTCGCCTCGCGGAAAGAGTGCCGCTCAGCAGGGAGAGGCCGGGCCGCGCGACGCTGGCACACTTTGCGCTCAGCCTCCTCTTCGGCCTGTCGCACATCGCGCTCTTCGCTTTGCTGGGCACGCTGTTCGGCCAGAGTCGTCCGGGGGTGAATCTCAGCTTCCTCTCCGAGTTCGGCAGAGGGGTGCGCGTCTTCCTGTACATCGAGCTGATTCTTTACTGGGCCATTTTAGGGGCCGCCGTGGCGCGGGATTCTTACCGCAAGTACCGCGAGCGCGAGACGAGGGCGAGGGAGTTGGAGACGCAGCTCGGCCTGGCGCGACTCGAAGCCTTGAGGATGCAAATCCAGCCTCACTTTCTCTTCAACGCGCTGAACACCGTCGCCATGCTCGTCCGCAACAACGAGAACAGTCGGGCGGTCGAGATGGTCGCGGGGCTGGGCGAGTTGCTCCGCTCGTCGCTCGGCGACAACGCCCGGCAGGAAGTCCCGCTCGCGGACGAACTCAGCTTCGTCCGAAGGTACCTCGCGATTGAAGAGTTCCGCTTTCAGGACAGGCTGCGGGTCGAGGTGGACGTCCCGGAGGAGTTGCTCGCGGCGGAGGTGCCCAACCTGATTTTGCAGCCGCTGGTCGAGAATGCCATCAGGCACGGCGTCGCCAAGTCGTCGCTGGCCGGACTCGTACGCATCACCGCGCGCCGCCGTAACGGCTGGCTTGAGTTGTCCGTGGAGGACGACGGGCCGGGGCTGGCGGCGGGCTGGCGGCCGGACGCGGGCGAAGGCATAGGGCTCAGCAACGTGCGCTCGCGCATGGAACAGCTTTACGGCGGCCGGCAGGAGTTCGTGATTCAAAACGCCGAGCCCAAAGGGGTCGCGGCCCACCTGAGAATCCCTTTTCACCGGAGGGCGGAGAGTGATGGAGAAAATAAGAGCGCTAATCGTTGACGACGAGGTGAACGCCAGGAAGGGCATACGCACGCTGCTCGCCGGGGACCCCGAGTTGGAAGTCGTAGGGGAGTGCGGCGACGGCCGCGCGGCAATCGAGAGTATCGAGCGGCTCGCGCCCGACCTAGTCCTGCTGGACGTGCAGATGCCGCACAAGAATGGTTTCGAAGTCGTGGGGGCGATCAACTTGGAACGCCCGCCCATCCTGATTTTCATCACCGCCTGGGACAGCTACGCCTTGAAAGCCTTCGAGGTCAACGCGCTCGATTACCTGCTCAAGCCCTTCCCGGACGAGCGTTTTTACCAGGCGCTTGAGCGCGCGAAGGGACAACTGCGCGAGCGGCGCACGGCGGAGTTCAGCCAAAGACTTCTGGCGCTGGTGGAACACTACCGCGGCGCGGGCAAGGCTCAGGCGGACGCAGGCACTTCGCAGGACGCAGGGCCGTTGAGACGCTTCTTCATCAAGGCGGGCGGCGAGGTCAACTTCGTCCCCGCGGAGGAAGTAGACTGGCTGCAAGCGGTCGGCTACTACACCAAGATTCACGCGGGCCGAAACTCGTACCTGCTGCGCGGCAACCTGGGGAGCATAGAGGCGCGGCTGGACCCCGGAGAGTTCGCACGGATTCACCGCTCGGCCGTGGTCAACCTGAGCCGCGTGCGGCGTCTGAAGGACTGGTTCGGCGGCGAATGCCTCGTCGTGCTCCGGGACGGCACGGAGTTAAAAGTTAGCCGCCGCTACCGCCAGCGCCTGGAGACGCTCCTCGAACGTCTGGCCTGAAGCTCAAAAGCAATTCCTCAACATTGCTCGTTGCAAGAATCCGCGCCCTCATTGCGCCAGCCCGTGCGCCGGTTGCATTTCCTTTGCGCCGCTTCGCTTCACACACATAACATCTCCGGCCAAGTTCGTACCGGCCCCAGGAGATTGAATATGAAGAAAGCAGCCATCACAGCCCTCCTCTTCTTCTTGCTTGCCGGCATCGTCCGGGCGCAGGACGGCACACGCGCGCGGATGATTAAACTGCTCGACTACGTGGGCCTTCAGAAGACCGCTCCGGCGGACGTGGACAAGATGGTCGAGTTGTGGGGCGCGGCCTCAAGGCCCGGCCTCTCCGCGGACGAGCGCACGGCGGCCTTCCGCGACCTCTACCTCCAATTCAATAAACTGCAAGGCGTGGACTTGAGCGGCAGGCCGCAGGCCGTGACCGCTCTGGCCCAGCGGGCGGCCGCCTTCGCCCAGGGCGGCGGGCGGTTTGACCTGAGGCTCCCGGAGCCCAGGGGCTCTGTCTCCGGCGACTACATCCACGTCGAGACGAGCGGGCGCGGCCCGCTGTCCCTGCTCCTCATCGCGGACGCCGGGGTTGACGGCCGGGAGCTTTACCGCTCTTTCGTCGAGCGCAACAAAGACCGCTACCGCTTCCACGTCGTCACGCTGCCCGGCGCGGGCCGGGCCCGCCCGCAGCCGTGGCCCGAAGTGTTCGACCTGACGCGCCGCCCCTGGCTGAACAACATAGAGCAGTCGCTCCTGCGGCTCGTCGGGAAGAGCGCGCGTGAGGGCAAACTCGTCGTCGTGGGCACGGCCATCGGCGGCTACTTCGCGGCGCGCCTGGCGCTGCTGAAGCCTGAGAGGGTGCGCGCGGTAATTCTCGTGAACGCGCAGGTCAACGTGCCTATGCGCTCGCCCGACTCGCCCGACCGCCCCGCGACACTTCAGGAGCGGCTGGCCCAGATGAAAGGATTCGTCCCGCCGCAACTCTTCCCGTCGGCCGACGTGCCCGGCGACCGCGGAGAGATAAAGAGGCTCCTGGACGACCCCGCGAGCACGAACCCGTCCGTGAAGAACTGGATGGCGTTCGCCGTGAAGGACGAAGCGCTCTCGAAACGGTGGACACTCGAAGCCCTGGCCGGCGGCTTCCTGATGCGCGGGGTCCGCTACGGCTCGGAGATTCGGACGACGGACCTGACCGAAGATTTCGCGCGACTCTCCGTGCCGACGCTGGCGATGAGCGCGCTGCCCGACGCCAAGTCTCCGCTGGCGGGGGCCGCCGTGGGCCACACACAGTGGGCCGAAATCAAGCGGCTCTACCCTTCCATCCCGCTGACGCTCGTTACCTTCGCGGACACGCGCTCCTACATCAGCGAAGACGCCCCGGCGGAGTTCGACCGCGCCCTGAGTAACTTCCTGTCCGGCCCGGCCGCGGCGGGCCGTTGAGCTGTTCCTCGGGCGAACGGCTTTATGATATTAAGCTACCTGCTCTGTGCTTCGAGTAAGACTGGTTGAGGTGAGCGATGCCGGATTTGAGTGAGAAAGTCGCTGTCGTGACCGGGGCCACGAAGGGCGTGGGCAGAGGCGTGGCCCTCGGACTGGCCGAAGCCGGCGCTACTGTTTACGCCACGGGCCGCACCGCCTCGGAAGAAACGTTCACGCCCGATGAAGGAGTGATTCCCGTCACCTGTGACCATGCCCGCGACTCGGAGACCGAGGCGGCGTTTGAGCGGATTATTGACGAGCGAGGCCGCGTGGACATCCTGGTGAATAACGTCTGGGGCGGCTACGAGAACATGGTCGAGAACGGCGAGTTCACGTGGTCACGCCCTTTCTGGCAGCAGCCGGTCTGGCGTTGGGACGCGATGTTTCAGGCGGGCGTGCGCGCCCATTACGTAGCCAGTCAACTCGCGGCCCGGGCGATGGTCGCCCGGCGCAGCGGCCTCATAGTCAACATCTCTTTCTGGTCGGCGCAGAAACACATCGGCAACGTGGCCTACGGCGTGTCGAAGGCCGCGACCGACAAGATGACGGCCGACACGGCGCACGAGTTGAGGGAGCACAACGTCGCGGTCGTCTCGCTCTACCCCGGCCTGGTGAGAACAGAAAAAGTTATGTTGGCGGCCGACTGGCTGGACTTGAGCAATTCGGAGTCGCCGCAGTTCATCGGCCGCGCCGTCGCGGCGCTCGCCGCCGACCCCGGCGTGATGGAGAGAACCGGCACAGTTCTCGTCGCGGCGAATTTGGCACAGGAATACGGCTTCACGGACATCGACGGGAAGACCCCCAGGCCGCTCACGATCAATGACGTGTGACCCGCGGCGCACGCGCCGACCTTACCGCGCCAGAAGTGCCAGTAATTTTTCGTGGTAGGTGCGGCTTGAATTTAGCTTCTGCCCGTTTCTCAGGACGACGACGTGGTCGCCGTTGAAAATCGGGTGGAGAGATTTGATGCTGTCCAGGTTGACGATTATCGAGCGGTGAATGCGGGCGAATTTTTCCGGGTCGAGTTTCGCTTCGAGCCGTGACAACGTCTCGCGGATGAGATGCGTTTCGCCGCCTGCGTGCAACTCAAGATAGTGCCCGGCGGAATTGATCCAGTCTATCTCCTCGGTCAGGACTAAAGTGGTGTGGCGGTCGGAGCGCACCGGGATGCGCTTCAGGTACTTCTGCTCGGGCCTGACCTCTTTCAACAAGCGCCGCAGTTTTTCCTCGACATCCCCCGCGGGCGTCCGCCGATTGATCTCGCGCTTGGCCCGCTCGACGGCCCTTTTTAATCGAGCCTCGTCAAACGGTTTGAGAAGATAATCGACCGCGTTTATCTCGAAAGCGCGCAGGGCGAATTCGTCGTAAGCCGTGACGAAAATCACCGCCGGCATTTCCTCCACGCCGATGGCTTCGACGACTTCGAAGCCGCCGACCTTCGGCATCTGTATGTCCAGGAAAACCAGGTCGGGCTTGAGGCCGCTGATGGCTTTGACGGCTTCGCGGCCGTTGGCGCATTCGGCGACCACCTCAATCTCCGGGTCGTCGAGCAGAATCTTGATGCGCTCGCGCGCCAAG
Organism: Pyrinomonadaceae bacterium; assembly: GCA_035563515.1. Lineage (GTDB taxonomy): Bacteria > Acidobacteriota > Blastocatellia > Pyrinomonadales > Pyrinomonadaceae > QHXM01. Next base: position 72,714 of record DATMVE010000096.1, read on the forward strand.
TCCACGTCGTCGACGATGATCGTCCGAATACTCATGAGCGCCCCGCCGCTTGCTCACGGAAAGGGACCTCGATGTTCACGACCGTCCCCCCGCCCGGCAAAGCGTCAATCTCGAACCGGTGCCCCGCGCCGTAAAGGTTTTTCAAACGCGCACGCGTGTTCGCCAGCCCGACGCCCCCGTTATTTGGCACACCCCGCTCGGCCAGGCCGAGCCCGCTGTCGCGCACCTGCAAGACGAGTCGCCCGTTGCGGCGCGCGGCGCAGACTTCTATGAGCCCGCCCTGTTCGAGCGGCGCGAGGCCGTGCTGGATAGAGTTTTCGACGAGCGGCTGCAAAAGCAGATTAGGCACTAACGCGCGGAGCGTTTCCGGCTCGATCTTCCACCCGACCTGTAAACGGCTCCCCATCAGCGTCTGGTGAATCCGCAAAAAGCCTTTCAGAAAATCCAACTCTTCCGCGAGCGGAATCTCCTGCGTCTTGTCCTCCCTCAGCGCGAACCTGAACAAGTCGCCGAGCTGCGTAATCATGCGGTCGGCCTCTTTCGGCGAGCGATAAATCAGCGCCGAGATTGCGTTCAGGGTGTTGAAGAAGAAGTGCGGGCGGAGTTGCACTTTCAGCGCCTGCAATTCGGCCTGCTGCAAACGGAAGGCGCGCTCCCGCGCCTCGCGGGAATAGAGGTAAGCGTGTTGAATGCCGATCACGGCCGCGTAGCGCACCATCGAACTGGAGATGAAGTTGAAGAGGACTGTGTAACTGAACAGACTGGCCCGAAAACTTTCCGCGGAAGCAAGGCCCAGTCCCAGCAGCCCCAGATTGTAACCGAAGTGCTGAATCACCCCCGAGGCGACACTAAACAGCAGGTGAAAAATTAGGTTGCGCCACAAGTGCCCGCGGCTAATCGGCAGACGATAACCCAGCCATAAAATCAGGGGCGTAATCAGACCCCAGAGATAAACGCCCCAGGCGAGCCGCGCGATGGAAACCCAGACGCCGGCCGCCTGCGGGTTCTGGACGTTGTGAAGGTAGACCTGCGGAATCTGGACGAGGAAGAGGACCGTGTGCGCGGCGAAAATCAGAAGCGCCAGCCGCAGCGTCCGCGGGGTGATGAAATTTATCTTCACGTATCAAAGGCGACGGAGTCTTAATTCGCCCACCCGATGCCGTCGGGCTTCTTGCCGGTCTGGAAGGTGGTGAGCTGCTTTCCGGCAACAATGTCTACGACGCTGACCGAATTATCCTCGGGGTTAGTCAGAAAGGCGCGGCGGTTATCGCCCGAGAGGGTCAGAACCTTCGGGCTTGAGCTGAGTTCGGTTTCAGTAATCAGGCGTCGGGTCTTGGCGTCGAACACGGCGAGTTTCTTTGACAGGGCGACGACCACCTTTTTACCGTCGGAGGTTACTCTGATTCGGCCCGTCTCGGCTTCGGAGGCTTTAACCCTGTCGACGACTTCATCGGTGGACGTGTCAATCACGCCCAGGTCGCCGCCGCTGACCCAGACCTGTTTCCCGTCCGGGGTAATGTCGATTCCGTAGACAGGGTCCTTAAACGGAATGACCTTTACCTTGCCGGTGGCGCGGTCTATCACGCTGACACTTTTCCCCTCAAGGTTCGGGGTGTAAAACTTCCGCTCGTCGGGCGTGATTTCGACGAACCAGGAGCCCTGCTGCTCTGTTTTATATGCGTTGAGAATCTTCCCCGTCTCAGCGTCCAGTTCGAGAATCGTCTGCGCGCCCGCGCAGGCGGCCCAGAGCAGTTTCCCGTCGCGGCTGACGCGGATGTCGTGCGCCGAGTAAGTGCCCAAATCGAAACTGGCTTTGACCTTTCGATTCTTGAGGTCGACGGCGGTGATCGTCTTCCCGGCGGCGACGTAGGCGCGGCGCTTGTCGGGCGAGACTCGCACCTCGTGAGGGTTCTTACCGCTCTCAAGCGTGGCGAGCGTTTTGTAAGAAGCGCCGTCTACGAGGACGACCTTCGATTCGTCCATGTACGCTATTACCAGGACGCCCGCTCGTGCGATGGCGGGTTGATGATGGGCCGTCGTGTTTAAAGGCAGGGCTACTGCGCCGAACAGCGCCACGGCAACTAATTTCCGCCACACTTTGTAGAGTCTAGAACTCACAAGACATCTCCTCCAGTTATTTAATCGTAACGATAACGATGCCGCCGCGCCCTGGGTTCATTTTTGTGAGGCGTCGGCCGCCGCTTGACGGAAATCCTTCCAGGAGACCGCGCCGGAGTGGACGGCGACGAGCGTCTCTACGTCCAGTTTGAGTTCGTCAACCCTTTTCACCAGTTCGTGATTGATTTCAATCATCGGCGGAATGCCGCCCGCATCCAGCGGCGAAAACATGTCGCCCTGGAACAGGACTTTCTCCTTCGGGAAATAGAACAGCACCATGTCGCCGACGTGTGACGTGGGCCCTATGCTGTAAAGCTCCACCGCGCGCTTGCCGTCCGTGAAGACACGCTTTTTCTCGAACGTTTCGACGGCCGGCGGCCGCGGGTTCGAGGCGAGCGCGTCGGGTTTGAGCGTGAATTTCGATCTGGCTATCTGTTCGACGAAAGTTTTCGTTCCGGGCGGGACGACGATGGTCGAGCCCTCCGCGATGTATTCCCGCAGGCCGCCCGTGTGGTCGAAGTGAAAGTGAGAGAAGCTGACGTATTTGATCGGCTTGTCGGGCACGGTCTGCCTGAGGAGTTTGATGACCGCTCTGGAAACGTTCGAATCCGTCGGGGCCTCCAGGACCATGACGTGGTCTTCGAATTCGACGAACATCACGCGGTAGGCTTGCCCGATTCTTTCAATCAGATAAACGCCGTCACCCAACTTCCGCATCACTTCGGCGCCAGCCGCCCCTTGCGGCCGCGCGGGTTCGGCGTAGCCCGCGGGGACTTCGAGCAGCTTTTCGCCGCCCGCGAAATCGAGCTTCACTTCCGCGTAGTCGCTTTCGCCCGTGACGGACTGATTGGTGAATGCGCGCCGCGTGCGCGGGATTTTGACGTTCCCGGCCGCCCGATAGTCGTAGAAAATGTTTCCGAACGTGATGTCTCCCAGGAGCGCGTGGCTGTCCACCTGTTCGGTGCGCGCCAACAGGTCCGTGCGCGCGTCGAAATACAGACTAACCTGCGCGCCGTTCTCGGCGGCGAAACTGACGACGCGGAATTTCTGCCCGCCAACACTTACGTCCCCCAGAGAGCGCAGAGTTTCGGGGCGCTGTGTGACGTAGAGCAGGAGCAGGTGCGGGACTTCCGAGAGCATCCCTATCTTGAGTTGAGTTTTCGCACGCTCGTCCAAGTCCCGCACCTCGTTGCCGCGCCGGTTTTGCAGCACGTCAATGCTGAACGAACGTTTCGGCGCGACGACGAAGCGGAAGTTGAACTTGTAACCGCCCGCCGAATTCGACTGCCCCTCGGTCACGTAACGATTGCCCGAATAATCAATCAAGGTTTTTAACCCGACGCGCTGGAACTCGGCGGGAGCGGCATTGAAGGCCGCGTTCTGCCCGAGCGGGTGATTGACCCCTCTGTAATTAATCGTGATTTTATCGGCGCGCCGGATGTTTTCCATTCCGCCCAGGGCTTCGATTCCCGCGTCCAGGACTTGCCTGGCTTGCAAATAAGATTGGCGGGTCGGGTTCGGCTTCTCCTGCGCGAGGCTGAATGACACGAGGATTAAAATTTGCAAACCGCATAGGGTAACACTTCTGACCTTCTTCATCTTGCTGCTCGATTCTTTCGATTAAATTCCGTTCGGTTCACAGAGGGCCGGCCGCCGCGAGTTGAGAAGCCCTCCCGGCGAGTTTTGTGAGCCGTTTCGAAGAATAGAGACGGCAATCTGAAACCGAAAGAATAATGTCCCGAAGCGTTCGACAGGAGTCACGAGGCGTGGGAATCCGGGCATGTTCAGGGCCGCTAAAGCGGTCCTGACGGCGGAAGGTTTTGAACATCGTTAACCCCTTAAATCTATCCTGATGGATTTTTTGTCTAAGAAATTGGATGGCCCGACATGGCCTGCGAGCGCGGGCATCGCGGCTGACGCAGGCAAAAGCGCCCCGCCCGGCTTGGGAACAACTTATGCAAGGATTTTTGTAAGAACCGGCGAGTGCTTTTTTCTGTGCGGTAAAGGTGCGAATCGTCAGACCGCCGCGGAAGTCGCCATGACCAGGCAAGCAGACGAGGTTTACGAATTCGATGAGTTCCGCCTGGAGCCTGCCGAGCGTGTGCTGCTGCGCAACGGCGAGCCCGTTCAGCTAACGCCCAAGTCGTTCGAGACGCTGCTGCTGCTCGTCCGCAACCACAATCGTCTGGTCGAGAAGACGAAGTTGCTGGCCGAAGTCTGGCCCGACACCTTCGTCGAAGAGAAGACGCTCGCCCAAAACATCTTCATGCTGAGGAAGGCTCTCGCGGCGGACGGCGAGGGCCGGCAGTACATTCGGACCGTGCCCCGCTACGGCTACCGCTTCGTGGCCGACGTTCGCGTCTCGCAGAGAGAGAGCCCGCCGTTCATCCCCGTGCCGGACGCAGGCCCGGACTCGTCGCCCGGCGAAAGCACCGGGGCCGACGAAGAGGCCGAAGTCATCGCCCACGGCTCAAACGAAGAATCTGTGAAGCAGGCGGTCGAGAATCCGGCCGCCCTGACAGATGCGCTTCCGGGCGCGCGCCACGCGGCCGGAGCGCGCAGCCTGCTCGACACGATAAAGAGTTGCCGGCCCGTAACGATCATCATCGTCGCGGCGGCGCTCGGTCTCGGCGCTTTAGCCTTCATCGCCCTCAGATATTCGGCCGGCAACGCGCGGCGAACCTCTCCGCCTCCGCAGGCCGACCGCTTCCAGACGATGAAGATTACCAACGTGACGACGCAGGGTAAGGCGCAGTACGCCGCCATCTCGCCGGACGGCAAGTACGTGGCCCACGTCATGACAGACGCGGGGCGACAGAGCCTCTGGCTCAAACACGTCGTGACGGCCAGCCACCTACAGGTTGTCCCGCCCGCCGAGGTCATGTACCTGGGCTTAACGTTCTCGCCCGACGGTGACTACATCTTTTATGTCCTGTACGAGAAGAACAAGAACGTGGGCGTTCTCAGACGAGTTCCCGTGCTCGGCGGCAATCCGACCCAACCCATCACAGACATAGACAGCCCCGTCGCCTGCTCCCCGGACGGACGGCAGGTTGCTTTCATTCGCAATTACCTGGACTCGGGCGGAATCATGACCGCGCTCGTCGTAGCCAACGCGGACGGCTCCGAGGAGCGCCAGGTCGCCTCACGCAAAGGGCAAATCGTCTTCTCTCTCATCGGGCCGGCGTGGTCCCCGGACGGCAAGACAATCGCCTGCGCCGCCGTCAACTTCGATCAAAGTCGTCGCATGAAGGTCGTCGAAGTGAACGTCATAGACGGCGCGGAGAGGGGCTTGACCGATTGGAGGTGGGCCAATATCAGCGCGCTCGTGTGGCTCCCCGACGCGAGCGGACTGTTGTTCGCCGCCGCCGAGCCCGACTCGCCGTCCGGCTCGCAAATCTGGCTGCTCTCCTATCCGGGAGGGGAGGCCCGCCGAATCACCAACGACTTGAATTACTACGAGGGCGTGAGCCTGACGGCCGACGCGCGCGCGCTCGTCACCACGCAGTCCGACCAGTTGCTGAACATCTGGGTCTCGGAAGACGGGGACGCGCGCCACGGCGAGGAGCTTGAATTCGCGGTCGGCGGCGTCTTCGGTTCCCTGCTGGGGCTTTCGTGGACGCCCGACGGGAAGATAGTTTACGCCTCGAACGAGAGCGGCAACTCCGACATCTGGGTCGTGACGAGGGACGCGAAGAATAAGAAGCAGTTGACCACTGACGGCCGCACGGACCACAGCCCTGAAGTCTCGCCCGACGGCAGGCACGTCGTTTTCATCTCCAACAGGTCCGGGCCCGCGCAGGTCTGGAGGATGGAGGCCGACGGCGGTAATCAGATTCAACTGACGAGCGGCGACGTCAAAGACCGCCCGCGCTGGTCGCCGGACGGCAGGTGGATAGTTTACACGTCGCAGGGAGCAGGGACGGGGCTCTGGAAGATGACCGCGGACGGCGGCGAGCCCGTTCGGCTGACCGACAGGAGGGCGCGCTTTCCGGCCGTTTCGCCGGACGGCAGGCTAATCAGCTTCGAGCTTTTCGACGACAAGACTTCGCGGCGGGCGATAGCCGTCATGCCGTTCGACGGCGGGCCGCCCGTCAAGACGCTTGAGATGACGACCACGACCCGGCTGTGGGCCAGTCAGTGGACGCCCGACAGCAGCGCCCTGCGGTTCGTCGACTCGAACGCCGACACCTCGAACATCTGGGAGCAGCCGCTCGCCGGGGGCCAGCGCCGACAACTGACAGATTTTCAATCCGTCATCCTCACGGACTTCGCCTGGTCGCGGGGCGGCAAACAATTGGTCTACGCGCGCGGCGTGCTGGTCAACGACGTAGTCCTGATTAGCGATTTCAGGTGAGGGCGCGGCTGCGATGATACGGGCGGGCCTCGGAGGGGCGGCAGAGTTTGCCGCCCCTCCTCGCGTTTTTGAGTTTCTTTGAACTTTTTTTGGAAGAGATTTGGGAGGACTTTGAAGACAGCCCGGCCGCGCCTGTGGCACAAGAAAACGCGCAGCCGGATTAACGGAACGAGGACTTCAGCCTCCCGACACCGTCCGTCGAGTCCGGGGTTTGAGCAAGAAGAAATTCTCTCCCCACTACACTGTTACTACACTCAGTCTTCAACAGACCTTCGACCCGAGGTCTCACCCAAGGAGTATTCAACATGCAGACACGACTTCGCTCAGCGCTGGCGGGAATCGCCCTGCTCGCGTCCCTGCTACTCATCAGCGCCCACGCCGCCTCGGCTCAAAGCCCCTCGTTCCCCGCCTGCGAGACGAGCGGCACGGCGTATCTGCCGCAATACACGATCTGCGAAATCGTGATACCGCAGACCGCCTACAACGACGAGTCACTGGCCTACACGGAGCCGGACGTGAAGGCGGTCTTTACACGCATCTCTGACAACCGGCAACTGACGGTCCACGGCTTTTTCGAAAGGGACTCGGCCACCAATCAAATCATCTTCAAGATACGGTTCAACGCGAGCGAAGTCGGAGACTGGCGCTACGACATAAGCTGCACGAAGCAGGCGAACCCCGCCCAGACCTGCAACGTGACGGGCACCTCCAGATTTTTCAAGGTCCAGGCCGTCAACCAAAAGGGCTTTCTGCGGCGCGACGCCAGCCGCCCCACCAAATTCGTTTACGACAACGGCTTTCACCCGTTCATCTGGGGGCAGACCTATTACCAGATAGTCAACCAGCCCGTCAGCGGCTACAACAACTGGCAGACCGCCGTCGTCAACTCCAAGAACAAAGGGCTCAACAAAGTCCGCATGCTGCTCTACCCCTGGTGGAATTACTACGCCCAATACGGCGACACGCAGCCTTTCAACGGCCCCACGACTTCCCCCAACCACGACGCCATCAACTTAAACCACTGGCGCAAATTCGATCAGGTCGTCAACTATCTTTACAACCAGACTGACTCCGAGGGCAGCAGAATGCTGGCCGAGGTCATCCTGTTCAAGGATCCCGCGCTCGGCAAAAACGCTTCCGGGCAGACCATCACCCTCGACAATAACCGCACCTTCGGCAGCGCGCCCCAGGACGACAGGTACATCCGTTACGCGGTCGCCAGGTACGCCGCCTTCCCCAACGTGATTTGGAGTCTGTCCAACGAGTGGCAGTTCGCTAAGAATGATATGGCTTACTGGGAGGCCAGGGCCGCGACGCTCGGCGCTAAGGATGCCCCCGCGACGCCGCAGAATGAGTCTAACCCGAGCTACGATCCGTGGATGTTCAACGCCTCCCGCACTCAACAGCGCGCGACTTCCATCCACCCGAGGAATGAAGCCAGGTTTTCGTTCGCCGCGAGCGCGTGGCCCGCTCACGACGTGTTGCAGTTCAGCATCGGGCACACGGACTGCAACGGCAGCCCCTGCGCCAACTCCGACGAGTGGGCCAATTTCAGCATCCTCAACAACCTGATCGACAACCGGCCCGTCGTCAACGACGAGTACGGCTACCTCAACAGCAAGATAGGCGGTAATTGTGCGAACCCCGTTTTCAGCAGAGAGAACCAGCGGCGGGGGATGTGGGCGATTGCCGTCGGGGGCGGGTACGGGGCCTTCGGCGACAATACGGGCCAATGTCCCGACCCCGGAATGGCGTCGCCCGCCATCAGGGCCGACTGGGTCGCCCAGAACGCTTACAACGACACGCTGGCGATGACCAACTTCTTCAAGAACACTTTGGGCAACGTCTGGTGGCAGATGTCGCCCAACAACGCGCGCGTCAGCCGGGTCGGCAACTCGATGCGCGTTTACTCGATGGAGGGGCAGAGCCAGTACGTAGTCTACGCCGTGCGCAACCAGGCCAGCGGCCCAGGGAAATTCAACGTCAACCTGCCCGTCGGCAGGTACAACACGACCTTCGTTGACCCGCGCGGCCAAACCACGCCCGCCACTCAGACCAAGAGGGTCACGAAGCCCGGCGTCCTGACGCGGTTCGTGACTCCGACCTACGATGACTGGACACTCAGGATCGTCAACCTCTCCGGCAAATTCAGCGAGGCCGGCGGACCCGAAACGGTTTGGGTCTGGGACAACCTGCCCGCGGGCGCCGTCATCTGGGGGGACAACGAGACCTGGACCTGGGTTGACGCCGACCCGACCCCCATCTCCGACTCGCTGGCCCACCAGTCGAACGTCGTCGCCGGAATGCACCAGCACTACTTCTACGGCGCGAGCGAAACTTTAACCGTCAACGCGGGCGACACGCTCTTCGCCTACGTCTACATAGACCCCTTGAACCCGCCGCAGCAGGTGATGTTGCAGTGGAACGACGGGACGTGGGAGCACCGCGCCTACTGGGGACAGAGCCTGCTGCCGTGGGGCGTGGAGGGGACGAACAGCCGCCGCTACATGGGGCCGCTGCCGGCCGCCGGACAGTGGGTCAAGCTGGGCGTGCCCGCCAGCGCGGTCGGGCTCGAAGGACGCACGCTCAACGGCATGGCCTACTCGCTCCACGGAGGCCGCGCGACCTGGGACGACGCGGGCAAGATCAGCCCCCCGTAGTCTACGTCGCCTGAGCTTCATCGCCGCGGGCGCAGCGCCGGCATGGAGGGGGCCGGGGAGGGTTGAGTGCTGCTCGACCAACTCTCCGTCCCCTCCCGCCCGCGCGCGCTCTCTCCGCGCCTGCGGCGGTGAACCTTCCGCGCGGGACACTCCTTCGCGGTGCTCGTGCGCGAGAAGAGTTCGGCCGCGGCTCACGCGTGAGTCGGGAGTGACGGCTTAATCACCTCACAGCCTTCATCCCTTGCCAGTACGGATAAGATCAGCGCAACCAGCGCGACCAGGTTCAGCACCGCGCCGGTGGCGTGCGAGTACTCCCATTGACGCCGAAGCTCCGCCCAGTTTTCGGGCAGTACGGTCCAGTTGTTTGTCACCTGATTAGCCGGAAACGTGTATATCCAAAACACCGCCTGCGCACCCACCATGCAAAGCAAAGCAATCAAGGCGAAGGCGAATGGCCTGGCCTGCCTGCGAACCGTGATGGTCAGGGCCAGCGTCGAAAGTAACGCGACGGCGATGACTAACCCGAGCAGCCACCAGCCCCTGTAAATCTGCTGCACAGTCAGGTAGTCCTCGCGCGAAAGATTGATTTTATTCGGCAACTCCAAAAGGTGAGCCATCGCCGGCGCGAGAGACAGCGCGGCGAATAAGAGGCTCAGGAAATAAATTGTCTTTAACCACATAAGCACCCTCCGTTGTCCGCACGGCCTACGCGGCGCGGGCGTATCTATACCGGGCCAGCGTTTGCGGACCCCACAATAATGCGACCGCCGCCGCGGCGCACGTCAGGATGAGCCAGGCGATGAACGGGTCGTAGTGCGAGCCGTAGTTCGGGAACGAGAACTGGGCCACGTTAGACGTGGCATGAAATGCGCTCGCCGCGAACACGCTCCTCCCTGTGTTGTTATAGACCCGGACGATGAGTATGCGAAACGGGAACATTCCCAGGCACTGCCAAACTATCCACGACGGAGCCCGGCTGGCCTGCGCGAGGGGCACGACGTGGCACGCAGCCCACGCCGCCCCCAAAATGAGTCCGACTTCCAAGGCGCTCCGCTGCCCGCGCAGCCGGTCGAAGGCGCAACCCTGCCAGCCCAACTCCTCGCACGCGCCGGCGACGAAAAACAGAAGGAGAAAGGCCGGGACCATCAACACGGGGAATTGCGAATCGGGGAGCGCCGCGCCCGCTAAGGACATCAACCCGTACTCCAGGAACATTGCGGCAGGCCACAGGCAGAAGACTGGCACATACCATATCTTCCTTTTGATCTTCCTGTAGTCGGCCGCCCTCTTCAGGAGACCCCTTACGCCGCCCGACCCGTTTTCCGTGCGGGCGAGAATTAAGGCCGCCAGCGTTGGGTTGACGGCCTGAAGCGCGCCGGCGGGGAGGTTGATGGGGATTACGTTTCGCAGCAGCCGCCCGGCCGCGGGGCCGAGCAACCAGAAGGGGACGGAAAGAATGAAGACCAGCGAGAAGAAGGTCCAGGGGGACTTATTCTCCGGCCTCAGGGCGCGCATTGCCTTCTATCTTCCTTCGCCCCGCTCCACAAGTCACCCGGCGTCGGCGGCGCGGTTCACCTCTTTAACTCTCATGCCGCCCCTTTACCTTCTTCAGCGCGCGCGGGGGCGGAGTCGAAGAGGTTCACGTCCGCCGCGGCTGCGCCCGTTCGTTCGATCTGTCGGCGCTTGGAGGGCGTGCGGGCGACGCCTGTCACCTCGTGGCCCGACTCGATTAATAGCGGGATGACTCTGCGGCCGATGACGCCGGTCGCCCCTGTCACGAAGACGCGCACGAGAGCCTCCGAGGCCGGCCGCGCCCGTCATGCTCATGAGACGGAGACGGGCTGTGCCGCGACGCTTTGATAATCCTGTAAATGGCGTACACGCCCGGCATCATCGGCAGGACGGCCGTGTACATCCCGGAGAAGTAGTACCGCCCCGTCGTCCCGAAGTAGTAGTTCGGCATGTCTGCGATGAACGCCTTGCCCGCGACCATCTGCGACACGGGCGCGCTCACCTCCGGCCGGATGGCCGGTTCCAGAATCGGGAATATGAAATGTGTGAACTCGGCCAGGCCCGGCCCGATGAAGATGAACCAGGCCATGAAGCCCGCGAGCGGCACCCTGTAGTAGAGCCCGAGCGCGGTCAGCGCGTAGAGCGCCGGGCCGATGAAGGCGAAGACGAGGAGGAAGGACTGCTCGGTCCAGTTGATGTCGAAGAGGCGGCTCATGGCGGGGCCGAACCGCGTGAAGTACTCCTCACACATGTGCACCTCCAGCGCGGCGACCGTCAGCAGGAACGGCGGGAGGATGACCTCCGGGGCCAGCGGCCTCTTCAGGTACGTCCTGTGCCACATGACGAGGGCGACGGCCCCCGACCCGCCGACGATGACGACGGGCGGGAGACCTATCGTCCTGTAACCGACCGCGGCCGCGACGAGTACAAATAGCACCGCGGCGATGAGGCTGAGGGCCTGCGTCGCCCGCGACGTTTGCTGATCTTTCGTCATCGATGAATTTCTCTCCGATCTGAGCGACACTTCTCGGGCGGAGGCGTTAGACGACAGTCAGCCCCTCTGCCCGGTGCCGTATTCCGCCGGCGCTTACGCGGCGGCGCGCGCCGACGGCTGGTAGCCGCCCGCCGTCGTGCGGAAGGCGATGTTCAGTCTGTTCCAGCCGTTTATACCGACCACGGCCAGAGTCAGGTTAACCAACTCCTCTTCGCTGAACTGTGCGCGCGCCCGCTCATAGTCCTCGTCGGGGACGTGGCCCTCTGTGACGAGCGTAACGGCCTCGGCCCAGGCGAGCGCCGCCCGCTCACGCTCCGTGTAGAAGGGCGACTCGCGCCAGGCGTCGAGCAGGTAGAGCCGCTGCTCCGTCTCGCCCCCGGCCCGCAGGTCTTTCGAGTGCATGTCCAGGCAATAGGCGCAGCCGTTGATTTGCGACACCCGGAAATAAACAAGCTCGCGCAGCGAAGTCTCCAGCCCGCACTTCGCCAGGTAAGCTTCCAGCCCGAGCATGGCCCTAATCGCGCCCTGCGCGACTTCTATGTGGTTCAATCTCTGCTCCATGACTCACTCCTTGCATGAAATGTCGGCCTTCGTTAAGTGCAAGCGCGGGGCCACACGCGTCCGGCGGGCGAGCGGCCGAGTAAGTCTCTGTGCGTCATGGGGAAGAGTGTTTTTGCGGGCCGCATACGGGTGTTATGGCACGGCGGGTCGCGCGTCAACGGATGCCACATGCGGCATCGGACGCCACATGCGGCATCGTGTCACGGGTAGAATCGGCCGCGCGGCCGTGAGGTTTTGAAAGGACGTGAGAGCGTCAGGATTAACGCAGGCCGAGCTTCTTCATGCGGTGGCGCAGCGTGGAGACAGGCAGGCCGAGAAGTTCGGCGGCCCCGCCGCGGCCCCCTATCACGCCGCGCGTCCGGCGCAGGATTTCCTCTATGTGCGCGCGCTCGACCTCCGCCAGCGAGAGGGGTGAAGGGCCGTGAGGCGCGGCCGCGGCGGCGGGAATTTCGGGGGCCGCCGCGGCCGGAGCCCTCAACTCGGCGAGCGGGGCCTGCAACTCTGAGCCTTGCGAAAGAATCACCGCGCGCTCGACGAAGTTTTCCAGCTCGCGGACGTTGCCCGGCCACGCGTAGCGGCCGAGGGCGTCGACCGTCTCTTTGGCAATCGTCTCTATCCGCTTGTTCATCCGCGTCGAGTGTTTCTTCGAGAAGTACCTCACGAGCAGGGGGATGTCCTCGGGGCGTTCTCTGAGCGGCGGGATCGTGATGGGGAAAACGTTCAGGCGGTAGAAGAGGTCGCTGCGAAACTTCTTCTCGGCGACCATCTGCGGCAAGTCGCAGTTGGTCGCGGCGATCAGGCGGACGTCCGTCTTAATCGTCCGCGAGCTTCCCAGCCGCTCGAACTCGCGCTCCTGTAGGACGCGCAGCAGCTTGGGTTGCAGTTCGAGCGGTATCTCGCCGATCTCGTCCAGGAGGAGCGTCCCCCTGTGGGCCAATTCGAAGCGGCCCACGCGCTGCGCGATGGCCCCGGTGAACGCCCCCCTCTCGTGCCCGAACAGCTCGCTCTCCAGCAGCCCGGTCGGGATGGCCGCGCAGTTGAGCTTGACCAGCGTTCGCTCGCGGCGCGCGCTCAGGGAGTGTATGGCGTGGGCGATGAGTTCCTTCCCCGTCCCGGTCTCGCCGCAGAGCAGCACGCAGGAGTCGGTCGGCGCGACGGTTTCCGCCTCCCGTAAGACCTTCCTCAGCGCCGCGCTCTGGCCCACTATCTCTGCGAAGTTGTATTCGGTCTGAATCTCCTCTTCGAGGTAGAGCTTCTCTTCGGCGAGCTTGTTTTTGAGCGTCTCGATCTCGCGGTAGGCCAGGGCGTTTTCCACCGCGATGGCGATCTGGCTGGCGCAGAGGGCGAGCAGCTCCGCGTCGGCCTCGGTGAAAGCGCCTTCGCGTAAACTCACGACGCTCAGCGCGCCGAGCGTGCGGTCGTGCGAGATGAGCGGCACGGCGCAGCCCGACCTGACGCCGTTGTCGACCGCGTGCCGCACCCAGGGCGAGGAGAATCTTTTGAGGTCGACGACGGGCGCGGCCAGCACGGGCCGGCGCGAGGTCATGGCCTGCCCTTCGGGCGTGTCTTCCGGCGAGATGAGCACGCCTTCCTCGAAGGGGGCTCGGCCGAACGTCTGCAAATCCAGCGCGTGAAGCCGCAGCCGTCCGCTCTCGGGCTCGCGGAGGGTCAGGAGAGCCGCGTCGTGCGGGATGATCCGGCGCAGGCAGGGGGAGATGACTTTCAACAGCTCTCGCAGGTCGAGGATGGAGACCACGGCGTTGTTGATTTCCAGCAACAACCGCGACCGGTCCAGCGCGTCTTTTAACAGTCGCTTGTCGTCGCCGCCCGCCGCGGGGTTTCGGGTCGGAGGTCGAAGGTCATGACTCATAGCTCACCAGAGGCTGGCCCCTGCCCCCTCGTAAATTTTGGCACAACCCCCGGAGCATGACCGGCGGGCTCCACGAGAATCAGAGGCCGGGCACGCCCCTCAAGAGTCTTGACGGTCGCCGGCGTAACCGGGCTTCACCGCAGGTGTTTGTTGAAAAATTCGAGGGTGCGCGCCCAGGCCAGTTTGGCGGCCGCCTCGTCGTAGCGCGGCGTCGTGTCGTTGTGGAAGCCGTGCTGCTTGCCCTCGTAGATGTGCTGCGTGTACGCCTTCTTGTTGGCCTTGAGCGCCGCCTCGTAAGCCTCTATGCCCGCGTTGATCCGCTCGTCGTTGCCCGCGTAGTGCAGCAGCAGCGGCGCGGAAATCTTCGGCACGTCGTCCGCGCCCGCCTGCCGGCCGTAGAACGCGACGCCGGCTTTCAGGTCGGCCCCGAGCCGCACGGCCAACTGATTCACCATCCCGCCGCCGAAGCAGAAACCCACCGCGCCCAGCTTGCCCGTGGAGTCCCGCCGCTGCTTGAGCCACATGGCCGCCGCGACGAAGTCCTCGGTCATCTTCTTCCCGTCCACCTCGCGGAAGAGGGCCGCGCCCTTCTCGTCGTTGCCGGGGTAGCCGCCGACCGAAGTCAGCCCGTCGGGCGCGAAGGCGACGAAGTTGGCGAGCGCCAGCCGCCGCGCCACGTCCTCGATGTAGGGGTTGAGCCCGCGGTTCTCGTGAATGACGAGCACGGCGGGCAGCCTCTTTTTCTCCTGCGCCGGTCGGGCCAGGTACCCCTTGATCGAGCCGTTCCCGGCCGGGGAGAGCACGACCTCGTAGCCCACCTTGAGGCGCTTGTCGTCCGGCGTGACCTGCTGCGCCCAGGCGTAGTTGGGCCTCAGGCTCTCGAAGATCGCCAAGACGGTCAGGCCGCCGACCGCGAACTTGGCCGCGCCGTCGAGAAAGGCGCGGCGGCTGATGTCGCCGTGCTGGTATTCGTCGAACAGGTCTAACAACTCCTGCGGGTAATCTGTCGCTTGCTTTCGTTCCATAATTTTTTGGTCCTTAGAAAATTTTTTCTTCACCTGAATCCGCTCACTGTCCGGTTTGGGGCGAGTACCGGCGCAGGTGTTTCCACCGCGAAAAGGGCAGCACCAGACACAGTCATAATATCAACTCACCCGCCCAAAGCCACGGCCCGCGGGTATGACGTGAAAGCTCGGCCCCCTCAACATGTTGTTCCTCCAAGAAAATTTTGCAACACTACCAGTGGAAACTGCCCTTGAGGCTGAGGACCGGCTGCCGTAGAAAGTTCGAACTATAGTGCGAACCGGCGGGCAAACCGGGGTGACGGCCCCGCGTTGACATGAAAATTAAAGCCGATAATTCACACTGGAAATTTTGGCGCGCGCCGCACTTGGACGACCTTGAGTTGCTGTGCGGCTCGAACATCACGCACGAGTACCCGCCTCACGTGCACGAAGAGTACTGCGTCCTGCTCATGCTTAAAGGGGTCGAAGTAACCGTCTGCCGCGGCGTGACTCATAGCGCATTGCCGGGCAGCTTAGGGTTAATGAACCCGGACGAGGTGCATTCGTCCAGATCGGTCGGGGCCGAATACAGGATTATAAGAATCAGGCCCAACTCATTTAGACGGATCGTGTCCGAATCCGCCGGGCGCGACCTCGGGACGCTACACTTCACGAAGCTCGTAGTTGACGACGCCCCGATTTTTCGGTCGCTGCTCAACCTGCATCTTAAACTCGAACAAAACATCTCCTCACTCGAACAAGAGTCCGAGTTCGTCTCGACGATGGGGGCGTTCGTCAGCCGGCATCTGGGGAATTACCCAGCCCCTCGGCCCGCGGGCCGTGAGCCACGCCACGTTAAAACGATTCGGGACTATCTCAAGTCCCACTACGCCGAAAACGTCTCTTTGTCTCAACTGACTTCGATCACGAATCTGAGCCCCTTTTATCTGCTCCGCGTCTTTCACAACCAGGTCGGCTTCCCGCCCCACGAATACCAGACCCAGGTCCGCATCGCCCACGCCCGAAAGCTGCTGCTCGAAGGCCAGCCGATTTCACACGTCGCCCTGGAAACGGGCTTCTGCGACCAGAGTCACCTGTCCCGAAACTTCAAGCGAATCGTCGGCATGACTCCGGGCCAGTTTTCGTCCCAGAGCAAGATCGTCCAAGACCCGACACGACGAGTTTGATAAAACTGCCGCGTTTAATCCTGCCTGATTCAGGCATCAATAAAAGGCGGCAATCGTGCGATTCTGGACGAAACACACAATCATTTACTTTCTCTGCATCGCCCTCCTCGGCCTGGCGGTACGAGTGCCGCCGGTTTGCGCGCAGCAAGCGCTTCAATTTCCGGCGACGCCGAAGAAGGCGGTCACGGACGAATATCACGGCGTCAAAGTCATTGACGAGTACCGCTGGCTTGAGGACTCCGGCGACCCGGCGGTCCGGCGCTGGCTTGATGAGCAGAACAAGTTCAGCCGCTCACTGCTTGAGAAGATGCCCGCGCGGGCGGCGATAGCCACACGCTTGAAGAACCTGTACGACGACCGGCCGACCATCTACTACAACTTCTATCAGCGCAAGATGTTCTTCGCCATGAAGTCGGAGCCGGGGAAGAACCAGCCGCTCCTGGTGATGTTGAACTCGCCGGACGACCCCGCCTCCGAGCGAGTCATCCTGGACCCGAACGTCCTGAATCCTAAGGGCACGACCGCCATAGACTTTTACGCGCCGTCGCTCGACGGGCGTTTCGTCGCCGTCTCGCTTTCGGAGAACGGCAGCGAAGACGGCTCCGCGCACGTTTACGAAACGGCCAGCGGAAAGAAACTGCCTGACGTGATTCCGCGCGTTCAGTACCCGACCGCGGGCGGCAGTCTGGAGTGGGACAAAGACGCCTCCGGCTTCTACTACACGCGCTTCCCGCGCGGCGGCGAGCGCCCGCCGGAAGACATGACCTTTTACCAGCAGGTCTACTTCCATAAGCTCGGCACGCAGACGAGCGAGGACACTTACGTCATCGGGAAAGAGTTTCCGCGGATCGCCGAGATCACGCTCAGCACGACCGAGGACGCCAAGTACCTGCTCGCCAGCGTGGCGAACGGCGACGGCGGCGAGTTCGCCCATTACCTGCGCGGGCCGTCCGGCACCTGGACGCAGCTCACACGGTTCTCCGACCAGGTCAAGTCCGTACTCTTCGGCCCGAACGGGACACTCTACCTGCTCACGGTCAATGGCGCGCCGCGGGGTAAAATTCTCTCCGCGCCGCTCGACGACCCGAAGCTCTCCGGGGCGAAGACGGTCGTCCCGGAGAGCGACGCGACCATCGAGTCTTTCATCCCGGCGGCGACGCGCCTGTACGTGGCCGAAATGAAAGGCGGCCCGTCGGAGGTCGCCGTCTTCGACCTCGGCGGCAAAAGGCTTTCGTCCGTCCCCGTCAAGCCGGTCTCCTCGGTCCTGCTCGGCCTGCGGCTGAAGGGGGACGAGATTCTCTACGGCAGCGTGAGCTACCTTGAGACGTTCACCTGGTATCGCTTCGACCCCGCGACCGGCGCGGTCACGAAGACCCGCCTGGCGGGCACCACTTCCGTCAACTTCGACGACGCGCAGGTCGTGCGCGACTTCGCGGTTTCAAAGGACGGCACCAGGATTCCGATCAACATCGTCAGCCGCAAAGGCGTGAAGCTCGACGGGAAGAATCCGACCATCCTTTACGGCTACGGCGGCTACGGCGTCAACATGACGCCCAGTTTCAGGCGCAAGAACCGCCTGTGGCTGGACGCGGGCGGCGTCTACGTGGAGGCGAATCTCCGCGGCGGCAGCGAGTACGGCGAGGAATGGCACAGGGCCGGGAAACTCACGAAGAAGCAGAACGTCTTCGACGACTTCATTGCCTGTGCCAAATATCTCATCGAGAAGAAGTACACTTCCCCGGACAGGCTAGCCATCGAGGGCGGGAGCAACGGGGGCCTGCTCATGGGCGCCGCGCTGACGCAGCACCCGGAACTCTTCAGGGCCGTCGTGGGTTACGCGGGGTGGTACGACATGCTGCGCGTCGAGTTGTCGCCGAACGGGGCCTTTAACGTGCCCGAACTCGGCACGGTCAAAGACCCAGAGCAGTTCCGCGCGCTCCACGCCTATTCGCCCTACCACCGCGTCAGGGACAACACGGCGTACCCGGCGGTGCTGTTCATCACCGGCGACAACGACGGGCGCGTCGACCCCATGCACTCGCGCAAGATGGCGGCGCGGCTCCAGGCGGCGACGAGTTCGAAGCTCCCCGTCCTCCTGCGGACCAGCTCCGACACGGGCCACGGGGCCGGCTCCTCGCTCGGCGCGCGCATCGCCCAGGAGTCGGAGGTCCTCGCTTTCCTTTTTGACCAGCTCGGGATGGCCCCTCCCGCTTAGGCCGCGAACTTTTCCTATTGACAGACAATAGGTCTCGCCATACAATCCCTTTCCTATCGACTGACTAGAGGAGCCCGCGTTCTCAGTGGCGCGTGGCCGGGAAAGGATGCTTGAGATGTTGAAGAGGCTGTGGCGGGCATTGCTGAGCAGGTCAAAGTCGGAGCGCGAGCTGGACGAGGAGCTGCGTTATCACCTCGACCGGCAGACGGAGCAGAACGTCGCGGGCGGCATGAGCGCGGACGAGGCGAGGCGCGCCGCCGTGAGGGACTTCGGCGGCTTGCAGCGAGCGAAAGAGGACTGCCGCGACGCGCGCGGCATCAACCTCTTCGAGAATCTGTGGCAGGACCTGCGCTACGGGCTGAGGTTAATGCACAAAGCGCCCGGCTTCACCGCCGTGGTGGTGGCGACGTTCGCCCTGGGCATCGCCGCGAACGCCGTGATCTTCTCGGTCGTCAACGGCGTGCTGCTCAAGCCGCTGCCCTACCCGCAGCCCGAGCAGCTCGTGACGCTCCATCAGAGTAAGCCCAATTTCGATACGGGGGCCATCCCTTACCCGAACTTCCGCGACCTGCGAAAGGAGAACCGGACGTTCTCGGCGATGGCCGTCTCGCGCACTTACGGCTTCATCATGACCGGCGCGGGCGAACCCGAGCGCGTCAGCGCGCAACTCGTCTCCGCGGACTTCTTCTCCATGCTCGGGGTCGAGCCCGTGATGGGGCGGACATTTTCGCCGGGCGAAGACGAGCGCGGCGCGGCGCCCGTCGCCATCATCAGCGCCGACCTTTGGCAGCGTAGACTCGGCTCCGCGCCCGACGTGGTGGGCAGAGGCATTATCCTGGACGACCGGAGTTACACCGTCGTCGGCGTCATCCCCACCAGCTTCAACCTTCGAGTCAACATCTTTCGCCAGTCGGATGTCTACGTGCCCATCGGCCAGTGGGAAAACCCCGCGCTGGAGAATCGCGCCGTGGCCCTGGGCCTGCACGGGGTAGGCAGGCTCAAGCCCGGCGTGACCATCGAGCAGGCGCAGGCCGACTTAGACAGGGTGATGCGTAATCTTGCCGCGGCTTATCCGGCCACCAACAAGGACAACGGCGCGAGGGTCGTCTCGCTCAAGGAAAGAATGGTCGGCAACGTGAAGCCTGTGCTGTGGATGCTGCTGGCGGCGGTCGGCTTCGTGCTGCTGATCGCGTGCGTGAACGTCAGCAACCTGCTGCTCGCGCGCTCGACCGCGAGGGGGCACGAATTCGCCGTCCGCGCGGCGCTGGGGGCAAGCCGGCGGCGCTTACTGCGCCAGTCTCTCACAGAGAGCATTCTGCTCGCCATGGTCGGCTGCGGGCTGGGACTACTCGTCGCGGAGTGGGGCACGCGGGCCGCGCTCAGCGTGCTGCCTGCCACGCTGCCGCGCGCGGAAGAGATAGGGCTGGACGGCCGAGTCCTGCTCTTCACCGTGGCGATTTCGCTGCTCACGGGGATACTTTCGGGCCTGGCCCCGGCGCTGAAGACCTCTTACTGGCGTCTGTCGGAAACGCTGAAGGAAGGCGGGCGCGGGGCGAGCAGCGGGCGTGGCCGCGCGCAGGGAATCTTCGTCGCGATTGAGATCGCGCTGGCGCTCATCCTGCTGGTCGGCGCGGGGCTGATGATTCGCAGCATCAACGCGCTCTGGGACGTTGACCCGGGCTTCCGCGCGGACAACGTCCTGACGTTCAACCTCAACCTCCCGCCGTCAACGCAGTCGGCCGGCCCCGAGGCCGTGCGGAACACCCTGCGCGAACTGAGCGACGAGATCAACTCCATACCGGGCGTCGAGGCGGCCTCGTTCTCCGACGGCGCATTCCCCATACTGGCCGAGGACGACCTCTTCTTCTGGCTCCCCGACCGGCCCAAACCGGCCAGTCAAAGTGAGATGCCGATGGCAATCGCGTCCGTGGTCGAGCCCGGCTACCTTGCGGCCATGGGCATCTCGCTCAAGCGGGGCCGCTTCTTCTCCCGGCAGGACGACGAGCGGTCCCCGCCCGTCGCCGTGATTGACGAGGCATTCGCCCGCAAATATTTCCCGGACGAAGACCCCATCGGCAGGCGAATCCAGGTCGACGACGACGAGGGCCCGCGGCAGATTATAGGGGTGGTCGGGCACGTGAAGCAGTGGGGCCTGGACAGGGACGACACGCAGTCGCTCCAGGCACAACTCTACCTCCCGTTCAGGGCGTTGTCGGACGACGAGTTGAGCGGGGGTTCTGCCGTCGTGAGGGTGGTGGCGCACACGGAGAAGCCGATGCCGTCTCTCCTGGATTCGATCCGCCGCGCCGTCCGAAGCAAGAACAGCCAGAGCGTCATCTCCGGGCCCCAGACGATGAATGAAATCATCGCCAACTCGCTGGCGGCGCGGCGATTCTCCATGACGCTGCTCAACGTCTTCGCGGCGGTGGCGCTGCTGCTGGCGAGCGTCGGCCTCTACGGGGTCATCTCTTATCTGGTGGGCCAGCGGACGCAGGAATTCGGCATCCGCCTCGCCCTGGGCGCACGACCCAGAGACCTGTTTCGTCTCGTCCTGAGCCAGGGCCTGAAGATGGCGCTGGGCGGCGTCGCGCTCGGGCTCATCGCCGCACTCCTCCTGACGCGGCTGATGGTGAAGATGCTCTACGGCGTGAGCGCGACCGACCCGGCCACCTTCACGGTCATCGCCCTGCTGCTCACGGCGGTGGCTTTGCTGGCCTGCTTAGTTCCGGCGCGTACGGCGACGAAGGTCGACCCGATGCTCGCGCTGCGCTCCGAATGAATCGTGGAGTGGGCCGCCAAAAATTGCTCCGTAAGAAACGGCGGCGGCCACTGACCTTCGACGAGCCGATGAGATGCGCCCGAATGCTCGCTGGGCCCTCACTGCTCGTTAGCGATAACTGCCGCGCCCCTTGACTGCTTCTTCCTCGCGCCGCGGTAAGCGCTCGCGGATTCTCTCACCAGCTTGAAGATGGTGCGCCGGTTCTGTGCGATGAGTTTGAGCCAGGCGCGCGTGTTCATCTGCGGGAAGTAGATGCCGCGGAAGAAGAGGCGCGATACCAGGTGAATGATCTGATACTTGACGTGCTGATCCTTGATGGCGTCGACCGCCTGCGCGTTCCTCTCCGGGCTGTATGAAGCCTGCCACGCGCTCAAAGTCTCGGCCCTCGCCTCGTCAATCGTCATCTTCAGGGGAGTGTGGGCCATGACGAACGGCGCGAAGTCCAGCCAGTGTTTGGGGCGCGCGAGCCGCCCGGCCTTCTCCAGCCGCGCGTAAAGCGGGGTGGCCGGGAAGGGCGTGAGCTGGCCGAACACAGGCAGGCCCGGCGGCCACGACTCTATCTCGCGGAGTGTGCGCCCGGCGACGCCTACTGTGTCGTTGTCCATCCCGAAGATGAAGGACGTGATGGCGTAGACGTTGCGCTCCGCGAGGCGTTCGAGCACGGCGCGGTACTCGCCGGGCTTGCTGAAGTTCTTATTCACGTCCGCCATGTTCTGCGGGTCTATGGACTCCATGCCGATGAAGACCCACTTGCCGCCCGACTCGGCGATGAGGTCTACGAGCTCTTCGTCCCTGAGCAGGTTGGCGCTGATCTGCGCGACCCAGGGCACCTGCGCGCGGGCCTCTATGATGTCGCGCAGCAGCGACTTCGTGCGCTTGATGTTGATGGCGAGGTTGTCGTCTATGAAGAAGGCCGCGACCTGCCCGCGCTCGCGGCGCGCGCGCTCTTTCAGCCGCAGCAACTCCTCGACGACAGACTCGTTAGTCCGAAAGCGAATGGAGTCGCCGAAGAAGCCCGTGACGGTGCAGAACTCGCAGCCGTAGGGGCAGCCCCGTCCCGTCTCTATCGGGACGACGTAGAACGAGCCCCAGCCGCCTCCCAATCGCCTCATGAGCGGGCGAAACATTTTCGGGACCAGGCTGAACTGTTCCAGGTGGAGCGTCTCCCACGGAATCTTCGGGTAGGGCTGGAGGCTCGGCTTGCGGTCTAACCCTTTGGCGTCCCGCTCCGGCTGGTAGACTTCCTTCAGTTGCCCGCGCGCGGCGTCCTCGACAATCAGGGGCCACGTCTCGTCGGCCTCGCCCAGCGCCACGGCGTCGGCGTGGCGCTGGCCGCCGTCGCGGCCCAGCGCCTCGTCCGGGCACTCCGTGACGTGCGGCCCGCCCATCACCACG
>DATMVE010000097.1:0-26617 GCA_035563515.1 Pyrinomonadaceae bacterium
GGCAAGAGCGGCACCGCGACGCTCAACGTCGTCGCGCGCACCGTGACCATTAACGAAGTCCTCGCCGACCCGCCCGAAGGTCCGGCGGGCGACGCCAACCGCGACGGCGTCCGAGACTCCGAAGACGACGAGTTCGTGGAACTCGTCAACGCCTTGAACACGTCCGTCAACCTCTCGGGCTGGACGCTGCGCACGCGCTCCGAGACGGCGACCACAGAGACAGTGCGCCACACCTTCGCCGCCAACGCGACGCTCCCGGCCGGGCGCGCGATTGTCCTCTTCGGCGGCGGCTCGCCGAACCAATCCGACCCGGCCTTCGGCGGCGCGCAGGTCATCAAGGTCTCCACCAGCGGCCTCTCGCTCACGAACAGCGGCCTGCACCTCATCATCCGCGACGCTGGCGGGAACCTCGTCGCACAGTTCACGTACGGCGGCTCTACCGGCCTAGACGCGGGCAAAGACCAGTCGCTGACGCGCTCGCCCGACATCACCGGCGACTTCGTGCTGCACACTCAAGCGCCCACTTCGGACGGCCGCCGCTTCTCGCCGGGCACGCGCCAGGACGGCACGCCCTTCGGCTCGCCGCCCATCACGCGTATACAGGTCGTGCCGGCCTCCGCCACCGTCAACGTCGGCGCGATGAGGGTCTTCACGGCCCGCGCCTTCAGCAACACGGGCGGCCCCGAAGTCGAAGTCCTGAACGTCTCGTTCGTCTGGGATTCGAGCGACCCTGGCAGGGCGACCGTCTCGCCGCAGACCGGCAGGACTACGACCGCGACGGCACTCGCGGGCGGGAGCGCGACGATTCGCGCGCGCGCCGGAGGACAGTCGGGCGCGGGCGTGCTCAACATCAACTTCCCGCCCGTCGCGCGCATTGAAGTGACGCCGTCGTCCGCGACGATTCCCGTGGGCGGGCAGCAGAAGTTCACCGCCCGCGCCTTCGACGCGAGCAACAACGAGATCAACGGGCTGACTTTCACCTGGACTTCGAGCAACACGAGCGCCGCGACGATTGATTCGAACGGGCTGGCGACCGGCGTCGGCGAGGGCACGACGACCATCACGGCCAGCGCGAAGGGCAAGAGCGGCACGGCCGCGCTCACGGTCGTGGCGCGCACCGTCACGATCAACGAAATTCTCGCGGACCCGCCCGAAGGTCTCGCGGGCGACGCCAACCGCGACGGCGTCAGAGACTCTGCGGACGACGAGTTTGTCGAACTCGTCAACGCCCTGAACGCGTCCGTGAACATCTCGGGCTGGACGCTACGTACACGCTCCCTGACCGGCTCGACAGAGACCGTGCGCCACACCTTCGCCGCGGACACGACGCTCGCGGCGAACAGCGCCATCGTCCTCTTCGGCGGCGGCTCGCCCAATCAGGCGGACCCGGCCTTCGGCGGCGCTCAGGTTGTCACCACTTCGACCAGCGGCCTCTCGCTCACCAACAGCGGCCTGCACATCATCCTGCGCGACGCGTCCGGCAATCTCGTCGCGCAGTTCACCTACGATAAGGCTGCGGGCCTCAACGGCGACGCCAACCAATCCTTGACGCGCTCGCCAGACATCACCGGCGACTTCGCCCTGCACACGACGGCCGCCAACGCGGACGGCCGCGCCTTCTCGCCCGGCACGCGCGTTGACGGCACGCCCTTCGGCTCGCCCGCCATCACGCGCATTGAGGTGACGCCCGCGTCCACCACGATTAATATCGGCGGCACGAGGGCATACACGGCCCGCGCCTTCAGCAACACGACCGGGACGGAAGTCGAAGTCTTGAACGTCTCCTTCGTCTGGGATTCGAGCGACCCCGCGAGAGCCACGGTCTCGCCGCAGACGGGCAAGTCAACCACCGCCACGGCCCGCTCGGGCGGCAGCGTGGTGATTCGCGCCCGCGCGGGCGGACAGGCCGGAGCCGGCACGCTCAACATCAACTTCCCGGCCGTCGCGCGCGTCGAAGTCTCGCCGTCGTCCGCGACCATCCCAATCGGCGGGACACTTCAATTCACCGCGCGCGCCTTCGACGCGAGTAACAACGAGATCGCGGGCCTGACCTTTACGTGGTCGTCGAGCAACACGAACGCCGCGACCGTGGATTCGAGCGGCCTCGCGACCGGCCTCGCGGCCGGCGCGACCACCATCAAAGCGACCGCCAAAGGTAAGAGCGGCACGGCCTCGCTCACGGTCGTCGCCCGCACCATTACCATCAACGAAGTCCTGGCGGACCCGCCGGACGGCCCCGCGGGCGACGCCAACCGCGACGGCGTGCGCAATTCCGCGGACGACGAGTTTGTAGAACTCGTGAACGCGCTGAACACCTCCGTCAATATTTCGGGTTGGACGCTGCGCACGCGTTCGCTGACGGGCACGACAGAGACCGTGCGGCACACCTTCGCCGCGGACACGACGCTTGCGGCGGGCCGCGGGATTGTCTTGTTCGGCGGCGGCTCGCCGAACCAATCCGACCCGGCTTTCGGCGGCTCGCAGGTCATCAAGGTCTCCACCAGCGGCCTCTCGCTCACGAACAGCGGCCTGCACCTCATCGTCCGCGACGCGTCCGGCAATCTAGTCACGCAGCTTACTTACGGCAGCGGCGCGGGACTCAACGGCGACTCGAATCAATCGCTCACGCGCTCGCCAGACATCACCGGCGACTTCGTGCTCCACACGACGGCCGCCAACGCGGACGGCCGCGCCTTCTCGCCGGGGACGCGCGTTGACGGCACGCCCTTCGGCTCGCCCCCGATTACGCGCATACAGATCGTGCCCGCGTCCGCGACCGTCAACGTCGGCGGCACAAAGCTCTTCACCGCCCGCGCCTTCAGCAACACGAGCGGGACGGAAGTCGAAGTCTTGAACGTCTCGTTCATCTGGGATTCGAGCGACCCCGCGAGGGCGAGCCTTTCGCCGCAGACCGGCAGGGCCACGACCGCCACGGCCCACGCCGGCGGGAGCGTGACCGTTCGCGCCCGCGCGGGCGGCCAGGCCGGAGCCGGCACACTCAACATCAACTTCCCTCCCGTCGCGCGCATTGAAGTGACGCCGTCGTCCGTGAGTATCCCCGTCGGCGGGCAGCAACAGTTCGCCGCGCGCGCCTTCGACGCGAACGACCAGGAGATAGCGGGCCTGACCTTCACATGGTCGTCCAGCAACACCAACGTCGCGACCGTGGATTCGAGCGGCCTCGCGACGGGCGTCGGCACGGGGACGACCACAATCAAGGCGACCGCCGGCGGCAAGAGCGGCACCGCGACGCTCAACGTCGTCGCGCGCACCGTGACCATTAACGAAGTCCTCGCCGACCCGCCCGAAGGTCCGGCGGGCGACGCCAACCGCGACGGCGTCCGAGACTCCGAAGACGACGAGTTCGTCGAACTCGTCAACGCGCTCAGTAGCTCCGTCAGCATCGCAGGTTGGACTATCAGCACGCGCTCACTCTCCGCCACGACCGAGACCGTGCGCCACACTTTTGCGGCCGGCACGACAGTGCCCGCGGGCAGCGCCATCATCGTCTTCGGCGGCGGCGCGCCCAACGCTTCCGACCCCGCGTTCGGCGGCTCGCAGGTGCTGAAGGCTTCGACCGGCAGACTCTCGCTCACCAACAGCGGGATGCACGTCATCCTCCGCAGCGCGTCCGGCAACCTCGTCGCTCAGTTCACCTACGGCAGCGGCGCGGGCCTCAACGGCGACTCGAACCAGTCGCTCACGCGCTCGCCGGACATCACCGGCGGCTTCGTGCTCCACACGACGGCGACGAACTCCGCGGGCCGCGCCTTCTCGCCGGGGACGCGCGTTGACGGCACGCCCTTCGGCTCGCCGCCCATCACGCGCATCGAAATCACGCCCGCGTCCGCGTCAAACAACATCGGTGCCAAGCGCACCTTCACGGCGCGCGCCTTCAGCAACACGGGCGGCCCCGAAGTCGAAGTCCTGAACGTCTCGTTCATCTGGGATTCGAGCAACCCGAACGTGGCGAGCGTTTCGCCGCAGACCGGGAGGTCTACGACCACGACGGCACTCTCGGGCGGGAGCACGGTGATTCGCGCGCGCGCCGGGGGCCAGGAAGCAAACGCGACCCTGACCGTCAACTTCCCGGCCGTCGCGCGCGTAGAGGTGACGCCCGAGACCGCCACCATCCCCGTCGGCGGCACGCAGCAGTTCACCGCGCGCGCCTTCGACGCGGGCAACAACGAGATCACGGGCCTGACCTTCACCTGGACTTCGAGCAACACGGGCGTCGCGACCGTAGACCAGAGCGGCGTCGCGACCGGCGTCGGCACGGGGACGACTACCATCAGGGCGAGCGCCGGCGGCAAGAACGACACGGCGGCGCTGACGGTCGTCGCCCGCACCGTCACGATCAACGAAATCCTTACAGACCCGCCGGACGGACTCGTCGGCGACGCCAACCGCGACGGCGTTAGGGATTCGACCGACGACGAGTTCGTCGAACTGGTCAACGCCCTGAACACGTCCGTAGACCTCTCGGGCTGGACGATTCGCACACGCTCCCTGACCGGCTCGACAGAGACCGTGCGGCACACCTTCGACGCCGGCACGACGCTGCCCGCGGGCCAGGCCATCGTCATCTTCGGCGGCGGCACGATTAACGCGGCGGACCCGGCCTTCGGCGGCGCGCAGGTCATCACCACCTCCACGAGCGGCCTCTCTTTAACTAACAGCGGGCTGCACGTCATCGTCCGCGACGCCGGCGGCAACGTCGTCGCGCAACTGACCTACGGCAGCGGCGCGGGCCTCAACGGTGATTCCAACCAATCGCTCACACGCTCGCCCGACATCACCGGCGACTTCGCCCTGCACACGACCGCGGCCAACGCGGACGGCCGCCGCTTCTCGCCCGGGACGCGCCTCGACGGCACGCCCTTCGGCTCGCCCCCGATCACGCGCATCGAAGTGACGCCCGCGTCCGCCTCCGTTTATCCGGGCGACACGCAGGCGTTCACGGCCAAAGCCTTCAGCAACGCGGGCGGCCCCGAGGTCGAAGTTCAGAACGTTTCGTTCTTCTGGGATTCGAGCGACGCGAGTGTCGCGACCGTCTCGCCCGAGACCGGGCAAGGGACGACCGCGAGCGCAATCGCCCCCGGCGCGGCGACGATTCGCGCGCGCGCGGGCGGCCAGGCCGACACTTCCTCGCTGACGGTCAACCCGGTCGTCGCCTCCGTAGAGCTTGACCCCGCGAGCGCCAGCGCGCCCGCCACCAGCACGCGCACCTTCACCGCGACGGCGCGCGACTCGGGCGGCAACGTCATCAACGGCATCACGTTCACCTTCTCGCTGCGCGACGCCTCGCCCGCCAACGCCGCGACAATCGTCGGGACGACCGCCAACACCGTCACCGTGCGCGGCGACAACGAGGGGTCTGTAACGGTCGTCGCCAGCTACACGCGGCCCAACGACGGCGTGACGCTCGAAGACACTTCCGCGCTGACCATCACCGCGCCGCCGCCGCGCGTGACGAGCGTCGAAGTCTCGCCCTCCAGCGCCGCCATCAACCGCGGGCAGACGCAGCAATTCACGGTCACGGCCTTTAACGGCAGCACGCCCGTCTCCGGCGTGACCTACACCTGGACTTCGAGCGACGCGAGCGTGGCGACCGTAGACCAGAACGGCCTCGCCACGGGCGTAGGAATTGGCACAACGACCATCACCGTCACCGCGCCCGACGGCCTCGGCGGCACCGTCTCCGACACCGCCACGCTCAACGTACAGGTGCCGCTCGTCATCAACGAGATTCTCGCGGACCCGCCCGCGGGAGCCACGGGCGACGCCAACCGCGACGGCGTGACGAGCACGGACGACGACGAGTTCGTAGAGTTGGTCAACAACTCTAACGCGCCCGTAGACCTCTCGGGCGTCGTCCTGACGGACTCCACCGCGACGCGGTTCACCTTCCCCGCGGGCACAATTCTGGCTGCCAACCGCGCCGTGGTCATCTTCGGCGGCGGCACGCCGCCCACCTCCGACCCCAACTTCGGCGGCGCGCTCATCCTGACCGTGGCAGACTCCGCCACCTCGTCCACGACGCTCGGCCTCAACAACGCAGGCGACACCGTCACCGTCAAACTGGCGGTCGGCGGCACTGACGTGGTGATCGCGACAGAGACCTACGGGGCCAACGGCGGCAACGACCAGTCGCTGACGCGCTCGCCAGACTTGACCGGCGCGTTCGAGCATCACACGACCGCGACGAACTCCAACGGCCGCGTCTTCTCGCCCGGCACGCGCCTCGACGGCACGCCCTTCGGCTCGCCCCCGATCACGCGCATCGAAGTGACGCCCGCGTCCGCCTCCGTTTATCCGGGCGACACGCAGGCGTTCACGGCCAAAGCCTTCAGCAACGCGGGCGGCCCCGAAGTCGAAGTTCAGAACGTTTCGTTCTTCTGGACCTCCAGCAGCCCGGCTGTGGCGACCGTTTCGCCGACGATTGGGCAAGGGACGACCGCGACCGCTATCGCCCCCGGCACGTCTACCATCAGCGCGCTCGCCGGGGGACAATCCGGCACGGCCGCGCTCACGGTCAACGCCGTCGTCGCCTCCATCGAACTCGCGCCCGCGACCGCTTCGGTCACGGAGGGCAACTCTCAAGTCTTCACGGCGACCGCGCGCGACTCCGGCGGGAACGTCATCACGGGCCTGACCTTCGCCTTCTCGCTGCGCGACGCCTCGCCGTCGAACGCCGCGACCATCACGGACACGACCGCCGACACGGTCACCGTCCGCGGCGACAACGCTGGCACAGTGACGGTCGTGGTCAACTACACGCGGCCCAACGACGGCGTGACGCTCGAAGACACTTCCGCGCTGACCGTCAACGCCGCCCCGCCGCAGGTGGATCACGTCGAAGTCTCGCCCGCGACCGCGACCATCAACCGCGGGCAGACGCAGCAGTTCACCGCGACCGCCTTCGACGGCGGCAACCAGCCCATTCCGGGCGCGACCTTCACCTGGACTTCGAGCAACACGAACGTCGCGACGATTGATTCAAACGGCCTCGCGACCGGCGTCGGAATTGGCACAACGACCATCACCGCGGAGACTTCCGACGGCCAGGGCGGGACCGCTTCCGGCACGGCCACGCTCACGGTTCAGGTTCCCCTCGTCCTCAACGAGATTCTCGCGGACGTGCCGCCCGACGTCGTGGGGACGACCGACATCGTCGAAGGCGACTCGAACCGCGACGGCGTGCGCAGCGCGGACGACGACGAGTTCGTGGAGCTCTTGAACAACTCTAACGCGCCCGTAGACCTCTCAGGCGTGGTCATCTCCGACTCGACCAGCAACCGCTTCACCTTCCCGGCGGGGACGACCCTCGCGGCCGGGCGTGCTGTCATTATCTTCGGCGGAGGCACGCCGCCCACGAGCGACCCCGCGTTCGGCGGCGCGTTGATCTTCACGACCACCTCGCTCGGCCTGAACGACACGGGCGACACAGTGACCGTCAAGCTCAACGTCGGCGGCACGGACGTGCAGATCGCGCAGGTCGCCTACGGCGGCGCGAACCCCGCGCCCGCGCCGAGCGACCAGTCGCTGACCCGTTCGCCCGACGCCGAAGTCGGCACGACGGGCGGCAGCTTCGTCGCACACAACACGGCGACCAACGCACACAACCGCGTCTTCTCGCCCGGCACGCGCGCCGACGGCACGCCCTTCGGCTCGCCAGCCATCACGCGCATTGAGGTGACGCCCGCCTCACCCGCGATTGACATCGGCGACAAGCAGACCTTCACGGGCAAAGCCTTCAGCAACGCGGGCGGCCCCGAAGTCGAAGTGCCCAACGTCTCCTTCTTCTGGACTTCGAGTAACACGCCCGTGGCGACCGTCGCGCCCCTGACCGGGCAGACGACCGAGGCGACAGCCCACGCCTCCGGCAGCTCCACCATCACGGCCTTCGCCGGTGCGCAAAGTGGCACGGCCGCGCTCACGGTCAACGCGCCGCCGCCGTCGCTCTCCATCAACAACGTCTCCATGACGGAGGGCGACGCCGGCACGAAGACCTACACCTTCACGGTCCAACTGGACGGCCCTGCCCCCGCGGGCGGCGTCACCTTCGACATCAGTACCGCGGACGACACGGCCACCGACGCCGACAACGACTACGAGCCGAACTCCGCGACCGCGGCGACGATTCCAGCCACCGAGACGAGCTACCAGTTCAACGTCACGGTCAACGGCGACCTGAACATAGAGACGGACGAAAACTTCTTCGTCAACGTCACCGGCGTCACCGGCGCGACCGTCTCCGACGGCCAGGGCGTCGGCACGATCCAGAACGACGACAGCCCCGTGCTCACAATCAGCGACGCGTCCACGACCGAAGGCAACTCGGGCACGAAGACCTACACCTTCACCGTGCACCTCTCGCAGCCAGCGCCCGCGGGCGGCGTCACCTTCGACATCGCGACGCAGAACAACACGGCGGTCGTTGACGACGGCAACCCCGCCACCATCAGCGACAACGACTACGTCGGCAAGAGCCTGACCGCGCAAACGATTCCCGAGAGCACTCAGGACTACCTCTTCACCGTCACCGTCAGCGGCGACACAATCGTCGAGCCCGATGAGACCTTCTTCGTCAACGTGACTAACGTCTCCGGCGCGACCGTCTCGGACGGCCAGGGCGTCGGCACGATCCAGAACGACGACGCGGCCGACCTCGTCATCAGCCAGATATACCCCGGCGGCGGCAACGCCGGCGCGACCTACACCAACGACTTCATCGAAATCTTCAACCAGGGCACGACGACCATAGACTTCTCGGTCACGAACTATTCGGTCCAGTACGCCGGCGCGGCGGCTAATTTCGGCTCGACGGCCGCCGCCAACAAGACCAACATCATTACTGGCACAATCGCCCCCGGCCAATACTTCTTAATACAGGGAGCCGGCGGCGCTAACGGTGTCGCGCTGCCGACGCCGGACTTGATGGGTAGCATTGCGATGTCGGCCGCGGCTGGCAAGGTCGCACTCGTGCTTGGCACGACGGCGCTTCCTGTCAGTTCTTGTCCGGGAGACGACGGCACAGCGCCCTTTAATCCCAACAACGCAACCATCGTGGATTTCGTCGGCTACGGAAGCGGCACAGGCGTAAACGCGCCTAACTGTTACGAAGGGTCGGGCTTCGCGCCTTTTTCCCTCAGCACGGCCGGGGGCCTTGACCCCGACGCCCGCTCCACCATCAGGACATCGAGTTGCACGGACACGAACGACAACGCGTCCGACTTCAGCAACCCCACGACCGCGCCCACCGCGCGCAACAAGTCCACGCCGGCCGCGCCCTGTCCTTAGAAGTCGGAGGGAAACGCCAGCGCCCGCCGCACTTCATCTCGAAGCCGCGGCGGGCGCTGGTAATTTCTGACAATAATCCCCTGCCCCTACTCCTTCGCCCCCAGCTCCCTCAACACCCCCTCCGCCTCATCCAACGCCGGCCTGTAGCAATGCGGCGGCCCATCACACCACGCCCGCTCCCTGGCAATCTCCGCCTGCTCCCGCGCCCCCTGACGATCACCTACATCCAGCGCGAGGCGCGCTAAAAAGTTGTGAATATCCGCCTGCTTCAAACGGTACTCACAACGGTCGGCGATACCGAGTGCCTCTTCCGCGTGCGTGTGGGCTTCCTGCAAGTTGTCGCTCACACGATACCAGCGCGCCCAGGCGAGCAAAATGTCCGCTTCTATCTCCATCAAATTGATCCGGCGGCAGCGCGTGAGCGCCTCGCCCAGATGCCGCTCGATCTCAGCCTGCTGATCGGAATCGAAGCGGAAAGTCAGCTCATCCAAGCCGATTGATTCACGGGCTATTGTCTCGATAAGCGACATTCCCATCAGCAAATCGGCGGAGATGCTTTCACGTATGTAAGAACCCTGGCAACTGAAATGGCCGGCCAGCCGGACATATTCGAGCGCCTTCTCAGGCATCTTCTGGAGCAGGTGTATTTGAGCTTTGATAGCATTAAGGACGCTGAGCCCGTGCTCAAATCTGCGCGGCGGGGTGTAGACCGTTTCGGCAAGTTCCAAGTCTTCCAGCGCTCCCGCGAAATTCCCGCAGAGCATCAAGGCCCGCCCCCGGCAACGATGACTTATTCCCTGCCAGTTCGAATCCCCGACGACATCAAGGATGCCGACCGATTCGTTGATCGAGGTGTATGCCGCCTCCAGATTGCCCACATCGCAGCACAGCATGGCGAAGGGCACTTGCGTTGAAGCCAGGTTGAATTTATCACCAGTCGCTCGGTTCAACTCAATGGCCCGCTCAAGAAGGCTCAATCCGGCTTGCGGTCGGCCTGTCTTTTCGAAACACATCGCCGCATAGAGCAAATTCCACGTTTGGTGCGACGGAGCTGATAACTGCGGCAACCCGTTACCCAGACGCGGTATTGCCAGCAAGAGGTTCAAGTCCAATTCATACGCCCCCAGCCGGTAGTACAGAGGTCTCCGCAACCGAGCGTCGTACATGGCGTAGGCCTGGTCATAACGTCCGGCGTGAACGGTGTGATGATAGAGTTCGATGACGGGAGCAAGGTCTTCGAGGCTTTTCACCTTGTCCTCATGGGGCGCCGGGATTTTCGCGAAATAACCGCGCAGGCGAGCGTGCACGCTCGTCTTGTCTATCAAGCGGTCGTAGGCGTAATGCCTGACGATGGGGTGCAGGTCGTAACGATTATGCGCGGCGTCATGCTGAACCAGCCCGCGCTCCTGTAGTTCGTCCAGCGCGCCGTCGAACCTCGCCGCATCGCCAAAGTCGTTAATGACGGCGAGGGCGTCATAAGTCATCGGACTGCGGAAGGCGGCGATGCGCGAGAGGAGCGTCCGCCCGACCTCAGGCAACACGTTGTAGGATTGTTCGAGGATGTGATGCTGCGCCACCAGGAAATCGGCGCGGGCGGCGACGCGGGGCGCGGCAGCGATGTCACCGGGCGCGCGCCGGTCACGTTTAATAAAGCCCGAAAGCAAACGCAGACTCAAAGGGTGATTGCCGTACGCCGCGCACACCTCTGCAATCTCGGCGGGCACGCCTTTTGTCACGCCCTGCGCCCGCATGAAGTCCACGGCATCATCGCGGGGCAGCTCTTTCAAGTCCCGCCGCAGAGCGCCGGCCAGCGGGTCGCCCGCGGCGTCCTCAAGGTCGCGCACCATCAGCCGTGTGGTGAGCATCACCTTGGCGCGTGTCGCACTCGCGGCAATGTTTTTCAGCCACCGCGCCGCTGTCGGATCAACGCAGGCACGCGCTTCACGCGACGCGTCGGCGGACTCATCCTGTTGATACGCCGCGTCAAGACTCGCATACGCGCGCAACTGCCGCTCGAATCCGTCGAGCACGAAGAGCACGCGCTTGCCCTGCAACTGCCTGCGTAATTCCTGCGCGCGGTCGTAGGCCGTGGGCAGGCGCGCCGCGTCAATCGGCTGCTGACTTACGTACCTGAGCGCCTCATCAACGAATTTGGCGAACGAGGATTCGCCTTCGTAGAACGACCACCACATCACGCCCTCGACTTTGGAAGCGGCCGGATCGGGCAGCACGTCCTTCGTCACCCAGTACCAGGCGAGCGCGGACTTGCCCATGCCGCCCATCGCGATGAGCGCGCAGACGGGGCGCGCGTCGTCGGCGAGCCACGCGGTTAATTCTTTGCGCTCGCTCACGCGCCCTGTGAAATTGGCTTGCAACGGGTATGGGTGGACGAGGTTCGGGGCGAGGTGCGTTGAGGTCTGCGGAGTTGGCGTGCCGGCGATGGCGGCGATAACGCGCTTGAGTTCGTTGTCCCGATTTGCCGGATCAATAAAGTCTGCGTAGGTGAGGATGCCCAGACGTCTGGGGGGCTGGCATTTTTCAAGCAGGAGCGGCAAGGTGCGCTGGCGGACTCCGCCCGGGTCTTCGGTCTGGATTAAGAGGGATTCAAAGTTTGTCCACTCGCTCTTGACCCAGTTGGGAGTCATGATGAGCAGCGTCTTGCTGCTCTGCTCGACCGCCTTTTCCATGTTGACGAGACTGGGCACGCCGATCTTGAAATCACGGTGATCGATGCAGACGCGCAGGCCGGCGGATTCGAGGCGCGGGAGCAGCCAGCCGCGCACCCAGCCAACGTCCGAGTGGCTGTAGCTGATGAAAACGTCGTAGGTGAAGTCGGGCAACGACGCGGCCTCCTGCGAAGGATAGATTCGGGCCAATTGTGAAAAACGTCAATGCCGGCTTGTCAGACGAGGGGGTGCCGGCAAAGACCGAGCGGATTGTACAGCCCTAGCGGACGACTCCTGTGAGCGGGCTCGACGCGCTGGCGTAGAGGCGTTTGGGCATGCGGCCGGCGAGGTAGGCGAGGCGTCCGGCTTCGATGGCGAGGCGCATGGCGGTTGCCATCTGTGCGGGGTTCCGGGCCTCGGCGATGGCGGTGTTCATCAGGACGGCGTCCGCGCCGAGTTCCATCGCGATTGCCGCGTCCGAGGCCGTGCCGACGCCAGCGTCGACGATGATGGTGGCGTCCGGGAGTTGCTCGCGCATTATCGCCAGGTTGGCGGGGTTCTGCACTCCTAACCCCGAGCCTATGGGCGCGGCCAGGGGCATCACGGCCGCGCAGCCTGCGTCCAGGAGTTTCTTCGCCATGATGAGGTCGTCCGTGAAGTAAGGCAGGACGACGAAGCCTTCGGAGACGAGCACGCGCGCGGCTTCGAGCGTCTGCTCGTTGTCGGGGAAGAGAGTGGTCTGGTCGCCTATGACTTCGAGCTTGATGAGGTCCGTCGAGAGGGCTTCGCGCGCGAGCCGCGCGGTGCGGACGGCCTCGTCGGCCGTGTAGCAGCCGGCGGTGTTCGGCAGGACGGCGAGCTGCGGGTCGAGGTGATCGAGGAAAGATTCGGAGCTGCGGTCCAGGGGCACGCGCCTGACGGCGACCGTCACCATCTCCGCGCCCGAAGCCTTGTGCGCCGCCTTCATCTCGTCGAACGAGCGATACTTCCCTGTGCCAATAATCAGGCGCGAATGAAACTCGCGCCCCGCGATGCTGAACTTTTCCTTCTGCGACCCGACTGCCGTGGACATGACCGACACGCAACCTTTCGACTAAACTCCACGCGCTAACTGTACAATAAAGCAGTGACGGGTGACGAGTGACGAGCAAGAAGATGCCTTAACCCGTCACCCGTCACCCGCCACTGCTTTTAGATTCCTCCGCCGACGAAGTGGACGATCTCGACGCGGTCGCCTTCTTTGAGGGTCGTTTCGGGCCAGTCGGGGCGGCGGACGACACGCTGGTTGAGTTCGATGGCTAGGCGTTCGGGGGCGAGCGAGAGGTGTCGGACGAGCCCCGCGAGGGTGACGGAGTCTGGCACGTCGCGCTGCTCGCCGTTGACCTGTATCAGCAAAGGTGTCTCTCCCCCGTTGGAAAATCTTCAAGCCTGGTGGATGACGCGGCGCAGCTCTGCGCGGTGGCCTTCGGCCGTGGCGCTGACGAGGATGGCCGCGCGGCCCGAGGTGAAGTAGGGCAGCATCGTGTAGAAGGTGGCGACGCCGTCCGCCCCTGTATTCTCGTTGAAAATCAGCGGGCGGAAGCTGGAGCCCAGGACTTTGAGAGTGACGGCCGCGCCCGCGACGCCCACGGCGCGCTCGTCGCCCCGCCCGACGTGCACGTGTATCTTGACGAACTCGCCGGCGACGAACTTCTTCTCGTCCACGAAGCTGAGCTGTAGCTCCTCGACCTCGCTGATGGAGCCGTAGTAATCCACCACGCGGCTGTAGTCTACGTGCTCGGTGACTGTGGGCGGCGGGGGCGCGGCCGGTTCGAAAGTGGGGGGCGGCGTCGGCGGCTCCGGCCTGAAGACCGGGGCCGGCTCGTCCTCCGCGTTGCTGACCAGAATCATGTCGGGAGGGGCGGCCGGGGGCGGCGTCGGTGGTGGCGGCTGCTGCACCTGCGCCGGGGGCGGCGGCTCGTGCGTCACAGGCGCGGGCTCGTGCGCCGCGGGCGGGGGCTCTGGCGGCGCGGTCTCCTGCACGGGCTCGGGCTGAATCGGCCCAGTTTGTATTGGCCCAGTTTGTCCCGGCTCAGTTTGCGGCGGCTGCGCCTGGGGCTGCTCGGCCGTGCGGCCCGCGCCGCGCGCGCCCGCGTCGCGCTCGGTCTGGCGCTTGAGGTCTTCTATGCGGCCGGCGTGTATGGCGGCGCAGATCAGCTTGTGCTGGCGGTTGAGGCGCTCGGCCAGCACCTTCTCGTCGTAGCCCGACTTGACCAAGTCTTCGTAGGGCGTGCGGCGGCTCGCGAGAATCGTCCCGCCGACGTAGACGAGCGAGAGAATCAGGGGTGACTTTAACCCCTTGTCCTCTGTCTGGACATGATAGACCACGCCGTCGTGCTCAACGTCGGTATTGAAGCCCGTAATCACTGTCGTCTGATGCCCGCGATTTTTGGAGACCGAAAGCCATCGAAATTCGGCTTTGATGGGGCGGCAAAGATGACAGTAGCACAGGATTTTTCGGGCGGTCAATCACCTTGTTCTCCGCGCCTTTTTGTCTCCCGTAACATGCTTGACACGCACCCGCCCATGAACTACGATGCACTTTGTACCATGATTCTCAATCTCCGTCCGGGCGACAGGCCCGCGCGCGCTTGTCCTTAAAAGCGCGTCGCGCGGCGTGTGGTGTAGACTTTCGAAGGCGAGGGTGCCGATGAAGTTCAACCTGAAAGACTACCTGCCGATCCTGCTGATGTTCGTCGTCGCCGCGGGCTTCGCCGTGGGCAACGTCCTGCTCTCGCAGCTCGTCGGCCAGCGCAAGCAGACGCGCACGAAGCTGATGCCCTACGAGTGCGGCAAGGACCCCGTCGGCTCCGCCCGCGAGCGCTTCTCGGTCAAGTTCTACCTGATCGCGATGATCTTCATCCTCTTCGACATAGAGGTCATCTTCCTGATCCCCTGGGCCGTGGTCTTCAGGCCGTTCGCGGCCTTCGCGCCCTGGGCGAAGACCCTCATCTACGTCGAGATGATGCTCTTCGTCCTGCTGCTCCTGGTCGGCTACATCTACGTCGTCAAGAAGGGCGCTTTCGACTGGGGCGAGCGCGCGCGGCGCGAGGCGGAGGCGGAGGCGCGCGCCCTGCGCGTGGTGCAGAAACGTGAAGCGGCGGCGGGCGCGAAGCGCGCCGCCTGAAGAAGCGAGTCGAAAGGATTTTTCGATATGGGACTCGAACAAAAGATAGCCGAGGCGTTGCCGGAAGTGCTGACGACGCGCCTGGATTCGTTGATTAACTGGGCGCGCAAATCGTCCCTCTGGCCCGCGACTTTCGGGCTGGCCTGCTGCGCCATCGAGATGATGAACGCGACCTCGTCGCGGAACGATTTGGCCCGGTTCGGCTCGGAGGTCTTCCGCGCGAGCCCGCGGCAGGCGGACGTGATGATCGTCTCGGGCCGCGTCTCGCGCAAGATGGCCCCCGTGCTCCGCCGCATCTACGACCAGATGCCGGAGCCGAAGTGGGTCATCTCGATGGGCGCGTGCGCGACCTCGGGCGGCGTTTTCGACAACTACGCCATCGTGCAGGGCGTGGACAAGGTCGTCCCCGTGGACGTGTACATTCCGGGCTGCCCCCCTCGGCCCGAGATGCTGATTCACGCCGTGATGATGCTCCAGGATAAGGTCATGAAAGAGTCCGTGCGCGACCGCAGGGACGTGCTTGTCGAAGAGGCCCGCGAGGCCGTCCCGCCGGGCACTTTGCCCGCGTCGGGCGTCTCTGCGACCAACGAGGCCGCCGCGATGAGCGAGCCCGAGCGCTCGCGCCCCTACACGATCCCGTCGCGGCACGAGCGGCGTAGGTCGAATTAAAGTAACCAGTAGTCAGTAAGCAGTTATCAGCCGAACAACTGACTACTGACTACTGATAACTGATTACTGACTACTTGAATATGTCTAAAGAAATCGAGCAGGGGAACGCGGGCGCGGCGGCCGAGGGCACGCCGTCGAACAGCGTAACGCCGTCGCCGCTGGTGACGGCGTTGCAGCATGCGAACCCCGAGTGGGTCGGTGAAGTCCGCGAGGCTTTCGGCGAGGTGACGGTCATCGTCCCGCGCGAGCGTATCGTGGAGATTTGCTCGTTCCTGAAGACCGCGCCGGGGCTGGAGTTCAACTTCCTGTCGGACATCTGCGGCGCTGACCGCGGCCCCGAAGAGGAGCCGCGCTTCGAGGTCAACTACCACCTCTTCTCGACGAAGCATTACCACCGCCTGCGCCTGAAAGTTGTCCTGACGGACGACGACACGCACGTCCCGAGCGTGACGGGCGTCTGGCGCACGGCCAACTGGCACGAGCGCGAGACCTACGACCTTTTCGGCGTGGTCTTCGACGGCCACCCGGACCTGCGCCGCATACTGCTGCCCGACGACTGGGAGGGCCACGCGCTGCGCAAGGATTTCCCGCTGCGCGGCTACGAGCCGTACAGCTTAACTTAAAAGTAATGAGTGCTGAGTGCTGAGTACTGAGTGAAAAGAAAACGCTCTTACTCAGCACTCGGTACTCAGCACTCAGTACTTCGTTTATGAGCACCACTCTTCCGCCGCAATTCGAGATAGTTGATCGCCCGCTGGACACGCAGATGACGATCAGCATGGGGCCGCAGCACCCTTCGACGCACGGCGTGCTGCGCCTGGAGCTGGTGCTCGACGGCGAGATGATCGTCAAGGCCACGCCCGACATAGGCTACCTGCACACGGGGATGGAGAAGCTCTTCGAGTACAAGAAGTACCAGCAGGGCATCGTCATCACGGACCGGATGGACTATCTGAACCCGCTCGGCAACAACCTGGCCTACGTGATGGCCGCCGAGAAATTGCTGGGGCTTGAGATTCCCGAGCGCGCGCAAGTCATACGGGTTCTGATGTGCGAGTTGCAGCGCATCGCCTCGCACCTGGTCTGGTTGGGGACGCACGCGCTCGACATCGGCGCGATGACCGTCTTCTTCTACTGCTTCCGCGAGCGCGAGAAGATTCTGAACCTGATCGAAGCCGCGTCGGGCGGCCGTCTGACGCCCTCCTACTTCCGCATCGGCGGGCTGATGATGGACCTGCCCGCGGGCTTCGAGCGTCGCACCAAGCAGTTCCTGGACAGCTTCCCCGAGGCGGTCGACGAGTGGCACACGCTGCTGACGGGCAACAAGATTTTCCAGAGGCGCACGCAGGGCGTGGGCTACATCTCGGCCGAGGACGCGATTGACTGGGGGCTCTCGGGCCCGTGCCTGCGCGGGAGCGGCGTCAACCTGGACATTCGCCGCTCCAACCCTTACACGGGTTACGAGAGCTACGACTTCGAGGTGCCCGTCGAGCAGGACGGCGACGTGTGGGCGCGCTACATGGTCCGCATGCGCGAGATGAAGGAGTCGCACAAGATCGCGGTCCAGGCGCTCGCGCGCCTCAAGCCGGGGCCGATTAAGGCGGACGCGCCGAAGGTCGTGCTGCCCGAGCGCGAGGCCATGAAGCGGCACATGGACGCGCTGATTCACCACTTCCTGATCGTCGCGGAAGGCTTCAACGTCCCAGAGGGCGAGGTCTACCACGCCATCGAGGCGTCGAAGGGCGAGTTGGGCGTCTACATGAAATCCAACGGCGGCCCGAAGCCGGCGCGCGTGCACTTCCGCGGCCCGAGCTTCGTCAACCTCTCGGCGCTCCCACACATGGCCGAGGGGGAAATGATCGCAGACATCGTCGCCATCATCGGCTCGCTCGACATCGTGCTCGGAGAAATTGACAGGTAGTAGTCAGTAATCAGTAGTCAGCTAAAAACTGATTTACTGATTACTGATTACTTATTACTTATGAGCCAGCAATTCACACCGAATAACCCTCTGCCGCAGGAGGCGAAAGTCCCGGAGGAGATGGCCGTCTTTTCGCCGGAGGTCGAGGCGGAGATTGATTGGCACCTGGCGAAGTACCCCGTGAAGCGCTCGGCGATTCTGCCTCTGATGTTCATCGTGATGCGCGAGCGCGGCGGCTGGCTCGACCCGCCGGGCGTGGCGTACCTCGCGGACCGGCTCGGCGTGAGGATTACGGACATCTGGGAGGTGGCGACCTTCTACTCGATGATTAACACCGAGCCGGTCGGCCGCTACCACATACAGATTTGCAAGACGCTTTCGTGCAAGATCATGGGCGAGCCGGAAATCACCGAGCACGTTTGCAGCCGCTTGGGCATACGCCCCGGCGAGACCACGCCGGACGGGCGCTTCACGGTCTCGCTGGTCGAATGCCTCGGCTCCTGCGGCACGGCCCCCATGTTCCAGATAGGGTTTGACTACCACGAGAATTTGACGACCGCGAAGGTGGACGAGATTCTGGACGCGCTGCCTTGAAAAGCCGGATGAGAAAAGTCTGCCCCATCTTTTTCCTCCTGATGTTGTCCGCGCTGGCCGCCTTCGGCCAGGAGAGCGGCAACCGCGGCGTCTACGGCCGCCAGACGCAGAGGACGTCTCCGAGCAACGGCGTCATCTCCGCGACGGAGAGCAAAGACCTCGTGCCCGTGCAGTTCATAGAGGCTTACGTCCTCCTGAACGCCGCGCCCGACGAGTTCGTCGCCGTCTTCGGCGCGTCGCAGACAGCGCCGACGGCCGCCGAGAGCAACCAGAAAGTCAACGCGCAAATCGAGCGCTTCCTGACGGCCGCCGCCCAGTTGGGCGTCAAGCGCGGCGACACTTACGTTGACTTCATCACGCAGAACCGCGTCTACAATTTCACCCCGGCCAACGACGGCACGATTCGCGAGCACCTGGAAGGGTTCGAGACGAAGAAGACCGTCGCCGTCCGCTACGCGGACCGCGCCGTGCTCGAAAAGCTCGCGGCGGCGGCCGCCCAGGCTTCGATTTTCGACCTCATCAAGGTCGACTACGTCATCAACGACATGGGCCGGATTCGCAGCCGCCTGTTTGAAGAGGCGAGCCGCATCATCAAGCAGAAGGAAGAGAGCTACGCGCGCGCGCTCGACCTGAGAGTCAAGCGCCAGGCCATCTTCCAGGAGACATACGACACGTTCTACCCGGCGGAGCTTTACCAGACTTACACGGCCTTCGAGGCGGGCACGGTCGAGCAGAGCTACGATTCCCGTATGCGCGTCGTGCGCGAGCGCAAGAGCAGCACGTCGTATCTGGAGCCGCTGGACAGAAGCAATTTCGACGCGGTCATCAACCCGACGGGCCTGGAGCCGGTCGTGCAGAACACTTTGTATTTGAGGGTCAGGTATTCTTTGACGCCCCAGTGAAGCCATTTATGCGGATAGAAGCTATAGGATGCGAGCCGCTGTTGCTGGCCCGCTTCAAATCCGAGAACTCGCACACGCTCGAAGTGGCGCGCACCTACGGCGCTTACGACGCGCTCAAGAAGGTGCTCGACTCGATGACGCCCGAACAGGTCATCGACGAGGTGAAGAAGTCTGCGCTGCGCGGCCGCGGCGGCGCGGGGTTCCCGACGGGCATGAAGTGGAGCTTCGTGCCGAAGGACTCGCCGAAGCCGAAGTACGTCGTCTGCAACGCGGACGAGTCCGAGCCGGGGACGTTCAAGGACCGCTACCTGATGGAGCGCGACCCGCACATGCTCATCGAGGGCATGTTGATCGCGGCCTACGCGCTCGGCTCGAAAGTGACTTACATCTACACGCGCGGCGAGTATCGTTACCTGATAGACATCATGGACCGCGCGATTGAAGAGGCGCGCGAGGCCGGTTTCGTCGGGAAGAACATTCTGGGCTCGGATTTCTCGTGCGAGGTCTACACGCACACGGGCGCGGGCGCGTACATCTGCGGCGAGGAGACGGCGCTCCTGAACTCGCTCGAAGGCTTGCGCGGCCACCCGCGCATGAAGCCGCCTTTCCCCGCGGTCGCGGGGCTCTACCAGTCGCCGACGGTCGTCAACAACGTCGAGACGCTTTCGGCCGTCCCGCCGATCATCACGATGGGCGGCGAGGCTTACAAAGCTCTGGGCACGGAGAAGAGCGGCGGCACGAAGCTCTGGTCCGTTTCCGGCCACGTCAACTTGCCGGGCGTGTATGAACTGCCTATGGGCTACGACGACATGGAGAAGTTCATCATGGAGGACTGCGGCGGCATCCGGGGCGGCAAGAAGTTGAAAGCCGTCATCCCCGGCGGCTCAAGCGTCTACATCATGCCGGCCGAGGACATCATCGGGAAAGACGTGCGCCTGGATTACGAGGGGCTGGTCGCGGGCGGCTCGATGGTCGGCTCCGGCGGCTTCATCGTGATGGACGAGACTGTGGACGTGTTCGAGTCCACGAAGAATTTGATCGAGTTCTACAAGCACGAGTCGTGCGGCTGGTGTAC
The DNA here is from genome assembly GCA_035563515.1 of Pyrinomonadaceae bacterium. Lineage (GTDB taxonomy): Bacteria > Acidobacteriota > Blastocatellia > Pyrinomonadales > Pyrinomonadaceae > QHXM01. Next base: position 20,297 of record DATMVE010000097.1, read on the forward strand.
GCCGTGCCGCGAGGGCACGGACTGGTTGGTGAAAATCTTCAAGCGCATCGCGAAAGGCGAAGGCCGCCCCGAGGACGCGCAGTTGATTCTCGACTTGTGCGACAACATAGAGGGGAAATCCTTCTGCCCCTTGGGCGACGCCGCCGCGTGGCCGATTCAGTCGGCGATCAAGAAGTTCCCCGAAGATTTCAAACGGCACCTCGTGCCGATGGCCGCGCAGGCCGAAGAGGCTGGCGTCGCGGCGGACTGAACGAGTAAATAAATGTCAGCAGAGTTAATCAAAGTCACCATCAACGGACAGGATTTTCAGGTCGCGAAGGGCGCGCGGCTCATAGACGTGTGCCGCGAGAAGGGTTTTTCGATCCCGTCGTTCTGCTACTACGCGGACCTCGCGCTCCAGGCGTCGTGCCGCATGTGCCTGGTGCGGATCGAGAAGATGCCGAAGCTGCAAACGTCGTGCACGATCACCTGCACGGACGGGATGGTCGTCACCACCCAGAGCGACGAGATCGAGAAGGCGCAGCGCGCGATGGTCGAGTTCCTGCTCGCCAATCACCCCTTGGACTGCCCCGTCTGCGACCGCGGCGGCGAGTGCGAGTTGCAGGAGATGGCGTTCGACTGGGGCAACCTCGAAGAGCGCTTCACCGAGCCGAAGAACGCGATGCCGGAGAAGTACCTCTCGCCGATTGTCGCCAACGACCCGCAGCGCTGCATCCTCTGCAAGCGCTGCACGCGCGTCTGCGACGAGTGGATGGGCGAGGACGCCATCGAGGCGGGCGGGCGCGGCGCGCACACCGTCATAGGCACCTACGGCGGATGGCTCAACTGCTCGCAGTGCGGCAACTGCATAGAGGTCTGCCCGACAGGGACTTTGCTCGACGCGACCTACCGCCACCAGGCGCGGCCGTGGGAGTTGGAGCAGACGGTCTCGACCTGCACGTTCTGCTCGGACGGCTGCGAGATGTCCCTGGGCTCGCGCGCCGGGGTCCTGATGCGCTCGGTGGCGCGCGACCGCTACGTGAACGGGCACAACGGCGAGTTCCTCTGCATCAAGGGGCGCTTCGGCCACCCGTTCGTCAACCACGAGGAGCGTCTGCGGACGCCCATGATTCGCTACCGCAAGGGCGGCAAGCTCATCCCCGCCACCTGGGACGAGGCCATTGCCTACACGGCCAAAAGACTCGAAGAGGTCGCCAACGAGCACGGCGCGTCTTCAATCGCCGTCGTCGGCAGCGCGCGCATCACGAACGAGGCCAACTACGCGCTCTACAAGTTCGCCACCGAAGTAGTCGGCACGGAGAACTACGCGGCGACGGACGCCTTCAGCCTGGTTCCCTTCTTCGACAACCTGGGCGGCGCGCTCGCCACGCACAAAGACATACGCCACGCCAAGACCATCCTGCTCGTCGGCGGCGAGCCCGAGGAGTTGCAGCCCCTGACGGGCCGTCAAATCCGCCAGGCCGTGCGCAACGGCGGCGCGAAATTAATCATCGTCAACAGCCGCGAAATCCGCCTCAGGGAGCGCGCCGCGCAGTTCATACACATCCGGCCGGGCGCGGAGGACGCGGCCGTGTTGGCCCTGGCCGACCCGGCGCAGAACAGTCTGGCCGCGCGCAAGATGGGCGTGGAGGTCAAAGAGCTTGAGACCCTGCGCCAGACCCTGAGCGACACGGAGGGCGACGTGGTCGTCATGTTCGGCGGCGAGTTGAGCCAGGCCGGGCAGGCGATTCTGGCACAGCTTCCTTACGCGTTCTCGACCGACGCGCGGCGCGTGCTCCTGCACCCGCTGCCGCTCTACAACAACAGCGTCGGCGCGCACGACGTGGGCCTGACGCGCGGGGGCCGCAACGCCGGGCAGATTCTCGACGCGGCGGGCGCGGAGGTCCGCGCGCTCTACATCGCCGGCAGTTTTCTCCCCGAGCACCTGACGGCGCGCGAAGAGGCGCTCTCGAAACTCGACTTCCTGGTCGTCCAGGAACTCTTCGAGACGGAGACGACGCGCCACGCGGACGTGGTCTTCCCCGCCGCGTCCTTCGCCGAGACGGACGGGACTTTCACGAACAACGGCGGGCTCGTCCAGCGCGTGCGCCAATCGATCCCGCCCGTGCACCAGTCCAGGCAGGACTGGGTCATCACGGCGCAGCTCGCTCGCGCGCTCCAGGTGGACTTCGGTTTCCAGATGTCAGCGAGCAACGTGTTCCGGGAGATAGCGGCGAAGGTCCCCGCATACGAGGGCCTGCGCTACCCGCTCCTGAAGGACGAATCTCAGCCTGTGCAGGTGAAGCACGAGGCGGCCGAGCGCAAGGACCTCCTGAAGGAGGCGGAAGGCTTGCGCCTCGGCGTCGAAGGGATGGGCGAGGAGGCGGAAAAGTTGACGGGCACGCCGCCCGTCGGCCACGAGCTTTTCAAGCCGGGGACGCTGACGGGCAAGGTCCCGCAGTTCCACCTGCTCGCCGCCGGCAACCCCGAGCCGCCCTCCGTGCTGATTTCGCCCCTTTACCAGATCACCGTTGACGCCAGCCTGCGCCAGGAGGCGAGCGTCGGAGACTGAAAAGCAATGCGGAATTAGGGATGATGAGTGATGAATAAAAGACGGCTGGTTTTTTAATTCATCACTCACCCCGCAAAGTTCATCATTTAATCCTATGGACTGGAATGTTATAGGCGACATCGCGCTGAGGCTGTTGGCGATTACGATTGCCTTCACGGGCGTCCTGATGATCGTCGCGTACACTGTGCTGGCGGAGCGGCGCGTGCTGGCGTTCATACAGGGGAGGCTCGGGCCGAACCGCGTCGGGCCGGGCGGGCTGCTCCAGCCCTTCGCGGACCTCCTGAAGTTCATCCTCAAAGAGGACATCGTCCCGGACAAGTCAACGCGCTTCGTCTACTTCCTCGCGCCCGTGGTCGCGATCATGACGGCGCTGATGACGATGATCGTCTACCCGTTCGGGCCGAACGTCACGCTGCCCTGGTTCGGGGACACGCAACTCGTCATCGCCCGCTTCGACGTGGCGCTGCTCTACGTCCTCGGCATCACCTCAATCGGCGTCTACGGCATCGCGCTCGCCGGCTGGTCTTCCAACAACAAGTACAGTCTGATGGGCGGCCTGCGCGCTTCGGCGCAGCTCATCTCGTACGAGCTGAGCCTGGGGCTCTCGCTCGTCGGCGTCATCCTGCTGAGCGGGACGCTCGACCTCTACAACATCGTCGAGCAGCAGTCCGGCTGGCACGGGATGCGCTGGAACATCATCCGCCCCGAGGGGCCGCAAATCATCGGCTTCATCATCTACCTGATTTCGGCCATCGCCGAGACCAACCGCGTGCCGTTCGATTTGCCCGAGGCCGAGACGGAGCTGGTCGCGGGCTTCCACACGGAGTACTCCGCGATGAAGTTCGCGCTCTTCTTCATGGCCGAGTACGTCAACATGCTGACGGTCTCGATGCTGGCGACGACGCTCTTCCTCGGCGGGTGGAACGTGCCCTTCGCGGCCGACATTTTCGGCCAGGGCACTTTCCTCTTCGCGCTGGTCAGCGTCGTCGGGTTCCTGCTGAAACTGATCTTCTTCCTCTTTCTGTACATCTGGCTGCGCGGGACGCTGCCGCGCTTCCGCTTCGACCAGTTGATGAACTTCGGCTGGAAGTTTTTGCTGCCCGTCGCCATCCTGAACATCATCATCACGGCGACGTGGGCGTACTTCTGGTGAGACAAATGAGGAACGCGCGGCGGGGCGCGATCGGTCCCCGGCCCGCGCGCAACTTCGACTGATGACTGCGATTCTTTTCATTCTGTTTGCGGGGCTCGCGGTGGGCTGCGCCGTCGCGATGGTGGCGCAGCGCAACCCGCTCTACAGCGCCATCTCGCTGATCGGCGTCTTCATCTCGCTCGCGTCGCTCTACGTGATGCTGGCCGCGCCCTTCATCGCCGCCGTGCAGGTCATCGTCTACGCGGGCGCGATCATGGTGCTGGTCGTCTTCGTCATCATGCTCCTGAACGTCGAGGAGGAGGCGCGGCGGCGCTTGCGCCTGCGCTTCCTGATCCCGTCGGCGATCCTGCTCGCCGCGGTGCTCATCGCGCAGGCCGCGTTCGTCATCTACTTCGTGGGGACGACGCTGCCCACGCCGCCGCCGCAGGACCCGAGCACGTCCGAGGTCGGGCTGACCGCTTCCATCGGCACGGGGCTGTTCACGCAGTACCTGCTGCCGTTCGAGATCACGTCCGTGCTGCTGTTGATGGCTATCGTCGGGGCGATGACGCTGGCGCGGCGCGCGACGCTCCCGCCGGACGCGCTCGCCGTGCCGGGCTCGGCGGTGCTGACCAAAAGTATCGTCGACCCGGACGCCGTCGGCGACGCCACACCGGTCGTCGCCCGCACGACCGCGGAGTCGGAAGAACTTTTACGGAGGGATGAGGGATGAGGGATGGGGGATGAAACGGGGACGTTTTTCTTCACCCCTCATCCCTCCGCCCTCATCCCTTAAACGTCATGGACGCTGTGCCGCAACTTTCCTGGTATCTGGCGCTCTCGGCCGTGCTGTTCACTATCGGCGTGGTCGGGGTCATCATCAAGCGCAACGTGATTTCGATGTTCATGTGCATCGAGCTGATGCTCAACGCCGTGAACCTGACGTTCGTCGCCTTCTCCAGCTACTTCCGCGACGTGACGGGTCAGCTCTTCGTCTTCATCGTCATGACGGTCGCGGCCGCGGAGGCGGCGGTGGGCTTGGGCATCATCCTCGCCATCTTCCGCAACCGCGAGTCGCTCGACGTGGACGACGCGAACATCCTGAAGCTGTAGCCGCGGCTCTGAGAGTTCGGACATGCAGGAAAACAACCTACTGAGTCTCATCGTCTTCGCGCCGCTCCTGGGGGCCGCGGTCAACTGGTTCGTCGGCCGCCGCGTCCGCAACGAGAGGTTTATCGGCGGCGTCGCCTGCCTCGCGGTCGGCGTCTCGACCGTCATCGCCTTCTACCTGGCCTTCAAGTCCGGCGGCGCGCTCGACATGAACACGGCGGCGACGCCCGGCTTCGCGCCCGTCCGCGACCACCTCTGGACGTGGCTCGACGTGGGCGGCTTCCGCGCCGACTTCGCGTTCGCGATGGACCGCCTGAGCGGCATCTACGCCCTCTTCGTCACCTTCATAGGCTTGCTGATTCACGTCTTCGCCACCGGCTACATGCACGGCGACCCGGGGTTCTACCGCTTCTTCGCGTACCTGAACCTCTTCATGTTCTCGATGCTGACGCTGGTCCTGGCCGACAACCTGCTCCTGATGTTCGTCGGGTGGGAGGGGGTGGGCCTGTGCTCCTACCTGCTCATAGGCTACTACGTTGACCGCAAGGAGGCGGGCGACGCGGCGAAGAAGGCTTTCGTCGCCAACCGCATAGGCGACTGGGGCGTGGTGCTCGGCATCATGCTCGTCTTCTTCCTCGTCGGCTCCATCAGCTTCTTCGACAAGCCTGACCTCGGCGTGACGAGCGCCATGACGCAGATCGCGGCCCTGCCCGTAGAGGGCTTCGGCTGGGGCACGCTCTTCGCCGGGGGCGTCACGTCTGCGGCGATACTCCTCTTCATCGGCGCGACCGGCAAGTCTGCTCAGATTCCGCTGTTCGTCTGGCTGCCGGACGCGATGGCCGGGCCGACGCCCGTCTCGGCGCTGATTCACGCGGCGACGATGGTGACCGCGGGCGTCTACATGGTCGTGCGCTGCAACGCCATCTACACGCACGCGCCGACGGCCATGTTCATCATCGCCATCGTCGGCGCGGCCACGGCCATCTTCGCCGCGACCATCGGCATCGCGCAGAACGACATCAAGAAAGTCCTCGCCTACTCGACCGTCTCGCAGTTGGGCTACATGTTTCTGGCGTGCGGCGTCGGCGCGTTCGTCGCCGCCATCTTCCACGTGATGACGCACGCCTTCTTCAAGGCGCTGCTCTTCCTCGGCTCTGGCTCCGTGATTCACGGGATGCACCACGAGCAGGACATGCGGCGGATGGGCGGGCTGAAGAAGTACATGCCGATCACGTTCCTGACGATGATGGCCGGGTGGCTCGCCATCAGCGGCATCCCCATCTTCGCGGGCTTCTTCTCGAAGGACGAGATTTTGTGGAAGACGTGGAGCACGGAGTTGTTCCCCGGCGCGGGCAAATTCCTCTGGGCCGTCGGCGCGGTGACTGCTCTGCTGACGGCCGTCTACATGACGCGCCTGATGGTGATGACCTTCTGGGGCAAGGAGCGGTTTGAGGAGGCGCACGCGGGCGGGCAGGCCGACGAGGCGCACGCGCACGCCTACGACGAGGAGGAGAAGCCGCATGACGCC
>DATMVE010000098.1:0-97694 GCA_035563515.1 Pyrinomonadaceae bacterium
GGTTCTGCGGCGCGGGGGCGGCCGGGGGCGCGGCCGGCTCGTTGAGCCCGAGCGTGATGTATCGGTCTTTGTTCTTGCGTTTCCAGAAAGCCATGAAGGGGTCGAAAACCTTTGCGAATCGAGATTGTGAATTAAGCGAGAGATTATAGACGCAACAGTGGCGTCTCGACAAAAGAGGCGGCGCGCGGGCGCGGCCGACACTCAAAATCTTAGCGCCCCCGGCGTGAGAAAATTTCTCACGCCGGGGGCGCTGACGAGGTGTTAAGGATTTTAAGAGCCGCGTTACGGCTTGCGTATTTTCAGCGAGTCTAAAAACCTGGAGAGCTGTGCGTCTGCGTCCGACGAGGTCGGGACGCTCGCGAACATTATGTAGATTCTCTGCGGGGCCACCCAGTAGAACCGCGCGACGGTGCGGCTCTTCCCTTTAATCTGGTCCATCTTCAATTCAAGTTCCATGCCCGGATGCCCGTCGAGCGAGATGCTTTTCTTGCCCAGGACCTTCGTCCCCGGCTCGCTGGCGATATTCTGCGACGCGATGTCGAGCAACTGCTCGCCCGACATGTCCGCAATATCTTCTGTCGTGTAATCGGAGTGCCCGACGAGGAAGGCCCCGCGGTCCTGCATGTCCGCCATCATCATGGGGACCTTCACCTCGCCGAACATGGAGGGATAGTTCTGCACGACGTGCACGGGCTTCTTCGGCATCGTCACCGAGTAGATTTCGTCCTTAGATTTGTACTCCTGCCAGGCGAAGTTGGCCGAGCGGCCGTTGCCGATCTTCCAGAGCACGCCTATGCCGCCCGCGACGGCCACGACCAGGCCGACGAGCACCAGGAGGGCGACGTTCGCGCCGCCGTTTTTCGAGACGCGCGGGAGCGGGGCCACCGCGCCGGGGAAATAGCCGGACGAGTAGGCGGGCTGCGCGTAGCCGGGCGCGGTCTGATAGCCCCCCTGCATGCCCGCCACGTAACTATTGAAATAAGGGTTGTCGCTGGGGGGCGCGAGCGCCTCCCGGCAGCGTTTGCAGACGGAATCCGCGGCGAAGTTGAGGAAGCCGCAACTCAGGCACCTGATAGTACTCATGGCCTGCTCCTTTCGTTGAGGTTGAGGTTAAAACGTCAGTTCGAAAATTTGAAAGTGTCCAGGCACTTGTCCCCGACGCTCTTGAACTCAGGCGTCTCCGGCCCGGCCGACATCACCATGTACAGCTTGGGCGGGACGAAGAACATGCGCGCGCGCGCCTTCGCGCCGACCCTTTCCAGCATGGGCGAGTTGAACTCGACCTCGATCCCGCGGTGCCCGTCCTGGCTGATGAGCTTCTTCGCGGTCAAGCCCATGCTGCTGGCCTCGGCGTTCGCCATGCTCTGAAGCGCCCGCTCGAACAGCTCCTCCTCGGAGTATTTACCGACGATAGGGTATTCGGCGCTCATCACCATGCACCCCGCGGCGGGGCTGATCTGCGCCGCCGCGACGCGCACCTTCGCGGTCCCGGCCTCCGTCGGCTGATTCATATTTATCTCCTGCGGCTTCCCCGGCAGCGTGACCGAGAACGAGCCGTCGGGGGACTTGTACTCGCTCCACGTGACGTTGCTGAAATTCGTCGCCTTCCCGGACTTCAGGAGCCAGGGCATCGCGACGAAGGCCACGAGGGCCGCGACGGCCACGGAGACTAGGACGCCAACCAACTTCGTCGCGCCAGAAGACGAAGAAGAGGGCTGAGGCGGCGGGATGAAGTTCGGCTGGTAGTTAGGCTGGTCCCAGTAGTAGGAGTGTCCTTCGGCCGGCGGCGTCGGCGGGTAGCTCTCGGGCGGCGGCGCGTATTGCTGCGCGTCGCTCACGGCTTCCGCTTCGGAGTTAAAAGGCAGGCCGCAGCGCTTGCACGCGGTCGCCGTTTCGAAGTTGAGCAGCGAGCAGTTGCTGCATCTGATGCTGTTCATGGGGGAAATCTCCTTAAGAGTTATGCAACCGTGGCCGGGACAGGAGGTGTCGCGGGTTGCGTGGTGGTGGGTTGCGCCGTCGTCCTCTCTTTGGGAGGGCGCTTCAGGCGGACAGAGCCGGGCCGGACCTGGCCCGACTCGCAGGCGGCGATGAGGGAGGCGACGACGCGCTCGTCGTAGCGCGTGCCTACGAAGTGCTGGATTTTTTCGAGCGCGACCTCGAACTTCATGGCGCGCTGGTAGGGGCGGTCGGTCGTCATCGCGTCGAAGGTGTCGGCGACGGAGACGATGCGCGCCTGCATGGGAATCTCGTCCCCTTTGAGGCCCTGCGGGTAGCCGTTGCCGTCGATCATCTCGTGGTGCATGTACATGCCCGGCAGGAACTCTTTCATCGCCGGAATCTGCGACATGATCTTGTAGCCCTTCTGCGGGTGCTGCTTCATGAGCGCGAACTCCTCGTCCGTCAGCGCCGCCGGCTTCTTCAGGATGTTGTCGTCAATCCCGATCTTGCCCACGTCGTGCAGGAGCGCGCTGATGCGTATCTTCTCAATCTCGTCGTCGGGGAGGTCCAGCCCCTGCGCGATGGCGACGGAGAAGCGCGCGACGCGCTCCGAGTGGCCGCGCGTGTACGGGTCCTTGCCGTCAATGGCGGCGGCCAGCGCCTTGACCGTGCCGAGGAAGAGCTGGCGGTTGTCGTCGGCCGCGCGTTGCAGGTCGCCTATGAAGCGCTCGACCTGGTCGGTCATCTGGTTGAACGAGTCGCCCAGTTCGCCCAGCTCCTTGCCGCTGCCGACCTGTATGCGCCGCGAGAAGTCGCCGCCGGCGATGCGGTGCGCGCCGGCCGCCAGCTCCTGCACGGGCTGCGTGAGTTTTTTGGCGAAGAAGAAGCCTATGAGGAGGGCGAAGGTGGCGGCGGCGAGGCTGATGACGAAGACCTGGCGGCGCATGTCCGCGACCGAGGCGAGCGCGGCGCGCTCGTCCTGTACGGCTATGACGCCGAGGCGCGAGTGGGCGTCCAGCTCCGCGGTCGCGTAAGAGCCGATCATCTCGATCACGCGGCCGTCGCGCTCGACCGTGAAGGGCGCGAGCGCGGACTGCACTTGTGTGCCAGTTTCCTGCCAGTCCTGCACGACCTTGAGGTCCGTCATGGGCTTCTGCGAGTAGGCGACGCGCTCGTCCGGGTGAGCGACCGCGCGCCCCTCGTTGTCCACGACGAAGACGACCGGGAGCCCCGCGTCCAACAACTCCGCCTCGCTCTTGGAGGACGACTGCTGCTGCACGGCCTGGAAGACTTCGCGGAAGGAGACTATGGCGACGACCGCCGCGACGACCTCGTTGCCGTCCGTTCCGCCCATCACGGGCGCGGCAATCGTCAGGGCCATCTCCTGCCCGGAGCGGATGATTTTGGGCCGGCTCAAGACCAGCCCGTCGCCGTTCATCTGCGCCAGGACTTCCCCGACGCGCTCCTCCATCTCTTCGGGCCTGATGACGTTCGGCTGGAACGCCCCGTGCGGCACGCCCTGCACCGGCTTGATGAAGAGCGCGATCAGGTTCGGGTCGCCCGTGAGCGCCTTGCGGAGCCGCGCGTCCGAGCCCGCTTCGTTGAGCACGCGGACGCCGCCGGCAAGCTCGAACGCCTGCGCCAGCCCCGTCACCACGTCGCGGTAACGCTGCCCGTATAGCTCTATCTGCCGGGCCTTGTCCTGCACTAGCTGGGCCTGGTAGCGCCGCTCAACCACCCCCAATTCGACCGCGCTACGGTCGGAGAGCAGCCAGCCGGCCAGCGCCAGCGGCAGAACGCCAACCACCAGCAGCATCCCCAGAACAATGTAGAGCAGGCGCACGCGGCCAATTCGGTCGAGCATTAGAGGTTAGTAAAACGGCTGAAGAATTCGATTTTCGTGCATGACTTACGTCACTGGCGGGCTCAGTGGGAGACGACCAGACGGGAATAAACGGGATACTCCCTATCCAGAATAGTACGCATCCCGGACACGGCTGTCAACGAGTTTTACATCTTTTAATTGGTTGAAATGATGACTCTACGCCGCGGTTTAAAACCAGAGCAACGCGCTCGGAGTCGTCAGAATGACGAGGCATCGGCGAAGTTTCGAGCAAATATCCTCAAGGTTCGGGTTCGGAACCCGAACCTTGAGGATATTTGCTCCGACAGTCGAGCTTTTTTCTCGAACATCGGAGCTTTTTTCTCGGACATCGGAGCTTTTTTCTCGAACGTTGGAGTTCTGAGCACGAATGTCGGGGAAAATTTCCCCGTCGTTGAGGCTTTTTTCTCCGAAGTCGGGCCTATTTTCATCAAAGTCGGGGCTTTTTACACGAACCTTGGGACTCCGGGCCTCGAACTCCGGGAGAGGTTCGGTTTCGAAACTTTACAGACTTGCGGGGGCGCGGCGGCGTCTAAAAACATCGAGGAGCGGACGGCAGGCGGCTGGGATGGAGACGGTTTCGAGCGACGAGCAGATCGTGGAGCGCGCGCTCGCGGGCGACGCGGAGGCTTTCGGCGAGATTGTGCGCCGCTGGGAGCGTCGCATCTTCGCGCTCGCTTACGGGATGCTAGACTGCTCCGAGGACGCGCGCGACGCCACGCAGGAGACTTTCCTGTCCGCCTTCCGCAACCTGCGAGGCTTCCGCGGCGAGGCCAAAGTCTCCTCGTGGCTGCACAGGATCGCCGTCAACCAGTGCATCACGCGGCAGCGGCGCGCGAAGGTGCGCAAGGAGTCAGCGCTCGAAGACGAGGCGGAAAGCGGCGGCGCGGCTTACACGGCCCCCGCGACCGCTTCGCCCGCGCGCGCCGCCGAGAGTCACCAGAGGCGAGAGCTGGTGCGCCGCGCCGTCCGGGCGCTCCCGGCGGAATTGAAGCAGGTGGTCGTGATGAAGGAGTTCGAGGAGCTGACCTTTCAGGAGGTGGCCGAGGCGCTCGACCTGCCCTTGAGCACGGTCAAGAGCCGCCTTTACACGGCGCTCAGGCAGCTACAGATGCGGCTGCAGAATCTGGGCGCCGGCGACGCCTGAGACCATAAAGGGACGTTAACAATGCGAGAGATCATCAACACATGCGCCCGCGCCGAAGACCTTGTGACCTATCTTTACGGCGAGGCGACCGCGGACGGGGCGCGGGATTTCGAGGGCCACATGCGCCGGTGCGACGCGTGCCGCGCGGAGCTGGCGGCCTTCGGCGGCGTGCGCGAAGCCATAGGCGACTGGCGGCAGCAGGCGCTCGGCCACTTGACGCACCCGGCCGTCGAGCCGGCGGCCTCCCCTCTCTTCAGCGCGGCCGAGACACACGGGCCGAAGCGCGCATCTTCGGCGCTCGCTGCGCTGCGAGAGTTCTTCGCCCTCTCGACCGCGTGGGTGCGCGCGGCCACGGTCGCAATCGCGCTCGCCTTCTGCGCGCTCGCCGTCATCGCGGTGGCACATTTCGTCGAGCAGCCGCAGACCGTCATCGTCAAAGAGCAGGTTAAGGCCGGCTATTCCGAGGAAGAAGTCCGGGCCAGAATTGCAGAGGCGGTGAGGCAGCAAAATGAGCCGCGCCAGAAAGAACAGGCCGCGCCAGAGAAGACTCAACGGGCGAACAACGCTCAGCCCGAAGTCGCATCCCCACAGAGGCGCGAACGTCGCGGCGCTCTGCCGCTGATGGCAAGCAACGCTCGCGCGCGACGCGACGCGCGCCCGCACTTGACGCCGTCAGCCGAACTCGCCTCGACGGAGTATCTGCCGTTCACGGCGGGCCAGGAGGACGAGACGCTGCCCAGTCTGGCGGACCTGGTGGACGACCCCAATCAGGAATGAGAAGCGAGATTTTCTAAATCAGGGATTAAAGAGGGTCCGAGGAGATGAAGAGACTATTGACGAGGCGGGCGGCGATTGTGCTGGCGCTTCTGCTGCTGGCGGTTTCGTCCACACCTTCCGCGTCGGCGCAGACGCCGGACGAAGTGCCCGAGGTCGAGCAGAGCGGTCAGGAGTCTAACTGGCGGACTTTACTCAACCTGACGCCCGAGCAGGTCAGGCAGATTCGCGCGATTCGCCGCGCCAACAAGCTCGAATGGCAGGCGGCGCGCCAGCGCGTCCGCGCCGCCCTCGGCGCTTTAGACCAGGCCATCTACTCCGACGACGCGAGCGAGCCCGTCATAGAGCAGCGCGCGCGCGAGGTGGCGGAGGCGCAGGCCGCACAGGTTCACCTGCGCGCCATGACGGAGCTGAGCATCCGCCGCGTCCTGACCCCCGAGCAGCTAGAGACTTTCCGCGCCATACGAGAGCGCCGCGCCCGCGACGCCGCAGAAAGACGCCGCCTGGGCGCGGGCGCAAACGCGCTCGGCGACACGGAGGGCCGCACGCCGCTCAACCCGCGCAGGCGTCGCAACGGCCTCCCCGGAAGAATCCGGCCGTAGCGTCGCGCCCGCCCGTCGATGAAAATCCTGCCCCCGAAACACCGGCCCGCCCCGCGCCCCACCGCTCGCCTCAAAGCGTGATAAACACTCGCAGTTCGATTACTGCTTGACGCGTCAAGCCAATTTTGCGCATGATAGGCCGCTCGTTCGACACCGCGCGGTCGCATTCCAAGTTCTCTAGTTCCGTCTTGGCGCACCCGCGTCTTCCGGCCTAGGCTTTCCCCCACGTCGGCGGGAAGCAGGGGCCAGGCTGTTGAAAGAAACGCGCCGGCCGAAGCGGGCCGGGCCGCGTTTTCAACCTACTCTCGAATGAACTTCGCCACGCGCGCTCTGCTCGAACTGCAAGAGACGACATTGCTGGTGGCCCGCGCCGCTCGCGGGCTCTTCAAGCGTCCGCGGTACATCCCCGAGACGGTCGCGCAGATGGACGCCATAGGCGTCGGCTCTTTGACCATCATCATCCTGACGGGCTTCTTCACGGGCGGCGTATTCACGCTCCAAACGTTCCCGACGCTCCAATTCTACGGGGCGCAGAGCCAGACGGGCCGCCTCGTCGCGCTCTCGCTGGTGCGCGAACTTGGCCCAGTTCTGACGGCCCTCATGGTGACGGGCCGCGTCGGCTCGGCCATCTCCGCCGAGTTGGGCTCCATGACCGTCTCGCAGCAGATCGACGCGATGCGCGCGCTCGGCACGGACCCCGTGCGCAAGCTCGTCACGCCGCGCCTGCTGGCATTAATCGTCACGCTGCCGCTTCTGACCGTCATCGCGGACGTGGTCGGCATCCTCGGCGGGATGGTGGTCGCCCTCAGCCTTTACGGCATGAGCGCGGACATGTACATGTCTTCGGTCTGGGAGGGCGTGACGGCCGACGACATCCTCGGCGGCATCATCAAGCCGATTGTCTTCGGGCTCATCATCGGCTCGATTGCCTGTCAGAAGGGGCTGTCGACTGAGGGCGGGACGGTGGGCGTCGGGCGCTCGACGACGCGCTCCGTGGTCTCGGCCTCAATCGTCGTCATCATCACGGACTTCTTCTTGGCGCGCGCGTTGCAGTATATACTTGACATGCCGAAATAAGGTTTGAGACATGGCTTCGACAGACGTAGAAATCCATAAATCCGCGCCGCCGCCCGTCGACGGCCAGGTGAGCGAAGATGCCGCCGAGTCTACCTTCGCCGCCGAGGACGACCGCGACCGCGCCATCCCGGCCATAGAGTTTCGCGACGTGCACCTGTCGTTCGACGAGCGCAAGGTCCTCGACGGCCTGAGCTTCAAGGTGATGAAGGGCGAGACGAAGATCATCCTGGGCGGCTCGGGCTGCGGCAAGTCGACGACCATCAAACTCGTGCTCGGGCTCCTCAAGCCGGACGAGGGGCGCGTCCTGGTGGACGGCGAAGACATCACGGACTTCAACGAAGTGGAGATGATGCGCGTGCGGAAGAAGATCGGCATGGTCTTCCAGGAGGGCGCGCTCTTCGACTCGCTCTCGGTCTACGACAACGTCGCCTTTCGCCTGCACGAGCAGGGCGTGCCCGAGGAAGAGGTCGAGCCGGAGGTGCGGAGGATGCTGCGGTTCGTCAACCTCGAAGACGCGATTGACAAGATGCCGATTGAGTTGTCGGGCGGCATGCGGCGGCGCGTCGGCATCGCCCGCGCGCTCGTCGGCGACCCCAAAATCGTGATGTTCGACGAGCCGACCGCGGGGCTCGACCCGCCCACCGCGCGCACCATCTGCGAGCTGGCGATCAAGCTGCGCGACCTTGAGGACGTCTCCTCCATCTTCGTCACGCACGAGATGAACAACCTCGAATATCTCTCTTCGGAGTACGCCGTCGTCAACGACGAGGGCGAGGTCATCTACGAGAAGGAAGGCGAGCGCCTCTGCCTGATCAACACCAAGGTGATGATGATGCGCGACGGCAAGCCCATCTTCAGCGGCACGGACGAGGCCCTGAAGCGGGCCGACGACGCGTACATCCAGAAATTCCTTCGCGGACACTGAAAGGAAGGGATGAGGGATGAGGGATGGGGGATGAAGTAAAGAAAAAACTGTTTCTTTTTTCATCCCCCATCCCTCATCCCTCATCCCTCAGAAACCTATGCCTCCATCGAAAAGAACCATCGGCCTGAGCGAGCTGCGCGTCGGACTGTTCGTCGTCATAGGGATCGTCATCCTGGTCTTTCTGATCCTGAACGCGTCGGGCGACTTCAACCCGTTCGCCCGCAAGCTTCACCTGCGCGCGCGCTTCTCGAACGCGGACGGCCTGCGCCCCGGCTCCGAAGTGAGGCTCGCCGGCGTGCGGGTCGGCAAGGTGGACGAGGTCAAGCTGCTGCCGCCGACGGACAAGCCGGACGACCCGAAGGTGGAGGCCACGCTCTCGATTGACAGCACGATCGACGGGCAGCCGGCCAACCAGCGCATACGCACGGACTCCGGCGTCTCGCTCGGCTCCCCCAGCCTGCTCGGCAACGACAAGATCATCAACATCTCGGCGGGCACGGCCGCCGGCCAGCCCGTGCAGGAGAACGCGCTGCTCATCTCCTCGGAGATCGGCCAGAGCACGCTCTCGAACCTCGTCGGCCCGGACGTGGCGGACCAGTTCACGGGCATCACCAAAAACCTCAACGAGATCACGCGCAAGATTAACGAGGGCGACGGGACCCTCGGCCGCATCGTCAACGACGAGTCGCTCTACAACAGCCTCAACGAGGCCATCATCGACACGCAGGCCGTCATCCGCCAGATCAGGTCGGGCCAGGGCTCGGCCAGCAAGTTCATCAACGACCCGGCAATCTACAACAACATCAACGACCTCGCGCTCCGCTTCAACGACATCGCCGAGGGCCTGCGCAGCGGGCGCGGCACCGCCGGCAAGCTCCTCACCGACGAGGCGCTCTACAACCGCATCAACAGCATCGCCAACCGCGTGGACGCCTCCGTCAACGACATCAACGGGTTGATAGCTGACGTGCGCGCCGGCCGCGGCACGCTCGGCAAACTGCTCACGGACGAAGCCATCTACGTGGACGCGCGCACGGCCATCGCCCGCTTCAACTCCACGGCCGAGCGCGTCGACTCCGTCGTCTCCGCCGCCCAGCGCGGCGAGGGCACCGTCGGCAAACTCCTGACCGACGAACAGCTCTACAACAACGTCAACCAGCTCTCATCCGAAGCCGTCAAACTCATCTACGACTTCCGCCAGAACCCGAAGAAGTACCTGACCATCAAGTTCGAGCTGTTTTGATTCGGAAGGGGTGAGGAAGAGAAAATAAGTTCACCACTAAATAATTAAGCTCACCACAAAGAAAATAAGTCCACCACTGCGGGGCTACATACTATTCCCAGTCCAGTTATTTCCACCGCCACACTGTACATTCTTTGCAAATACCAGCTCATCTCATCATCTTACGAAAAGGTGATGAGAGATGATTGCTTGGTTCCCTACTCCCCAGCCTGACGAACTCTTTTATAGTATCTGCGCCAGGTATAAGGAGCAGACAGATTACCCGAGCCCTTATTCGGCTAATGAAGACCTATTCGGGCATGGAAGAATTTATGCTGGGATTGCTCTCCCGGCTTACCTGGAACGTCTAGTCTCCGCTTTGCCTCCCGGTCATCATCTAACCGCGGACCGGTTGATAGACAAGCACACCCTATTACCTTTTTACAGTTACTTTTTACCCGCAGACCGTGCTAGGCGCATGAGAGAAGAGATGCGTTTCAGCAACGCCATCAGGATCAATCGTCTCGCCAGCCTTCATGTCTACTCAGTCCGCCCTCCAGAGTTCCTTCGCTTCTGCCCAACATGTGTAAGAGAGGACAGATCCCGATGCGGTTTCACCTACTGGCATCGCGTTCACCAGCTACCCGGCGTCTACGTCTGTCCGGCTCATGCCGTTTTTCTAGAAAACACACCGGCGAGCGCGCGCGACCAAATATACTGGCACGGCTATAAGCTGGCAGATGATATGGTCAGGAGCTCTCCTCCTCGCCTCATCGATCAATCAAACGAAGCACACGTGCTACAGCTTGGCGTCGCCCAAGACGTTATGTGGCTCTTAGACAATGGGCATTCTCCCTATGATTTAACAGCACTCTTTGACCGCTACGTCAGGCTCCTCTCCGCTCGTGGTTTAGCTGTTATGTCGGGGCGTGTTTGGATCAACAAACTTCTGCCCGCCATCAAAGACGATTTCACCTCCGACATCTTAAAGCTATTTCAGTCCGATTTCGACGAGAGTAATCCTACAAGCTGGCCCGCCAGACTGCTGCATGTAATGCGCTCGGGCAGCGCCCAACACCCGTTGCGTCATTTGCTGATGATGCGATTTCTCAGGCGGAGCGCCGAATCGTTATTCAAGAAAGAGAGCCCGCCCCAGCCATTCGGGGCGGGTCCGTGGCCGTGCCTTAATCGTACCTGCCCGCAATATAAGAGGCTTTACATTATTAAGGCCGAAGTCGTGTACAGGAAAGTATGTTCGAAAGGAGTTCGACCCGTGGCGACCTTCGAGTGCGGGGGTTGCGGTTTCGCTTATTACCGTGCTGGCCCCGACCTCAGCCCAAAAGACTTGTTTCGCATTGGCCGGGTTTTGAGATTCGGTCCTGTGTGGGAAAAGGCATTGAGAAAGTACTGGGAGGACGCTACGCTCGCCCTGACAGAGGTGGCAAAAAGGCTAGGCTTCAGTGGAGCAATAACCATTAGGAGGGAGGCGGAGCGGTTAGGACTAGCGTTCCCGCGGCGCGGGCCGCGCAATACGATGGCAGAGATAAACCGGAAGCAGGAGCCACCCCGTAAGAAGAAACCGAGTAAAGAAGAGATCAAGGATCACCGCCAAAAATGGAGATTCATTCTAAAAAATAACCCGGGACTATCACCTAAGGCGCTCGGAAAGAAGTTTGGATACCATCATTACAGTTGGCTAAGACGGTATGACTCAGAATGGCTCGCGACTCATACGCCCCGATCGAGCAAAGGGTTTCGACCAAAGTCGCGAGTGAATTGGCGAGTCCTCGACGCTGAACTGGCCCGGGCCATCAGGGTGGCGGCAAAGCTATTAAAAGAGGCGCACGGCAAACCCGTAAAGGTAACCACGGCCTCGATAGCCAGGAACATCGACTTCGGAAGTAAACTACTTAATCAACTTCATCGGCTGCCGCGAAGTCGAGAAACACTAAAGAAGGTGGTCGAATCCCGCCTCGAATTTGCCGAACGCAGGTTGAGGTGGGTCGTTGAAAGGTGTCGCGAGGGGAATATACCTTTCTCCATGAGAGAGGTGCGGCGACGCACGGTTATCAATTCGGCAGATTGGAACATCCTCTTATTAAAAGCGGAGACCGATGAGGCTTTGCGCGCACTTCTAGCCGGGTACTGATGTTGGGATTTATCAATAATCGTCTGGACTTATGATACCCATCACCCGCGTTGTAAAGGCATTTCCGCCCGCGCGCCGCGTTGGAGCGCGCCCGCATTCGAATGGTCGTAACGAGGGCCGAGATGAAGTCGAACGCCGCATGGGGTTCTCGCGTTCGAATAGAGGGCGACCGCTTTTACCGGGTGTCCACTCAGGTCGCAACTTTCCGCAGGTGTTTCGTCGTGAGCCGCTCGGCGGTGTCGGCAAAGCCGGGCTGATTACGCCACTTCTCGATGATGTATTGCCAACCCACGCGGTTCCTCTCCGGGTCCCGGACAGTCATGGCGCAGAGCCCGTTGGTGCCAGGCCCGTGGACTTGCCTATATTCGACCAGCACCTTCGGGACCCAGTGGGCTCCGTCCGGATAGCGGACCACGCAGCGCGCGAAGAAGTCCCAGTCCTCCAGCCATGGACACTCTTCGTCCCACCCGCCGACCTCGGCCAACATCTCCCGCTTATGCACCATGCAGTTCGTGTCCGCCCCCTTGAGTTGAAGCACATCCTCCACACTGTACTGAGCGCGCGGGTCGTCCTGCTCCTGCTCAAGCGTCCAACGGCCCGAGGTATCCCGTCGCCACATCGTCGTATGCTGACCGCAATACCACAAGACTTTCGTCGGGTGACTCTCTACCGCGTCGAGCATCGTCGAGAGGAACTCCGGGTGCCAAGTATTGTCTGAATCTAGGTAAGCCACGTAGGGCGCGCCGGTCATACGCCACCCCAGGTTGCGCGCGGCCGACGGCCCCCGGTTCTCAGTCTTCGCCACCCGGACGCGCGCGTCGCGGAACTCCTCCATCAGAAGCCCGGTGTCGTCCGTCGAGCCGTCGTCCACCACGAGCAACTCCCAGCGCGCTTCGGTCTGCGCCAGTACACTCTGGACGGCCCGCCAGAGCACGTATGCGCGATTGTACGTAGGCAGAATGATCGAAAAGAGAGTCGCCACTTTTGCTCCGCGCGTTTAATGGTTTTATTTTCGGTACTCCGAGTATATCGTAAAGGCGTGTTGAAGATTGCACACAAAATTAGTTCCTGGCTTCTCATCGCCCTGGGCGTGGTGCACACGTCGCTCACGCCGATGTTTTACGGGAGACTGTCGCCCGGCGCGATGTGGTTCGCCGGCTCGGGTCTGGCAATGGTCTTCGTCGGGTTCCTGAACATCGCGTTCGCCCGTGACGCGGGCCGCAATGACCGGTTGGTGCGGGCCCTCTGTTACATCGCCAACCTCAGCACGCTCGTCTTCGGCGCTCTGATAGTAGTAGTGGACAGTGAGCCTCAAGTTATTTTCGGACTCTTGCTGATCGCGGTGATGACCGTTACCGCCTTCCTGTTGAGAAGGTAGCCTGCGACTCCGCGCGGAGTGCGGTCCGGCATGCGCGAGGACGGTTCCTAATGTCGTCTCCCCCATCTCACCCGACGCCCTACCCGGAAGTCAACGCCGTGCTGCGTCAATTACTGTCGGCCGTGAGGGCCGTCCTGGAAGATAACTTTGTCGGTCTGTACCTGTACGGCTCGCTCGCCACGGGGGACTTCGACCCCGACCGCAGTGACATCGATTTTGTCGTCGCGACCGCCGGCGAGCTCCCCGCGGAGATGGTGCTGGCGCTCGAACAAATGCACGCCCGGCTCGCGTCCGGCGACTCGAAGTGGGCGGCGAAACTTGAAGGCTCCTACATCCCGCTGCCGGCGCTGCGCCGCTATGACCCTGACGACCCGCCGCGCCCACAGCTCAACGAAGGGCGCTTTTACGTGGGGCGGCACGAAAGTGACTGGGTCATTCAACGCCACGTCCTCCGTGAGTACGACGTGGCGGTGGCGGGGCCAGCCGTTTCTCCTTTCATCGCCCCCGTGGGCCCTGACGACCTGCGGCGGGCCGTGCGCGGGATATTAAGTGAGTGGTGGGAGCCGATGCTTCGTGATCCCAGTTGGCTTCGCGGCGGCGAGTACCAGGCCTACGCCGTCTTAACGATGTGCCGCGCGCTCTACACACTGCGACACGGGACGGTAGCCTCTAAGCCCATCTCGGCGCGGTGGGCGCGAGAAGCCCTGGTCGCTCGCTGGACGGCACTCATCGAACGCTCCCTGACCTGGCAACGCGGCGAGTCGCCGGGCGAGTTAAGCGAGACGCTAGCCTTGATAAGGTACACGATTGAGCGCAGCCGACAATTCGGATGACCTATCAGAGCATCAGGTTCTTATGTTCAAAGCACTGCGTTCCGGCCCCATCATCCTTTACCTGATCGAGGAGACTAATCTCCCCGAGGTTCGCTCCATGCTCCAGGGCTTCTCGGACTCCGGTTACATGCTCGGCGAGCTGGATGAGAGCTACGTCCCGCAATTCGACGAGGCCGGGAGGCGGACCAAGTACGGGTTCTATTCGACGCTCGACGATGAGTTGGCTGGCCTGAGCCTGCTCGGCGTAAGTAGCTGGAAGCATGGCAGGGGCTACACGGGCGCGGACACTCTTACTCACATGCGCGGGCGCGGGGTCGCACCCGGCAGCAAGCCGCACCTCTTTTACCTGGCCTTCGAGGTCCTGGGCCTCAACCGGATCGAGACGGGCTGCTTCGCCTCGAACGTCTCCTCGAAGAGGTCAATCGAGAAGACTGTAGGGTTCGAGCTGGAAGGAGTACTGCGCGAGTACGGCCTGAACGCGGCGGGGCGGTTCGAGGACGAGTACCGCTACAGCATCCTGAAGAGGGACTGGCTCAGGCTCTACGACAGGGCGGCCGTCGAAGTTATCGTCTAGTCGGGTCGGCCGAGCCCGCGCTCATTTTCCGCCCCGGCCTTCGGCGTCACAGGAAAAGCCCACGCTCTCTATGACCTCGCGGAGCTTGGCCACCGTGACCTTCCGGTGGTCGTACTTGACGACGGCCCTCGCGCGCTCGAAGCTGACGCTCGCCGACTCCACATCTTCGGTCGCCTTCAAAGCCTGCTCGACCGTTGTGGCGCAGCCGCCGCACGTCATGCCCTTCACCCGCAGGACGACGGTGCGCGTGGCGGCCGAGGCGGCGACGCACGCCAGGAGCAAGAGCGAGAGGACGGTTGCGCCGGTTGATAGTCTCTTTTTCATATTCGCTTCCCTCAGACGGTCACTTCGGTTGTCGGATTATTTTCTCTATCTCTTCGGCGAGCGTGTCGCCGTCCAGCATCCTCTCAGGCGGGAGGCTGTGGAGCTGGTGCATGTAGTATGCGGGCACGGGCGGATCACCCTTCCACTCGGCGTCGCGCCCGTAGACGTAGTAGACGTCCCAGGCGGGCTCCTCCATCTTCATCACGCGCTGGTAGTCGGACTTTAACTTCTCCTCCGCGTCCCAGTAGTGAATCGCCCGCCCGTCCGCGATCTTCGTGGTCGCGTTCGGGACCCTGTCCTCTTTGTCCGCCTTCAGCGACGGCACCCACACGACGTAGACCCTAAAGTCCGGGTCCTTAACCTGGACTAGAACCTTCTCTCTCAGTTCGGAGGCCCCCCGAACGACGCAGCCCGGTCAAGTGGGCGAGAGCAGCGTCACCAGCCTGACTTTACCCTTGTCTCGGTTGAACGCGGCGCGCAGCTCCTCAAGGTCTTTCGAGTACGGGCGCGGACTCGGCTCGGGCGTCGCCGCAGGGGCGGCTTTGCCCTTGTTCTCCTGAGCCTGCTCCTGCCCGGGGCTCGCCGTCGGGGTCGAAGAGGCCGCGCACCCTCCCAGTAAAGCTAAGCCCAGGAGCAAGACGGCCAACACAGATTTGAATTTCATAAAGGACCTCGTCAAAGGGTTCACGCGAATTGCCCCGCCCCGCTCATTTCGGCCGCCAGGTGGTTGACGGTTTTGATTACGTCCCCGAGGCAGCAGGTGCCCGAAGGGTTTCGGGCCGGGCACGCGCACATCCCCTCCTTGATCAAAGACGCGATGCGGCGCGGGACCGTGCTTTCGCCCGTCTGACTGATCTCGTCGCGCGCATCCGACTCCGTGAATCCGAAGCAGTAACAGAGTGTGGCGTCTCCCCCCTTATCTTTCAGGCCGACGCGCACGCGCAGGTCGTCCGCGTAAAAGATTCGGCCTTCGCCAGCCGAGAAGTACACGACCCGGCAATCCGGGTCAGGGCAGAAGCGGTACTGGCCGCCGCCCACCTGGTCGAGCAGCTCCGGCCTGAGCATCAGCACCATCGTCTTGCGCGTGACCGGCCGGCTCGCCCCGCGACAGCACGCGCAGGCTTGGGCGGGGTCGTCTTTCGGCTGCGGCGCGTTCACGGGGTCTGAGGCCGTCGCCGAGGCGACGTCGACCGAGGCCTCCGCGGTCAAACAGCAGTCGGCCGCCTTCATTTCTTCAACTCCGCCGGGTAGCCAGTCTCGCTGATCGCGTCCCGCAGCTTCTCGGGGGTCGTCGCCGCGGGGTCATACTCGACGACCGCCTCTCCCCTGTCGTAGCTCACCTCGGCGCTTCTCACGCCCGCCGTCTTCTCGAGCGCCAGCCTGATCGTGGCCTCGCAGCCGGCGCACGTCATGCCGCTGACTTTGAAAGTCACCCGAGCCGTGGCGGGCTGCGTGGCGGAAGAGGGCGCGGCCGGTCTGGCGCTCAGACGCCTGGCCAGCGCTCCGGCATAATAGGGCGAGAGCGCGAAGGCGAGGACCGCGATTGCGGCCACCCAGAGCGCGGCGCGGCCCGCCCGCCCCGCGGGCCGAGTGGCGCACGCCTCCCCGGGCTCGCAGGAGGCGGAGAATGCGGCTTCGCGGCGGAAGTAGGCGCGGTAGAAGCCGAAGGCCAGAAACAGGACCGCGGCGCCCAGCAAGTAGGGGCGCGCCGGCTCGAACATTGTAGCCGCCCCGAAACTGCCGAGCCCCAGCGCGACGAAGAGCAGCGGGCCGAGGCAGCAGACGCTGGCCGCGCCCGCGGCCAGGACCGCCCCGCCCGCGGCTAATCTCTCTTTCTTCATTTCCTTGCGCCCTTAGGGCCCCGCTTCCGGGGCCTGGCGTGGCTGATCTCGACCATGACCGGGCACTCGGCCTCCCCGCGGCGCCTTCTCAACTCCCTGTCGCAGGCCGCCAGGTGGTCGGCGAGCGTCACCCTGAACTCCTTCATCGCCTTCATGCGCCCGTCCAGTTCTTTGATCTTAGCGCGCAGCAGGTCGCGCATGCTCCTGCACCCTCCGGCGCCGTCGCCGCCCCCGTTCAGGAGATGTCTGATCTCGTCGAGTGAGAAGCCGAGGCCCTGCGCCTGCTTGATGAAGAGGATGCGCCCGACCGCCTCGGGGCCGAAGACCCGGAACCTGCCCCCGGTGCGCGCCGCGCGGGGCAGCAGGCTCCGCCGCTCGTAATATCGCACGGTGTCGACGCTCACGCCCGTCTTCACCGCGACTTCGCCAATATGAAGCTCTGATCCTGCCATGATGGCTTAAGCGAGGTTCCTCTTAGCTTCCCGCAACCTTAGTATAGACTCTTGAGTTAAGTCCAGAGTCAAGCTCTAAGTTAGAGCCTGAGCGAGAGTTATTGACATCCACACTGTGCTTTAATAGCATCTGTCTTGCGCGATTCAAGGACTTACGCGCCGGGCTTTCCTCCACGAGCTACTGACCACGGCGGCTCTCGCTGGAATCGACAGTCGCCCGCCCTGACAAGATGATGAAGGCCGTCCTTATCTCCACCTACGAACTGGGACGCCAGCCCTTCGGATTGGCTTCGCCCGCGGCCTGGCTGCGCCAGGCCGGCGTCGAAGTGACCTGCACGGACCTCTACCAGGAGAAGCTGAACCAGCGCGCCGTCCGCGAGGCCGATCTCGTGGCGGTGTACCTGCCGATGCACACTGCCACCCGCATCGCGCTCAAGGTCATAGAGAGAGTCAGGGAGTTGAACCCTTCGGCCCACCTCTGCGCCTACGGCCTCTACGCGCCGCTCAACGCCGAGCTTTTGAGAAACATGGGCGTCGGCACGATCCTGGGCGGCGAGTTCGAGGAGGGGCTCTTGAGCCTCGTCCGCAGGCTCGGCGGCGCATCGGGAGAGGCGGCCCCGGCGCAGGCCGAGCCGCTCGTCTCGCTCACGAGGCAGCAGTTTCTCGTCCCCGACCGGGCGGGGCTCCCCGTGCTCGAAAGGTACGCGCAACTCGTCATGCCGGACGGGACGCGGCGCGTGGTCGGCTACACGGAGGCCACGCGCGGCTGCAAGCACCTGTGCCGTCACTGCCCGATAGTGCCCGTCTACAACGGACAGTTCCGGGTGGTCCAGCGCGACGTTGTGATGGAGGACAT
Organism: Pyrinomonadaceae bacterium; assembly: GCA_035563515.1. Lineage (GTDB taxonomy): Bacteria > Acidobacteriota > Blastocatellia > Pyrinomonadales > Pyrinomonadaceae > QHXM01. Next base: position 17,975 of record DATMVE010000098.1, read on the forward strand.
CCGGCGGCAGGTGGCGCGCGGCGCGCAGCACATCACTTTCGGCGACCCCGACTTCTTTAACGGCATCAGACACGCCGTGGAACTCGTCCGCGCCCTCCACGAGGAGTTCCCCCGCCTGACCTACGACGTCGTCATCAAGGTCGAGCACTTACTCAAACACTCCGAACACCTGCGGACGCTCAAGGAGACCGGGTGCGCTTTCGTGACTTCGGCGGTCGAAGCGGTCGACGACCGCATCCTCGCCATTTTCGACAAGGGCCACACACGCGCCGACTTCAAGCGCGCCGTCGAGCTTTGCCGCGAGGCTGGCGTCACCCTGATCCCCACCTTCGTGACCTTCACGCCGTGGATCACCCTGGAGGGTTACGAGGACCTATTAGAGACCCTGGCGTCACTGGATTTGATCGACCACGTCCCGCCGATCCAGCTCGCCATCAGGCTTCTCATCCCGGCCGGCTCGAAGCTCCTGGAACTGCCGGAAGTGCGCGCGGTGATAGGCCCCTTCGACAGGCGTGCGCTCAGCTACCGCTGGGCGCACCCGGACCCGCGGATGGACAGCCTCCAGCGCTGCGTGGAGTCCCTGGTGCAGAAGGCGGCAGCGGCCGGCTGGGACCGCCGCAGCATCTTCAGGCAGGTGTGGGCGCTCGTGCAGCAGGCCAAGGGACAAAACTGTAAGCGGCTGCCGGAGGCGGGCGCGTGCCGCCCCCGCGCCTCGGTCCCTTACCTCAACGAGCCCTGGTACTGTTGAGCGGAGCCGACCGAGGAGCAGGTTGCTTCCTTCTAACCAGATTAAGACTTACCAGTAAGTTCGGCAGCCGGGCCAGGCGGCCGGCCACACGCCCCGGCACGATTGCGGGAGCGGGTCGAGCTCGAACCGGAGCCGGCCGTGCGCCTCCCTCAGCGCGGCCTCGACCGCTTCGGGCGCGTCCCCGCTCGCGAAGATGAAGCCGACGTATTTGTCGCCCTCGGGCAAAGGCTTGATCTCGGTGCCGGGGGTGACGGACATCATCACTCCCGTGACGCCCGCCACCGACTCCGCCTCTTCCGTCCCCTCGACGCCCCGGTAAATGCCCTCTCCGGGAATGGGGATCATCATCACGCCGTGCGCCCCCGGGGCGGGCACGAACCCGTCCGCGCCCAGGTTCGCCGCCTGGCTGAGCACCAATTCTTCAACCGTTCTTGAACCTTCGAAGGGGAGGGCGCGCGTGCAGTAGCCGCCCATCGTCCTGGAGGCCAGCTCCAGCAGCCGCGGGCCGTCCTCGTTCACCCTCATCTCGACGTGCACCGGCCCGACCTTGAGCCCGACGGCGTCGAGAGCGGCCTGCGCGCACTCGAAGATTCGCTTCTGCACGTCCTCTGGGAAGCGCGACGGCGTGACGAACATCGTCTCCTCGAAGAACGGGCCTTCGAGCGGGTCCGGCTTGTCGTAGAGCGCGAGCACGCGCAACCGGCCTTCGTCGAGCACGCCGTCGAGCGAGACTTCGGCACCGGGGATGTAGCTCTCGACGAGCACGCTCTTCGGGTCCGGGCCGGTCCCCGGCTGCTGAAGCAGGCGGGCGACACGGCAGAAGGCCGAGACGAACTCGCGGGGGTCGTCGGCGCGGATCACGCCACGGCTCCCGGTCAGGTGCAGGGGCTTGAGGACCACCGGATAGCGCGTGCGGTTGGCTATCCACACGGGGTTTTCGCAGGCGCGGTGCAGTGAGAAGTTCGGCACAGGCACGCCGGCCCGCGCCGAGAGCACGCGCATCGCGAACTTATCGTGCGTCGCCTCGATCGCCTCCGGCGGGTTATGGGGCTGGCCGAGGCCGCGGGAGGCGAGCGATGCGATCAGGGCGCCCCCGTCGTCCACCGACAAGACGGCGCGCACAGGTTGCCGCCAAGCGTATTGGACGATCGCGCCCGCTGAACACTCCGGGTACTCGAACGAGACCGGCAGGTAGCACGCGGCCTCCTCCGGCAGCCCGAACAAAGGGTCGAGAGCGCACACCGGCTCCAGGCCGAGCTTGCGTGCCGCCCGGATGTAGGCCTCGGCCCTGTAGGTACGTGGCGGGACGACGAGAACCACCTGCCCCTGCGCGCGGCCCGCGCCGGCGTCCGTTCGCGCTGGCAAGTCATACCCTAAACTTGCCGCGAGTCTCACACTTTCACCACTCAACTGGCCCCGAAGCTCGACGGTCTTCCACACTTCCCCGAGGTCCGCATCGATGCGGTCGCGCGTGAGGAAGGTGGGGTCGCCGAGCGAGTCGAAGCGTCCGGGGACGCCTTCCGTCATCCGGCCGCCCTGAAAGGGTTCAAGCACCGCCGGCTCGAAATCCAGTCCGAGGAAGTCGCACAACCTCCGCATCGCAGCCTCGGGATCATTGACCAGGTCTTCGAACCTGAGCGTGTGCCGGCGTGCCTCTTCGACCGTCTTGAGGAAGCGGAGTATGTTTTGGTTCGGCACGGCCCAGAGCTCTTGGGCGGCCGCGAAAGCTTCGTCCGGGTCGGCACCCTGGAAGTAAACGCGCTCGAGCGACTCGATGACGGCGTGCGGGTGGCGCGTCAGGTGGACGTAGTGCGCGCCCGGGCTGATCACGCGCGTCTGCTCGAGGAACGCGACGCACGAGGCGTTTAAGGTGGACTTGTCCACGACCCGGCGCGGCGCCGCGCTTTCGCGCAGGAACCTGTACATCTCTTCGGCGGTGACGTTTCTCTGCGCCAGTTGGTTTAACCACTCTTCGCTCTTTTCGGCGTCGCGCCCGGTCAGGTGCATGACGGCCTCAACGAGACCTACGCGCTGGTCGCAGGAGATGGCGCGGTAGGCGTTCCGGCCGAGAGCGAGGTCCCGCTCCGCCAGGGTCTGGAACGGCAGCAGGTTCAACTCGGGCGGGCTGAAGAGGCCCGTGTGCCCGGCCAGCATCACCCGGAGCAAGGTCGAGCCCGACCTCGGGCTCGAGAGGATGAAAACCATTTCCGGCATGTTCTGAGTCGCTTCCACCAAAAGTCCTCCCCTTCTCTCATCTACCTACCCGAACGGGTGCGGTGTGGCGTCCCCGCCGAGCCTTGAGTGCGTGTAGTCGTCGTCCGCCAGCACGCGGTCGGGAACGATAACGCGCACGACCTTCAACCCTGCGGTCTCCACGTCCGGCGTGGTGATGTCGACAAAGCACGCTTCCGGGAAGGAGGCGAGGACAGCTTCCCAAGATACAGAGCTGTAGTTGCCGTTCACGGCGCGCGCCGGCTCCAGCCAACGCCGCCGGTTCGCGGCCAGCTCCGGCCGGAGCGCGTGGGCCAGGGCATTATCTATCATGGTCTGGACCACTCCCGGGCACTCGCGCCCGTTCGTCCGCAACCACTCGCAGAGCCATGCCTGGGTCAGAACCGCTTCGAGCGCGGCGTGCCGCGCCGCGTCCTTAGCATCAGGGCGCGCCCCGAGGCCGCTGCTGGTGAGCGGAGGGGCGTCGCTCTCAAGAAACGCGACCACCACGTTAAGGCCGCTACCATCGGCTACGCGGGCCAAGTGAAGTCCGGTGACGGAGAACGGCCGGTGCGTGACGGCCTCGACCGGGAGTCGGTGGCGCCAGGCGCGGAGTGTGGCGTCCCTCTCGACGATCTCCGCGAGGCCGTGGCGGACGGCCTGGTCCAAATCGCCCCCCGCGCCCAGACCGACTGACGTCTGCACGTCGAGCGCGGCCTCCGCGCAGCCGTCGCCGTAGGGGACGTAAACGGCCGAGGCCGGCACCCAGACCGGCTCCTTCGTCAGAAGATTGTGGGCCCGGACCCAGCGCGCGCGGCGGCCGTCACGTTCGGCGGCGCCGTCGCCGCCGAGTCGCGCGGGGGCAATGTACCTCCCGCCGAGTTCGCGCGCGCTCGCCACCGGCAACCCGGCAGGCATCGCCGCCGCGCAATAGCGTTCTATGGATTCGCCCACCGCCCGGCCGCGCGCTCTCTCTGGCGTTTCGTCCACGGCCATCCCTCTGTTGAGGGCCTGGACTTGCCAGAACGCGTCGGTCCGGCAGCCGACGGCTATCGCGCCGCGGAAAGGCTCGGGCGTCCCCGGCAATTCTCCGACCTCGTGCACCAGCCCGACGCGGTCGCTGACCAGCGCGTCCGTGCCGGGCGCGAGTCGCTCCCGAGGCTCCGACCAGCAAGAGGCGCAACCGGGCACGGGCAGTACCACGTGATTGATGAGTTCGCCCGCCGGCGTGATCTGAACCTGCTCGTAAAGCACTTGGCGCGACTCGCAGACCGCGCGCACGTACTCGACCAGCCGGGCGAGCGATGGAGCTGAGAGCGAAATGGACGGGCGGCATTGTTTCCCGCCGTTAGCGCGCCTGCGCGCGAGATAGCACCCGAAGCACACGGACTCGCGCGCGCCGAACACTGGCCCCACCGCGACGCTGCCTCCGCCCGCGTTCTCGACTAACAGAAACGGGGACCGCGACGCACGCTCAAACCCCAGTAGATTTTCTACGCACGGCCAGCCGGTGACGATTGTTAAGGCGGAAGGAACGCCCGAGCGAAGGCCCGCACCCGCGAGCGCCGCCTTGATCGCGACGCCCACAGAGCTGTCTCCGACGACTTGGATACCGTATGTCATATCGAGGCCGCTTGGCGTCACGTTCCCGGCAGCGCGGGCACGGCGAGGCTCAGATAGAGGTCGCCGTCGCGGAAGACGAGGCCCTGGGCGCTCAATTCATCCAGAGCGTCCTTAATCTTTCTTTCCGGCCAGTCCACGCCTTGGCACTTGCCTAAAGAGCCGACGCTGCGCGGCCCGTCGCTGCACGCGGCATAGAGGGAGGCGAGTGTGCCCGTCATCGTGTACGTGGCCTCCTGCATGCAGTCTCGCTTGTCCTGGACCTGAAGAAAGTCGCGGGAGTACCGAAAAGTGAGCGAGGGGCGCGACAGCCGGTTCCAGGCATCCTGCCAGGCTCGGACGGCGCGGGTCAGCGGCTCGTAGACACGGTCGGGAAGTTGGCCCTCGAACTCGTAGTCGAAGAAGTAGGCGAGCCGCTCGTGCCTCATGCCGGCCGGGTAGACGTAGGCGTAACTCGCTTCGGGCGCGAGCCGCCGGACCGGGAACGATTCGCGGTCGAAAAAGATGGGGCTGAATCGCTCCATCCAGATGCGCGAGGCGCTTAAGGGTGGCTGCAAGTGAACGAGATGCGGCACGACGGTCGTCTGCTGCGTGTAGTCGGCCTCCGTCTCGCCTGGAAAACCCCAGATCAGGTTCCAGACCACGCAGACGTCGTAGTAGGCGGCCCACCTGAGCACGTTGACGTTGTGCGCGGCCGTCACCCCCTTGCGCATGAGCGCGAGCACGTGCGAGCTGAGCGATTCGATCCCGGGCTGGATGCTGCGCACGCCCGCCTCTTTGAGCAGCCGGATCTGCTCGCGCCGCAGGTTCGCCTTCGTCTCGTAGAACAACTGGTAACTGAACCCCTCGCTCACGATGCGCGGGAGAAGCGTGTCCAGGTAGGACATCGAAAGGATGTTGTCGACCGCCTCGAAGCGGAAGGTCCGGTAGCGCCGCGCCAGACCCGACAGCTCGTCGAGCACACGCTCCGGCGACTTAGCGCGGAAGGCCATGTTGCCACCGTTGAGCCCGCAGAAAGTGCAGTGGCGCTTCTGCCCCCACCAGCAGCCGCGCGCGCTCTCGAAGGGCAGATACACCTCGCCCCGCGCACCCTTGGTCAGCAGGCCGAGCGAGTCCGCGCGCTCGAAGAACTCGTCGTAGTCCGGGGCGGGCAGTTCGTCTAATTTTTCGAAAGGTTGGTTGGGCCGTAAGCTGACCTCGCCGTCCCGTCGGCAGATCACTCCGGGGATGCCGGCGGGGTCGCGGCCTTCGGCCATCGCCGCCAGGAACTCCGGGAAGGCCTCGTCGGCCTCGCCGCCGATCGCGTAATCGATGCTCGGAACTGAGCGGACAAGTTCCGCCCCCATTTCGCCGTCGAAGTTCGCGCCCCCGAACAGTATACATGCCCGGGGGTGGCGAGCCTTGATGCGGGCTGCGAGCGCGAACGAAGCAGCGTTCTGCTGGAATGTCGAAGTGAACCCGATGACTTGAAACGCGCCCCAGTCCACCGCCCTCATCATGCGGTCGAGGTAACCGGGCACCTCACGCCGGCGGAGCGAGCGCAGGCGGGCGACGGGGTCGGCCCCGAGCTCCGGCAGCATGCAGCGGAGTTGCGCCCCGTACTCGGACAGAAACCTTTCGGCCGGGTCCGGGGCGTCGCGGCCGAACGCTGCCTCGGAGAACAGCCAATCCCCGACTAAGGGGCCGCGGTGGTTGGCGAGCGATTCGTAGGCGGGGGTGCCGATCTGGCGCGCGAAGTCCAGCGCTAGGTGGAAGGTCTTGGCGGCATAGCCGCGCGCTGAGGCGATTGCCTTGAGGAGGCCCAGTTGGAGCGAGGGCTTCGCGACGGTGACGAAGGGCATCGAGACCAACGCCACGGTCAGGTTTTGGTTCTTTCCTTCAGGCACACAAAAGTATCATGCGCCGCGCCCGAGGTGCGCGGCGTAAGTGGAGCACGAGTGAGCTTGCCTTTCAGCCGCGGCAGAACGCGCCGGACATGAACTGCTGTCCGAACCCCGGCGTGCGGCACGCGGCGACGCTCTTCGAGCCCACGGCCCCGGGGAACCGGCAGCCGGCGGCCGCCACACTCTTCGACCCGACCGCGCCGGGGAAGCGGCAGGCAGCCGCGGCGACACTTTTCGAGGCGGCCAGATTCGGAGTCCGGCACGCCGCGGCCACGCTCTTGGCGGCGGCGGCAGCGACACTCTTCGAAGCGGCCAAGCCGGGATTCCTGCACATCGCCGTCGCGGCGACGCTCTTCGAGCCGGCCATTCCGAAGTTCCGGCAAGCCGCGGTGGCGGCCACGCTCTTCGAGGCCATGAGGCCGGGATTGCGGCAAGCAGCCGTGATGCCGACGCTCTTGGAGGCCACACTCTTTGCGGCGGCCATACCGGGCATCTGGCAAGCGGCGGCGACACTCTTTGATCCGAACATAGTCTTATCCACCTCCAAGCCTTCGATGGAAAATTGGCGGGCCTTGCCGGGGCAGAACGCGGACTCCAGTTCCCCCGCCAGTTTCGGGGCAGAGTCCTCAAGTCTATTCTGCACCCCGATGGCGTTTCTCCCGAAGCCGACTCGGACGTTGCCGACGCACGCCACCTGCCCCTGTAGCGTGGCGAGGCCCCTGCCGGCCAGGGCTATCATCGTCGCGACGAACATCTGCTGGTCTTCCGGCAGCGAGCGGCCGAACTCGTCGAGCTTGCTGCCAACCTGCTGCACCAGCTCCGGCGTGATCTCGGTCGTGCCTTTCGCGGCGGCGCTCACTTTCTTTTCCGCGGCGGGGGGCTCGGAATGCCCGGGGGCCTCCTCCTTCTTGTACGAGTCGTCCCCTGTCCTACCAGTTTCGTCTGGCGGTTGATTTTGTCCTTCTTCCTGCACGGCGAGTGTCCTCCTCTTCGTGTGAGATTTCCATTCGCGCCTCGCATACGTGGAACGCACGCAGAAAGGTGTGAAGTTCTCGTGTCTGTTGACCCAAAAGTATATGCCCGAACGGCACCCAAAACAACGACCAAATCAGTTCCCCGGCCGCAAGGTTCCAACCGCGAACTCGGCCACCGAGGTCTCTACGAACGGGTCGAGCCCGGTCGCCGACGCGAACACGGCGGAGTCGCCGCCCCCGAGCGCCGAGCACGCCAGCCCCATCTCGGTCGCGGCCAGATAGAGCGCCTCGATCATCGCCCCCGCGTTCAGCAGCGTCAGCCGGTAGGCCAGCCCTTCGTACTTCCACGCGAGCCGGGGCAGCCGGGAGGCGATGACGATCAGAACCTGCGGCGGCTCGTCCGGCTTGGCCCACGCCTCGGCGGCCTCGCCGAGAAGCGCGCTGACGTACCGCTCTTCCGCCCCCAAATGGTCGAGCGCGTGACGCTCCGGGTGATAGTGGTAGACGCCGCGCGCGAGGCCGTCGCACCTGCCGACGACCAGGTAAAGCTCAAGCTCGTGGACCGCCCCGGCCGCCGGGACGGGGCGCAGCAACAGCTCCTGGTACTCGCCCGGCAGCCTCCGCTGCACCCGGGCCACATGGTAAAGGAGACGCCCGACTTCAGCCAGCGAGACGGGAGACGCCCCTTGCTCCCTGCGCGAGCGCCGCCTCTCGACCACCGCCGTCAGACTCCCGTCATCAGCCCCGCTGCCGTCCCCGTCGGGCTTCGGAAGCGCGACCGAGTCACCGGACATGCGGGGCTTTACGGCCGGCGGCGCGTCCCAGCGCCCGAGGAAACGGTACGTGCCCGCCTGCGGGCCGCTCACACGCCCGCCGCGGCTGCGCCAGTGGAACAGGAGGTCGTGGAACTCCCAGGAGCTTCGCCCCTGCTCCTCCTCCTGACCCGCGCCCTCCAGAAACCCCGTCCTCCACAGAAGGTCGGCAAGCTCCAGCAGCCGGTGCTGGCCCGATGCGGCGAGCTGGCCCAAAGACGAGGGCACGATCAGACTCCCCACCCACTGCCACGTCTCCGGACAGTCGAACTTGATCCGGCAAAGAGCCTCGGGGGATTCGAGCACCGCCGCGTCCCCGTCCCGCCGCACGTAGGCGAAGCGGGAGAGGGCGAACATTGCAGGCACGCGCGCCTCGGAGAATCGGAAGTCCGGGCGGAGGTCTGTGACGAGGGCGCGCGCCTGGCCGCCGACCTGCCAGACGAACTCCAAGAGCCCGCGGCGTAGCAACGATTCGAGGCTGGCGTCGAGTTGTTCGACCGGGCGGGCACTGCCGTTGGACGACGCCAGTTCCGTCAACCCTTCTATGTCCAAGCCGCCAGCGCCCGCGAGCGAGAGCATCGCAAAGGCGACGCCCGACGACCCGGTCTCGATCCGCTCTGTTGAGCCGTCCGGACGCATAAAGGTGAGTTCGTCTCCGGCCCGGCCCGTAACGCAGATCCCCGGCCGGACGCGGTGAATCAGATTGGCGGCAGCTAATCGGCTCGTAAACATGGCGTCACACGAACAGCCGACGGAAAGTTCCGAAAGCAGAGCGGCTTTTAACAACCGTCCGCCCTGACTTACGCAGGGTGCACCGATGAGGTAAGCGGTATCAAGAATACCACAGGCCGCCTGTCAAAGAACCGGCACCCTTAAGGGCACGACCGACTCCGGGCAAAGAGATTTGGTACGTAACTTTAATCCTTGACAGCCTTCACATACTGGGACTAACTTTCCCCCACCGGGAATCTCGCCAGCGCGAGTCTCACGTCTGTTGGCCTTACGCCGGCGCTCTTCTCTTCAAGGGGCAGGTGACGAATAATTCTCCTGGCCGTGACACGCCTTATTCGAAATCATAGCCGGCTCTCAATCTCTTCCGCCTAAGGAGACTACGTTATGGACCTCAAGACCCAAGGTAACAAGTTGCGCGAACTGCTCGGGCTCGAATACGCACCCGTCGCGGTCTCATTCCGGCCCACCGCCCCCGAGGGCGTCGAGCGCGTCGAAGCCTCTGGGCCGTCCAGTTGCTCGTACTGGAAGCTCGCCGCCGAGGGGCGGACCTTCTACACCGAGGCGGCCGACCACTTGAACTGCACCATCGGAGCCCACACCCACAACGTGGAGATGCCGCCCGAAAAGGCCGCGGAACTCCAGTCGATGGTGGGCGAGATGGTCAAGCTCAACTACATCCGCATGGAGGAAGTCCCCGGCATCCCCAAGCGCGACGCACCCTTCGGGGTGGCCGTCTACTCGCCTCTCGCCGACGCGACCGAACCGCCGGACGCCGTCATCGTCCGCGGCAACGCCAGGCAGACGATGCTTCTGACGGAGGCGGCCACGCGGGCGAACATCGGGAACGGCCCTGCCGCGATGGGCCGCCCGACCTGCGCGATGATCCCGGCGGCGATGCAGTCCGAGCAGGGGGTCTCAAGCCTCGGGTGCATCGGCAACCGCGTCTACACGGGCCTCTCGGAGGACGAGCTTTACTACACCGTCCCGGGGCCAAAGCTCCCGGAGCTGGTGGACAGCCTGGAGACCATCTGCGACGCGAACCGCGCGCTGGAGACGTTCCACCGCGAGCACGCGGCGGCCGTCGCCGCCGCCCAATAAATCAAGCGCACCGCCTTCGAGGCGAAGCGGGCGGCCCCCGTAGGGGTTCGCCCGCGCGCGGCCGTCTGTGACGCAGTCAACTTGTCTTGGCCGTCACAGGCCGCGCCCGGGACTTTACAATCTTACAACGCGCCGGACGCGACACTCCCTCGGCGAGCGGGCCAGGAGTGTCCGTCACGCGTCAGATTGTACAATCTGGAGTTCGGTCCAGAGTCAAGGAGAAAAAGCTGGAGACATCATTACAGGGGCACGCCAAGTCTCGCCGCGCAGGGCTTCTAGGCCCTCGTGTGCGATGACCGGCAACTTGCCGAGCGCCGCCACAGGAGAGCCTGTGGAGACCTTTGGAGAGGCTAAGGTAGGTATACTTCTTCAACGCCTTGGCGAGGAACTCGTTGATGATCGGCTGGTATTGGAACGGCTCCTTGGCGCTCGAGGAGTATCTCGTATAGCGCAGAACGGCAGGAGAACTCGTAGGTGGGGAAATACGTCTCGACCTTCCACCGGGCCTCCGGCATCCCCAGCTTCTCACGCACCCGAGAATAAAGCGCCCACAGCAGCGCGCCCTTCCTGTCCATTTTCGGGTCGTTCTTATCGCGACCCTTCAAGACCTCTGGAGCCTCGCCCAGGACCTGTTCGCAGAGTCTCTTGAGTTGGTCCCTGCTGATTGTGGCAGTATTAGGAGGCATAGGGCTTTAGCGACATTTTGTAGACCGACATTCTAGCGAATATATTCTTGCCAGCCCCCTGCGGTGCCGCCCCAGGATTGTAATCATGCGTTAAATCTGCCGCCTTAATTACCTGCCTATCCTCAATTCGATCTAACTAAGGACGGAAAAAATTCATACCTGTGCCATGAACCCGCCATAAAAATACCACCGTCGCGGTACTACGCTCAGAACTGATCTGCTAATACTCTTTATTCATGTGGTACATTCCATGTTTTACGGGTGATCGGTAAATGAATGGTCGAACTTTGAAAGTCGAGGTGGACGTAGGTGGCCTCTGAAATTCCTGATTATATCCCCCCTAAGGTATTCATTTCCTATAGCTGGACATCGGATGAGTACGCAGATTGGGTGCGGACACTTGCCGAGAAGCTTCGCACTAATGGTGTGGACGTAATCTTGGATCGCTGGAGGTTGCGGCCGGGTCAAGACAAGTACGTCTTCATGGAGCAGATGGTTACTGACCCTGATATTAAGAAAGTGTTGATACTATGCGATAAACGCTATGCCGAGCGCGCAGACCGCCGGGAAGGCGGCGTGGGGACAGAATCTACCATCATCTCTCAAGAAGTTTACAATCAGGTGGCTCAGGAAAAATTCATTCCCGTGATTACGGAACGCGGGCCAAATGGGGGGATTTATTTACCCACGTTCATTAAGAGCCGCATCTATATTGATCTTTCAGACCCTAATCTTTTTGAGCGCGGATATGAGGATCTACTGCGAACGCTGACCGGGCGGCCAGCTTCCGAGGAGCCCCCGCTTGGCAAACCTCCCGCCTACCTGTTTGAAACCGATCGGCCTACCTCCCCGACAACATTTGCGCTGCGCGCTTTCGAGAGCGCCCTGATGAACGACAAGCGACACTCGACAGGGCTGGCCCGCGATTACCTAGACCGTTTATTTGAATCGCTTTCAAACTTACAGATTGACACTGAAAGCACTAAGGGGAAGGATGAGCGAGAAGCTCTCATGCTAAAGGGCCTTGAAGACTGGAATCCGCTCCGAGATGAATGGGTCTCGTTTCTGCGCCTCATCTGCCGCTACGGGACTGATCCCCGATTGTTTGATACCATACCGCCATTTTTCGAATCGGCGCTAAAATTGACGCGGCCCCTACGTCAGTCTCCGTGGCGACAACACCTGGATTTTATTGTCCACGAGGCATTCCTTTACGCAGTAACGGTGTTTTTGAGGGAACTGCGTTTCGATGCCGTGGCCTTGATGCTCAGCTTCCAGTACCGAGACCCTGAACGAACAGGATCGTTCCAGCGCTACGGGGTCTTTACGCACGGTGATACCAGGTATTTAGAGAACCTTCTCAATGAAATATGGAGTAAACAAGAGAACGGAACGAAGTATAAGTATCCTCAGCAGGTATGGCTGCACCGTAGAGCTGACGAGAAATTAGTATCATTCGAATTGCTTAAAGAAGCCGACATTGTTCTGTGGTTACGTTACATGTTGGAGCGTGACCCTGATGCAATATTTAGTTTTTTGAGTTGGGTTCCGGTAACAATAGGCTCGCTGGAAGATTACCACTGGCGTGTTGATAATTTCCCAATCTTCAAGCATGCAGCTTCACGTAGATTCTTCGACCAGTTTAAGGTCGTTATAGGGGTTGATTCTAAGGACGAATTCTTGCAGCGTTGGGACCGCGCCTTCCCTAAAATTTCCGAGCGCAGCCGAGACGGCCGGGGAGAATACTGGGAACGGGTTTTTAACATAGAAGAACTAGCGTCAACCTGACAGCGGCACCACATTAAAACTTCGCAAGAAAAGCTGTAAGCCCCTCACACTCCGTCGGCCTTTTTCAGGGCTGATAAGAGCTGAACGAACTGTAAAACTTCAGGGTGAGAGTCGTCGGAGGGGACGTAAGGGATGACTCTAACGCCGAATCGCCTTTCCAGCGTGTCCTTATTGAACGTAGTGATGTTAGGCAGCACGACGAAGTGCTGTAGTACGTTGCCCGCATTAGTCGCGTGAATTGCACTCAAAACCAAATCAAGGTGCGGGTCGGTAAAACTGAAACCCATGAACAGCACTGTTTCGCTCATGAAAATTATCTTAAGGAAATCCCGCATGGGCTGCTCGTTACGGTAAACGAGCCGGTCATAATCGTCGCGCGTAAAAATGAGCGATTCGGCGTCATTCGCCTCGCCATGAAGCAACATCGCAAACTTTTGTCTGTCCGCGTTAGCACGGATCGCGTCCGAGACCCGGCGGTTTGAGAATATATTGTACGTTCCTCGCCCCCCTACTTCAGGTATGCGATCCCAATTCGTAGTCAGGACCACGCGGATATCCAAGGCGAGCAACTCCCGGTAGGCGCGCGGAACATTATCGAATCCGAACTGGATGTTGAAGTGACGCCTGATGAAGTCTCGATATCCGCTGATGCCTAAGGCGAGCGCGCAGGAGTCTGCAATATCAAGATAGTCTTCACCCTTCTTGATTTTCTCGAGCAACTCGTTTTTTTCGTACTCCAGCTTGCCTTGCGCTTCACACTCATCGACCAGCTTTTCTAGTAAGATTGGCCACCGTGGGAAAAGTGGTGAAGAGAGCCCCGCCCCTGTGAAGAGCGCGACCCTGTCCGGGTGCTCCGCGTAACGCTCGAGCATCGGAAGAAGGTTAGGTGTTTCGTCGAGTGGGCGCCCCGCCCACTCCGTAGGCAGATGATTTGTCACAACGATTCGCTTCTTTTGCGTCATGAGCGCTGCCTCACCCCTGTCTGGGCTGTCGCTGGCGTTTCCTCGACTCGAGAGCGTGATGATTGCGGCCGGATGGAGTGGAACCCAACTGCGACGGCGAGTATTTTGACGCGCGTCTAGCAGTGTATACTTAAGCCATTCAAGCTGTGGGAGTTCGTTTACTATCCGGCTGATAGCTCGTACCGACGCGGCCGTCCCCCGCTCCTTCAGATACTTCAACAGCGCGTCGCGCCAGGTTGCTAGCGATTCCCGCGGGCCTACAAAGTGTACGCCTTCGTAAACGGGATCCTCGGCATGCGGGTACTGACGGGAAAGCCAGATATAGTAATCGGCGACCTGATCTTCCGGCAGTTTTCCGTAGAATCTTCCCTTACCCTCTCTGAGGATGTACTCTAATGACTCGCTGACTTCTCGTCCGAATTTCTCATCTCGACGGATAGCCGGCCAGACGACCTGCCAGCCGGCGTCTGGCGAGTGCGCCATCAGTTGACATGCAGCGGTGACGGCCAGTTCGTGCGCCGTGGTGTCGTCCGCGCCTAGCGTCACGAGTGATTCGGCGAAAGCCTGCGCTTCCGCGGCGTGGTGCTTAAGGAGTTTGCCGAGCAGTTGCCCCACGAGCCTTGGCTTGAGGGCGGGGTCTTTAGCTTTCGTGAGCAACGCCTGCGCGAAGCGCTCGTCCCAACAACCGTCGAAGTCGTGACCGACCTGGAAGTACCCGTCCTTCTCGTTAGCGAAGTCTATTAGAGCCAGCACACACTTGATCACCTCATCAGGCGCATGGCGGTACGCCCTCGCAACGAGGGCCCTGTGCGCGGCGTCCTTATCCTCATCAACACCGGACGTCACGGGGTAAGTCAAAATGATGGGTGCCCATTTTCCCCAGATCTCGGCATCGAGTGTCTCAAGCTGATCCGGGTTTTCGCGCAGTAAGAGGCGGAGTGCTCTGTACCCGGCGAGCGCTGAGTAACTGAAGGTGTCCTTGCCGAACCATACGGAGAGCTCGGGGTCACCCTGGCGCACGTATTGGCCGGCGGAGGCGATGATGCGCCTCCGCATGGCCTCATCGGCTTTGAGCCATCCGGGGAATGTGGTGATGTCCGGCTTAAACCCTCTGTTGTAGTGCGTATCGCGTGGCTCGAGACTCAGGTCTTCGCTCAACCACCACCACGCTGCGAGCTGCCCGCCCTCGAAATGACTGAGGCGCTTCTCAACGCGCTCGGCCGGGGATGGCGAAACCAATGGGGGCTCTTCGTCCCGCTTGTTCCACTGCTGGAGAAGTGCGTAATTCTCACGCGCTTGGGCCTCTTCCGGCGTGCCAGAAGCAATATAAAATAGATATCCTAGTTCCTCCCGAAGACTATTATCCTCCTGCACTGCGGCTTCTAGTGCTTCTAAATGCTCTGGCTCAACTTCTACCTGGAAGAAATATTTGACAAGTTTGAGCAGCGTCAGTCGTGCGTTTTCGGAAGTAGCCGTGCGCAGACGTTCGACGAGCCAGATTCTATCTGAGGCGAACACTCGCAGGGCTCTCGAATTGATAAACAGGTGCCAACTTTTCTCTGGCTCTTCAACCAGCGTAAGGAAGGTTTCAAGAACCCGGCGGCGCTTTTCGGTTTCTTCCGCGAATGAGCTAGGTGGCTCTCCCCTATATCTGACTTCGATCACATCATCGTAATGCCTGAGACGCGCGAGTGCCGTACGCGAAAAGGCTTCCAGCACGCCTGGGGCCTCGAGCTGCTCCCACGCGTATAGAATTATCTGATCTGTGACCTGTCCTAACGTAATAGAGAGTTGATGCCTCTGCCCGAGGTTTTCGACCCAAGCGAGAGCCGTCGGCAAGTCTTCAGGCCGCAGCCCCGACACCAGATGCTGTGAGATGAAGAGATAATAGGAGCCAAAGAATGATTCGCGCGGCGGAGTAAGAGTGGCAAATAACTCTTGCGCAGTCATGTGCTCGGGCCATACGGCCGTGAGCGCATACCCTTTCAGTTCTTGGTTCGGGTCATCCTCTAACTTATTTATAGCCAGCGGTCTCAGCTTCGCCTTGGTTTCACTATCGCCGAGGTCGCTGACTGCACCCGCCGCACGTTCACGCAGCCAATGCTTTTCGGAACCGTCCAGAGCGACACGGACTAGTTCGTCTTGCAACTCATGAAGCTCACACTCCTCCGCGATCAGAATTGCAGTGCGCCGGGCAATCTCGTGTTTGGAGGTGTCAGTGATATACGGGCGCAGCTGTTCGGCGAGCCCCGGGTGAGCGAGCTTGTGATAGTTGTTCTGCCTCTCCCAGTCGTGCGTAATGCGTTCTTCTTCGTATAACCGGAGCAGGGCCTCGACTAACGCCGCCCGGTCATCCGCGTCAACTGCCGCTACGTCACTACGCAGCACCACGTCGGCATCTGCCACCATGATCCGGCGGAAGAGGTCAGGTATCAGGGTCGCCGCCCAGGCGGCCGTTTCGTACAGTTGCGGCACAAGTTTGCCGTCCGGGTCATCCGGGTGAGTGAGCAGCTCCATGACCCGGTCTGCGTCGAGCTTTCGGTGACGCAAGTACCAAGCGGCCAGGTATTCGGCATAAGTCTGATGCGCCCATCCGAGCCGATCTGTTCCGCGTAGATTAAAAAGTCCGGTCGCCAGTGTTTCTCTTATTACATCTTCGGTGACGTCGAAGGAGCTGCCGTTTATTTCTTCCGAGCCACCTTGGAGTTCACGCACTGACACGTCTTCGTCAGTCGCACCTTGGCGGTCCGGGCCGGTCCAAATCGACGCGCGGTTAGCAAACACCGTAACCGCGGCGATGCGCGAGGCCACGACCATTCGTTGATCGATATTAAGTACGCCTCTGAGATTAGAAGCTATGCGGCTCTCATTCGACTCTTCACAAAGAGCACGACACCCGTCCTCGTATAACTTTGCTTGGGTCGAGGGCAAGCTTCCGCCATCTCGAAATAAGTCGAGCAATAAACTTAGTGTAATAGGCTTCGCAGCGAAAGGTCCGGCTTCTCTTTGTCTTACCTCTCGTAGGAATTCATGAGGATCAAGACCTTCGACCCGTGCCGCCTCCGCGACATCTTCGCGCGTCAACGGCAGCAGTTCGTAAACCTTATAGTTCTCATCACCCCACAGCTTTTTCAACTCGCCATCCAGCAGGCGGGGGTATTCGGCGGTACGACACGCCACGCGCAGGGAGAGTCGCTCAACGGGGTATTTCTTCAGCTCATCAATCAATATCGCGGCGACCGTGTCGATCCGCAGCAAGCACTCATCCAGACTGTCGAGGAAAAGATGTAGATGGTATGAGCCCCCTGTCCAACGGGTGAATTCAGTACTCTCGAACAGCGCCCGGACGAGCCTGTCTTCACTGCCGTATGACCTCAGGTTGAGGAAAACCGCGCGATCTTCTGAGCCCTCCAATGCGTCCACTAGGGCGTCAAACTCACGCTCCAATGTTTTTGATTTGCCTATGCCGGGCTCACCGAGGAGCGCGAGGCACGACACATTCATAATTTGCTCGAACGTGACGATATTGGGATTATAGGCACCCGGCCCCCACAAGTACCCTTCCTCGGATGCCTGGACATCGCCGCTCCCGCTCGGCCACCAGAAACGTTGCCAGTTGTAGTTACGTTCTGCCATACCTTGCTCTTTCAACAATTCCTCGCCTTACGTTATAGCAATAAGAACCAGTAAAGGGGGACTGTCCGATTCAAGATACATTTTTCTCAAGCCATAAACTTACTTTTTGGCTAGGGGCAATACCAATACTAGAAGATACCAACTTTAGAATCTTTGGAAACACTGTCCATTCTGCTGATGTTGAAATACCCTTAAGCATCTGTTCCACTATATCTGGGCTTCTAAAGCGGAATCTATTTTCATGGAGCGTCTTAGCCCAGAATGCCCTGTAAAATGGGACTAAGCGCCTCTCATATATTAGGTCTAGGCTTCTGAAGACATTGACGAGGAATGGCATCGTTTCAAGGTGATTGTAAATAGCCTGTTCAGGGGACGATTCCATTGCGGCCGCGAGTAAGGCAAGCGTTTGCAAACTTGTAGTGTCCGAGCTAGAGAAGGTTTCAGCTTTTTTCGTGAGCTCATACCCGGTAAATCTACTCATAAAAAAGCCTTGTAACAGGTCCGCCGCGTCCACCCACAGACTCGGCTTGGAAGCAGTGACAGCTATCTGCTGGCAGATGCTTGTAAGCATCTCCACCTTAGCACTTAAATCTTCATTTCCATTAAGTCTGTCTGTCGCCAATTCGAAAAAGAAGGGCAAGATTCCTGCGACGGCGGCATAATCCTCGGCCTTAGACCACCCTTCGCTAGGCTTGGAACCGAGAATTTTCAACACGTCGAAGTCTCTACGCAGTGGATTTCTCCCTGCCTCCTGATCGATTTCTATAGCCGCAACACTAATTCCTAAGCTGAGCGCGACGTCGAGGGCTTCAGGCATCCTGCTTTCAATTACGAGTGACTCTAGCGCTAGGTGCGCTACTTGGCTCACTGACGTCTGGTCCCCTTTGGCCCGGGCAGCATCCACTGCACGTAGACTCCATTTAGCGACATCCTCTACTTTTGCGATTGCTTTCGCGAAGATTGCCATCTGTGCGGGTAGGTAACGCACAAGTTCTTCCCGGAAAGTGTCAGCCACCAGAGGATAAGTCTTGAGAAACATGCCGCGTTCTGGAGGGGTATAGTCATAGTCGTCTGCTGTGCGTTGTATTTCCTCCCCAGTCCTTACCAAATGGGTGAGATATCCTGAAACGTGGCCGAAGATCATAAAGACTTCTTTACCTTCTTTATCTCTAATTTCTGTAGCGAGTAGTCGCTCTGCTGCCTCCTCAAGCGCCGAATATGCTGCCTTAAGATCATCAGCAAGCCAAAGCGCGATCGCCTTCTCTCCTAGAGCTTTGATCAGTTCTGTCTC
Source organism: Pyrinomonadaceae bacterium (assembly GCA_035563515.1). Lineage (GTDB taxonomy): Bacteria > Acidobacteriota > Blastocatellia > Pyrinomonadales > Pyrinomonadaceae > QHXM01. The sequence continues at coordinate 36,416 of DATMVE010000098.1, forward strand.
AGGAAGAATTGTTGAATCACGAACAACTTTGATTGCTGTGTCAATGAACTTGATAGCGTCTGAAGGATCCCGATCCCCGACCTCTCGAGCTATCTTCAGTAGTGATAGGCTTCTATAGAGTGGATAAACTTCAGTTGGTTCATCAAGCGATTCCTTGAGCAGCTTTACTCCCTCATCTGATTGGCCTGTATCAGCGAGTTGAGTCCCAATCGACATTTTAAGGAGAAACTGTGTAGCAGGGTCAGAGGAAGCCTTGGACAGCGCATCGTAGCCAAGCACAACAGCGGCATCCAGATTTTGTGTGTACTCAGCAAGGACGATTATTTGCGAGCGAATGAGGCATGCCCACAATATCTCCGCCCCTATATCGTACGTGCGTTCCGCAAAATCTTTGAGACGGGCAAGCACCCTTTTCCAATTGCGTTTATCTTTCGGTTTGTTGGATTCCCAAACCCAAAGTCGATCTGCGAGTGCCATCGCAGAGTCCGCTGCTATTCGTGCCCTGAATGTGTCTGCTAGCTGAGCAGGCGTGAATTTTTCGAGCGTTTCAAACCAGTTTGTGAGATCATCCTCAGACTTCGCCATTCTAACTGTAGCCCAAATTAAACTTGGTGAAGTCATCTCTTCTGGATATGCCAAGCGCGTCCCGTCAGGTAAGACCCCGCCAGGGGCAACCCGCAACAGTTTTAATAAGTAGCGAGTTGCGTGTGATAGTCCCCCCTGCACAAGGAACGGGCCAGCCATAATCAACGCAAAGGTAACAGCCCGTGCGTTAGATTCATCAGCACTGTCAAGAAGCGCATCCAGATCACGAAGCACAAAGTCAATTGGCTTCTTTAGATCTTCGCCAACGACGGCCTGCATTGTGCGCAGGTATATGCGCAGATCGAGGTCGATTTGACTAGGCAATTTGAGGCTATACCAGTAGCTTGAGATTCCCCACGGATCAACCTGCACTTCTTGCCTGTGCATGCTATTGAGTGCCCATATCAGCATGCTGGCTGCCTGATTGAATTCATCCGCCGCTACATAATGGTTGATTACTGATGAGACCTCTGATGGTCCGATCTCACCTTTTCGCAAGGTTGCACGAGCTAGACTTAGGTGAACATTCTTTGCAGTGTCGGGGTGTAGATTCTCACTACCGAGTTGATGGATAAGGGGGGATAAAACGTAAGAATCTGTACTGTCGCGCTGCACCCATAAACCCGTCGAATAGTGAATTTTCTCGAACGGGTGTGAGATTTGAGGTATAACTCTACTCACACACTGGACATCTCCTCTATTGAAGGGTTTGCTAACCAGGTTGAGTCTATAGAGAAGCTCACGGGCCTCAGAGTCTGGCACCGTACTTAGGAGGGCTTCTTCGGTCTGCTCGTTTATTTCACGGGCGTGCTCACCCTTAATAAGCGCTTCAAATTCCTCGTCAGCAAGTTTCCAACCATGACTCTCAAGGTAAAAAGCAGCGGCTGTAAGAAGCGTAGGATGGCGAGCGGTAAGTCCGGCTAATAGCGTTACGCTATTAGTCTCGAAGAATTCGTCGGGCGCGCCGTGCAACTCGAATAATTCACGTATCTCCTCGTTAGTAAATCGTGGGACTTCTTCTACGAAGAGGACTCGGCCGCCGTCAAGCTTCTTGAGTCGCATGGGCAAGTCGAAGGGACTTGTCGAAAGCATCCGGAGGTTAAGCAGTCGGAAGTTCCTAGCCAAAACCGTTAAGCGATCAAAGAGAAGTTCACCTACTGTGACGCGGGGTAAGTCGTCAAAAACGAATAGAGTTTCAGGAGAGATGCGGGAGCATGCCTCCCGACAAAACTCTTTCCAGTTACGTGCCAGTTGCGTATTTGACAAGCTTATCAGCGCTTCATCAATCCGACGGCAGGCCTCGGCCGGGGTAAGCCCCCTGAAGCGTAGCCAAGCAAACGGCCGCTCTGACTTTTGAGCGACGAGCGCCGCCAGTTGGGTTTTGCCACATCCTATGTTCCCGTACAGCGCACACCACGTCACAGAATTAAGCACTCCGACGTACCGGACTACTGTTCCATCTCTCGGAACAATCTGTTCAACGGGTGGTGGCGCATCAAGTTGTAGTAATTCAGTGCCATAGCTGACCGGTGTGCTGACACCCGCTTTCTCCGCAAGTCTCTCTAATTCGGCATCGATTGTAAGCAGTTTTTTTTCGTGCGCTGAATGGCCCTGCTCAAGCAACGTCACACGCGATTCCAAGATAGAGAGCAGCGACTTAACGTTGTGGAGTAGCTTCGCATCCTCTTCGTTGAGCATCGGGCGCGACAATTGGTTCGTCAAGTCGTCAGCGGTGAGACGTTTCAAACCTTTCTTCGAGAGCAGCCGGATAACGTATACAAATAAACGGTGATACAAGTCTTGGGAGTTTTCGGCTGCTATGGCGAAACGCGTCACAAGCTGCTGCTGGATATTGATACTGATGTCAGTTGCCGACGCGCTACGTGTTTTCCATTCGATGTGACGTATAAACGTAATCAGTTCGCCATCGCTTGAACTGGTGACGAATGTTTTGAATGGCTTCCATGTCTCGCTCCGCAGGTTTTCTGGCTTGACCGCAGTGCTCAAGACGGCACGAATGCCTTTGAGTGCTACTTCATGATCCTTCTCGAGAATAGTGCCCGACCGAAGTTCGCCCCAAACTTCTATTCCCGGCTTTCCATGAGGCATTGGTGATGGTCTTTCTAAGGCCGGCTCAGAGTTTGTTATAAAGGCGAGACTTAGATTTATATCTGGGTTGTGAACTGAGTGCTCGTGGAATGAGGCCAACGCCTCTAAGACTTGAGGGGTGCGTAGCGTTATATTCTTCTCTAGGTACTTGACCTGTTCTAAACGCCGAGATTGTTCTTCTCCCGATAAATCGAATGCTCCGAGAACGACATCTATATCTTCCCCGCGCTCAAGTTCTAAGACCTTCGGCGGCTTAAGATCGAGCCACCTTTGGATAGTTTGATCAACCTGATACACGTACCCCCTGATAGTTGCCCAAGCATCTCGGTCGCGTATCGTGACGAAACTATCCATACGCTTATATGATGGCTTTCAGATTCTGGTATTGCAAGAGCGCCTGCATCCAGCAAGAATTAGTTCTGTTCATAAGGTTTGTTAAAGTATTTGTGTGATGATGCTGAACACTAATGACTCCTGAGTATCAGTGAGAAAGACTCATTCACCGCACCAGTACTCTTGCCTAGATCCCCAGGATTTTCTGATAATTGAAGTAATAAACAGATGTAATTAAAGGTAGTTTGTTGACAATGAGAGATGATTTTAGTCCAGGAGTAAAAAGGACGGTCGCAGAGCGTGTCAACTACCTCTGCTCCAACCCGTCATGCCGAGCGGCGACCAGCGGCCCACAGGCTGATCAGTCTAAATCTCTGAACATCGGCGTGGCCGCGCACATCACTGCCGCGTCCGAAGGGGGGCCTAGATACGATCCCGCACTAACTCGTGAAGAGCGCAGACATGCGAATAACGCAATCTGGCTTTGTCAGAACTGCGGCAAGCTGATCGATAACGACGAAACGAGATTTACGGAGACTGAGATTAGGCGGTGGAAGCGAACGGCCGAAGCTGCAGCTTTCTCTAGGATCGGGAAGACTGCTACATCAAGCGGCTTGGCGCATTTAAGCTCTTCAGAAGAAGAGTTGAAACCAGATGTTGAAGAACTCCTTAAGAGAGTCCGAGCCGCAACTTCAGAGCTGACACACGCGTGGCTTAGGAGTCGGCTGGTTGGAAGACCGCAAATAGCCCTTCGGGCAGTTAAGCATGAGCATGAATATAAAGAGACTGAGCAGTTTCTTGATCTCGGAAGTATTCACTCTTCCTTAAAGGAGGGGCAACGGGTGGTGCTCGAGGCTCCGGCTGGACGCGGTAAGACGACGACTCTCATCCAGCTTGCGGAGTTAGATGCTGATAGTGGTGGGCTTTCATTCCTCATCGACTTACCCTTATGGGCCCGATCAAAAAGTGAAATACTTGACTTCGTTGCTGGCAGGCGGGAATTCCTATCCCGTGGTATCACCGCCGGGGATCTGGCTAAACTCTATCCTACAGAGCGGTTTTCTTTCCTTCTGAATGGCTGGAATGAGATATCAGAGAGCTATTACGAAGACGCTGTAATGGCTTTGCGGGAATTAGAGCGGAGCTTTCACGCAGCGGGCATTATTGTAGCAACTCGAACTCACCACATCAGCCCGCCCCTGCCCGGCGCATTCCGGGCCGAGCTTCTTCCACTCACTAGGGCACAACGCAACGAATATCTAAAGCAATCATTGGGGGACCAAGCAAAAACACTTGGCGCGGCACTCGACAATAACCCTGCATTAGATGCCCTAACGAGAACACCACTAATTCTCTCGGAAGTCACAACCATCTTCAATTCAGGAGATGCAATACCGGCTACAAAAATGGGGGTATTGGGCAAGGTAATGCATCTAGTAGAGCAAGCGGAAGACCACAGGGCCACTTTGGAGAGTCCGCCATTGATGGGTTACAGCCTGGATTATTTGACGGGAATAGCAATCCAGATGATTACACAGGGCGGTAACACATTGGCTGAAAAAGATGCTCGCTCCATAGCCAAGTCAGTCAGCATCAGATTGAGAGATACCGGACAAATCCAGGCGATACCTGAGCCAGCATTGGTTCTGAATACGCTTTGTGCCCGTCACATACTGATGAGGCTTGACTCTCCTCCAACCGAACTCCGCTTTGAACATCAACAATTTCAAGAGTTTTATGCCGCCGAGCACCTCAAGCGCCAGCTGTGGGAGATCATAGCGAACGATAATCGAAATCAACGCTTGGATTTCGTAAGGCAGTACGTAAACACACCGAGCTGGGAAGAGCCTCTTCGTATGGTTGCCGAAGAGATCGGGATGCTTAGTGCCGAAGCGCAAACCGAGAATGATGCTATAAAGGCAGGTAAACTTCTTATCGAAATGGCGCTGAGCGTCGATCCGGTCTTTGCTGCGGAACTCTCTCGGTTGTGCGGGAGATCAGTCTGGGAACAGGTGCGAATAGCAGTGGGTGAGCGTTTACGCCTATGGTACGGGGTAGCTGATGAAAATCACAAACAATGTGCACTAGCAGGGATGCTCGCAAGCGGCTCAGAAGATTTCGTCGACATACTTCTACCACTACTGACCAGCGATGATCAGCAAGTGCGCCTGAGCACTTACCGTGCGTGGTCCGAGTTCCACCTCTCTAGTCTCGGGTCAGAGTGGCAAAATACCGTGAGAGGATGGAAAGAAGAAGCCCGCATTGAGTTTGTTCAAGAACTAACCTTGCACCGATGGAGGCCAGAAATTGCGCAAGAGTTTGCTCTGAGAGACCCCAGCCTAAGAGTAAGAGTCGAGGCGACCGAGGCACTATGTTGGGTGGGTTCGGATTCGGACGTTGCGCGGCTCCTGGAAGCTCTAGATGAAGAGAGCTTTGAAGAGGCTATAGGGAAGCTGGCCGTGGAAAGGATTCCGGTTTCTCTACGGTCGCATGCACTTATGGTCTACCGCAAATTATTGACTCAGCCTTCGGATACCGTGAAGCGTCTACAACTCTTGATAGGCGCGACACAATTGGGAGACACGGGCATCTCGGAAAAGCTAAAAATAGAACTGACCCAGTTAGAGTCTGACAGAATCGATGATTATCTCAGTGAGTACGTTATAAGACCGGCACTTGACATTATACGAAAGACAGATCAGCAATGGGTAAGCCATTGGATAGCACGGCGAATTGTAGAGGGGTCACTAAGATCTGAAGGTTGGATAGACCTTGTCACAAGCATTCCTGAGGGTTTGAAGAAGAAGTTAGTGGAAGGGATAGGTGCCGATGATCCACAACAAATCAGCACGTCAAAAATCGCTTTGCTACGGCCAGCCGTGGGAGACGCTGCACTAGCCAATACTATCTTTTCCAGATTATGCGAGGTCCGCCGTAGTATTGCTGATACTACGGACGCACAGAACGATTTAAAACGTGCAATTGTCAGACAATTAGAAGATCTTTTTCGATCTATACCACCTAATGTCGCTCTTACTGGCCTGTCAAACTATTTTGCGAGAGAGTATGACGTTACTGAATTCACCACTGTCGTGGAAGTGTTCAGCAGGGTCGATGACAAATACTCAGACCTCCGGACCCAATTACAGGATGATATTCGCCAAAATCTACGGACATATTTGAAGAATGGGTTACAGTTTGCACTGAGTCAGGATGACTTTCGCGGAGAGTTGAAGGCACATCTAGCGACGGCCCTGGCAAGGGTTGGCGAACCCGGAGACATGCGTGATTTGTATGAGCTTACTCAAGCCGAACTTGAAAGAGTCAGGATTGGACGGGCTGCTCTCGCCCAAGGCGAACGCAGTGAATTGGCTAAGGGAGGCTCTATAAGTTACTCGCATTGGCATGTGCGAGCCTTGGCTACGTTGGATTCTGAAGAGGCCGAAGCAGCTCTTTTAGATGGGTTACATAACCCAGAATCCGAGCGGGACGCCGCATCAGGTTTGGTTCGTTTGGCTACGACTCAAAATATAGGAGGGCTATTCGGTTACAAAGAAAGGGACTATTGTCTCGTTTGGGAAGCACGCGCTGGAAGACGGCAAGATGGATTTGATGAAGAGCGTTGCAAGCGTTACTCTCTCGCCATCAAGCACCGCATCTCTACTCTCTTTAATGAACGTACAAGTAGTAGCCAACCATCCGCGTTTGATTTTAGGCTAATAGAATTAGCCAGTCTTCTTGCCGGTCTGGGACAACAAGATTCAGCCGATCTGATTTTTCAGTCTATATCACTACCTGGAAAATATTTTGTAAGCAGGCGTGTCGAAGCGCTTGAGAATCTTCTATTCAATGGTGTCGTATTGCCTACGGAAGCTACTCTAAATGTTCTGAATCCAATCATCGACCAGTGGTTCCACGATAATCTAGACTCCTACATATTAAAGAGGTGCCTTTGCTTGCTTCCATTTGTCGATATACCCTCTTTCGGTATCGACAGGATGCGCCAGATAATATTTGACAAAAAATTTCCGCGTTACGAACTACCCAAAGTTCTACCCGCCTTGGGGTGCAGCCATTGTCCAGAAGCTCTCAACTTGCTTTGCGAAATCGCATCCGCTAACTGGGATCGCCCAGAGCAGCTAACAGAGGAATGGATCAAGGCTGTTGCCACGTTCGGTGGCCCAGAATCGACACGTATATTTTTAAGCTTCATAGAGCCAGGTGACGAAGGGTTTGTATTTGAAATAGGAGCTCAGTCTTATCATGGTGACCTATTTGCCGCGAACATCGTTGACATAATCGATGCCGACGCCGCAATAAAACAGCGCATTCTTCGGCTTTGCGACATGCAGCTTCAGCCTGCCAAGCGCGCCTTGCTTACGAAAGTTATTGCCAAGCTGGGCACAGGCGACGCTATTTTAGCTGGCCTGAATCTTATTGATGATTCTATCATTTCAAATCATACGGCTACTTCATCTGTTCCCTATGATCTTTGGAAAGCAATAGAAACTTCTGTTCTCGAGCGGCGTCCCTACGGGGGAAACGAAAGCAGCTACACCCTTGTACCCCGCAGTTCCAATGCAATAAGAGCGCGGCTTTTCCAGATGACTTTGGAAGATAGCAGGCGAAGGCAATCTGCTTTTGCATTATTAGGACAAATCGAGATATGGCGATTGGAATACGGGAGGCCAAGCGCTGAGCCTCGGCATCCCGCACTGGACTCGGGGGAGCCGTGGCCGCCAATAGGCCACAACTCCTGCTTCATTCAAGCTTAATGCCCTGCACACTGGCAAACTTTAACATCTTCGCTATAACACGTATTAAGATGAAGTAGCCGCTATTCGTTAGTGTATCTGGCGCGCCCATTGTGGTGAATTGGGCCACAAGTAGTTGGTCTTCGGCACGTCAACAATCGCCATTAGGTTATTGCACTTCACACACCTGAACGGCCCCCTATTACCGGGCAAGTGAGCGCTGTAGCTGTAAGAACACTTCAAACAGATTACAGGATGTCCTGACGGGGCTTTCGGTCTCCTAACGGACTCAATAATTGCTCCAATCATGGTACCTATAATCGCCCCGCCACCTCTATCCTCGGGGTTAAGCGCAGCTCCAAGTCCCGCCCCACCAGCTGCCCAACCGAAAAGGCTTGAGTTATCGTACGCCTTGATAATTGAATTGATGTAGTCCCGCCAAGTACTATTTCTCTCATAGCGCACATAATGGGTGAATCGAGGTATTACTACGGTGATCTTGCCCAAAGATTCATAGGGTTCGAATATCCAGATGTCTTTGTCCGTCACCTTACCGCACTCCCATAATATCCAGTCCCTCGTGAAAGGCAGGTGCTCGACATTCTCGCTAAGCAGGACGAATACAGCGCTTGACGCCTGGATCTTTCGCTCAATCTCCACGTCTACAGGACCGGATATTTCTTTCTCATATTCCTGCCATATCGGCATTACGCTCGTGCCAGAGAATGCTCTGTAGAAGAAATTCTTGATCTCTTCATCTCTTTGGCTGTGTGAATTGAATATATGTGCCATCTTGCCTAATTACCCCCAATAAAGCTGAGTTTTCGTCAACCATACCGGAAGAAAATCGGGTCGTGCAAGAGTCACTTTTTCTTGTAGATAACTGTGACGGGTTATAGTTAGTAGCTACTAACCGTGAGGATCAGTTACCCTATTGGCTGGACGCCTTCTTTGATTTTCTCAATCTCGATCTTCGAGACCGCACGCGCTCGCCCAAGATTTTAGGAGTGAGGTTTTTATTGATCATCTGCTCCCCATACTTCGGTAACAACTGATTGTAAATATCCCTATATGGCTTCTTTTCCTTTTCTCGTATTTTCAGTGCCTCAGTTACGATCGGACTCCCTTCAGGCCCGTGCTTTCTAGGTAATGTCTTCTTGTACTCCTTCAGCGTCTTTATGAGACGGTCTGCCACTTCCCGATAATTGATTGGTGCTTTAGCTGTCAACGCTCCCACCAGCCAGAGATATCGAGATACGATCTCCAGATAATCTTGCGGAGACAATTGTTCTATCTGTCGCTCTATGTACTGCTCGTCAACGCCGAATTGGATGGCAAGCGCCTCTCTGAAAAATATGGCCCTTTGACCCCAGTCCTCTGTCGCTTCCGCTTTTTCAGCCAGTACATTGAATCGCTCCTCCAGATCAATCTGTTCTTGAACTCTTGAGCTAACTTCATCCGTTATCTCGAAATCATCGGGCCAATCTGCAGCCATGACTTCGCAGGCCTTGTAAATCGCATCAACTGCCTCCTCTTGTGTGTTCGCCTCGTCGATGTCGACCAGCACTGCCCACACGTTGTCCAATGTCGAGCGCAAAGCGGCTATCTCTCTCTTCAGGTTGGCAATTGACCTCGGCTTCGCGGATTTTTTCGCAGGCACCTTACGCTCCGTTATCTCTTCTTCGATCTACTCCCTTTCTTGGAGGCCCGTCTGACCACTCCGTTCATCGGATTAGGGGCCAGTTTATCTGGCAACTCTAGCTCATCATCTATTAGCACTTCTACATTCAAGCCCGCCACTCTAGCGTAGCGTAGTAGGTGCGGCAGCGCCGGTTCTCTTGACCACTTATCATCTGGCTCGCGCTCGAAGGCGCTCACGTCTGACTGTTTCAACTCGTCCGTCAAACCCAAGCGACTCACCATCTCTTCCTGGGTCAGCCCGTAGGCCTCGCGGATCTGTCGCAGCTTCTCGTGCAGGCGCAGGGCGCGCGGCCTCTTACGACTCCCCATCAGAAGTTACCTCCTCTGACGGGAAGATGGCGCGAAAGATGGCCGAGCCAATAACTCTAATTGGCTTGTGTAATACTGCAATTAGAGTTATAGTGCCGTCCCGAACCGATCCCGCCGCGGTCACAGTCTTTAGTCCCGCGGCGGCTCTCATCACCGGTTGAGTTGTCGAGCCGCTTCACGCATCGCTCTGGGCAAGAAATTGTCAAAGACGTGATCCGGGATAACGAGCCGGTAAGGATACCAGAATTTACGCCGTCGGTGTTAAACGTATGGCAGCTATCGGGGCCGGACGCTCACAATCCGGGGCAGTTCTCGTGGACCGGCCCGTCACGCGCCGGGCCGCGACCATCACGCTGGCCCTCGCAGCGATCACACTAACGTTCGCGGCCCTATTCGCCCTGTGCCTTCGACAGACTGATCCTGGGGCGTCGTCCTTGACGTGGGCCTCCGGGATCATCGCGGGCGCGCTCCTCGTCATCACCGTCGGCATGGCCCTGGACTTCGCCAGGCTACACTCCGAGCGGTACGTCGTGACGCCCGACACTATTGAGATTACGAGCGGCATCCTGAGGCGCGACGCCCGCAAGATACCCTTCTCCAGAGTTCTCGACGTAACTTCTAACGCCTCGTTCGACCGGCGGCTCTTCGGCCTGGGCAATATCACGGTCTCGATAGCCAACGGCGACACCATCACGATCGAGGACATCACCGATTTCCAGATCAAGGCGGAGACACTCTGGAATCTAGTTCATAAAACCTGAGGAGGCATTATGCCTAAGAGACAGGTCTGGCTGATCGCTGCCCTGATATTAGCGGCGGCCTTCGTCGGAGGAATCACCTCAAGCAGTATCTCGCTCATCACGGGAGTCGAGGCGCAACGCAACTCGACCGCAGCCAAACCGGCCGCGCGCAAGTACGAGTACCAGGCTTACGTCGCCCCCGGCCCCAAGGACCTGTCAGACCAGGCCAACAGGCTGGCCGACGAGGGCTGGGAACTGGTAGACGTGATCACCGACGAGCGCGTGGTCATCCGCTATGTCGGTTTCTTCAGGCGGCCAAAATAGTAATAGAAGAGCGAATACAGACCGCGCATGTGAGTGCTACTGCCCGGAGAATTCTAACCCACGCTCGGACGACGGCCTCCAGAGAAAAGTCATTGCATTTTACCGCCCTGTGCGGTTAAGCTTCGGCGCACGTGAATCGAACTCTTCACCGGCCCCGACACACGCATGACCTACGCCGGTGAACACGCACACACGACGGCCATGCCGCGAGTGCGCAACCTCACAGCCGCGAAAAGCCCAGATTGAAAATCGAGCGTGTAGCTCAGAAGAGCGCCAGCACGCTCTGGAGGAGGCCGAGCGCGACCTCCGTGACGAACGGCACGCCGCTCGCGGACTCGTCGGTCGAGGCGACGCCGCAGCTCATGTCGCCGCAGGCCGCGGCCTGTGTCTGCTGGGGCGGCGCGGTGGACGTGATGCCGCAGCTCATATCACCCGCGAGAGCGGTGAGGCTGAGGATTAGGGTCAACGCGAGCGCCGCGCAGAGTTGTCGGACTCTCTTCATTGTTTTCTCCCGGGTTGGCAAGTTGAAATCGTGGAGGTAGAGACTCTCCGTCTAGATCAGAGACTGACCAGATGCTCTCATGCCGGGGCGCATCATAATGCAAAAACACTATACGGCTTGCTGAATTTTCAGCAACTGTACGGAAGGGCAATCCTCACATGCGCTTAGCCGACCAACTCCTCCGACAGATCAACGACCCCACGCTCACGCGCGATCAACAGGCCATCCTCCGCTGTCGCTTGGCCAAGGAACTCGAAGAGGCGGGTAACTACGAGGCCGCGCGGGGCGCCGTGGGCTCGTTCTGGCAGCGGGTGGGGGAGGCCCCCGTGACCGAAGGGTTGGACGCGCGGACGGCGGCCGAGGTGCTGCTCCGCGCCGGCGTGCTTTCAGGATGGATCGGGAGTTCCAGCAAGGTAGAGGGTGCCCAAGAGACCGCGAAGAACTTAATCAGCGAGAGCATCCGAATCTTCGAATCCCTGGGGGAGACGGGAAAGGTTCTTGAGGCGAGGACGGAGATTGCCTACTGCTACTGGCGCGAAGGGGCCTACGACGAGGCCCGCGTGATCCTTCAGAAAGTCATCGCACAGTTGGCCGGCGGCGATCCGGAACTGAAAGCTAAGGCCGTCCTGCGCTACGCCATCGTGGAGCGCTCGGCCCTGCGGTACATCGAGGCGCTACGCGTCATGACGGACGCTGCGCCCCTCTTCGACGAAATATCAAGTCATTCGACAAAGGGCGGCTACCGCAACGAGTTGGGGCTGGTGCTGAAGAACCTGGGGGCGGCGGAGAAGCGCGAAGACTACCTCGACCGCGCCTTCGTCGAGTACGCGGCCGCCAGCTACCATTTCGAGCAGGCCGGGCATGCCCGCTACCGCGCCCGCGTCGAAAACAATCTCGGCTTCCTCTACCTGACCTCCGGCAGGCTGCAGGAGGCGCACGAACACCTGGATCAGGCCCGGAGACTGTTCGCGGGCCTGAAAGACAGCGTCAGCGCCGCGCAGGTGGACGAAACCCGCGCCAGGGCCTTCCTCGCGCAGGAGAGGAACGTCGAGGCCGAGCGTGTCGCCCGCTCGGCCTCGCGCACGCTCGAATCCGCCGGGCTGCAGGGGCTCCTCGCCGAGGCCCTGACGACGCGAGGGGCAGCGTTGGCGCGTCTCGCGCACCGGGCGGAGGCCAAGGCCGTGCTGGAGCGCGCCGTCGAGACAGCGCGGTCGGTCGGTGACAATGAGCACGCTGGCCTGGCTGCCATGACCATCATCGAAGAGCTGGGCGAACACCTGACCTCCAGGGAGATGGACGCGACCTTCGAGAGCGCCGGCCAGATGCTCTACGCGTCCACGGAATCGGGCATCCTTCTCCGCATCCGCGACTGCGCGCGGAAGGTCATCGCGGCGAGGCGGGGGAGGTTCGAGGAGTTCAGCGCGCCGAATTTCATCTTCGCCTCGGAGGAGACGGCGGCGCTCCTGCGCACCGCACACCGCATCGCCGTCTCGGACGGGGCCGTGCTCATTACGGGCGAGACCGGGACCGGCAAAGAGGTCCTGGCGCACCTGATTCACGACTGGAGCGCGCGGCCGGGCCCGTTCGTCGCGCTCAACTGCGCGGTGCTGACCGACACGCTGATCGAATCGCAACTCTTCGGCCACGTCAAGGGTAGCTTCACGGACGCCGTCCAGGACCACACCGGTGCCGTGCGAGAGGCCGCCGGCGGCACGCTCTTTCTCGACGAGGTGGCGGAACTCAGCCAGGCTAATCAAGGTAAGCTCCTGCGACTGATCGAGCACGGCGAGATACACACCGTGGGCGCGCCGCTGCCGGAAAGAGTGGACGTGCGCATCGTCGCCGCCACGAACCGCGACCTCGGCGAGCGTGTCGCCAGAAGGCGCTTCCGGGATGACCTCTTCTACCGCCTCCAGACCTTCCACCTCAGGATACCGCCCCTCAGGGAGCGCCCCGAGGACATACCGGCGATCGCAGAACACTTCATCCGGGAAATAACGGCGCGCGCCGGCAAACAGATAGTCTTCACGGCCGAGGCGATCGAGGCCATGAAAATGCTGCCGCTCAACGGCAACGCGCGGGAGCTGCGCGCCCTGATCGAGCGCACCATCCTGGTGGCCAAGGACGGGACGGTGATCACGCCCGAAGCGGTCGAGACGGTCTCGCTCCGGAGGACGCAGAAGGCGAGCTTCGCCTTCCCCTGGGAAGGGTTTTCACTGAAGGAAGAGGTGCGCCGGTTCGAAGAGCGGTTCATCCGGCTGGCGCTCAGAGACGCCAAGGGCATGGTCACGGTCGCCGCGCGCCTGCTCGGCCTGGGAAGCCACGAGTCGCTCAATTACCGGCTCAGGGCGAGGAATAAGGCCTTGCAGTCGGCCAGAAAACCGGCCGAGAAACGTAAGCGCAGTATTATCAAGCGGAAAAAGAAATAGACCGAAGTCTGCACATCGGCCGCGTATTCCAGGTCAGACGCCACCCACACCGCCGTCTCCGTGATCACTCACCCTTGGGCGGCCGTTCCGAATATGAGCTCATCCCAGTCGATCAACTTACCAGGTGGTGATTGCATGACCAGGCTGACCATCTTATGAAGTGAAAGGCGCAAATAAACTCTGGTGCTATCCACAAACTCTTCCATGTCAACCGAACTCCCGTCATCCCTTCTGAGCGGCCGTATCTTACCGCCGTGTACTATCTGGCTACGAAGCTTATAAGCATCCTTCATGTGATGGTAGATCTTCTCCCGCATTTGCGGGTCTCCGCCTAAGAAAAAGCCTGCCCTTTGTGCCAGCCGATATTGCAGCTCACCGCGGTACGTTTCGTTCCCTGAATCATTGAGGAACAGCGCCTCGGCCGCGATCAAAAGGTCAATAAGCTTATCTTCGATTCTGTGACGCTCATGCGCGTACCCGATCCGCCGCATCGCAAGCCCGAGGAAATTGATCCCCCTTACCCTGTCACTCTGGAGCCCGTCCCAGAATTGAGCAAACGAGGTCAGCCAACCCTCTTCCGTGCCAGTTGTAAAGCGCACCGCGACCTGGACGGGATTAGGGAAAACATTGTCGTTCCCGAACCACCTTGAAGCCCGGTGGATGATACCTACATGAAAGACACTCTCCGCGCCGAAGATACGAAGCGCGTTTACGACCTCCTCGACGCGTTCGTTCAGTCGAGCTTGTTCCGCGCGATCGGCCTCATCTCTTCGAAGCCGTTCGGCGTGAATTTTCTCTATTGTCTCAGTATCAAGCCCTTCAAGACTCTGTTCAGAGTCACTCTTTACGACCTTCGGGAGTCTAAACTTTGTGCGCACCGCCACGGGCTTGCCCATCGATTCATGGTGCACAAGCGTATCGTTATAGGTGTAATAAGGCTTGATGTCATCATTGGTAAACGGGCTGATCTCGATATCCCTCGAAAGGTTCACTGAGCCATGCGCCAACAAGCCCTCCAGAGGCGCAACAACGTCATAAAGAACGTAGTCACCATTAAATGCTTCCTCGAAGACCGCGTACTCGCGCTCGAAATACTCTGGGTCAAACTTGCGACCACCAGGAGCCATGCTTAAATCGAGGAGGCTAGTCATCAGCCCTTCTGCCGTAGGCGCACGAGACAGTCGGCTGCTAGTCCCCACTAATACGTCCAACTGCCCCATAATCTTCGGATCAGCCAGAAGCGCCTCAAGGCAATGCCGGTACTCCGGCATCGTAGAAAGCTCACTTCCTAACGAGAACCGGGCAAAGAAGAAATTACGACCGTTCGCGTCAGCGGCAGGATCATCGTCTTCCATCTTATCCACAATGAAAGTAGTAGCTGCGATAACGTACTTCTTGACCGCCTCGTATAGCGCCTCGTTTCGGTATCCCATGATCAATAACCAGTGCACATCAGACTTCTAACTCACCATGATTGTATATCCATAATCTGCCAAAAAAACATCTACCCAATCAACTCTAATTGGAGTATTATCCCGGCCTCCCGGTAGTTGCGCCCATGCAACGGCGTACAACGCACAAGACAAACGGTTATAAGCACCGTTGTCAGCGTTGAACCTCAGCCGCAAGCCCGACCACCTGGCTCTCCCGAGCGACCTCGTGCCGGAGCAGCTACCGAGAACCATTCCAGAACCGGAGGTGCGGATGTACGACCATGGCACAACGCGTGTTCCTCGACCTGGAGTGTATACCTCCGGACAAAAACGACCCCGCTCATCAAGAGAAGCTCGCCTCCTGCACCGAAGAGGAGTACCGGGGGCTGGCCTTGAGAGGCGAGTACGCCCGAATACTTTGCATCGGTCTGATCGTGGAAGACACCGGCGGCCGGATCATCCACCGCGGTATACTCGGGCGCGAGCGCTCCACCATGAAGTTCCACATGGACGAGGCGCGAACAATCAGGGCCTTCTGGCGGCTGCTCGGAAACTTCGACCCACAGCGCGATCTGATCATCGGCTTCAACATCCTCGACTACGACCTCGTGGTCCTCAAGCAGCGCTCGATCCGACACCAGATCAGGCCCACCTGCTGCATCCCCTTCACCCGCTACCGCTCTCAGCCCGTCTTCGACGTTATGTGGGAGTTCGAGTCTTGGCGCCACCGCATCTCGCTCGACGAGTTGGCGCGAGTAATGGGGATGCCGAGTTCAAAGCAGAACGGAGTCGACGGGAGCAAGGTGTACGACCTGTTCTTGGAAGGCCGCCACCAGGAGATCGCGGACTACTGCCTTGCCGACGTGGAGTTGACTCGGATGCTCTTTCGTAAGATAAATTTCATCGAGGAAGTCTGAAGCTGCGTCACTTCATGCTTGTGACAACCGCCTGCCCCGGAGTAGCGAGATGACCATCCCAGACTTAAACAAACGTCTGTACCGCCAGAGGCTCATGGCGTGTGACCCGCAAGTCCTCCACGAAGTGTTCGCGTATTACTTCTGGTACCTCCTCAACTGGACGCACAGTTTCGAGCAGGTTCGCGATGAGGCGGATGCCATTGCCAATGACACCCTAAGTAAGGTTTGGAGGGTTCTCCTGAGGAGACTGGTTAAAGGAGGCAAGACGCCGCGTTTCACCTCGCGGGAGGATTTCGAGGCCTACATCAGGACGATCGCCCGGCGCCAAGCTATCAGACGCATCAACGAGTTGAAAAAGCGGAGGGAACGCGAAGTACAGTTAGTGACGCAGCATGAGGGGGAGGGCGGCGACGAGCACGCGGACGGGGGCGAGAAGGTGGCGGGCGGCACGAGTCAAGCCCACAGGGCGTCGCAAGACGCTCTGGATGAGAGGCTGCCAAGTTTTCGTCGGCAGAGCGCGTTCGACCTTCTCAAAACGGAAGATAAGGATATAATCTCCCAGGTCTTGGGTCTCGACGCGAGTGGGAACGTGAGAGAAGACGTCCTCCCGATGGACCTCAACGCGTACTCCCAACTCGTCGGTAAGCCTTTTGACACCGTCAAAAAGCGCTATACCCGCGCCTTAAAAAGGTGGAGGAAGATCCTTCGAAGCGCCAGAGTATGAGATCGGAAGACCGGACGAACATGCCAGACGAGAAGAATAAAGACTTCATGAACACCGACGACCCGACGGACCTCAGAGAGCTGTTCCGCTCGAAGTACGTGCGGGCCGCCCCCCCCTTCGTGGAAGGCGGCGACCTCCCGTTCCCGGTGTTCATCGCCCCGGAGGACGCAAAGCGCATGTTCGTTCACTTCGCCGCAAAACTTCTCAGGGACCACTACACCAAACCCCTGCGCCGCCCTATGGTAAAGGAACTCTTCAAAACCGAGACCCAACCCTACGGGCGGCTGCTGGAAACTATGATACTTGACCTTCGCCTGCTGACCGGAAGCGTCAATGACGCGCTCAATAAGCCCCAAGGTTACATCGAGCGTGTCATAACAGGCGAGACCAAGCCGTGGGAGCTGAGCCCCGCCGAGGGGGCCGAAATCTCCGTAATGTTCCGCATCCACGCCGAACTGCTGCCGGACCTGCTGCGCTGGTCGGCGGCGGCGTTCAAACAGCGTGAGGCGGCGGGGCAGAGTGGACGATCACTCCCCCGGCTCGAGGAGGCCTCCTCCGAAGCGCTCCGGCTGCTGGACATCGGGGCCGCGGCCATGAATCCCGGCATGGAACTGCCGGGCGAGGCCGAGGCGTGGATCTCCGTAGTGCTCGCCGAGATCGAGAAACGGCAGGCCTACGATTTACTGAACTGAATTCAGCGCGACCGCGACTCTAAGCTCTTGCGCTCGCCCGGCGCGCCTCTTTTTGACGGGGGATCTCACCGCCGTGCGCCCGCGACGGTCTCTAATCGAGAATGAAGTCCGACGAATACTCACGCGGTGCGGCACCCTGGAGAGCGCCGTCGACCTCACCTGGGTCGTTATGCTCCTCGGCTTCGAATACTGCGAAGTGAATGCCGGCGGCGAAGGGCACGATTCAGTAATCACGACCGACGCCCGGAGCAACCGCCCCGCCGTTATCGTGAACGTAGACCGCCCGCCCGCCAGCCGGCGCTACTCACTCGCCCACCAGCTCTGCCACGCCCGCCTCCACGGCTACCCCCAGGTGCTGGAAAGTAATATCAGGCCGCCCGAGCACTGGCGCACGCTGGAGCAAGACCCCTCTTACGTGGAGAACGTCTACGAGGCGGAAGCGGCCATCTTTGCCGTCAGCCTCCTCATCCCGCACTCCCTCCTTAAAAGTAAGCCCCGCAGAGATCTTAAACCTTTCCTAGTAGAGAAATTAGCCGAGGAGTTCCGGGTCCCCGTCGCCGCCTTTATTCCCGCTTACAACGCCTTCCTGAAAAAAATCTGACAGAAATTTTCCCGGACCTGTCCCTAAACCACCATTCCGAATGCTTTAACCATTAGGGGGTAAGGAAGCGTCCTCTTGCCGGCCGAATGACCCGGCGGAATGGTAACTCGCGCCCCCCGGACGGCCACGCCTCTGTGGCCGCTTAACGCCGTGTGGTGACACGGCCCGCGGCGGAGAGCTGACTAAACCGTCGAGACTTCGGAGGAGACTATGCGAAGAAAAAGTCGTCGGGTAAAACCCGCCTGCCTTGAACAGGCCAGCCCGGCCGCAATCAAACCTAACGACGTATCGGACGTCCGCCCGGCTTACGCCCCGCCGCACCGGCCCGACTGGAAGAGCATCATTGAGCGTTTCTTTCGGTCCCCTCATTTCCCGCCGAGGGCCTCTAGGAAACCGCCCAAAGAGAAGCCGGAACGTGTGATGAGCCTCCGCGAATTGAGCGGGCTCGTCGAGGCGGCGAAGAGGCGGGCCGACGACCAGAGGCGGGAGCACCGAAGGGCGACCAGGAAATCGGCCAACCGTAAGTGACGGACCAAGGGCGAAGAAAGCTCAGGAGAAAGGGGCGACGGAGTAAGCGTGAGAAGACCGCGGTTCAGATCAACCCCGAAAAGCATCGCGAAGCGCATCGCGGAGGGGCGGGGCCAGGGGGAGGGCCTCAATTACCGGCCCTGGTTCACGGTCCGGGACTTCCCTTCCAGGGGCCGCGTCCACCGCATCAGGGGCTGGAAGCACGGGAGAGTCCACCACCTCATGAGCGACCTCGAGGCCGACGGCTTTTACGAGTACGAGCCCCCGACGCTCGCCCTCGGCCGGCTGCGGCTCGCCATCACTGACACGCGAGAGCAGTTCCCGCTCTTCCCGCTCGAAGAGACCATCGAGATCGCGAAGGAGCTGGGCGTCCGCCACCCGACCGACCCGTGGACGAAATACCCCTCTGTAATGACGACCGACTTAGTGATGACCGCCAGGTGGAACATGACCACCCTGTACCTGGCGCGCGCTTACAAGTACGCCTCAGACCTCGATAACACACGCACCAGGGAGAAACTAGAGATAGAGAAGATTTACTGGGGCAGGAGGCCCGCCGTCGATTGGGGCATTACCAGGGATATAGATATCTGCCGCCCGCTCGTCTCCAACGTCAAGTGGATACACCCTTGCTCGCGGCTCCTCGACCTGTACCCTCTCACCATCCCCCAAGTAATGGATGTAGCCCTCGTGATGACGGACTCGGTGCTGCGGGGCAAACTCCCCCTCAAGCTCGTCACCCGCGGGTGCGACGAAAAGCTCCGTCTCAAACCGGGCCGGAGCCTCGGCGTCGTCCGCTACCTCTTGGCCAACCGGCACTGGGAGATCGACCTGACCCGGCGCATAGTGCTACGGGAGCCACTGCCCCTTGCCGGGTTCTCTCTTGACTCGCTCGCCTAATTGACTGCGGAAAGGCCGTTGTATGAATCTCGCCGTAAACCAGTTGATCCAGTGGGTGTTCCCCACGGCCCCCCGCGTCGAGAGAATCCTCCGCTTCGACGACTCCGGGCGTGGCGTGGCGATGATCTCGGTGGAGGACACCCACGGCATACCTGACTGGCGCAGGCGGAGTGAAATAGAGGAAGCCCTCGCCACCAACAGGGCCGTCATACTCCAGAACGATCACGTCATGGAGGAAAAACTCGCCCCGCGTGGGCTACGCCGACTGAGCGAGGCCCAACTCAGCCGGCCGAAATACCAGAAAATCAAGAGGCGCAGGGACAAAGCCTGGCACGTCATTGAGCCGCTTTTCACCGGCGAGAACGCGGTCCGCATGCTCTACAAAAAGGACCGCGCCAGGCTGATCAACCGGCGGGTCGAAGAGCTGAGGAAGGAGGCCGAGGAGGCCCAAGCAAGGGGCGACAAGAATGCCAGGCCGGTCGATAAGGGGACTATCTACGATTACAGCCGGCAATATTGGCAGGGCGGGCAGAACATCGGAGCCCTCCTTTCCGGCCACCTGAATTGCGGGCCGAGGAGGGGCAAGCCCAGAAACGTCTACGGCAAGAAGCTCGGACGCCCGGCCAAAGTGGACAAGCACGCTCTGCGTGACGAGTGGGTGAACGTCGATGAGAAATGTAGACAGATCATCGAAAAAGGCGGCGACCTCTTCTACGACCCGAAGGCGAAGAATGCGTGGAGAAGGGCCTACCGCAGGACGCTGGAGACCTTCCGCCCCAAAGGGTACAAGTTCGTCAACGGGGTCAAGGAGATCGAGATCCCGTCCAGCGCGCGGGGTGAAATCTTCTCCCTCGCCCAGTTCAAATACCATTACCAGCTGCACATGAAGAAGACCCTCAAAGAGTCTTTGATCAGGCAGTACGGGCTAGGCAGCTTCAACCGGAACTACCGGGTGTCGACCGGCACGGCGCGGAGCCAGTCTTTCGGGCCCGGCTCCTACTACGAGCTCGACGCGACGGTCGCGGACGTTTACCTGCTCAGCCTCTATCGTGACGAAATCATCGGGCGCCCAGTCATCTACGCCGTCGTGGACGTCTTCAGCGACATGGTCGTCGGGATCTGCATCAGGTGGGAGGGCGAAAGCGCCCTCGGGGTCCAGCTCGCCCTGGAGAACGTGACCGAAGACAAGGTCGCCTTCTGCGCCAAGTACGGCGTACTCGAGACCACGGAAGAGATGTGGCCGCGCAGCAGCATGCCCGAGGCGCTGTGCGGGGACGGCGGGCCGCTCAAAGGCGCTTACGCAGACCACATCGCCAGGGCCTTCAACCTCGACCTCCAGAACCACCCGCCGTACAGGCCCGACTGGAAAGGCACCATCGAGCAGCTCTTCAACCAGATGAATATTTCCGTCATTCACGGGCTGCCCGGCACGGTCGATAAGCGACGCGAGCGGGGCGATGAGGACTACCGCCTGGCCTCCACCCTGAACATCCATGACCTCTACGAGCTCGTCATCCGCGCCGCCCTCGCCCACAACCGGCGGCGGATGAAGAAGTACAAACTGGACGCCGAAATGATCGCCGACAGGGTCAGGCCCATTCCCCGGGAGCTTTTCCAATGGGGCGTCGAGAACAGGACCGGGCACCTGCGGGAGTACGATCCCGAATACGTCCGCATCAACCTCCTTCCGTCCAAGACCGCCTCGGTTACCGGGGACGGCATTGAATTCTGCGGCAGCCTCTACACCTGCGACCTGGCCGAAACCGAGGGCTGGCGTCTCATCGCCAAAAACATGGGCCGCTGGGACGTGGAGGTGGCCTACGACCCGCGCCCGAAATGCAACGAGGTCATCTACATTCGCCCGGCCGACGGCAGCCCCTCCATACCCTGCTACCTGATTGACCCCGACGACCGCTTTAAGGGGTGGGACTTAGGCGAGATCGAGCACTACCTGGAGATGGATAAATTAGAGGCCGCCCTCTACGACCACGCGATGCTGCAAGACGATTCGGACCTCGAGGCCCACGCCAAGGCCATCGTCCGGAGGTCAGTCGAGCGCCGAGACGCGATTCGGGCCGACACCGAGCCGCGCAGCGACAGGTCGCGCCTCGCCGGCATGAGGCAGCGCAGACAGGATGAGATTGCCGAGACGCACGCCCGCGAAACCGCGGAACTGAGGGCTAGACTCCTCCCCCACTTGGCGGCCAAGGACGGGACAGACTCCAGCGAAAGCGTGGCCGACGAGTACGTGCCCCTACCAGACATACCGGCGGAGGACCTGTAGAGAATCCCACCGAAAGACTGTTAGGAGGTCAATAGACATGGCAAACAAAGACGAGTCACTTTTAGAGTTCATGCCGCCGATGGCGCTGCTCAAAGGGCGGACAGAGAAAGCGAGGTATCGGAAGCAGGCGCTCTCCATTTACCAGGGACACCTGCTGATCGAAGCCCTGCCTGAACCCTGGACGTCGAAACACGTGACCAGGGAGTTGGCCTACTACCCGGACTATTCTCCTGTGGAAAGTGACTTGCCGGGCCACCTCCGGCTTCATCTTCTCGACACCATCAACGAACTCTTCATACCGCAGAAGACACACCTTGACATCGAGATCAAGATCTCCCGCATGCTGCGAGCAGGACTGCGGCGGCGTAACCCGCTCACGCGCGGGTATTGGAAGAACGAGAACAAGCGGATCGCTGCTTTGAAGGCGGCGCTCCAGGCCGGGCTGTTAGAACGTACCCCTCACCTGTCGCGGGCGAAAGGTTTCGCCATCGTGGGCATCGGCGGCATGGGCAAAAGCACGACCGTCGAGAAAATCCTGCTCCTCTATCCGCAGGTCATTATTCACACAAAATACGGCGGCGAGGATTTCATCCTCAAGCACCTGGTCTGGCTCAAGATCGATTGCCCCGTGGACGGTTCCATCAAGGGGTTCTGCATCAACTTCCTTCAGGCCGTAGACGACGTCCTCGGGACAAACTACCACAGGCACTACCTCAAAGGACGCCCCACCCTGGATGAACTACTGCCTGTCGTGGCCCGCGTCTCGTCCCTGCACTGCCTCGGGCTGCTCGTCATCGACGAGATACAAAATTTCAGCCTCGCCCAGAGCGGCGGGGCGAAGAAGATGATCAACTTCTTCGTGCATCTTGAGAATGCCATCGGCGTGCCCTTCGTCTTAATCGGCACCCCGGACGCAATTCCGATCCTGAACGGCACGTTCCGCTCGGCGCGCCGGGCGACCGAGCAGGGCGACGTGTTCTGGAAAAGAATGCCGCTGAAGGCCGAGAAAGAGAAGCCGGATGATCCCGATCGAGTGGGTACGCTCTGGGAGCAGTTCGTTCGCAGGCTTTTCCAGTACCAGTACGTCGAAAAGCGTTACGAGCTAAAGTCCGACCTTTTGAATGACCAGTTAAGTGAGGCATTGTGGGAAGCCTCGCAAGGAATTCCGGCCTTAGTGGTCACACTCTTCTCGCTCGCCCAGCAGAGGGCGATCGTCTCGGGTAAGGAAGAGATATCCTCCGGCATCATCAAATCCGTGGCCAAAGACAACCAAACTTTGCTGGCCCCGTGGATCGAAGACCTCAAACTCGGGCGTATGCGGAAGACCAAGGGGAAAGCCGCCGTGACCGACCTGGACTTTCCCCACTTCTTTGAAGAGACCCAGCAAACGCCGCCTGGACAGACAGCATCCGCCGGCACTAACCCTTCTGTGAGTCAGGAGGCGAGTCGAACGGGAGAGGTGGATACAAAAGCGCCGGCTGAAACGACCGAAAACCTTGAGCAAACTTCCGAACCCGACACCGAGCTCGACCAAACTGTTTCTCGTAAGGCCTCTTCACGCGAGGGTAGAAGTAGGAAGTCTAAGGAAGCTTCGGCCCGCGAGTTCAAGCCCGGTGATCTGCGCAGCATCCCGTCGACTGGTTCGGGTGAGAAGTCAGCAAGCGACCTTTTCAAGGAGGCCGGCGTGATCCGGGCGGTCGTCGGCGAGAGTTCTAGGACTTAGGGAGAATGATCGGTAATTTTCCGACACTGTACCCCGATGAGCTGTTCTACAGCGCATGCGCCAGATACCAGGAGAGGACTCCTTACCCTAGCGCTAAAGGGACGCTCCTGGAGATGTTCGGGTCCGTCTGCACGAGCGCCGTCGACTTGCCTTGCCGCCTGGGCGATTTTGCGGCGATGCTTCCGGAGGGACACAGTTACACGGCCGACCGAATGATCCGATCCCACACCCTCTACCCGCTCTTCCGGCCCTTTCTCCCGCCCGCACGCGCCGATGCGCTCAGGGACGACATGAAGGGGGCGGGCGGGCTGGTCATTCATCGCCGTTCGGGAGTTATGGCGAGCCGAATCCCGCTGCCCGAGCGGCTCAGGTTCTGCCCCGTTTGCCGGGGCGAGGATCAAGAACGATTCGGCGAGACTTACTGGCATCGCATTCACCAGATTCCGGGTGTGCTCGTCTGCCCCGCCCACGAGGTGTTTCTTCAGACGAGCCCGGTGTTCACCACACATTCCAGAAACCGTCACCGGTTCGTCACCGCCGAAGAATCGACAGGCATCGCCCCGGCCGAGGGCCTGGACTATTCGAACGGCGGCCATCTCGCCTACTTAAACATCGCCCGCGGAGCTCAGTGGCTGCTGGCCCAGGGTAGTCTGTACTCGACCCCCGATGGGATCCGCAACCGCTACCTGCGGCTCTTGATCTCGCTCGGCTTTGCCGGCTACAGCGGCTGCCTCTACGCTGAGAAATTAGCCGCGGCAATTTACGCCCGGTTTGACGCCGCGCAGCTCGAGCGCCTTCACTGTTCGTTCACAGGAAGGGATCGGAGGAAAGATAACTGGATACTGCGGCTGTTCCGGCGACCCAAGCATTCGCAGCACCCGCTCCGGCATCTCGTCGCCGTTGAGATCTTAGGGACCACGGTCGAATCATTCTTCGGCCTTCCGGCCGAACTCGAGTTCTTCGGCACGGGGCCGTGGCCTTGCCTGAATAAGGCGGCCGCGCATTACCGGGAGCGGGTCGTAACAGCTTGCAGGGTCACTCACAGAGGACGACGCCAGCGGCCCGTCGGCACGTTCGCGTGCGCCTGCGGGTTCGTCTACTCCCGCACTGGCCCCGACGAGGGAGCGGGAGACAGGTTCCGCATCGGGAGGATGAAGGCCTTCGGCCGTGTCTGGGAGGCCAAGCTTAAACAGTTATGGGACGACCCGAGCCTTTGTAGAACGGAGGTGGCGCGCAGGCTGGGAGTTGACCCGCTGACTGTCCAACGCCACGCCGCCCGCCTGGGACTGCCTTCCGACAGGCCCGGTCAAAATGTGGCGGCCGTCAAATCCACATTACTCCTGAGAACAAAGAGAACGCCTGAGGAGCAGGAAAAGATACTCACAGCGCGGCGCTGTGAGTGGCTGCTCGCAATGAAACGGTCACCGCGCGCGGCGCTGAAAGCAGTTCGACTCCGCTTCCCCCGTCTATACACCTGGCTTCGTAAACATGACCCGGAGTGGTTGAAGAACAATCTGCCGTTCACGCATGAAGTGAGACGCAAGAAGGCAGCGTCAGTCGATTGGGAAAAGCGCGACACCGAATTTGAGATCATGATGCGGGGCTCAGCGGCCAAACTCCGGCTCCAACCCGGCAAGCCGAGACGGATCACGAAGACGGCGATTGCGAGAGACCTCGGACAGGTCACCCTGCTGCAACAGAAATTGTCGAAGCTCCCCCGCACCGCCGCGGTGCTGTCTTCAGTAGTAGAGAGCCCGGTAGAATTTGCGCTCAGGAGAATCCGCCGGGCAGCAGACGCCTACATCCGAGCAGAGGAAATTCCGAAGCGGTGGGAGTTGATTCAAAAGGCGAATGTTTACAGATTGAGAGACGTACCGGCCGTTAGGCAGGCTATCGACCGAGCACTGGCGGATATCACCTCAGAGAATTATTCGTCGGCCGGCAAAAACGTCGCATAAAAGATAAAGTTATCCAGCCTTACACCCTGTTCTCACCGAATCCTATAAATCCGTCGCAGTTTTATGATAAACGTAGGGATCAGAAGTCTTTACTAAAGTGGTGAACTTAATTATCTAGTTCACGGAGGGGGCCGGGGCAGATTCTATGTTTGTGGTAGACTTAATTTTAGATTTGTCGCTTATCCATGATCCTGAACAAAGGACTTAGGGGCAAATTTGTGGCGGATTTATTTTCTCTTCCACAAGGGGAAAGGCTGATTCCCTGCCTCGGCGCAAGGGCTACAGTAGATTTGATTACGGCAAGTTCGGGCAGGTTTTGCGGTAAGGTTCGGTTGGCAAGTATTGCTGCCATTCTTCGGTCGTGAGGTTACGTGAAAGCCGCTTACAGGCTTCGTTGATGAGGTCGCCTGGGTGCCACCACACCGTGCGGACAAAGTATTCCTTCCTTGAATCCTCGACAACGAGGAATCTGCCGTCGGGAGTGAACTGTATTTCGCGCCCACCTAAAAGCTTAGGCTGATCAAGAGCAATCTGCGAGACGGTAGTGCCGCTCTGTAATAACCAGATGTAGGCCATGCCTTCGCGATAAGTGGCGGCCAAATATTTGCTGTCTGGAGTGAACGCAAACCGCTCGACTTCAGACTCGTTTTTTAAGACACGCAGAGGCCGCCCGGTAGCCGCCTCCCAAATGGTGATATTCTGTCCGAGACCGGCCGCTATGCTTTGGCCGTCGGGGCTGAATTTGACCCCCGTGAATTGATCTAAAGGGGCGCGCCATACTTCCTGGACCTTATCAGTCCTCCAGACTGATAGACCTCTGGGGTCTGTTAATATCGCCATCAGCTTCCCGTCCGGGCTGAACCACACCTCCCAGAATGTGTCGCCGGGAACCTTACCTAAAATAATTCCCTTTTCCACGTCCCAGAGTTGGAACTCGTCATCCTTCGTCGTGACCGCACAGGTCCGGGCGTCCCTGGAAAATATGACGTTGTAGCCGCCGAAGATGTCGCCGACCGTGCCGGTCTCGAACCTCCCCGCTTGTTCCCCCGATGCCGGCTTCCACTTCGTGACCGCGCCGTCGCGCGTGGCGACGGCGAGCAGCCCGGCGGGGGAGTTGAATTGCAGTGAGACCACCTCGCCGCCGGGAGTGATTGCGGGTAATTCCTGTTTTTGAATCAAGTCGTAAACGTGGATTTTTTCGTCCTCGTCCTCGTCCTCGCCCGCGTCCGCGAAGGCGAAATACCTATCGTCCTGAGAGAAGATTTTTTTATTTGAGCTGTTTGGCAGCCTGACGATCTGATGCCCGTCATTCCGATCGAGTATCGTCGTTTGAGATGGCTCGCTGAACTCGACGAACTTGCCTCCGGGGCTGAAATTCGGGAAGCCGGGTTCTATCCGGTGTTCGCCCCCACTTTGCAGACGCCAAACCGTCAGCGTGCCGTCTTCCTCCCCGACGGCCAGGTACTCATTATCCAGACTGAACGCGATTCTACTCACCTGCGTGTCGGTGCTGATACGAAAAAGCTCTCGCTGCTCGGGGACGCTGTAGACTCTGACGACCAGGCCTCCTGAGTTGATTGCGAGCCGTGTATCGTCGGGCGAAAAAATGATTTGAGGCCAGTACTGCCTTGCGTCCGGCCCTTCCACGTTCGCTGTCCACGGCTCCTTCCTGGAAGAGAGATTCCACACGGCGAATCCTGCCTTAAGACCGAAATGCATTTCCGCTGCCAGCTCACTGTTATGGCTGAGAGTGATGTTTCCGCCGCTAGTGTCTAATGGCGGGGCCGCCTGTTTTCCCGAGACGGGATTCAAAAAAAGCAAGCCGCTCCAGCCAGTCAGTCCGGTTTGTGTCGCAAGCAACTTCTCGCTCAGGAAGACAGGGCGTGATGAGGCCGGTTGCTCTCCAACTTCTATCCTGGGGTGCTGGATGGTACGCACAGTCTGCAAAGATTTTCCGTCAACGACGTGAATCGAACCGTCCTCCACGCCGACGGCCAAATGGCTGGCGGTGTCGCTGATAACTACTACGTACCCGCCGGCTACAGTCGCCTCGTCTACGACCGACGGATCGTCAAGGTGCATGGATTTAATGAGACTGCCATCAGAGCTCAGCAGGCGCGTGCCCGCGGCATTAAAAGCGGCGGCCCACACCGGCCGGGGGAAGGGCTGCTCGGCGAGCATTCTTCCGACGTTAGCCCCGCCCCATTCCCAGAGGCGCATTACGCCCGGCGAATCAACACGTTTCTCCGTGTATAGCTCGCGGCTGAACTCGCCGCACGTCGTCACAACATACCGGGCGTCAGGGCTAAGAAACATGTCTCGCAACTCGTACGGGTGTTGCAGACGTGCCGTCTCTTTACCGCTCGCCGCCTCCCAGACGCGCGCCGTCTTGTCGCTGCTGCCGCTCAACAGGAGCTTCCCGTCGGGACTAAAACGCAAGGCCGTCACAGTGCCGTCATGCTTCATGCGCCTGACGAAGAGTGGCGACTTGGCGAGCACCTGCCGCAGGACTCGGTCGTTCTCGATGTAATTAAAGGCCCGGTAAGACTCCAGGGCCAATAGGAGGCTGCGCTGATTAAGCTTCCCGGGCCCTTTACTGAGCGTATCAGCCACCACCCCCAGCCGCTGCCCCAAAGCCACCTTACGCTGCCCTTCCGCCTCAGCCCGCAGCCTGTTCGCCCTAATCCAGAAGATGACGACCAAAACCGCCAGGGCCGAGACTGCTATCAACCCGCCGGCCAGTAAGAAAAGGGTTCTGCGGCGGGCCGCCTGCTGGCGCTCCTGCTCCTTTCTGCTCCGCTCAAGGAAATCTACGGCACCCTGGAAAGACGAGCTGTCCCAGGGAGGGTAACGTTGCGCCCAGGCGGCGTTGGGCGATTCATCCTTCTCCCAGCGCAACGCCTCCGTAAGCTCGGGGTCGCGATAAAGAGCCCCGCCTTTCCTGGCGGTGTCCGCAAGCCTGGAATAAATCCTGGCGGACTCCGCTTCCTCCGCGACCCACTTGTTCAACCTTTTCCATAACCGGATCAGGCTTTCATGCGTGATGTCAACCACCGGGTCCTTGTCCGCCGACATGGTGAGGAACCCCGCGCCGAGAAAAACTCCGATCACCTCGCGGACCTGTTCTTCCGTCGCGCCTGTCACGGCGACGAGTTGAGATAACGGGGCGGGGCGGCGAGTCTCTTCGTCCTTCGCGCTCGGCTCCACCAGCCTTTGAAAGATGCGGCGGGCGATGCGACGATTCTCTTCCCCATCCAGTTGGGCGAACGCCCGCTCGGCGTCTATGTTCAGGGCGTCCCTCATCTCGCCACTGGACCCGTAGTCCGAGATGTCTATGGGGACGCCCCTGGCGCGCGCGTCGGCAGACTGTTCCCAGGTCCGCATCAGCGCGTGCTGTAGGACGGGGAGTTGGTCCGGGTTGTCGCCGACGTCGTTTAGCAGACGCTGAATTAACTGGGGGCTGATGCGCGCGCCCGCCATCTCAATCGGGCCTTCTATCGCCTGGAGCTGCTGCTCCCTCGTCATCCGCGGGACGAGGTACTGGCTGTCGTTCAAAGCCTCGGGCAGGCCGCGGAACCGCGAGCACTTGCCGAGGAAGTCCGAGCGCATCGTGAGGATGACGTAGACGGGCAGGTCGTCCCCCTCGGGGAGCGGGAGTTCGCTGTGGCCGGTCGCGACGAGGAGCAGCTTGACGAAGGCCGAGGCCTCCTCCGCGCGGCTACGGTCGGCGGACCCTCCCCGGTAACGGAACACTTCTTCGAACTGATCGACGACCAGCAGCAGGCTTTCGCCCTCTTTAAGATACTTGCGCGCGAACTCCGCCAGCCCCAGGCTGCTGCGGTCAAGGATGGCGAGGGCCTCCGCTTTATCAGGAAGTCCGAAAGTCGCGGCGAGCGACCGGGCCAGTTCGACCTTGGGGTCGCTGCCGGGGCGAAAGATGGTGGTCCGCCAGCGCTTGCCGACCTTCGCGAAGTAGCCGCCCTGTAGGGTCGGGATTAACCCCGCGCGGACGAGCGAGGACTTGCCGCTGCCGGACGTGCCGACGACGGCCAGGAATCGACGCTGCTCCAGACGGTCGAGTAATTCCTCGACCTGTTCGTCGCGCCCGAAGAAGAGATCAGCCTGGTGCGGCTCAAAGGGTCTGAGGCCGGGGAAAGGATTGCTGATCTGAGCGGCGGCGACCATCAAAGATTCTCGTTAGGTCTGAAGGCTTCGCAGCAAGGGACTTAGAATTTCCGGGCTGAAGTCGCCGGACTGCTCAAGGACCAAACCTGGATGACGGCGGTATTGAGCCTTCTCGTTGAGCGGCGGCGGGCTGAAGTAAATGCCCACGGTCAAAGAGCGCCGGCTGCTGCGCGCCCTGCGGGCCTTGGTCAGTTCCCGCAGATTCTCCCGGAACCAGCCCTCGTCCGATTGGCCCCAGTAGAGCACCGCCGCGTCGCTCAACTTAAGCGTCTCGCGATGATCCCTCCTGCGCTGTTTCTCTTCCGCCACGTTGACGGGGGGCAGCCAGACGACGAACCCCTGGCTGTCCAGATAAGATATTAACTTGAGAATCTGCTCGTGCTCCGGCGCGGTCTCGACGTACGGATGATCTTTCCGGTCACATACCAGGTAAATGTTTCTCTTACTCTCCTTATCCACTAACTCGACTTCGCCGCTCAGGCGCTTCAACTTGGCTTCGATTTCTTCCTTGAGGTCTTCGATGGAACGACCTTCGAGCAACACGAATCCCTCCCGCAAGTCTCCCTGAAGGGAACCGGCCACGCTCGGGTGCGGCTGCTTCTCAGGCAGCACCCAGGCTATCCGGTCCAACCCACGCGCCTTGGCTAATTCATATTGCAGGGCGATAACTGATAATTCCTCGCCCTCCAGAATCAGCCCCCGGTTGTCACTCAAGAGATGCACGGACAGGATGGACTCCGCCAGGGCCGCCTCGACGGTCGAGCGGAAGCTCGCGGGGTCCGTGGGCAAGTCGCCCGCCGGGTGCACCTGGTATCCCCAATCCAGGACTTGCTGCACGACCGCCTCACGCCGCGGTGCCAGATCGGACGTGGTGGTGGCTATATAGATCGTCGGCTTTTTAGCAGGTCTGTGGTGAGTGCGAATCACGTCCAGGACGCGCTTGAGGTCCTGTGCCAATTCGTCAAGCTTGGCGTTGAATTTGGGGCTCGAAAAATCGAACTCGTGGAACCGTTTGGTTTGGGGGTCGCGCTCGTAGAACTCAAAACCCAGGGTGCCGAAGATTCCCCGGTGGGCGTCGCCGTCGAGCGGCGTCTTGGTCACTTTGACTGCTCGCAGAACGTTCCCGATGCGGAAGCCGCCGTTCGTTGCCGCGAACTGCTCGAATTTTTGTCGCTCGTCCTGACACCAGTTCGAGCGTATGCTGCTGGGGGTGACGATTGAAATGAGGACGGCGGTGTCCTTCAATTGATCGAATATCTCGTCGGAAAAGACATCCGTTCCGTGCAGCTTACTGTCCCGCCAGATTTCGACCGGCGCCCCTATCTCGCCGAGCCGGTCTTCCAGGCGGGTGTTAAATTCCTTCACCCACCCCCCCCTGTTGTCGGCGTGGGCAAAGCTGATGAAGATATCGTTGGCGAAGTTTGGTACGTAAGCCATCTCAGGTATGAGGTACACACGAAACCAGGCTTATACCGTCAGGCTGCAACCGCAGGCCCGCAGGCTACAAACATCTCAAAGTGGGCCAGCCGAGCCGGTTACAGGTGTTCGAAGGCTCAGAATATATTAATTAACTTTTACAGACAAGCTTCGTTACAGGTGAGGTGTCCGGGGAAGAGTTGGGCGGGTATTCTTCTAAGCCTCGCGCGCCTCGCGCGCCGTCAGCATCTGCGGCTCGACGTTTTCAACGTCCGCGAGGCTTTCGAGCGCGTGAATGTTCGAGAGCGACTGCGCGATGCTGCCCGAGTTGGATTGCAGCCAGGCCGTGTGCGGCGTGTAGGCTGAGGTTTTGACGATCTCGTAGCCCGCGCGTTCGACCTCCTCGCGGCGTGAGGCGGCTTCGACGCCCTGGGCGAAACGTATGTAGACTTTTCCGGTCGGCACGGCCAGCGGGCCGGAAGGTTGTAGCTGATAGACGGGAGTTAAGGGGGCCGCTGCGGCGCTGGTTTCGTCCGGGTCGCCGCGGTAGACAGCGATTCCCTCTTCTTTCAGAGTCATGACGGAGCCTGCGCTCTCCGCTTCATCCCGGCCGTAGTGTACGGCGTGATAGCCGGGCGCGCGCGCGTAGAACGTGTCGCGGCGCTCTGTGCCGGCGCGCAGGCGTTCCGGGAAGTCGCGGGAAAAATTTGCCGGGGCCATGCCTTCAAATATAACTCATAGGGGCGCGGCACCACCACGGCCGTCGTTGATTCCGCGGCGCTCGCCCTTGAAATAGTGCTTGCCCCTCAAACAACTCTTGCTATATCCTCTGCGCGCTCACGAAGGGTGCTTTTTGGACCGGCCGGGCTCTTTCGCTTCCGACCCGAAGTCACTTGCTTTTCACTCTAGCCACGCTCTTACTGACGGCCATCCTCGCGGACAATCACGCTACTCAAACCCGCGAGCCACTGGCAGGAGGCCCGAACAATGTATTCATTCCGATACGGCGGCAAGACGGGCGCGCGCTGCTCGCTCAGGGAGAGTAACGAGATGGTCGTGGTCCGCACGTGCAACCGCAACCCGCTCATGGTCGAGAGGTCTTTCGCGACCGCTCCCGTCTCCGACGCCTCGCTCAAGGTGCTCGACTCCTTCGAGCTGGTGACGCGCTTCAGGCAGGCCGGCGTCGAGGTCCTGCGCGCGAAGACCGAGCGCGCCCCGAAGAGGCTGCGCGACGAGGCGCGCGCCGTCCTCAAGAAGGAGCCCGAAATAGAATTCGCCGGGCGCGTGCTCGTCGACCCCGGTTCGAGCGCGCCGGTCATCTACACCGAAAACTTCTTCGTCAAATTCGACGACGACCTCTCGCCGGCCAAGTGCCGTAAGGTGCTCAAGGGCTACGGCCTCAAGGTCAAGCGCGCCATAGAGTATTCGCGCAACGCCTACTTCGTGCAGGCCCCCGAGAACACAGGGCTCGAAGTCTTCGACATCTCCGAAAAACTGTTGCAGGAGGCGGGCGTCGAATTGTGCCACCCCGAATTGGTCCGCGAAGTGCGCAGCCGCGGCGCTTTCCCGCAGCAGTGGCACCTCAGGCGCGCGACCGTGGGCGGCAGCGTCGTCGACGCGCACGCGAGCGTCGAGGCGGCCTGGAACCTCACGCAGGGCGAAGGCGTCACCATCGCGGTCATAGACACCGGGATAGAGTTCGACCACGAAGAGTTCTTCTCTTCGGGCAAGGTCGTCGCGCCGCTCAACGCGTCGGTCCCCGAAAGTGACCCGAAGAGGAACGACCCGCGCCCAGTCTTCGGCGAGGAGGAGAACCACGGGACCGCGTGCGCCGGCGTGGCCTGCGCAGACGGCCGCAAGGGCGCGTCGGGCGTCGCCCCCAAAGCGCGCCTGATGCCCATAAGGCTGATGAGCGGCCTGGGCTCGCAGGCCGAGGCGGACGCGTTTTTCCACGCCGCGGCCAGTGGCGCGGACGTGATCTCTTGCAGTTGGGGGCCGCGCGACGGCAAGTGGTGGGACCCCGCCGACCCCGTCCACAACAACGTCGCGCTGCTGCCGGACAGCACCAGGGAGGCCATTGACTGGGCCGTGCGCAACGGGCGCAACGGCAAGGGGTGCGTCATCATGTGGGCGGCCGGCAACGGCAACGAGAGCGTGGACAACGACGGCTACGCGAAGTACGAGAAGGTGATCGCCGTGGCCGCGTGCAACGACCGCGGGGTGCGCAGCGCTTACTCGGATTTCGGCGGGGCCGTCTGGTGCGCGTTCCCCAGCAGCCACGGCGAAACCTCTCTGACGCCCGGCATCTGGACGACGGACCGCTCCGGCGCGCGCGGTTATAACAGGGGGATGACTGAGCAGGGCGACGCGGGCGGCAACTACACGAACAGTTTCGGCGGGACTTCGAGCGCCACACCGGGCGCGGCGGGCGTGGCGGCGCTGATGCTTTCGCGCAACCCAGACCTCAGGTGGGACGAAGTGAAGGAGATTATCAAGCGCTCGTCCGACCGGATTGACGCCGCGGGCGGCAACTACGACGCGAACGGCCACAGCACCTTTTACGGCTTCGGGCGCGTCAACGCGAAGCGCGCCGTCGAGCTGGCGCTCCCGCCCCAGCCGAACCTGCTGACGACCGCGTCGGTCAAACAGGACGTGCCGATTCAAGACCTGAAGAAGTCGCGACTCTCGGTCGAGGTCGCGGACGCGAGCGCGCTGAAGGACATTAAAGTCTCAATCGACATAGAGCACACATACATCGGCGACCTGGTCGTCTCTGTCATCCCGCCGTCTAACCTGGGCGTGGCGGACGTGACGCTACACAACCGCGCGGGCGGCGGTAAAGACAATTTGAAGGAGACCTACGACACCGTCAAAGCGCCGGGCCTCGTGGCGCTCGTCGGCAAGAGCCCGAAAGGGACGTGGACGCTCGAAGTCTCGGACCGTGCGAAAGAGGACACAGGCATGATTCGCGGCTTCTCGCTTGAGCTTCAGTTTTAGCTATATCCCCGGAGGGGATGGAGCCTTGCTCGCTCCCCGCGCCTTTCCAGCCCCTTGGTGTAACTGAACCGGAGCGGCGTCGGCGTGTTGCCGGCGTTGGCGAACAGGTAGAGCGTCTGCAAGCCGGCGGCCGTCTGCCTCTGCCAGCACATGTGATGAATCCTCTGGGAACTCGCCACTAAGCAGAACTCGCCCTTGTCCACGCCCCTTGAGATGAAGTCCGAACCCACGGCCGGCGCGGCTGGCCCCGTGACGACCTTCTTGAGCTGCGGCGCGTCGTCAAAACTTCCGAAGCCCGCGGCCCGCTCGTAGAGCGTGCGGTTGTCGCTCAGAATCTTCGTCTGCCCGCGCCCTTTTCTGTCGGGGAATCCCTGTTGGGTGGTGAAGCTTTAGCTAGCCGGAAGAATTCTTGCGAAGGCTTTACCTGAGTTTGCCTATGTCGTCCACGCGGACGAGCTTGAACTGCTGGCCGTTCCAGTAGAAACCGGCTTCCGCATTCTCAAGATTGAGTCCATAGCAGTCGTCCACGGGCACTCCGGCGCGCGCGATGAGACGGCTCGCCCTGTCGGCCCCGTAGACCTCCGCGAGTTTGCCCCACTTCCCACGCTCGGCGAGGATGTCTATGCCGCGCGCGGAAAGCTCGTTATTGTCAAGCATGCGCCCGAGCGACCTTTCGATTTCGGCCGGCGAAACTTCCAACGAAATCTGAATCATGGCCGCGGCCTTGGGGTACTCTTTGGCCTCGACGGCGGCCAGGAAGGAGCGCAGGGTCTGGACGGCAGCTTCTTTGGTTGGCCCACTGGACGAGCCGCTAGCGCCGTCGGTCGGAACATTTGATTTCTTACAACCCGCGAGGGCGACGAGGAGTACGATGGCAAAGACGAGACAACTAAGCTTTCTCATAGCTTGTCTCCGGGACGGGGAATGTCAAGACCTGTGAGGCGCAATATATGCCCGACCGAAGGTCGTGTCAATAGAACTGAGGAACGCCGGCTGAAAAGACGAGCGACGAACTTTTCTTTGCGACCCCGGCGTTAAAATTATTGGCCCATGCAAAGTGGCAAAGAAGAGTTCAGTGCTGTTTTCCAATCCGCAATCGGCTTACTTCTTTTGGACGAGCACCTGGAAGCTGTCGCTCATGCCGCCGGGCAGAATCAGCTCGCGCGCGGTCGAGCGCAGGACGACGGCATCGGCCTCGGTCGCCGCCTCGGACGACATGCGTTCGAGCCGGCCGAGCAGTCCCGCGCGCAGCAGGAACCCGTCCTGCCGCTCGAAGCTCACCACTTCCAGGCCCAATTCTTCAGAGACTTTTCTGACCCGCGTCCAATCAATTGTCGTCGTCAAGTCCTGTTCGCCCGGCCGCGCGAGCACGTCGTCTGCGAAGCGGTGGCGGTGGAAGGCGCGCAAGGTTCCTCCGCGGCGGTGCGGGGCCGCGAAGAGGTCTTCGGCCTCCGCGCCGTAATCGACGAGGACGAGGCGGCCGCCCTCGAAGGCGCGGGCCGCCACCTTCAGCCACGCTTCCGCTTCGAGATTCACTTCGGCCGTCTGCCCCTCGGAAAGCACGACGCCCGAGCGCGCGAAGTACTCCGCCAATCGCGGCGTGCCGGGCTCACCTTCCGCCCAGGCGAACTTCCCTTCCCTGTCATCCCACGCGACGTACAACTCGCGCAACACGCCGCCGCGCAACGTGACCCTGTGAACCGGGAGGGCGTCGAGCAGCTCGTTCGCGATGACGATTCCTGTGCCAGCGGGAGAGCTGATGTCTGAGAGCTGCTGGAACTGAACGCGCGCGGCGAGGTCATCGAGGACTGAACGCGCACGTGAGCGTGCGTCCTCGCTCCGCTCGTCGATGACGTAGCGCGTCGCCGCGAAGACGCGCGGGTGATCGTCGCGCAGGGTCCGCAGCACGCCTTGAGCGAAATGGCCCGCGCCCGCGCCCGCCTCGAAGATTGTCCATTGGTCGGGCGAGCCCAGCTCCTCGTACACCCTTGCGAAATAGTCCGCGAAGGTCGCGGCGAAGAGTGGGCTGCGCTCGGGCGCTGTGCGGTAATCGCCCGCGCGGCCCCAGCGCGTGAGGTCCGCGCGAGAGTAGTAGCCCCCGCGCGGGTCGTAGAGCGCGGCCTCCATCCAGTCGCGGAAGCTGATCGCGCCGGCGGCGCGGACGCGCTCGCGCAGGCGCTCGCCTAGTGGCACAGTTTCGTCCGGCCCCGCCGCGCCCTTTTCTTCGTCCATACTTTCAGCTCTCTGGAAGGCGCGCGTCGGAGAAGAGGCGGAAGGTGGCGAAGGCGCGGCCCTGGTGATGCGCCGCGCGCTCAAGCGTCTCGAAGAGCAACTCGCCGAGTGTGCGCATGCGGCCCGACGGGTCGTTGAACTCTTTCGAGAGGTCGCTGTCTTCGCGCAGCAGAAGGAAGCCGCGCCGGCGCGTGGCCTCCACCTCGTCCAGGTACTCAAGGACGCGCGCGGGCGTCTGAAGCGCCTCGGGCAGCGTCCACTCGAAAGGGTCGTCCCACAAGTTAACGGTGATGCCGCCGAAAGTCTGCTCGACCCGCGCGGCGCTCCTCAGGACGTGCTCGCCGCAGGAGTAGACAGGGAATGCCCCGGACGACTGGCGCGGCTGCCAGTAAAGTTTCTCGGCCGGGACCGCCTCGACCAGGGCGCGAGAGCGCGCGTCGAGCCGCGCAAACTGTTCGTCAAGAGCCGCAATCAACTTGTTCATCGAAAGTGGGTGGAATTTCGTCGGCGCTCTCAATCCCTGGCGCGGCGGCCGGTCTCTTCGACGACTGTGCCAAAATTTTTGCCGCTGAGGTTGAAGCCCGTGTAGACGCGTCCCTTCGCACCGATCCTCGCGCCGCGCGAGGGGACGCCGCGCCGCGTGACGACCCATATCTTGCCCGTCCCGTCGTCCAACTCGTAAGCGCCCGTGCCGAGCGCGCCGTAAGAGTCCGTCACGGTCCCCGCGACGCCGACCTCTTTATTGTGATACCTGTCCGGGTCGGCCAGGATTTTGTTGATTGACTGGCGCTCCGGGCAGGCCGTGAAAAGAAATGTTCCCGTGAGGAGAAGTAAAGACAGGCTGACTCGGCTAACTCGCATTCGCGTCTCCTTTGAGTTCTTAATTCTCTTGTACGGGAGAGCGAGACGATGATACCAAAAAAGTGGGCAGCAGGCAGTGGGCAGTGGGCAGTTAAGACAAAAGAGAAGAGGCGGCCGAGTTAATCACACCCGGCCGCCTCTTGCTTTTACTGCTTACTGCCTGCTGCCCACTGCTCTTACTTCCCGTACCAGCCGATGGGCTTGCCCGAGAGGTCAACCCAGACGCTCTTGACCTGCGTGTAGAGTTCGAGCGCGTGCTTGCCCATCTCGCGGCCGTAGCCGGACTGTTTGAAGCCGCCGAAGGGCGAGGCGGCGTTGAACATATTGAAGGTGTTTATCCAGATGGTCCCGGCGTGAATCTCTTTGGCGAAGCGGTGCGCGCGGACGATGTCGCGCGTCCAGATGCCGGCCGACAGACCGTAGATGGTCTCGTTCGCCTGCTTGATTAATTCCTCCTCGTTCGCGAACGTGATGACGGACGTGACCGGCCCGAAAATCTCTTCCTGGGCCACGCGCATCTGGTTGTTGACTTCGCCGAAGATGGTCGGCTGGAAGAAGTAGCCCTGCTGGAAGTCGCCTTCGAGCTGCGGCGGGCAGCCGCCCGTCAAAACGCTCGCGCCCTCTTCGCGCGCGATGTCGACGTAGCCCTTGATGCGGTTGAGCTGTTCCTCAGAGACCTGTGGGCCCATGTGCGTGCCGGCGTCCATCGGGTCGCCGACCTTGACCTTCTGCGCCTTCTCCTTGAAACGGTCCAGAAACTCGTCCTTGATCTCTTCCGCGAGGAAGAGGCGCGAGCCCGCGCAGCAGACCTGCCCCTGGTTGAAGAAGATGCCCATCATCGCGCCGTTGACGGCCTGCTCCATGTCCGCGTCCGCGAAGACGATGTTAGGGGCCTTGCCGCCCAACTCCAGAGAGACTTTCGTCAGATTGTCGGCGGCCGCGCGGGCGATGATCTTGCCGACCTCGGTCGAGCCGGTGAAGGCTACCTTGTCGATGCCTGGGTGCGCGGCGAGCGCGGCCCCGGCCGTCTCGCCGTAGCCCGGGACGATGTTGACGACGCCGTCCGGGAACCCTGCCTCCTGAATCAAGCGGCCCAATTCCATGGCGTTGACGGGCGTCTGCTCCGCCGGCTTGAGCACGACGGTGTTTCCGGCGGCGAGCGCGGGCGCGAGTTTCCAGGCGGCCATCAGGAGCGGGAAGTTCCAGGGGATGATCTGCCCGCAGACGCCAATGGGCTCGCGCAGGGTGTAGTTGAACATCTGCCCCGGCACGGGGATGGTCTCGCCCTCTATCTTCGTGGCGTAGCCGGCGAAGTACTCGAAGTTTTCCACGACCTGCGGCAGGTCAACGTACTGCGACTCGCGTATGGGCTTGCCGTTGTCCGCGGTCTCAAGGGCGGCCAGCTCCGTCGAGTTCTCTTCGATGAGCTGTGCCAGTTTATACATCAGCCGCCCGCGGTCGCGCGCGCTCATCTTCGACCACTTACCTTCGAAGGCTTTGCGCGCGGCGGCGACGGCCTTGTCTATGTCGGCCTTGTCCGCCTCGGCGACTTCGGCGAGCGTCTGGCCCGTGGCGGGGTTCGGCGTCGTAAAAGTTTTCCCGGACTCTGCGTCCACCCATTGACCGTCTATGAAAAGCTGGTACTTGCGCGGCTGGTCTGAGGCCGCTGGTTGTGCGGAAGACATAATCTTGCTCCTCTGTGGTTTGATTAATTCGCGATAAGTTTTCGAGGCCCGGATTCAACTGATACTTTATCACCGTGCCGCGGCGAAAGTCCAAACGGCGCGGGCGCGACTTTTGACGTTGACCCTGCGGCCGCGCCTGTCTTATTGTTCCCGCACCAGACAATCTCTTACCCCGACAGCAGACCTCGCATTCGGCCACCCTCTAGCGCGGCCCAGGACCGCGCCGGAGGGTCGCACACTTCCAGACCTTTTTGCTGAAGGAGTTCTCTCTATGATTAGTGCCCAACGCTTCGCCTTCGCACTGGCCCTTATTTTCTTCGCCGCGCTCGTGGGCGCGCGGGCGCAGACGCCTTCGGTCTCGACCGTCAACGTCACGCCGGACGAGAAGAAGGTCAGAATTGCGGCCGTCGGCGACGTGCTGGACATGCGCGTGGTCGTCAGCGACGAGGCGGGCGACGTGGTCTTCGAGAGCGGCCCCGTCACGGGGGACAAGCTGGACTGGGCCATGACTGGCGAGGGCGGCGGGCGAGTGCCCCCCGGCGCTTACACGATGACGGTCAATTACCGCACGTCGAACGGCAAACTGCGCAGGCGCGTCGAGCAGATTCTGGTGACGGAAGAGGCGGCGGGTAGTACGGAGGCGCAGGCGTCTTCCGCGCCGACGACGGCCGCGGCCGCGTCTATCACGGGCGAGGGCGCGGCGAACCGGGTGGCGAAGTTCACGGGCGCGAACACCGTCGGCAACTCGACCATCACGGAGACGGGCGGTAAGGTCGGCGTGGGAGTCATCAGCCCGGCGCAGAGCTTGCACGTCTTCGGCGCTTCGTCACGCCTGCGGCTGCAATCCACGAACGGCCCCGCGCTGACCACGACCGAGTACGTGACCAACGGGAGGGTCTGGCAGGCCGGCGCTGGCGGCTCGACCGCGCTGAACGGGGTGGCGAATAAGTTCTTCGTTTTCGATCAGACCGCGAATCAGTACCGGCTCGCCGTTGACGCCGCCGGCAACGTCGGCGTCGGCACCGTCACGCCCGCGTCGAAACTGACGGTCAACGGCGGCATCCAAATCTTAGGCACGGGCAACGGCATCAAGTTCGCCGACGGCTCCATCCAGACAAAGGCGATTGCGGGCACGATTAACGGGACGGGGACGGCTAACCGCCTCGCCAAGTTCACCGGAGCGAACTCCTTCGGCAACTCGACCGTCACGGAGGTTTCGGGCCGCGTAGGTATAGGGACGCTTTCGCCCGCCGTGAACTTGCAGGTGCAAGGGAGCGGGGTCACGGAGGCGCAGGTCAGGAGCGTCAACGAGCGCGCGGCCCTGAGCTTGAACGCCGGGCTGGCAGGCGGGAACACCGTCTGGTCGCTGGAGAACGGCGTCAACGGCGTCCCCGGTCTCTTCGGCATCCACGACCGCACGCAGAACCGCACAAGGCTTGTCATCAACCAGGCGGGCAACGTCGGCATCGGGACGGCCGACCCCTTGCGCGCCATCCAAATCGGCGAGAGGACCGACGCGCTGTTCACCATCGAGCCTTCGGACGGCAGCCCCAACGCGGGCTACATCCGCTTCGGCGATAACACGGGTTGGTTGCTGCGCTTCGGGCGGCAGCGCGAGTTCAGCGGCGGGCCGCTCAACACCGGAACGACCGGCACCTTCATGACGCTTAGTGACAAAGGCGGTGTTGTTATTTCAAGACTCACCGTTGACTTCAACCAGCCGGGCGGGGTCACAAATGTGTGCCATACCGATCTTTTCGTGCTCGCCAACTGCTCCTCCAGCCTGCGCTACAAGACTGAAGTGCAGCCCTTCGTCGCCGGCCTTGACCTCGTCCGCCGCCTGCGCCCTATCTCCTTCACCTGGAAAAGCGGCGGCATGCATGACCTGGGGCTCGCGGCCGAGGAGGTGGCACAAGTCGAGCCGCTGCTGGTGACGCACAACGAGAAGGGTGAAGTCGAAGGCGTCAAGTACGACCGCCTGAGCGCCGTCTTCATCAACGCCTTCAAGGAGCAGCAGCAAATGATCGAGGAGCAGGCCCGCCAGATCGAGCGGCTACAGGCGCAGCTTGATCAGGTGAAACGCTCAATCAGGAGGAAGCGGGCTGCGAAGAGATGAAGCCGCCCGCCCGCACAGGTTCCCTGGATTCGGCCTCGCTTGACTTTCAGACGAGAAGGAGTTCACGCCGTGACCACTGCCAAACGCTTCGCTTTCGCAATCACCGCAATTCTCTTCACCCTCGCTTTTACCCTACAGGCGCAAACGCCTCCGGCCGCGGTCTCGGCCGAGCGGGAGAGCGCCGGGCCGGTGGGCCGCCGCGTCCACCTGGAAGTCTTCTCCCCTTCCGGCGAGTTGGTCTTCGAGGCGGGCGGGCCGTCCGCCAACTGGCAGGGGCTCGACAGCAAGGGCGAACGCGTGCCGGACGGGGTCTACCTCGCCAGAATTACTTTCACGGACGCGGCGGGCAAACGCCGCACGAGAGTTGAGCAGTTCGTCGTGAACAGCGAGACGCGGAAAGAGACGCTCGCCAACGCCCCCAACCCGACGCCCCAGGCCCCGGCCGCCCTCACGGGCGAAGGCACGGCCGGCAAGATCGCGAAGTTCACAAGCGCGTACCAGCTCGCCAACTCCGTCATCACGGAGAGCGCGGGCAAGGTCGGCGTCGGGACAACAGTCGCCCCGAACGCCACCTTGCAGATTAACGGGGCGCAGCCGGCCCCCGTCGCCACTAACGGGACGAACGCGCCGTCACTGCTGCGGACCTCCGGCGGCAAGGGCGGCAACACGACCGCCGCCGGCAAGAAGGGCGGCGCGGGCGCGAACATAGTGCTGCTGGCCGGCTACGGCGGCGACGCCGTTGACGGGTCCATGAACGGCGACGGCGGGTCCATCACACTCCAACCTGGATTCGGGGGCACGGGCGGCAGCGCGGGCGGCGGCAAAGAAGGCAAAGTGCAGATCGCGCCGTTCGGGGGCAACGTAGGTATTGGCACACTCCTTCCCGAATCGAAGCTGACGGTCATAGGCTCGTCAACCGGCGACACTCTTCTCAGGGTCGAGAACAGCACGAGCAGCCATGCGGGCGTCGCCATCTTCGGCAAGAGCATTGGCGGCACTGGCGTCTTCGGCTTCAGCACGAGCGGCGACGGCGTGGTCGGCGTCAGCACCAGCGGGTACGCGGGCTCCTTCGGCGGCAAAGTCAACATCAGGGGCGACACCAGCATCCCCGATGACGCACTCCTGTTCGGCAGCGCCACGCGGCAGATGATTAACCTCTTCGGCACCACTTACGGCATCGGCGTGCAATCCGGCACGCAGTACTTCCGCACCAACGGCGGCTTCGCCTGGTTCAAAGGCGGCGTCCACAACAACACCGCGAACAGCCCCGGCTCGGGCGGCACGCGCCTGATGAGGCTCGACTCGTCCGGCAATCTCTACACACTTGGCACAGTCAACCCGCCGTCCGACCGCAACCTCAAAGCCGACTTTTCAGCCGTCGACCCGCGCTCCATCCTGGAAAAGCTGGCGGCTGTCCCTATCCAGAGCTGGCATTACCGGAGCGAGCCCGAGACGGTCCGCCACCTCGGCCCCGTCGCGCAGGACTTCAAGGCCGCTTTCGGTTTGGGCACGGACGACAAGCACATCTCCACCGTGGACGCGGACGGCGTGACGATGGCCGCCATACAGGGCCTCTACCAGATGATGATTGAGAAGGACAGGCAGATCGAAGCGCTCACGCGCAAGGTCGAGCAACAGCAGGCTCAACTCAACCGCGTGAGGCGCGCTATCAGGCGCAGGCGCGGCGCGGTGAGGTAGTCGTCAAGGAAGACGGCAGGGGATTTTAGCCTCCGCCCCTGCCCGGCTCCTCCATCTTCTCGTCCGCGGCGTAGCGCAAGTCGCCGTCGCCCGTGATCTCGTCCCAGTCGTAGCCGAGGTGGCTGCTGAAGCGGTGCAACTGCGCCTCCCACTCCTCGCGCCGCGCGCGGTAGAACTCCCAGGCCGACGCCCCGTCCGCGCGCATTTTGATTCCCGCCTCTTTCAACTGCGCCACAGTCTGCTCGAACCTCGCGCGCCAGCGTCGCGACTCCTCGAAGGGCGTCTCCTTGCGCCGGCGCGACCTGCGCTCTAATTCGAGCGACGACAGCAGCGCGTGCAGGACGTGGCGCGAGCTGGCTTCGAGCGTGCGCACCTCCGGGTGGTTGACCGTCTCTGCGTACTCCTCGTCGTCCAGGCACGAGCGAATCACGGCGCAGATTTCGAGCGAGAGGAAGAGCATCCGCGGCAGGCTCTTGTAGACTTCGAGCGGGTGGAAATAGTGTATGACCGGGTGCTCTACGTGCGACTCAAGGAGCCCCTGTATGTCGCGCGTCGCCATGCGCAGCGTCGTCGTCAGCCCGTAGAAACGGCCCGCGACGAAGTGGTGCGCGATGAAGGCCGCGACGTTCGCACCCTCCTCCGCCTGGTGGTAAAAAGAGAGGGCGACGGCGCGCTTGCGCTCCAGCGCGCGGTAGACCGTGATCAAGTAAGTGATGGCGAGCGAGATGAGCGCGAAGCCCGACGCAGACTCGAACAGCGACGTCAGGCGCATCCCCATCGTGCGCGGCGCGATGTCGCCGTAGCCGACGGTCGTCAGCGTGACGCCGCTGAAATAGAGCGAAGACACCCAGGGCGTGTCGGCCGCCCCGACTCCCGGCTGGACGCTGAAGTTCTCGGGCATGCGCGGGTAGTAGACGAAGGCGAAGCCCAGGACGAGGAGCGCGATGAAGACGATGATGAGGAGCGGCAGGAGCGTCGGCCCGACCACGTTGAGCAGCCGGTGGCGGCGCGGGCGCGAGAACCTGAAGGCCAGAAAGCGCGCCGCGCGCCAGATCGTGCGGTTCAGCGTCTCGCCTATCGGCCCGGACCGCCCGCGCGCGTGCAGGATGGTCGCGTAAACGTCGTACACGACCAGCAGCAAGATGCTCAGGCCCAGGACCGTTAAGAAGACAGTTCTCACACGCCCCAGTCTAAGCCATGAGAAATAAAAGCGCGAGATTACTCCGCGGGAGACGAGTCATCCCCCGGCCCCAGTCATTTTTCAACTATGAGGTTGACCGGGACTTCAAGGACGTTGTTGTTCTCGTCTAACTCGTAGACCCGATTTTCCCAGTCAAGCTCGAATCTTACTGTGTTCAGCCCGTCCTGGAGCGGGATGTCAAGCAGTATGTCTTTGGTCGCCTGCCCCGCGTCCATATCAAACGTGCCGTCGTCCTCAAACCCCGTCGTTATATTTTTAACCTTCACCCTGGCCTCGATCTTGAACGTGGCGGGGTCCTTCTGGACGCGCGCCGTGATGCGGGCGCACATGCCCGTGAGGCAGGTCGTCAACTGGCTCTTCTTGACTTTCAGCGACTTGCCGGGGCCGCCGGCCTGCGAGTCGGGCTGGCCCAGGTGGAAGTAAATTTCCTCCTTAAACTTGAAGTCCATCGAAGGGGTGGCCCCGTGCTTCGTCGCGGATTCGTTATTGTTCTCGTCGCTCTCGTCAATCTTGCCGCCGGAGTCGATGAAGATAGTGAACGTCCTTCCCTTCGTCAGCAGCTTGTCCTGCGGCAGGAAGATCCAAAGCAGCTTCGGCGTGTCGGCCGGGATGGGCTGCTGTATGACG
Source organism: Pyrinomonadaceae bacterium (assembly GCA_035563515.1). GTDB lineage: Bacteria > Acidobacteriota > Blastocatellia > Pyrinomonadales > Pyrinomonadaceae > QHXM01. The sequence goes on from DATMVE010000098.1 coordinate 80,980, forward strand.
GTCTCGTGGAGGTAGTCATAGAACGTGGCCGTCGAGTCTTTCTCCTTGATTCGGACCTGAACGTTGATAGTGTTGGCCGGCACCGAGGCCGCTGCTCAGGATCGCGAACGTGACGCGGTCATGAAAACAGCATCTGACCTCTGTGATTTGTAGGTCGGGTTTGGGCATCGCCGTGACGTCGCGTAGATTTTCGGCGCGCGCCTGCCGCCAGGGGAGGCCGAGGCAGAAAAAGGCCGCGCACAGGATTGTCAACGCTCTCTTTTTCATGGTTGTTACGCTCCTTCGGGTTGAGGATGGCAAAGCCAGTTTCGCGAGTGCGGGTCGGGGGCCGCCGAATGCGGCGGCGGCTTTAGAGTTCCGTGAGTTCGGTAAAGAACCGGACCGAAGCGGGGCGGATTCTATTACAACAGCATTGGGCAAACAAGAAGAATTTTGATTACGCGGCGGGTTCCGCGGGAGTCGGGAGACGGGCGGCGAGACTGTCGGCGTGAAATCGTGAGGGGGCGAAAGAGTATGTGCTCTTTCGCCCCCTCACGCGTCCTATCATCGCCTGCGGTTAAGCCTGCTCTTTCATCAACTGCCGCAGGACGTAGGGCAGGATGCCGCCGTGCTGGTAGTAGTCGACCTCAATCGGCGTGTCAATCCTGAGCGTGACGGGGACCTCTTCGGTCTCGCCGCCCGCGCGGCGGATGACGAGGGTTAAGTCCTGCTGCGGGCGGACTGGGCCATTTTCGAGGCCCGTGATGTCGAACACCTCCGTGCCGTCGAGCCGGAGCGTGGCGGCGTTCGTGCCCTCCTTGAACTGCAAGGGCAGGACGCCCATGCCGACGAGGTTGCTGCGGTGTATGCGCTCGAAGCTCTGCGCGACGACGGCGCGCACGCCGAGGAGCCGCGTGCCCTTCGCGGCCCAGTCGCGCGAGCTGCCCGTGCCGTACTCCTGCCCGGCGATGACGACGAGCGGGATGCCCGCGGCCTGGTAGTGGACGGACGCGTCGTAGATGCTCATCGGCTCGCCGACGGGTTGCAGGATGGTGACGCCGCCCTCCGTGCCCGGTGCCATCAAATTCTTGATGCGGACGTTGGCGAAGGTGCCGCGGACCATCACCTGGTGGTTGCCGCGGCGCGAGCCGTAGGAGTTGAAGTCCTCGACGCGGACGCCGCGCAGTTGCAGGTAGCGGCCGGCGGGCGAGCTGGCCTTGATCGCGCCCGCGGGCGAGATGTGGTCGGTCGTCACGGAGTCGCCGAAGACGGCGAGCGGGCGCGCGTTCCTGATGTCGCAGAAGACGCCGGGCTGCATCCCGAACTTCTCGAAGTAGGGCGGCTCCTGTATGTAGGTCGAGTGCTCGTCCCAGTCGTAAACGTCGCCCGACGTGCTCGGAATCTCGTTCCAGAGCGGGTTCTGCTCGGCGAAGTCGCTGTAGAGCCGGCGGTAAGTTTCCGGGTCGAGCGCGGCGCTCATCATCCCGCTCACCTCTTCGAGCGTGGGCCAGATGTCGCGCAGGAAAACGTCGCGCCCCTGGCGGTCCTTGCCCAGCGCCTCCTTGCTCATGTCTATGTTGACGCGGCCGGCGAGCGCGAAGGCGACGACCAGCGGCGGCGACATCAGGAAGTTGGCCTTGACGCTCTGGTGCACGCGCGCCTCGAAGTTGCGGTTCCCCGAAAGCACGCTCGCCGCGATCAGGTCGTTCTTCGTGATCACGTCCTCGATGCGCGGGTCGAGCGGGCCAGAGTTGCCGATGCAGGTCGTGCAACCGTAGCCGACGAGGTTGAAGCCGAGTTCGTTGAGGTAAGGTTGCAGCCCCGTCTTTTCGAGGTACTCGGTGACGACGCGCGACCCCGGCGCGAGCGAGGTCTTGACGGAGGGGTCGACCTGGAGCCCGCGCTCGACAGCCTTTTTAGCGAGCAGGCCGGCGGCGAGCATGACGCTCGGGTTGGAGGTGTTGGTGCAGGAGGTGATGGCCGCGATCACCACGTCGCCGTGGCCCAGATCGTCGAAGCGCTCCGGGAACTCGCCCGCCGGAATCTCTTCGAGGCGGTCGGGCGTCGGGCGGTTGTTCATCATCTCGACTTCTGTGAGCGGGCTCGTGTCTATCTGGCTCGTGTGGATGTCCACGACTTCGGGAGTAGTCTCCGTCGCCTGGCCGCCGCCGCCGGTCACAGCGGCAGCCGACCTCGCGAAAGCGCCGCGCCCGACGCTGACGTTGAAGCGCTTCTGCAAATCCTTTTTCGATTTGCCGTAGCCGTTCTCCGTGACCGGGTTCTGGAAGAGGTTGAGGAACTTGTCCTTCAACTCCGGCAACTCTATGCGGTCCTGCGGCCGCTTCGGCCCGGCCACGCTCGGCTTAATCTCCGAGAGGTCCAGCTCAAGCAGCGTGCTGTAGTCGCACTCGCCCGCACGCGGGACGCCGAACATGCCCTGCGCCGTGTAGTAATTCCTGACGGCCTCGACCTGCTCCGACGCGCGCCCGGTCGCCTGTAGGTACTTCAAAGTCTCCTCGTCCACCGGGAAGAAGCCCATCGTCGCGCCGTACTCCGGGGCCATGTTGGCGATGGTCGCGCGGTCGGTCGCGGGCAAGGAGGCCGCGCCCTCGCCGTGGAACTCCACGAACTTGCCGACGACCTTCGCCTGCCTGAGCATCTCCGTGACGCGCAGCACGAGGTCGGTCGCCGTCACGCCTTCCGTGAGGCTGCCGCTCATGTGCACGCCGACCACGTCGGGCGTCAGGAAGTAAACGGGTTGGCCCAACATCCCGGCCTCGGCCTCAATGCCGCCGACGCCCCAGGCGACGATGCCGAGGCCGTTAATCATCGTCGTGTGCGAGTCCGTGCCGACGAGCGTGTCCGGGTAGTAAATGCCGTCCTTCTCCCAGACGCCGCGCGCCAGGTATTCGAGGTTGACCTGGTGCACGATGCCTATCCCGGGGGGCACGACGCGGAAGCCGTCGAACGCCTGCATGCCCCACTTCAGGAACTGGTAGCGCGAGTTGTTGCGCTTGAACTCCATCTCCATGTTCTTCTGGAGCGCGTCGGGCGTGGAGGAGAAGTCCACCTGGACGGAGTGGTCGATCACCAAATCCACCGGGACGAGCGGCTCGATGATGCCCGTCTCTTTGCCCATGCGCTCGACGGCCGAGCGCATCGCCGCGAGGTCAACCAGGAGCGGCACGCCAGTGAAATCCTGCAGGAGCACGCGCGCGACGACGAAAGGAATCTCCTCGGTCCGCTCGGCCTTCGCCTGCCAGTTGGCGAGCGAGCGCACGTCCTGCTCGCGTATCTTCTTCTCGTCAAAATTGCGCAGGACGGATTCGAGCACGACGCGGATGCTGACGGGCAAACGCGAAATTGGCCCGACGCCTTCGCGTTCGAGCTGCGGCAGCGAGTAGAACTGGCCCTGTCGGCCCTCGGACGGCGTGAAATTCTGAAGCGTATTGAAGAGGTTATGCGGCATAAGAATTCAGACGATTAGGCAAAGCGCCGTGCGCGCGTCCGCCGTGGCGGCGCACTGTCGGCGCGGGTTGAGATTGCGATATTTTCGAGCAAAGTTCAGTGTAAATGCGCAGGGCGGGTACGTCAAGCAAAGCCTCCGGCGGCGCGGTTCGGGACGCGCGGACGGCTGTTCGATTGCCCGCCTTCGCGCCTATTTGCTATATTGCGCGCATCAGCAATCAGCTTTCAGCATCCGAAGCTTCGCGGCTATCTCCGAAGCGGGCCACGGCGGGCGAGCGCAGCCTTCGTCGCCCTTCGAGCGCCCGGCTCGAAACTCTTTTCCCCGGCTGGCTGCTGATGGGGTAGACGTTCACCGAAGGAGACAAGGAAGATGCCAAAGAAGAAGCCGGAAGATTTCGAGTACCTGAGCAACAACCCGGATTTTGTGCCAGACCCGGACATAGAGCAGTTCATGGAGGAGGAGATTTCGCGCGCGCCGAAAGACCCTGACCTCCTGGCACAGCGGATACGCAACAACACCGCCGCCTCGCCCAGGGACGCCGGCGGCGACCTGGACGCCAGTTGGGAGGACGTCAACGACAGCGGCACGGAGACCATCTCCGGCGACAACCCCACGCCGGACCAGTCCGTCGTGGAGGAGAACGCCTTCGCCGTCGGTGTCACCTACGAGGACAACGAAGAGCTAGACCTCCTGGACAAGATCGAGCGCCGCGACCGCGACCGCTACGAACTCGACGAGCGCTCGAAAACCGACGAGGACATGATCTAAGAGTAGTAGGCAGCAGGCAGTGGGCAGTTAAAAACATAAGAGCCGGATATTCTTTTCTTTCACTTACTGCCCACTGCCCACTGCCTGCTGCCTACTGCTTTCGCGGCTGTAGGGTGATGCTCTTGACGACGATTTTTTCGTAGGGGCGTGAGGCCGCGCCGGTGGGCGCGAGCGCGATGATGTCCGCGTTGTTCATTCCTTCAGTCACACGACCGAAGACAGTGTAATTCCCGTCGAAGGGCGGGACGCGCTTGAGCGTGATGTAGAACTGCGAGTTGGCCGTGTCGCGCGCCTTCTCCTCGGTGATGCCCAGATCGGGCCTCGCGCCCTGGCGGGCCGCGCCGACGATGCCGCGCTCGTATGGCACGTCACTGAACTCGCCCGACACGTCCGGGTACTGCGAATCCCCCGTCCCGTCGTTGTTCGGGTTGTCGTCCTTCGAGAGGCGGTCGCCGCCCTGTATGATGCCCAGTTCCGGGTCTATGCGGTGGAACGTCGTCCCGTTGTAGAAGCCTTCGCGGACGAGCGTCTTGAAGCGCTCGACCATCTTCGGCGCGATGTTCGGGTAAAGCTCTATCACCATCCGGCCGTAGGCGGGGTTCTCCATCTCTATGACGGCCACCTCCGCGTCCGGCTCCGGCTTGACGCCCCGCTTGACGTTCGCGTTCGCGCCGGCGTTCGAGTTGTTCGACGCGGGCGCGCCGCCGCACCCGGCCATCAAAGCCAACAGCGCGACGACGACGCCGGCACACGCCCACCTCAATTTTCTCTTCTCCACTATCAATCCGCCTCCGACAGAAATAAGAAAGCAGGGGCCAGAATACTATAAAGCAGTGGGCAGTGGGCAGCGGGCAGTGGGCAGTTAAAAACAGAAGGGCCGTCCATTCTTGTCTTTCTCTTTCTGCCAACTGCCCACTGCCTGCTGCCTACTGCTCTTCAGAATTGCTTGCGGCTGTCGAGGAGGATGGTGACGGGGCCGTCGTTGACGAGTTCGACTTCCATCATGGCGCGGAAGCTCCCCGTCTCGACGCGGGCGACGCGCGCGGAGGCCGCCTTCACGAAAGCCTCGTAAAGCGGCTCGGCCGTCTCGGGCGGCGCGGCCTCAATCCAGGAGGGCCGCCGCCCGCGCCGCACGTCGCCGTAGAGCGTGAACTGCGAGACGACGAGCAGCGCGCCTTCCACCTCCGCGACCGCCAAATTCATGCGGCCCTCCGCGTCGTCGAAGACACGAAGGGCCGCAATCTTTTCGGCGAGGTATTCCACGTCCTGCTCGGCGTCGTCGCGCGCGACCCCCAGGAGGACTACCAGGCCGCGCCCGATTTGGCCCACCGTCTCGCCCCCGACCCTGACTGACGCGCGCGTGACGCGCTGAAGCACGGCTCGCATCCTGCTTTCTCTCAAAGGCCCCGCCGGCCTCATCGCCCGCGCCTACTTCGGCGGGTCCGGGATGACGAGCACCTGTTCCGGGAGGACCAGATTGTTCTTGATGTTGTTGGCCTTCACGATCAGCGTGAACAGTTTCGCGTTCTTGTCGCCGTAGACTTTCCTGGCGATCTGCATCAGCCCCTCGCCGGGCAGGACCTTGTAGGTGCGCTTCTCCGAGGTCGGGTCGGGGGTCAGGGTGATGCTCTGCGAGGCGGCGTGCTCGTCCTGCTTCCCGAACGCCTTCCAGTAGAAGGACCAGAAGCCGTTCGCGCCCTCGAAGGGGAACTTGCGCGGGTCGGAGCGGGAGCCGTCCGTGATGACGTTGCGGTGCGTCGTGATGTCGGACGGCGCGAGGTTGTACTTGTCCACGAGCCACGCGCAGAGGTCGGCGACCGAGTGAACCTGCGCGTCCGTGTAGGTCGGCGAGAGTGACAAATCGACCTTCTGGCAAATCTCTATGCCGACGGTCCCGCGCGTGACGGCCCCGTTGCGCAGGCCCTTGAAGGCCGTGGCGCGTCCCGCGTGCAGCGTGAAGAAGTTATCGAGGTCGGGGTTTAATTTCCAGATGGAGCCGTCGCGCTCGACCGTGAAGTCCACGCTGACCTTGCGCCCGTCGCCGGGGTTGGCGAGGTACTTCGTGTCGTTGTGCGTGCCCGTGCCGGCCGTGTCGTGGAGCACGACGCCCACGACCTTCCTCTTGCCGGCCTTGATGTGCTTGGCCCTGAATTCGGTCCAGTTCGGCTGAGCTACTTTGCCCATAGGTTCCTCCAATCCGCGGTGAAAGAGTAAAATTTCGAACGGGCCGGCCGGGAGGAACCCGCGTAGATTCACTCCGAAGACGAGATCAATGAAAGGCCGGCGGCGGCGATACGACCCCCTGGGGAATGCGAGACGCGAACCGTGGGCGGCGCTGATGACTCGCGCGTGGGTCCAGGGCTGCGACAGTTCGGCGGCGAATGATAGCACAGACACTGTGCCAGTTCGTAAATTTTTAGGAGCGCCCTCAGAGCGGCAGCGTGAAGAGCATGAAGAAGCCGTTGAGCATGAGGACGGCGGCCGCGGCCCCGAGCACGACCGCCAGCCTGAGAATCATGCGCGACGAGGAGAGGATCGCGACCGACGCGAGCACGATGGCGATCTGGAAGAGCGCCTCCGCCAAGTCGAAGCTCGTGTCCTGCTTGAGCGCGCGGTCGCGCTCGGCCTCGAAACTTCTCGCGCGCTCGGACAGCTCCTTCTTCCCCTCGCCCTTGTCCGGCTCGCTCTCGTAGCGCGCCACGGTCTCCTCGTACTGCTTAATCTTCGCCTCCAGCGACCGGCGGAGCTCCGGCGTCATAGAGCCCTGGTGGAGCTGAATCTCCGTCCCCAACTCGTCGGCGGCGAGTTTGTAGGAGGTCTGGCGGGCGTTCTTGGCCTGGTAGAATGACCAGAGGTTGCCGGCCTGTATGTTGTTGGCGACGATGTCTTCGGCGACGTTGCCGCCGCCGAGGCTCGTGATCGCCAGCAGCATCGCCATCACCGCGATGACGAGCGCCGCCCGCCCGCGGAACCTGTTCTCCGCGCTCTTCTCCTTCTCGCCCTCGCCCAACTCGCTGATCGCCTCGGCGGCGTCGCTCGGCTCCATTCACGCTCTCCTCTCGACTTCACAGACGGGGTTTACGATCAAACAAGAGGAAGGCGACGAACCACCGAGTCACACGAAACGGCGCGAAGCAGAAGAGTGTTAAAGCCGTTTCGTGTGACTCGGTGGTTCGTCGCTTCCAGGCTTCTTCAGTGGCTACGGTCTTACCGCCCGATAAACCTGTAGGTGATGACGCCCGAGATCCGCATCGGCTTGCCGTCGACTATCGTCGGCGTGAACCGCGCCGCGGACGCGGCCCGCACAGCCGCCCCGATTAAGAGGGGGTGAGCGCCGCACATGTCTTCCGCCGAGACGACTTTGCCCTCTTCGTCAATCCAGACTTTGACGATGACCGTGCCGGAGAGGCGGCGTTCCCTGGCCTCCCTCGGGTAAGGGGGCTTAGGCAGGCTGAGCGCCCTGCCGTTCAGGATGTCGGGCCGGTCGTCGTTGGCTGCCGGCATTGGGCGCAGGAAGCTGAATGGCTTCTCCGCCTTGTCCAACTTCTTGTTCATGGCGTAGTACAGGCAGGAGTAGCGCTCCAGGGCCTTTTCCACCTCTTTGTTTTTGGGGCCGAGCGTGGTCCCCTTGACCTCTATGGATTTCCTGTACAGGGGCTCCGCCTTCTCGTGTTCGCCCTGGAGGCGGTAGAACTCCGCCAGGTTGAAGACGGCGCGGGCGGTCTCCAGACTCCCTGCCCCGGTCAACTCTTCCCGCAGCGCCACCGCGCGCTGAAAATATTTTTCGGCGCTGTCGAAGTGTAGGCTCATGTAACTGAAGTAGCCGGCGTTGTCCAGCACGCGGCCCAGGGCCGCGCGGTTCTGCGGCGGCGATTGTTGTTCGTAGATGGCGAGGACGCGCTGGTAATAATCCCTGGCCGTCGCGTAGTCGCGCCTCGCGCCGTGCAACTCGGCGAGGTTCGAGAGCGCGTCAACGATCAGCGAGTGTCCGGGCGCGAGCGTCTTCTCGCGGAGTTGCAGGGCGCGCTTCGCCAGCGGGAGCGCCTCGTCATACTTGCCCGCCTTGTGCAGGCGCACGACTTCCGCGCTCAGCTTCGTGGATTCGAGCACCTCCGGCGACGAAGCCTCGGCGGACTCTTTCTGTGGCTGCGCCGGGGAGGGGTTGTTTTGAGTGCCCGCCGCGCCGGCCAAAAGCAGGCAGGCGAGCAGGGTGAGGGGCAATATTTTCATCTTCGGTCGGCGTCTCCTACAGGCTCTCATTTCTTCGGCGGGCGGCTCGGCCTGATTTCCACGCGGCTCACGAGGCCGCGGTCGTCGGTGTTGAGTAAGTCCAGGACGGCGCGCGCGATGTCCTCGGGCTGCAACTGCCAGCTCTGGCTCTCGTCCGGCTCGTCGCCGCCGAAGTAGGTGTTGACCGAGCCGGGCATGACGTAGCTGACGCGTATGCGGTCGTGCCGCACCTCCTGCATCAGCGCCTCGCTGAAGCCGTTGAGGCCGAACTTAGAGGCGTTGTAGGCAGCCATCTGCGGGTGCGCGTTGGTGCCGGCGAGCGAAGAGATGTTGACGATGTAGCCGCCGCCGCGCTCCTTCATGCGCGGGATGGCCTCGCGGCAGCAGTAGAAGACGCCGAAGAGGTTCGTCTCTATCACCGCGCGGAAGTCCTCCGGCGACATCTCGTCCACGCGCCCGAAGTGGCCCACGCCCGCGTTGTTGACCAGCACGTCCACGCCGCCGAACTCCGCGGCCGCGTGCTCGAAGAGCGCCTTCACCTCCTCGTACTCGCGCACGTCGCAGACAGCGCCCGCGACCCTGCCCTCGCCCGCGTCGGCCATCTCACTGACCGCGCGCTCGACCTCGTCCGCGTGCCGCGCGCTCACGCACACGTTCACGCCCTCGCGCAACAGCGCCTCCGCAATCGCGCGCCCGATTCCCTTCGTGCTCCCCGTGACTACCGCCGTCTTGCCGTTAAGATTCATAAAGCCCCCGTGAACAGTGACGGGTGAACAGTGACGGGCGACAGGGAAAGACAAGGTCTTGCTTTCTCCTGTCGCCCGTCACTGTTCACCCGTCACCCATTAAGTTTTCCCTTCAACCGCTCGTTGACCACCTTCGGGTTCGCCTTGCCCCTGGAGGCTTTCATCACCTGGCCGACGAAGAAGCCGAAGAGGGTCTCTTTGCCGGCGCGGTATTGTGCCAGTTGTTGCGGGCTGGCGGCGATGACGCCCTCGATGATGGCGTCAATCTCGGTCGTGTCGCTCACCTGCACGAGGCCGCGCTCCTCCACGATTGCGCCGGCCGTCTTGCCCGAGGCGAACATCTCCACGAGCACGTCCTTGCCCTGCTTGCCGCTGATCTTGCCCTCGTCGATCAGGCGCAGCAGCGCGGCCAACTCCTCCGGCGCGACGGGGCTGCGGTCGGCCGTCAACCCCGCCGCCTCCAGCTCGCGCACCAGCTCGGACCTGATCCAGTTGGCCGCGCCGCGCGCGTTCGAAGAAGCCTTCGCCGCCTGCTCGTAGTAGTCCGCGAGCGCGCGGCTGGACACGAGCTGCGTCGCGTCGTTGAACGAAAGATCGTACTCGCGCATGAAGCGGTTGCGCCGCGCGTCGGGCAATTCGGGCAGCGCGGCGCGCACGCCCTCTATGAACTCGCGCGTGACGACGAGCGGCGGCAGGTCCGGCTCCGGGAAGTAGCGGTAGTCGTGCGCCTCTTCCTTCGAGCGCATGACGCGCGTCTGGCCCGCGCGCTCGTCCCAGAGCCGCGTCTCCTGCGTGACACGGCCGCCCGATTCGAGCAGGTTGATTTGCCTCTCGATTTCGAACTCGATGGCGCGCTGCATGAAGCGGACAGAGTTGAGGTTCTTCAGCTCGACCTTCGTTCCGAACTTCTCGTCGCCGACGCGGCGCACGGAGACGTTCGCCTCGCAGCGCAGGTTCCCCTTCTCCATGTCCGCGTCCGAGGCCCCGACCCACTGCAACGCGTGGCGCGCGTGGTTGACGTAATCGTAAGCCTCCCAGGACGAGCGGAAGTCTGGCTCCGTGACAATCTCGGCGAGCGGCGTGCCCGCGCGGTTGAGGTCTATGTAGGAGTAGCGGTCAACGTCGGGCAGCCCCTCGTGCACGTTCTTGCCCGCGTCTTCTTCGAGGTGCAGCCGCGTGATGCGGACCTTCAGGGGTCGCCACTCGCGCGCGTGCCCGCCCTCGTCGCGCTCGGCCGTCATGATCTCCAACTCGCCCAGCTCGGAGAAGGGCTGGTCGTACTGCGAGATTTGATAGCCCTTCGGCAGGTCCGGGTAAAAATAGTTCTTGCGCGCGAAGATTGACCGCTCGTTAATCCGCAAGGAGAGCGAGAGCGCTGCGCGCGCGCCCAACTCGACCGCGCGCCGGTTCAGGACGGGCAGCGCGCCCGGCAGCCCCAGGCACACGGGACACGTGTTCGCGTTCGGCTCGTCCCCGAACCGCGTCGAACACCCGCAGAAGATTTTCGACTCCGTGCTCAGTTGAGCATGAATCTCAAGACCGATGACTGTTTCCCAACCGTTTTTCATAAGCAGTAGTCAGTAATCAGTGGTCAGTAGTCAGTAACAGCGAAAAGCTGGTGGCTGATTACTGACTACTGATTACTTCTTTATTCCCTCAACCAGCCCGGCAGCGCGCCTGCGCGGCGGGCGTCTTCTTCGAGCAAGCGCCAGCGCGCTCGAAGACTTGCGCGCGCGGATTCAAGCTCGCGCAGGCGAGAGACCAGGTTGGCTTGATCTGAGTAGTAATCATAACCGCCGTAGGGCACGCCGAAGAAGGGCGCGGCCGGCACGCCGATTCCGCGCCGGTGGATGCCGCGGCGGCCGAAACCTCCACGCGGCAAGCCGGGCCTTATCGGCCTGTGCAGCAAGCCCGGGTTTACAGGAACGTGTCCCTGCGCCGCGATGCCGCCGAAAGCCAGAAAGCCCGCCTGCGGCACGCCCGGCTTAGTCCCGCGCATGAAGCCCGGATTCCCCGTCGTCACGGGGAATCTAACGGCCGGCGTGACGGAGAAGGGCACGCCGCCGGTGACACCGCCGTAGCCCCAGAGGGTTGGCACGAACGCTGGCATCTCCGCCAGCCGCGCGCTGACGTAATTGATCTCCGCGTCAACGGTAGCCATCTCGTTCCTCAGCTCGCTCGACCGCGCGCGCCAGTAGCTCTCGGCCTGAGCCTCTTCGGCCTGGGCCTGGCGCGACATCTCGCCCAGGCGACGCGTTTCCTCCTCCGTCCTCCGGCGCGTCTCTTCCCGTGACGGCAGGCCCAATTCCACCCTGCGCCGCTCATAATCCTGCTCGCTCTTCGCACGCGCCGCGCGCGCACTCTCTATGTCCTGCCTGGTCAACTCGCGCCGCGGCGCTCTCGGCTGTGCCGCAGTGCCCGCGCCGGTCGCCGAAGTCGCGGGCCGCTCCGCGCGCCTGAGCAGCGCGCCGGCCGGCTCGTTGTTGGCCCGCTCGGTGGCGGGGATGTCAATGGTCGCCATCTGAAGCGTGACGTTGATGCCGGGCGCGGCCTCGTAGGTGAGCGTCAACTTCGTGACGGTGAACGCCGCGGGAATCTCCACACGCCGGCCGCTGCGGAGGACGACCGTGTAGGCCGAGGCCGCGACGGGCAGCAACAGGGCCAGCGCGAGTGCGGCGGTCGGGCGCGTAAATCCGTTCCAGCCGAAGGCCCGTAAATATCTACTGAGCGATTGGTACTTCATCTTTCAGCTCCCTGGTGGACCGCGGGGATTCCAGGTCGGAGTATATCACCCGCGGAAATTGGCGCTCAAACGAGAGGCGGCCGGCCGCGCCCCCGCGCGCGGGCGAAATTCTTGCTGACAATCGGCGCGTTTGGTGTACAATCCGCGCATCCCAGCCTTCTCTCGCACTTTGAAAACACGCGGCAGCGTCCTTTGAGGAAGAGACGATGCGACCGCTCCCGGTTGTAAGACCTTTTCTCAAAAAGGAGAGACAAGAGAAAATCATGGCTAAAACTATCTGCAAACTTCTAGGCGTCCTGTTCATCTTGGTCGGCCTCATCGGCTTCGCCAAGAGCGACCTGCTCGGCGCTCACCTGACGACGGCGCACAACCTGGTGCACCTCATCTCCGGGGCCGTCGCGCTTTACTTCGGCTTCGCGGCTTCACTCAGCGCGGCGCGCGCCTTCTGTCTGGTCTTCGGCGCCGTCTACCTGCTGCTAGGCGTGGTGGGGTTCATCATGGGCACGGGCGACGATCGCATGCTGAACGTCATCCCGAACCAGCTCATGCTCGGCACGGCCGATCACGCCATCCACATTCTGCTCGGCGTAATCTTCCTGGTGGGCGCGCTCATGACCAAGGATGGTCGCGCGCGCGTCACGGACTGAGTCGATTGCGGAATGCTGATTTCGGATTGCGGATTTAAAGAGCGGCCTGGCTGCCTTTAAAATCCGCAATCCGCAATCCGAAATCTAAAACCTGACGCTCGCGCCCCCCCGGCCCACCACTCCGGGCGCGCGGAAGCCGTTCTCGAAATACTCCCTGTCGAAAATATTATCCGCGCCCCCGAACAGGATCAGCCGGACCCCTTCGGACAACGCGCGCTCGTAAGTGACGTGCGCGTCGGCCTTCGTGTAGCCGCCGAAGGTGAGGACCGCCTGCCGGAACGAGAGGTCGAAGACAGGCGCTATGTAAGTGCCAGTGTGGTTGAGGTCGAAGCTGAAGAGGAACGCCCTGTATCGCTGGTTGAGCGTCAGCCCGAAAAGGTGGCGCGGGATGACGTACTCTCTGAGCAGGCCCGAACCTGGCACAAAACGGTCGCTGTTCGTGAAGGTGTAGGACGCGCGCACGTCCGTGCCGCGAAACGGCGCGGCTTCGATGTAGCTCTCGACGCCGCGCGCGACGCCGCCCGGCCGGTTGACGTAGCCGAAGAAGCGGCCCAGGCCCAGAGGGTCCGTCGCGAACGAGGTCGCGGAGACGACGCGCTGGAGCCGCGTGTAGAAGTAGGTCGCGCCGAAGCGCAGCCGGTCCTCGAAGAGCCGCTGGTCGAAGCCGCCGTCAGCGCCGATTGACTGCTCTGCGCGCAGGGTCGGGTCGCCTATGCGCTGCGGCACGCCGACGATGACGGCCTCGCCGAAGCGTTCGAAGAGCGAGGGAGCGCGGAAGCCGTTGCCGACGTGCGCGCGCAGCTTCGTGCCCGTGGAGCGTATGAAGTAGGCGATTGAGCCGTCGCCCGTGACGGAGCTTTCCGCCTCTATGCCGCTCAGCGCGCCGGGGCGCGCCGCGGCGCTGATCCTGTAGAACTGCCCGCGCACGCCGAGCGAGATTTGCAGGCGGTCGTCGAGCAGGAAGATTTGGTCCTGGCCGAAGACGGCGAACGTGCGCTGGCGGTCGGTCGTGCCGTTCAGGAGCGAGAAGGAAGGGACGGACTGCTGGAAGAAGGTCTCGCGCTCGTACTCCGCCCCGGCCGTGAGCAGGTTCGCGCGGCCCAGCCGGAAATTGGCCCGCGCGTCCAGCGTCTGTGTCGAGCCGTTGTTCGTGCTGTTGAACTCGAAGTCGCCGAACGGGAAGAAGGACGCGTAGCGCGGGTCGACCAGGGGGCCGTTGTAGTTGCGGCGGCGCGACGAGACGTGCTGGTAGGCGATTGTGTAAGAGAAAATCTCGTTGACGCGCTGCGAGAGCCGCACGCTCCCGACGAGCAGGCGGTTGCGCCGCCCGAGGTCGGGGTTGTTCATGTCCGGCTGGAAGGTGACGCCCTCGACGGCGCGCGGGTACTGCTCGTCTGAAGAGAAGGCGGGCGCGAGCGCGACGGGGTCACTGTTAGTCCGCGCGTTGGAGATTGTGCCATAAAAGTTGGCGCTCAACTGGACGGAGGGCGTCACGTCGAACTGGAAGCGCGCGCCCGCGGCCGTCGCGCCGTACTGGTCGTCGCCGTCAACGCCGCGCCGCACGTCCAGCCTTGTTAACCCGAAGCTGTAGCCCGCGCGGCGGCCGATTCCGCCCGAGCCCTGCACGCGCGCGCGCGCGAGAGCGAGGCTCCCGCCTTCCGCGCTCACCTGGAAGCGGGGCTCGCCCGCGCCGGCTTTTGGCACAAGATTGATGACGCCGCCGATGGCGTTCGTGCCGTAAATCGAAGAGCCTGAGCCGCGCAGGATTTCGACGCGGTCCAAGTCCGCGGGCAGCACGTCCGTGATGAAAGGCAGCGCGGAGCCGTTGATGTCGGCCGCGTCGCGCACGCGCAGGCCGTCGAGCAGGATCGCCGTGTCGAAGTTCCTCTGCCCGCGCAGGCGCAGGGAGGTGATCGAGCCGTAGGAGCCCTGCTGCTGGACGCGCAGCCCCGGAGTGCCGCGCAGCGCCTCGAACAGAGTCAGCTCGCGCCTCGTCTCGATCTGTTCTTCCTCGACGAGCGTGACCGCTTTGGAGACTTCGTCGGCGCGCTGCGGCGTGCCCGTCGCGACGACTACGAGGTTCTCGCTGATGGCCGCGACCGAAAGCGCGAAATCCTGTTCGAGTTTCTGGCCCACGCGGACGCGCACCCCGCCCGAGGTCGCGACGGCGAACCCGCGCGCCGTGACTTCCAGTATGTAGTCGCCCGCGGCGAGGCGGTCGAAACTGTAAACGCCCTCGTCGTTCGTCTGCGCCGCGAGCCGCAGCCCCTCGCGCGAGCGCAACGCCACCTGCGCGCCCGCCACGGCCGCGCCGAGCTCGTCCGTCACGCGCCCAGTGATAGTTGCCCCGCCGCTTTGCGCGAAGGCGATTGTCGAAGATGAAAAGAGAAGGACGAGCAGGGCAAGGATGCCCGCAAGTCCGGTTCGCGAGGCGGACCCCGCCGCCCCATCGCTTGGTGTGATGTATGTCATGTGTAGCTTCTCCTGCCCGTCGCAGTACGAGCCCGAAATTGAGCGCCGGACAGGTCTCCTGACTCGCGGTTATGGTCTGCCGATTGTCCTCACAACTTGGTTCGGGGTTCGGGTCTCATCCCCGGAGGGGACAAGACCCGAATCCCGAACCAAGTTGTCAAAGACCTTCAGCAGACCGCCTGCGCTTCACGCCTTCCCGTCTCGTCAAGGGACAGTGGCTTGATTTCGGAGCGCAGTCGCCGCTTACAGTTGCGCGGGCAGTGGCGGCTTTGCACCGCCTTCCCTTATCCGGCCGCCCGTCTGGTTTAGAACTACCGGCGCGCTTCGTGCACCGGCGTGATGCGTGGCGCGCCCGTGACCGGGTGCGCGTCCACTAAAACTCTGATCTCGAAAACTTCGCGCAGCGTGTCCGGGGTCAGGACATCGCGCGGCGCGCCGACGGCGATTGCGCGGCCGCCCTTGAGCAGCATGACGCGGTCCGCGAACTCGGCCGCCAGGTTGATGTCGTGCGTGACGACGACCGCGGACGCTTGCCTTTCGTCGCAGCGCGCGCGCACGAGCCGTAGCAGCGTCGCCTGGTGTGCCAAATCCAGGTTCGCCGTCGGCTCGTCGAGGAGCAGGATGCCGGCTTCGGTCGCCAGGGCGCGCGCGAGCACGGCCCGCTGGCGCTCGCCGCCCGAAAGCTCACTCATCAGGCGCGCGCCGAACTCCTCCAACTCCGTCTCGCGCAGGACCTCGCGCGCGACCGCGACATCCTTTTCCGTCTCCCAACCCCACGCGCCCACGCTCGACCAAGCGTAACGCCCGCCGAGCACGAACTCCGTCACCGTCACGGGGAACCTCAGCTCAGCCTCCTGCGCCACGACCGCGATTCGCCGGCCCACCACGCGGCGCGCGAAACCGCGCAGCGGCTTTCCGTCCAGCAAAATCTCGCCGCCCGCCACGGGAAGCGCGCCGTTGAGCGCCCTCATCAGGGTTGACTTCCCCGCCCCGTTCGGCCCGATGACGGCCGTCACTTCTCCGGGCTGCGCGCGCAAAGAGACGCCCGCGACCGCCACGCGCTCGTCGTACCTGACGCTGATGTCGCGGGCTTCCAGCATCTCAACCTCTGCGCAGTAGGAGGACGAAAAGCGGCGCGCCTATCAGCGCGGTGATCGCGCCGACGGGCAGCTCGCGCGGGGCGATGACGGTGCGCGCGGCCGTGTCCGCGACGACGACGAAGAGAGCGCCCGCGAGCGCCGCGGCGGGCACGGCCGTGCGGTTGTCGCCGCCGAGCGAGAGCCGCACCAGGTGCGGGACGACCAGCCCTACGTAGCCGACGGACCCTGCGGCCGCGACGCTTGAGCCGACCAGGAGACTCGCCGCGAGAAAGACCGTCAACCGCACGCGCCCGACTTCGACGCCGAGGTCGAAGGCGTCGCGCTCGCCCAGCATCAAGAGGTTCAGGGAGCGCGCGTTGAGCGCCAGCACGATTGTGCCAACGACGGCCGCGACGATTGCGACCGTGAGCAGCTTGGAACTCGCGCCCGAGAGGTCGCCGAGCAGCCAGAAGGTGAAGGCGCGTATGCGCGTCGCGTCCATCAGCGTCGTGATGAAGACGATGGCCGACGAGAGGAACGTCGTCACGATCACGCCCGCCAGAATCAGCTTTTCGGGCGACG
>DATMVE010000099.1:0-54317 GCA_035563515.1 Pyrinomonadaceae bacterium
TCGTAAGCTGTCACCACAACGTCGAAGCTGAACATCTCGGCCGCCGCGTCGTTGAACTCCAGGCTGCGGTTGCCGGTCACCTCGGCCGGCGCGAACTCCTGGTCCGGGCCCAGGAGGTTCGAGTAGCCGAACAGCGCCGCCGTCTGCGCGCTCCTGCCGTTGCCGTTGTTGTCCGCGTTCTTCACGCCGACCGTGCCGGAGCCGGAAGTGACGCGCACGACGCTCAACTCCACTAGGGGAACGTAAGTCTGCGCGGAGTTGTTCCTGACGCTGAGGTCTAGTTTGAAGACCCCGTTCGCGAACGAGACGTTGGACATCGCCGTCGAGACCTGACCGGTGATGTCCACGCGCCCGCGGCGGTCGACCACGACCCTGACGGCGTTGCTCGGGACGGTGACGTAAGAGCCTATCCGGCCCGGCGCGAGCGCGCGCACGCGGTAGAAGTTCTCGCCGTTCGGCTGGTCAGCGAGCGTGACATTCGTCTGCCCCGTGCTCGCGACGACCTGGTAAGTCGTGCCGTCCGAAGAGCGCTCGACTTCGTAGCCGGTCGCGCCGTCAGTCGCCTGCCAGCTCAGGTTGACCGCGCCGTCGAAGTCCACAGCCCTGCCCTGCGCGTCCGCGAAGTCGCCGGCGATTGACTGGACGACCGGCGGCGCGTTGCCCTTCGTGAGCGTGGTCGTGACGGTGCACTCGGTCGCGGCGTTGATGTAGCCGATGATGCGGTGCGTGTAAGTGCCCGCGCGGTTGACCGCGACGCTGACGTACTCGCTCGCCCCGGCCGGGCCGCCCGACGAGGCGATGACGTTGCCGTCCGGGTCCAGGAGTTCGTAGTCAACGTCCTCCTGGCTGCCCTGCGGCGTGTTGAACCACTCGACCAGGGCTTCGACTTTCAGGGTCGAGGCGTCCACGTCGAAGGGGACTTCGACGTGGGTCGCGCCCGCGGCGAGTTGCTGGCCGTAGGACGGCGCGGGCACGGTCGCGGTATTCTCGAAGGTCTGGACGACCGTCTGGGCGGGCAACGTCGGCCCCGGCTTGAAGTAGAAAGGCATGCGCAGGGATTCCGCGTTGTCGCCCCTACGGGCCGTGACGTACCACTGCATCTGAATCTTCTCGAAGACCACGTCTGTGCCAATTATCTTGGCCGCCATCACGTCGCGCAGCTTGTCCCCGTCGAACGAGGCGTTGACGGTGAAGGTGGCGGAGCCGTTCGGCTCTAACGTCACGCTCGGCTGCGAGGTCGTGACGCTGACGCCCGCGATTTGCAGGTCGCGGTTGTTGGCTACGCCCAGGTTGTAAGTGCCGCCCTGGCCCGAGAGGTCGCGGATGGTGACGGTCACTGGCGCGGTGTGCGTGACGCGCGTGTTCGCCACGGGCAATTCGCCGTAGGAGTGGCTCCCGAGGATGGCTGGCTGCTCGATGCCGTCGCCTTCGACGCCCATCAGCGCCTTCGCGTTCAGGGTCTCTTTCACGTCGATCAGGCCGCCGCCCTGCGCGATGATCGAGTCGGCCGCGAGCCCCTCGGCCTTCGGCGCGCCCGACTCGCTGCGCATGTTCGTGGAAGTGTTGACGAGCGCGGTGCGAATCATGTCCGGCGACCAGTCCGGGTGCGCCTGCTTGACGAGGGCCGCCGCGCCGGTCGCGTGCGGCGCGGCCATCGAGGTGCCGTCCAGGTGCGCGTAGTCCGCTGTGCCTTCGAGGAGGCCGAGCGCGCCGACGACGCTCCCCGGAGGCGCGGCCGCGAGCACGGCCACGCCCGGCGCGGAAACGTCCGGCTTAATCTGGCCCAATCCGCGCACGGGGCCGCGCGAAGAGAAGTCGCCCATCTGGCCCATGAAGCTTTCAGTCAGGAACGGGTTCATGCGGATGGGGAGCTCGGAGACCGCGCCGCTGGGCGGGTCGAGCCTGTCGTCGTCGGTCGAGGAGACCGCGTTAATGAGGGCTTCGCCGTCGGCCTCGGAGACGGCCGCCGCCGGGATCAGAGTCTTGACGCCGTTGCCCCCGCCGTCGTTGATGATGATGACGCCGACCGCCCCGGCGTTCTGGGCCTGCGCGGCCGTGTCGAAGAACGTCGTGAGGGGGGCCCTGACGAGCGCGATGCGGCCCGAGACGCTCGCGGGCCACGGGCCGAGCGGGGAGTCGACGAAGACGTAGCGCTGCGCGAGGGCCGCCTGCGGCAGGCTGGCGGTGCCGAGCATCGGGGTGAGCGTATAACGCTTCGTGCCCGCGGCCGCCGCGTAACCGTTGGCGGGCGTGACAGCGCCCGTGCGGCTCTGCGGGAATGAAGAACCTTGCAGGAGGTCCGCGGACCACTGCGAAGCGCCGGCCGACGGGTGCGTGGTCGCGCCGACGGAGATGACGTGCACGCCGGCGGCGGGGCTCCCGGTGGTTCCCTCGCCGGGGCCGGAGTTGCCCGAGGAGGCGACGACCGTTGCGCCCGTCAGGGCCGCGTTGCTGCACGCGACGGCGGTCGGGTTGTCGGGTCCGCCCGAGCCGCCCAGGCTGAGGTTGATGACGTGCGCGACGGGCTTCGGCTGGTTCGTAATCGTGAACTGCGAGACCGCGTCTTCGAGCGCCATGATGGTGTCGGCGGACTCGCAGCCGCCGACGGACTGGACCTGACTGACCGTCGACTTCAGGTCGCTGCACACCTTGTAGGACATCAGCTTCGCCTGCGGCGCGACGCCGTGCAGCTTGATGTCGTCGGCCGTGCCCGGCAGGCCGTCGCCGCCCGGATGCTGCGCCAGGTAGCCCGCGGCCGTGGAAGCGACGTGCGTCCCGTGGCCGAAGCCGTCGTAGGCGGCCGTGTCCGTCAAGGGCAGGTAGTAGATGACTTTCTTATTAGTGCTGGTCAGGGCGGGGGTCGGCGGCGCGACCGCGAGGCGCGGGGGCGTCGGGTCGCCGCCGAACATCGGGTGACGCCAGTCAATCCCGGTGTCGATGATGGCTATGTTGATGCCCTGGCCCTCGTAGCCCTCGCGCAGGTCGTCGAACTGCGACAATTCCTTGACCGCGCCGTAGACCTTCGGCGCGTTGATGTAGTTGACGCTGCTGTTGAGCGTGGTTTCGAGGACGGCGTTCGGGTGAACCTTCTTCACCTGCGGCATGGCCTCGATTGTGCCAATCGCGTCGAAGGGGACGTTCAGCGCGACGCCGTTGTAGACGAGCGTGTAGCGCAACGGCACGGTCGCCGCGAGGCTCCCGTCGTAGTTCTTCACGCCGCGCGAAATGAGGCCGGCCGTGACGCCGGAAGCCTCAAGCGCTTTTAAAAACTGGTCCTGCCTGGCGGCCAACTGGCCGCGGTAGCTTTGAAGCTGTTCCGCGGAAACTGCCTGGCCGGACTTAGCCATCCTGGCTTGATAAACGGCGGCCGGGTCGTCCTTGAACTGGACGATGACAGAGACGGTGCCGCCGCTCGCGCTCGCCGGATTGGTCGCCGTCCAATCGAGCACGACGGCCGCGATGACAAGGAAGGCGAGAACGGTCACGACCGAACGGGGCTTGATAATTTTATCGAACATGAAAAAAGCCTCCAGGAATATTTTCCAAAAGTTTTGGGATAACCAGCGAAGGGGACGCGCTCTTTCCCGTGTCACAACTCCGGGAGCGCGCGGACGCCGTCCCCCCTGGCGGCGTCCGCGCGTCTGTTGCGCGAGGGTTAATTACCGGCGGCGAAGCGCTGGGCGAAGATGTTTAATTTCGTCGCGAGCGCGGCGCGCGTGAGCGTCTGGCTCGGCTCGACGCGCGGGCCGGGCCGCGCGACGAAGCCCGTCGGCGTCTGCTCGACCGACGCCTGATAGACTTCCAAAAATCCCTTGTCAATCGCGAGCTGCACGTAGCCGCGAAGCTCGCTCGGAATCTGCGCGTTCTCGATGACGGGCTGCCCGCTCAAGGGGTCTATGACGGCTGTGCCAGTTTTCGCGCGGGCCTCGGCGTCGAGGCCGAGGGCGCGCACGAAGGCGACGGCCAAATCCAGGCGGCTGACGTTGGCCCTCGGGTTGAAGATCACGCCCGAGGCCGACATCAGCCCGGCCGCGGCCTGTGAGCTCTCGCCCGTGTAGAAGTCGCGCATGGTCGAGCCTTTGGCCGTCACGGCCTCGGCGACGGGCGCGAAGTCCGTGGAAACGTCCGCGAACTTCGGGGACGACCCGAGCGTCTGGCGCAAGGGGACGTTGAGCGCGAGCGTGCGCGCGAAGTCCTCGCGCGAGACCGCCGAGTCCGGCTGGAACGAGTTGTCGCCGAACGCGTCAATGCGGCGGTTGAAGATGGCGAGTTCTATCTGCGCCCGCGCCGGGTGATTCTGTATGTCGGGGATGGCCGGCGCGATGGTGACGCGCTTCTTGGTGATCGTGCCGGTCACGGCCGCCGGGCCGCCCGCGCCAGAGGTCGGCGTGCAAGGCGTGGTGACGCCCTGCGTGGTCAGGCAGCGCGCGCCGCGGACCTCCAACACCCACTGGCCGGGCGCGGGCTTCTTGACGACGACCTGCCGCGTCGGCGCGTTCAGGAGCGGCAACCCCACGCCGCTCGAATAGGTCTTGCCGTCCGGGTCCGTCAGCACTATGCCGACCGGGTTGGTCGTGCCCTGGAATCTGACGGTGGCGAAAACGTCCAGCACGTCTGTGCCATTTTCGACCGTGAGCGGGACGGCGTTCGGCGAGTCGGGGCCGGGCGTCGCGACCGGGTTGTAGGTGATGCTGAACGGCGCGTCCGCGGCGACTGTCTCGAACTGGACGTTGAACGCGGGGTTGTTGAACGTGCCGTAATTCTTCGAGCGGTTGAGCACGGCGTCGACGGCCGCGTAAGCGTTGACGTAACCGGCCCCGACCTCGTAGTCCTCGCGGCCGGGCATGCGCGTGGCAGTCTGGGTCAGAATCCGCTTGAAGTCGTCCATGCGGTTGAGCGGGTCCGTCATCAACTCGGGGTCGGTCGTGAGCGTCGGGTCCGCGTCGATCATCAGGGCGATGGTGCCGGCGACGAACGGCGTCGCCATCGAGGTTCCTTGAATCTGCGTGTAGAACGGGACGAAGGCCGCGGGAATCTCCGTGTCGTTCGCGCCGCCGTTGGCGGTCAGGTTCGTGGTCGAGCGCACGGAGACGAGGTTAGTCGTGAACTTCGTGTTCGTCGGGAACTCGCGGCCGTGGCCGGGCGCGGTGATGGTCGGCGCGTCGAAGTCGTCGAGCGTGTCAGTGTTGCCCAGGCGCTCCTCGCGCGGCAGCCCGCGCGAGCTGCCGTTGGCTAAGCCCCCCTCCTTGTGCCCGTTGGCGACGCCTATGACCCACGGCGCTTTCGCGTAGCGGTTCCAGGTGCCCTTGCCGGGGCCGGAGTTCGCGCCCGCGAAGAGGATGACGACGTTGCGGTCGTAGAGCGTCTTGCTCGCGATGTTGATGGGGTCGTCGGGGCTGTAGGGGGCGAAGTTGCCGTAAGAATTCGAGATGACGCGGATGTTGTAGCGGAACTGGTTCGCCGTCGCCCACTCCCACGCGCCGATGGCGTTGAGCACCGCGAGGCCCGCGCCGAGGCCCGCGCCGATGAGCTTCACGCCGGGCGCGACGCCAGCGTAGCGGCCGCCCGAGCGCACGCCCGAGCCGGCGATGATGCCGGCGCAGTGCGTGCCGTGGCCGACGGACTGGTCCGTGTTCGGCACGTCCTCGACGTAGGTGAGCGGGACGAACGAGTGCAGGCCCGTGCCCGCGGTCGTCGTGTCGTGCGTGAGCACCTGCACGTTCTGGACGACCGCTTGGCCCAGTTTGAGGTCGTTGTGCGTGGCGTCGACGCCCGAGTCTATGACCATCACGGAGAAGTCGCCGCGGCCTGAGACGGGGACGCCTCCGTTGGCGTCGGTCATCGCGGCGTCGCGCCGAATGCGGTCCACGCCGGCCAGCACGCGCGCCTGGTCTATGTAGTATTGGAGCGGGTCGTTAGACCAGACCGAGCGCACGGAGTCGTCAGCGGCGAGCGCCCTGACCTGCGCGACGGTCGCGGGCGCGGCGACCATGCCCAGGTTCTTGAACGTGTAGCCGCCGGTAATCCCGAGGCCGCGCAGCAGGCCCAGGTGCGCGTCCTTCAGGCCGTCGCTCGTCTTGAAAGAGATGATGACGAACCCCAGGTTGAAGCTGTCGGCCTGGGCGGCGACCTGCTCGCGGAGCGTGGGGCTGAGCGTCGCGGCGCGCGCCGCGAGCGCGGAGCAGAGGACTAAAGCGGCGATGGCGGCGGTCGTGATTCTCTTCATCATACTTTTTCTCCGGTGTCGGGCCTCTCGAATCCGGGGCTCTCAGGTCTCCCGAGCCAACCAACTGGCACAAATTTACTCACCGGCATTGAGAAAAACTTGAGGGGGCGAGGGGGCGGAGAAAAATCTGTTTTTCTTAAAAAATCGGCGGATTTTGAAGGGTTTTAGAGACTTGAGGAAAACTTGCGGCAGGCGGTACTGACTAGGCGGACTGCCAGCGGCTTTGGGCGACCTCGAAGTTGTAGGTCTCGCCGTGGCTTAGGTAGCGTACGCGGTCTTGGAAGCCGGCCTCGGCGACGGCTTTTTTGAACTCTTCGAGGGGCGACTTGAAGACTTCGTAGTCGTTGTAGTGGATCGGGATGACCTCGCGCGGGTTGACGATGCGTATGGCTTCGACGCCCTGCTCGGCGTCCATCGTCAGCAGCAGGCCCATGATGCGCGTGCCGCCGAGGTGGAAGAGCGCCAGGTCTATGTCCGGGTAGCGGCGCGGAATCTCTTTCAGGTCGTCGTGGACGAGCGTGTCGCCGGTGATGTAGAGGCGCAGGGCCGTGCGCCCTTCGGCCGGCTGAAACTCAAGCATGCTGCCCATCACGGTGGGCAACAGTAAGTCCGTGATAGACGGCCCGTGCTTGCCCGGCATGGAGGTGACGCGCACCGTCGCCCCGCCCTTCGTCACCGTCACGGAGTCCCAGGTGTCGAGCGCGATGGCCGCCGTGAAACCTTTGTCCTTGATCTCGCCGGCCGCGTGCTCGGTCGTGATGATGGGCAGGTCTTTCTGCAAACGCTCCTCCACGACTTGGTCGAAGTGGTCGCCGTGGTAGTGCGAGAGCACGCAGAAGTCTATCGGCGGCATGTCCTCAAGCTCGATGGCCGGGTTGGTCAGGCGCTTGGCCGTCAGCCCGTAGCCGAGGTGCACGTGGTCGCCCGCGTGCAGAAAGTTCGGGTCCGTCAGGATGGTGAAGCCCGCGTAGCGCAGGATGACCGTCGCCGTCCCGACGAAGAAGACGGAGCCCGCGGAGAAGTCCGCCGCCGCGCCCGCGCCCAGATTAAGTTCTGTGTTCTGTGCCATAAATTCCCCTCCCGTCATGCTCGAACTTATTGCTGCTCGCAATTGCACGCTGCCGTCACGGCACAGCGCCCCCGGTCAGTATCGCCCGCGGCGGCGGGCGGGCGCTCAATGCTAAGTGCCCGCCCGCTTGCGGCAGGCGGTACTGACCTGCGTCACGCTCGGCGTTCTTGCTTCAGGGCTTGAGCACGACCTTGATGCAGGCGTCCTCCTTGTCGTTGAAGGTGTCGTAGCCGTCGGCCGCCTCCTCCAGACTGAGCCGGTGCGTGATGACGAAGCTGGGGTCTATCTCGCCGTTCTGAACTCTTTCGAGCAGTTCGTCCCAGTAGCGCTGGACGTGGCACTGCCCGGTCCTCATCGTCAGGCTCTTGTTCATGAAAGCGCCCAGCGGGAACTTGTCAATCAGCCCGCCGTAAGCGCCTATGACGGAGACCGTGCCGCCGTTGCGGCAGGCCGTGATCGCCTCGCGCAACGCGATGGGCCGGTCCGTCTCCATCATCAGGGCCTGCTTGACGCGGTCGTAGGCGTAAACGATGCCGTGACCGCTGAACCCCTCCATGCCGACGGCGTCGATGCAGCGGTCCGGCCCGCGCCCGCCCGTCAAGTCCATCAGCGCGTCGTAGGTTTTTTCTTCCTCGAAGTTGACCGTCGCGTCGGCGCGCGCGCCCGTGCGCGCCAACTCCAGGCGCGCGGGCACGCGGTCGATGCCTATGACGCGCTCGGCCCCCAGGAGGCGCGCGCTCGCCATCGCGAATTGGCCCACGGGGCCGCAGCCCCAGACCGCCACCGTGTCGCCCTCCTCGATGTCGCACATCTCCGCCCCCATGAAGCCGGTCGGGAAGATGTCCGAGAGGAACAAGACCTGCTCGTCCGGCAACTCCGCGGGGACCTTGAGCGTGCCCACGTCGGCGAAGGGGACGCGCGCGTACTCGGCCTGGCCGCCGGCGAACCCGCCCAGCAGGTGCGAGTAGCCGTAGATGCCGCACGGGCTGTGGCCGAACATCTTCTCGGCCATCCAGGCGTTCGGGTTCGAGTTCTCGCAGAGGGAGTACATCTCCTGCTCGCAGAAGAAGCAGTTGCCGCAGGAGATGGGGAAGGAGACCACGACGCGGTCGCCGACCTTGCGGTCGCGCACGTCGGGGCCGACCTCCACGACCTCGCCCATGAACTCGTGGCCCAGAATGTCGCCCTCCTCCATCGTCGGCATGAAGCCGTTGTAGAGGTGCAGGTCAGAGCCGCAGATGGCCGTCGAAGTGATCTTCACAATCGCGTCGCGCCGGTTCAGAATCTTCGGGTCGGGCACGGTCTCGACCCGCACGTCCTTTTTCCCGTACCAACAGTTTGCTCTCATTGTCGTCTCCCCTTTTCCAGAAAGTAATCCTTGTTCATCAGCCGCGCAAAAATTGGCACAGGCTTTAATCGGCCCCGGCCCCCCGCGATTGTTCGAGTTCTTCGTCGGACACGGGCCGGCCTGGGCGCTGCGTCAGCACGCCGTTGTCCCAGACGGTCCCGTCCGAGAGGACGACCTCGCCCGTCTCTATCACCTGCTTGAGGCAGCGCAGGTCGTCGTAGACCTGTCGCTCGGGGTCTTCGCCGAAGAGTTTGGCGATCCCTTTGCCGATGACGCCGCCCGGCGGGCTGTAGTCCATCTCGACCCTGACGACCGTGCCGCGCCCGCCCGCCGCGGGCTCGAAACTCACGGACCCCGTGTTGTAAACGTCCGAGCCTTCGAGCGAGCGCCACGCGATCAGTTCGTTCTCGCGGTCCTCGGTCAACTCCGCGTCCCACTCGACGCGCGAATCCGCAGGCCCCTTCGTCACCCAGTGCGAGCGGCCCTCGCCGGTCTCCTCGACCGACTGTAGGTGCTGCATGAAGCGCGGCAGGTTTTCGAAGTCGCGCCAGAACCGGTAGAGCTCCTCGGGCGTGCTGTTGATGATGATGCTCTTCTTCAATGTCGTCCCTCCCGTGTCGTGCTGTTACTGCCAAGCGCAGGGCGCGCGGTAAACAGAGTCCGGGGCAAGGCGGGTGAACCCCGCCCAGCCCCGGCAAGACCCGGCCCGCCGCTCCTGAACCTCCGAACTCTTCTGCTTGTTTTGGAAGTTTCACTGTACCGCGCCGGCCCGGCCGCGGTCTGTACGCTTGAGGACGAATTTGTGTCTAATTTGGGAAAGCTGTGTTGCGATAGCGTCACGTGAGGTTAAGTCCGAAGCCTGAAGACCCGTCCTCCTGACTTTGGACTTTAGAATTTAGACCTTGGACTCGTTTTTAGGGGAACTCGTTTTTGAGCGCGCCGAAGCGGAAGGGCTCGTTGACGCGGACCCTGGCTTTGCGGCGCAGCTCCCTGAGGGCTTCGGTCAGTCTCGCGGCTTCGAGGTCGGCGAGCAGCCGGCTTCTAATCTCGGGCGTCGCTTCGTCCAGAGTCAGAGTGCGCGCGGGCTCTTTCGCGGAGATTTTGATGACGTGAAAGCCGTACTCCGTCTGCACGACACCGCTCAGAGCGCCCGGCTTGAGCGCGAAGGCCGCGTCGTCGAAACTTCTTGTGTGCGTGCCGCGCGCGAATGTTCCTAAATCTCCGCCCTGCTCGCGCGAAGCGGGGTCTTCCGAATGCTGACGCGCGAGCGCAGCGAAGTCCGCGCCCCCGGCCGCCTTGCTCCGCAGCTCTTCGGCCAGCTTGCGGCGGCGCGCCACCTCCTCGCGCGTGGCGGCGGTCAGCGCCTCGCCGGAGAGATTTTTGTCGCGCTGCAACTGCTGTGAGATCAGGTTGGGCCGCGCCGCGACGAGGATGTGCGCGGCCGTGACGCGCTCGGGCTGCTGGAAGGCAGGCTCAGACTTGTGCGCCTCGTAATACTTTCTGACTTCGTCGTCCGCGACCGAAAGGTCCTTGCTCAGCTCTGCGCGCAGCAGTTCGCCGTAGAGTTCCATCTTGACGACTTCCAGGTAGTCGTCGCGCTTCAAACGGTGCTCGGCCAGGTAGGCGTCGTACTTCTCTTCGCCGCCGAACTGCTGCACGGTGCGCGCGAGGGCCGCCTCCATCTTCTCCGGCGGAATCTTGAGGCCGCGGCGCTCGGCCTCGTCCATGATGAGCGCGCGGTCGATCAACTCGGAGACGATGCCTTCCTTGAGCTGCTCTATCTTGCGCCGCCCCTCTTCGGCCGCGGGGTCGAGCCCCAACTCCTCGCGCCCGTTCCTCAGGTACATCTCGTAAAGTTTGGTCGGAACCTCGCGGCCGTTGACGGTGGCGACGACAGGTGGAAGCGCGCCCGAGTTCGCGTTCGACTGCGACGAGGTGCCGGCGGCGCAGCCCGCGGAGAGTAGAGAGAAGGCGAGCGCGGCTGCTGTGTGCCATTTCGGCGGGAAGAGTCGTGACATGCGGAGCATCATGAAGCCGCGCGTCACCCGGCGAGATAGAAATAGACCGCCTGGGCGACGCCGATGATGAAGCCTATGACCGCGCCGAAGAGTTCTATCGTCTTCAGGTGCTGTTTGGCGACCGAGAGCACAAGGTCTTCGAGTTTTTCGACCGGGTAGCCCGCGACCTTCTCGCGGACGATGCGGCCTATGTCGAACTCGCCGATGGCCGCGGGCAGGCGCTCGCGCGCGGCCGCCGTGAGGCGCTCGGTCAAGGCCGCAGAGGCGCGGCGGACGGCCGCCTCTGGGACCTGCTCGGCGAGCCGCCCGATGGGCGTCACCAGCATGCGCTCGACCTGCGAGCTTAAGATGTTGTTGATGGTGCGGGCCGTCTCCTCGCGCGCGAGCACCTGGAGCAGCCCCTTCGAGAGAAAACTCTTGAGGCGCTGCGCCGATTCCGGGTTGAGGTGTTGCAGGAGCGCCCGCAGGGTGTGCGGCTTGAGCCGCGCGAGCGCGTCCGTCAGGTACGCCGAAACGGTCGTCGACAGTTCCGCGCCGCGCACGAGCGCCATCACGCGCCCCGCTATCTGGTCTTTAATCAGCTCAAGCTTTTCGGGCGCGACCTGGCCCACCAGCTCGTTAATCGGGCGCGCGAGCAGTTCGTCGATCATCGTGTCGAGGAAGCGCTCGGCCTCGTCCTCGAACGCCTCGCCGCGCAAGTACTCCTCGACCCTGCGGGGGAGGGTGTTGTTGACCAGCTCGTCCACCTCCCTGTGAATCTTGTCGCGCGAGACGAAGATTTTTTTGAAGAAGGAGAGCTGCTGGTAGTAGTCGTCGACCTCGCGCTTAATCAGCGCGCCGATGCGCCCGCGCGTCGCCTGGCTGGTGGCTAGCTCCGCGAGGTGGTGGACGACGGGCGGCACCTGCTGGTCTATGCGCTCCTTGACGACGGCCACGGTCTCGGGCGTGAACATCTCGGCGAGCGTGGTGCGGCTTCGGAGCAGGTCGTCCAGTCGGGCCGAGACGAAGTCGCGCACCTTCTTCTCGAAGCCCGGCTCGTTGACGAGGCTGCGGAAGCGGCCTTCGACGAAGCCCAGAATCTTTTCGAAAGTCTCGTCCGAGACGGTCTCGCCGAGGCGGCGCGCGAGCAGTTCGTCGACGCGCCGGTCGATAAAGGCGTTGAGCTGGCGCGCGGTCTCTTCCGACTTGAGGATGTTCGCGATGTAATCCGAGATGCGGTACTGGAGCGCGGAGATGGCGTCGAGGACAGGCGCGCGCGCGGCCGTGGGCAGCGCCTCGATGAACGAAGGGTAGTTGGTCGCCAAGAGCTCGCGCGTGTAGGAGTCGACGAAGCCCTCGACCTTGCGGCGGAAGAAGTCCGTCTCGAAGAGCGCGTGGACGACCGTCTCCTGCGACATCAACTCGCCCCCGACGGCGTTGCCGATACTTTCTGCGAGGCGCTCGCGGTGGCGCGGGATCATGCCCTGCGGCCAGATGGTCATGCCCCACAACTTAACAGGCTTGCGCGGCCGGAACAGCATCCGAATCGCCAGCCACGCCGCGCCGTAGCCGTGGACGGTGGCGATGACGAGCCAGATGACGGCGATCAGAATCTTATACGTCTGCGGGTCTATGGCGAGAAAACTCCCCTCTCGAAGTCGCGCCGGGAAATTTTTCGGGTTCGCTTTGAATGTAATAAAAAATGGTGACGGACGGCAAGTAAAGAAGTGATGAGTGCCGAGGACTGAGGACTGAGTGAAAGAAAGCAGTTTCTAACTCAGTCCTCAGCACTCAGCACTCAGTACTATTTTTTCGTGTCCAGGATGCGCCCGGCGCGCTCACTGGCGAGCGTGTAGTTGGGCAGGACGCGGAAGGCCGTGAGGCCGACGGCGACGCGGTCGCCCGGTTCGAGGCGGTTGGCGACGGCCTCGGGCTTCGGGCGCGTGACGGCGACGGGGACGCCGATTCTCTTCTCGGGGGCCGCGATGGCGACGTTGTAGAGCGGCGGCTGGCCCTCGGCCGCGGGGCGCGCGACCAGGTCGAGCCGGAGCGTGATGCGCTGGTAAGCGCCGACGAAGTTGATCTCTTCGACGACGCCGTTGGTCAAGCGGCGGCAGTCTTCGGGGAGCCGGCCCGTCTTGCTCAGGCAGGCGTCCTCGGGGCGGAAGACGAGCTTGACGGACTGGCCCTCGCGGAAGCGGTCTGTCTCACCCTTCGCGTGGATGGCGGCCGTGCCGATCTCGACGTTGCCGCCGCTGACGACGCCCAGGAGGAGGTTGGCCGCGCCGAGGAAGGTCGCGACGTACTCCGTCTCGGGGCGGTTGTAGACGTCGTCGGGTGTGCCAATTTGTTCGATGCGTCCGGCGTTCAGGACCGCGATGCGGTCGCCCATCTCCAGCGCCTCCTCCTGGTCGTGCGTGATGAAGATGGCCGGGAGGTTGACCTGCTTCAGCAACTGGTGAATCTCGCGGCGGAGCCGGACGCGCATCTGCGCGTCGAGCGCGCCGAAGGGCTCGTCGAAAAGAAGCACCTGCGGCTTGTACGCGAGCGTGCGCGCAATCGCCACGCGCTGCTGCTGCCCGCCCGAGAGCTGCGAGGGGTATTTCTTGCGGTGCTCTTCGAGGCGGACGAGGTTAATCAGCTCGTCCACGGTCTCGCGAATCTCCTTGCGCGCGCGCCGCCGTATGCGCAGGCCGTAGCCTATGTTCTGCTCGACGGTCATGCGCGGGAAGAGCGCGTAAGCCTGGAAGATGACGCCGACGTTGCGCTCGCGCGCCGGGAGGTCCGTCACGTCGCGCCCGTGCAGGAGCACGCGGCCCGTGTCGGGTTCTTCGAGCCCCGCGATGATTCTCAAGATCGTGGTCTTCCCGCTGCCCGACGCGCCGAGGAGGACTAAGGACTCGCCCTCGGCCACGTCGAAGTCTATGTCTTCGAGGACGCGCGTCTTCTTGAAGCTCTTGCTGACGGCGCGCACGCTGGCCGCGGGCGCAGCTCGCGGCTCCTCGCGCGGCGCGGCTTCGCCCTCCCGCCGCCGTTCGTCGGAGGTGATTTCGACTTCGCTCGAAGGCTTCACGCTCGCCATCATTTCATATTTTACGCCCGCGCGCACTACTCACTCCGTGTCGAGCCAGTCGCGCGCCAGGAAGAGGACGCTGAAGATGGCGAACGACAAAAGCGCCAGCACGATGGCGACGGCGTTGGCCGCCTCGACCTGCCCCTCGTTGAACTTGGCGAAGATGTAGAGCGGCGCGGTCTGCGTGCTCATCGCCAGGTTGCCCGAGACAAGAATGGTCGAGCCGAACTCGCCGATGGCGCGCGCGAACGTCAGAAGCGCGCCCGTCACAATCGCGCCGCGCAAGCTTGGCAGCGTGACGTGCCAGAAGGTCTGCCAGCGGGTCGCGCCGATAGTCGCGGAGGCTTCTTCCAGCGAGCGGCTCATCGTGTCGAAGACCGGCTTGATGACGCCGAAGGCGAGCGGGAAGGTGACGAAGATGTTGGCGAGGATAATGGCCCACGCCGTGAACATGATCTCGACGCCGTAGGGCGACATGAGCCGCCCGAGGGTCCCGTAAGGCCCCCAGAGCAGCAGCAGCGCGAAGCCCGCCACGGCCGTCGGAATCGCGGTCGGCAGCGAGATGGTGACGATCAGGGCGTTGCGGCCGCGGAAGCTGTAGCGCGAGAGCACGTAGGCCGCGAAGAGCCCGAAGAGGACGTTGAAGAGCGTGGCCCAAAAACTGGTCACAATCGAGAGCTTGAGCGCGAAGATGGCCTCCGGCGCGGTCAGCGCGGCCCAGAAATTCCCGAGGCCCTTGTTCGTCCCGAAAATGAAGATCGAGGCCAGCGGCAGGAGCACCAGCGGCAGCATCATCAAAATCATCGCCGCGATGCTCAGAGGCCGCACGACATCAAAGCCCCGCACGTGTCGCATCGTTGGGAGAGTCGTACTCATAAGAAACCTCGGTGGCAGGTGACAGGTGACGGGTGACAGGAAAGGCAGGGGTTTATCTTGTCGCCTGTCACCCGTCACTCATCACTGTCTTTTCTGCACCTGGTCGCGCCAGATGCGCTCGATGATGTCAGGGTAGGCTTTGCCCCAGCCGCCGAAGTATTCGATGGTGAAGGGCGTTTTGATCTGGCCGAACTCCTTGTTGGCTTCGTTCAATGACTCGCTGCTGACGGAGCGGAAGTGGTACTGGACGAAGGCGCGCTGCGCCTCCTCCGACCAGAGGAACTGTATGAAGGCGTCGACCGCGGGCCGCTTCTCCGCCGAGACGTTGCGGTCGATGACGACCGCGGGGTGCTCGCTGAAGATGGTGGACTCCGGGATGACGACTTCGACGGGAGCGCCGGCCTGCTTCATCAGGAGACCTTCGAGTTCGTAGGTGATGAGCGCGTCGCCGTGGCCCGTCTCGAACTGCGTGCGCGCGGCCCGCGCCGAGTCGGGCGAGGCGATGACGTTCTTCCAGACGGCCTGCAAGGTCTTCAAGGCGCGCGCCTCGTCGCGCGCGCCCGCGGCCTCGGACTTCTTCAGTTCCGACCCGTAGATGGCGAGGATGGACCACTGCGCGCCGCCCGAGTTGACGGGGTCCGGGTGGATGAGCTGCACGCCAGGCTTGCCGAGATCGGGGAAGTCGCGTATGCCCTTCTCGTTCCCCTTGCGCACGAGGATGATGAAGGGCGTTTTGTTGACGATGCCTTTCTGCGGCCAACTGTGCCAGTCTGTCGTGACGAAGCCGGCCTGCTTCAAGCGGTCGGCGTCGCGCTCGATGGAGAGGATGGCGATGTCCGCCTTGACGCCCTGCAAAATCTGGTTCGTCACGGTCTCGGAGCCCGCGAACGAGGAGACGAACTGCACGTCCTGCCCGTGCTCCTTCTTCCACTTGGCGGCGAAGGCCGGGAAGACGGCCTTCTCCAAAACCTCTTTCAGGATGGAGAAGCCGTAGAGCGTGATGGTCTGTCCGCCGCCCCCGCCCGACTGCTGGCCCTGCGGCAGGCAACTGCTCAGGGCGAGCGTCACGAGCAGCGCGAAGACCAGCCACGCGCGCAACGCCCTGCCCTCCCCCAAAGTCTTCTTAGTGGTCGTTCGAGTTTTCATCGCAACCTCCTCGGTTGAAAACCTGTCTCCGTCGCGCTGCTCTTCCAAGCTACAGCCGGACCCTGTAACTCAGGCCGATGACGTGCAGGTCGCCGGGACGGCTGAGCCCGTCGTTCTGCCGCATGTAGTAAACGTCGCCCGTGAAGTGCTGGTTGAACCGGCGGCTCACTCCGACCATGAAGCGGTTGCGCACCCAGCGGTTCACGAGCCAGTCGTAGAAGACTTCGTCCGAGGCGAAGACGCCGAGCTGCCCGTTCTTCAACCTGGCCGGGTAATCTATCTGAAGACGGTTGCGGTAGCGCGTGGAGTTCAAGGGCGCGCGCACTCGCCGCTCGAAGAGATTGCGGTCGCTGAGCACGACCTTGCCGACGGGGAAGCGCAGCGTGGCCGCTAAGTTGAGACGGTTCTCGTGGGCCTTACGCCCTTCGGCCGGTCTGGTGATGACGTTGATGTACCAGGCGGCCAGCGTCAGGACATCGCCGGGCTGTTTGACGAGCCGGCCGAGCCTGAAGGAGAAGCCCGCGCCGGTCCTGCGGTCAACTAGATGCGTCACGTCGCGGCCGAAGCGGAAAGCCCCGAAGAGGTTGAAGTCCACCTGATTCGTCACGGGGACGGCGACTTGCAGGTCGTTCCAGAGTTGCGTGTCTTCCTCGGGCACGGGCGGGCGCGCCTGCGCCGGGGCCTCGCTCAAACCGCTTGCCAGGAGCAGCGCGGAGAGCGTTAGAAAACGAAGTGTGAACCTATTTTTGGGTAGACTTATCCGCATAAAGGAATCTGTGACCTCCCTCTTGGTCTTCGGCCCGGGCCGCCTGCTGACTGTGCGATTGCTTAGATGAGGCGCATCTATAGCATAGGTGGTGCGATTTTAGGAAGGATTTTTTCCGGGCGTTCACCCATCGTGTGCCGAATTTTTTGAGGCTAAAAATTAACCCACGGAGGGCTCAGAGGAAGACGAAAACAATAATGTCAGATTTCAAATTCGAGATTTCAAATCTGTCAGCTCAAACCCCTTTTCCCTCCGTGCTCTCTGTCCCCTACGCGGCGATAATTTCTTCTCGCCCGCTCACTCGACGGCGTATCCGGCTTCGACCCAAGCGCCCGTGCCGCCCTTGACGTTGAGCAGATTTTGGAAGCCCGCGCGCGCGAGCAGGCTCGCGGCGGCGCTTGAGCGGTAGCCCCCCTGGCAGATGACCGCGGTCGCGCGCGAGCGGTCGAGCCCGGCGGCCTCTTGCGGGAGTTGCGGCGCGAGCGGGAGATTCACGGCGCGCGGCGCGTGGCCGGCCGCGTACTCGCCCGCCCGCCGCACGTCAATCAACTGTAGGTCGCGCTCGGAGCTAATCAACTCGCTCAGCTCGTCCACGGAAATCTGTTTGACGGCGGCCGTCTCAAGCCCCGCCTGCCGCCAGGCCGCCACGCCCCCGCTCAAAAAACCTTTCACGCTCTCGTGCCCGACGCGCGCCAGCCTGACGATTGTCTCGTCCACCTGCACGGGCGCGCCCGCGACGACGATGAGCGGAGAGCCCACGGGCACGAGCGACCCCGCCCACGACGCGAACTGTCCCGCGAGCCCTATGTTGAGAGAGCCGGGCACGTGGCCCGCCCCGAACTCTTCCGACGCGCGCACGTCCAGGATCGCATGCCCGCTCTGGGCCAAATCGAAAACCTCTTCCGGCGAGAGGGCGCGCGGGCGCGCGAGGTCTTTAATGGCGGGCGCGCCCGCGCGGTTGTACTCCGCGTCGTGCGAGAAGTAGGCGGGCGCGGGCGGGAGCGCCGTCGTCATCAGTCGGACGAACTCGTCTTTCGACATCGGCTGGAGCGCGTAGTTGAACTGGCGCTGCTGGCCTATGGTCGAGGAGGTCTCCTTAGAGATGTTGCGCCCGCACATGGAGCCCGCGCCGTGCGCCGGGTAGACCTCCACGTCGTCCGGGAGCATTAGAAGTTTTTCGTGAAGGCTGTCGTAGAGCATCGCGGCCATCTGTTCGGAAGTGTAGCCGCGCGCGCCAGCCAAATCGGGCCGCCCCACGTCGCCTATGAAAAGCGTGTCGCCCGTGAGGACTTTCCGCGGAAGCTCGGAAACGTCCTTGTTGATGACGAGGACGGAGACGCTCTCGACGGTGTGGCCCGGCGTCTCCACGAAGCGCAGGGTGACGCGGCCCACCTTGACCTCGTCGCCGTCGCGCACGGCGCGGTGCGGGACGGTCGCGCGTGCCTCGGCCCCGAAGACTATCTCGGCCCCCGTGCGCGCGGCGAGTTCCATGTGTCCGCTGACGAAGTCCGCGTGCAGGTGAGTCTCGATCACGTACTTGATATTGAGCCCCGCGGCCGACGCCTCCATGATGTAGCGGTCAACGTCGCGCTGCGGGTCGACGACGGCCGCCTCGCCCTCCGAGCCTATGAGGTAAGAGGCGTGTGCGAGGCATCCGAGATAGAATTGTTTGAAGTACATCGCCCGCTCCCTTAGCCGAAAGACATCCGAAAACCCTTGCGCGAGGCTGTTAGCTTATATCACTTTCGACGCCTCCAGTTTAAGCTCCGCGAGGAGCGTCGCAGAGGCCGCCGCCTTCGCCGCCCACGCGTCGGCGACCGCGCCGAGCGTTTTCTCGAACGCGCGGTGACGCTTCTCCCAGGCCGCGGCTTCCTCCACCAACCAGCCGAGCGTCCCTCGCGCGTCCTGCGCGGCGAGCGACTTGAGGACGAACTTGCGCTCGCCCAGCCTCACGCCGCAGCCCGTGGCGCGGCCCGCCCTCTTCAAATCAGCGCGCGTCAGAATCATCCCGCTCCGCGCGGGCGCAAGGAGCGACGGCCAGAACTCTCCCCCGGTGTCATTCTCGCGCGGGTCACTGAGCCCGCCCGCCTCGCGCAGGTGGAGCGGCAACACGTCCTGACCGCCGACCGCCTCAATCTCCGCGAGCAAAGCCTTCATCAACACCTCGCCCCACCCTTGATAAAACGGCGTCGCGATCTCCGCGAGCTTCACCAGATAAACCGGCAGCCAACTCAGAAGGTGCTCCCACAGAAAAGCCCTGCGCGCCCCGCGCCACCCCGCGCGCCCCGCCTCATCACCTTCGCCTTCTTCCAAGTCGCAGAGCCGCGCGTACAGCGCCAGCATCACGGCCAGATGGTCCGCCTCCGCCGGCGGCACCTGCCCCAGCGCGCGCCAGAACCCACACACACGGTCCCGCGCCTCCCCGCCCAACATCCCCTCCCGCCCCACGTAAACCGACGCGTAAGGGTAAAGCTCAAACACGAACAGCTCCGTGTACTCCTCCGCCCCCGGCAACGCCCCCAGCCCCAGAGCCTCCGCCACCCTCGCCGTCTCATCAGCCGGGGGCTCAGCCAACACCGCGAGCGCGCGGAAGAGTTCCATCACTTAAAAGCCACCCAGTCGTTCAGTTTCGAAGAGTTTCAATCAGCACTCACCAATTCTTCTTCCTCCGGCAGACGGAAAAATTCTCGGGCGGGTTTGAGCGGGCGCATGAGCCAGTAGGGGCGGCGGGTGCGGTCGGGGGAGTGTGTGTCGGCGGGGCGGGCGAGTTGGAGCCACTTGCGGTAGACCTCGTGTGCGAGGTTTACGTCGACGGAGATGTCGCCGTAGCGGCCCGTGGCGTCGGCGCGTCGGACGCGCACCGCCTGGTGCCAGCAGTGCTGGCCGGAGACGGGGTCCGGGTGGACGGGGAAGGTCAGGTTCTGGTGGACGCCCACGTCAGTCCACCAGATGCGCGCGGTGTCCGGGTCCGCCGATTCGTAAGGCGCGACGCCCTTGCGCCGCTTGAGGCCCCAGCGGTTGCCCTCCTGGTCCAGCGAGACGGTCGCCATCAGTTGCCGCTGCCCCTCCTCGGTCAGCTTCCAGCGCCCCATGTGATGGCTGCACGCGACGACGCCCGGACGTATCCCTTCCGTGACCCACGCGCGCACGACGAAGTAGCCTATCTCGGTCTCGACGCGCACAAGCTCTCCCGTCTTCACGCCGAGGCCGGCGGCGTGCCGCGGGTGAATCCACAAAGGGTTCGTGTGCGCGATCTCGTCGAGCCACTTGGCGTTGGCCGAGCGGGTGTGAATCTGTACGGGGAGCCGGAAGGTCGAGATTAAAACGGTCTGGCCCTCGGCCAGGTTGTCCGGGTGAACGTGGCTCTTGATGTACGTCGGGATGCTCTCCGCGTGCCAGCCCCAGTCGGCGAGCGTGCGCGAGTAGAATTCGAGCCGCCCGCTCGGCGTCGGGAAGCCGCGCAGCGTCCGGCCGTCAACTTTAATGCCCGCGAGCCGCCGCCCCTCCTCGTCGGGGTCCGGGCTCGCGACGGGGACGATGTTGGTTGACGGCGGCTTGGGCGCTTTCGTGTAGACGCGGCCGAAGCTGTCCACGCGCGTGTCCGAGAGTTCTTCTTCCGGCACAGCCTCCTCGTAAATCGCCCCGACCTTCTTCTTCACCTCGAACGCGCCGTAGCGCCGCATGAAGGCGAGCGGCGTCAAGCCCTCTTGGGCGGCGCGCTCTTTCAATCCTGGCACAGAATTCTCGAAGATGTATTCGTAGTATTCATCGACGCTGAGGCGCTCGCCCGCGTGCTTAAGGGATTCGGCGAACTGGCGGATGCCCAGATCGCCCATCGGGTCTATGCGCCAGGTCAGCTCAAGCCAGAACTCGTTCTCCTCCCAGACCTCGCCTGGGTTGACGAGCCGCGTGTCGCTCACCCGTACGCCCATGCGCTCGCGCGCCGCGCGCAAGACGGGCTGGCGGAAACCTACCCACTGCGCGTCGTGCGTCTCGTAGGAGTGCAGGTCGTGGCGCTCGGAGCCGTGGCCCATGGGCAGGATGTAGTCCGCGAAGTAGCTGGTCTCGTTCCACGTCGGCGTCAGCGCGACGTAGCAGCCGACTAACTCCTCGTCGCGCAAGACCTCGACCCAGGAGAAGCCGTCGGGGTTCGTCCAGACGGGGTTGTAGACGCGCGTGAAGTAGACATCAAGTTTGCCCCGCCCGTCCTTCAAAAAGTGCGGCAGGAGGAACGAAAGCTCGTTCATCGCGAGCGGGTACTCGCGCGGCCACGTCAACTCGTTCCAGCGCGGCGGGTGCGGCGGCGTGTAAATCGGTTTTGGCACAAACTTGTTCCACGCGTTCGGGAAGACCCCGCCCTCTGTGGCGACAGCGCCCAAGAGCGCGTTCAGCATGAAGAGCGTGCGCGCGACCATCCAGCCGCCGCTGTTGCCGGCGGCGGCCGAGCGCCAGTTGTGACTCGAAAAGCGGGTGCCGGCCGCCGAGACCACTCTCGCGATCTCTTCGATGGCGCGCGCGTCCACGCCCGACTCCGCCGCGGCGAACTCGAAGGTGTAACTCTGGTAAAGCTCCTTCAGCGCGCGCTCGAAGTTTTCGAAGTTGGTCTCAAGCTCGGGCCGCTCGACGGACAGGTACTCTTCCCAGTTCCACCAGCGGCGCACGAACTCGCGGTTGTAGAGTCCGTTTTGAATAAGGTAGTTCGCAATCGAGAGCAGGATGGCCGCCTCGGAGCCCGGATAGGGCGAGACGAAGAGGTCGGCGTGCGTCGCGGTGTTCGAGAGGCGCGTGTCGAAGACGATGAGTTTCGCGCCCTGCGCCTTGCCCTCTATGACGCGCTGCGCGTGCGGGTTGAAGTAGTGGCCCGTCTCAAGGTGCGAGCTGATGAGCAGGATGACGCGCGCGTTGGCGTGGTCGGGGCTCGGGCGGTCTAAGCCCATCCAATATTGATAACCGGCGCGCGCGCTCGACGAGCAGACGTTCGTGTGCGAGTTGTGCCCGTCCACGCCCCAGGCCGCCAGGACTCTTTCGGTGAACCCGTCCTCGCCGGGTCGGCCGACGTGATACATCACCTCGTTGTGCCGGTCCTCGACTATCGCCTTGCGGATGCGCGCCGCGATGTCGTTTAGAGCCTCATCCCAACTGACGCGCACCCACTTGCCCTCGCCCCGCCGCCCCGCGCGTTTGAGCGGGTAAAGAATCCTGTCCGGGTCCGTCACCTGGTTGAGCGTCGCGGGGCCTTTGGCACAGTTTCGCCCGCGCGAGCCTGGGTGCTCCGGGTTCCCCTCGAACTTCTGAACCTGCAAGCTCTCGCGGTCCACGTAGGCCAGGAGCCCGCACGCCGACTCGCAGTTGAAGCACGTCGTCGGCACGAGCATGTACCGCCGCTCGCGCCTCTCGGGCCAGGCCTTCGAGTCCAACTCCACCCAATCGTCCCAGCGCTCCTTCGGCGGGAACGCCGCCAGGTGAATACGGCTCGGGCCGGGGTAGAAAGTCTCGCCCCGCGCCTCGGTCTCCTTGCGCGCCGCGCCGACGCGCTGGTTCAGTTCATTGAGGTTCATAAAGTTGAAGGCGGCGCTCCCCGCCGAGCGCCGCCGCGTCTCCTCAGAGCCCCGCCAGCTTGCGCAGGTCGTCCATCGTGCCGTTGAATCTGTCCAGGTCCAGGTCCTTTCCCGGGCCGGTGTTGATTCCGCTGACGGCGGCGCCGCCCTTCGAAGTGAATTGCCAGATGGCGTAGGCCGGGAAGCCTTTCGGCATGTTCGGCTTCGGCTTGGAGGTGTAGTGCGCGACCCAGAGCGGGTTCTCCGCGAACTCGTCCGTCCCCGCGACCTTGGAATTCCAGAAGAATCCGCCCGTGTAAATCATTGGCGTGCGCCCGAGCGCCTTCTCCACCTCGTCGATCCAGGTTCGGATGCCCTTGATGATGACGCTCGCCGGCTTGCCGCCGTCCGACTCGACGTCCAGGGCCGGCGGCAAGTCGCCCGGCTTGAGCTGCTTCACGACGTGCAGGAAGCTGTCGGCCTGGGCCTTCGCGTCGAGCTTCGGGCGGAAGAAATGGTAAGCGCCGCGGAGGATGCCGTTGCTCCTCATGCCCTCGTAGTTGTCCGTGAAGTGAGTGTCCTTTAATCCAAGACCGTCGGTGGCTTTGGCAATGCCGAACACGACGTTGGAGGCCGCGACCTTCTGCCAGTTGATGGTGCCCTGGTAGTGAGAAACGTCTATCCCGCGGATGTCGCCCGGGTTGTAGTTCTTAGGTTGTGGAGGTGCCATGTCACTAATCTCCTTTTAGGAACTGTTTCAGGTGGAATGCCATCACGAGCGACCCGGATTAAGCTCTCGAATGTTCACGCGACCACTTAGTTCGGACCCTCCCAGGGCCACTCGAATAGTTGGAAAAGCTTTCCACTTCATGATGGCCCAACAGCCCGTTTCGTTTCGTCCCACGCGGGCCGGCTGGTGCCGTCCGCGCTCAAACCGGCCCCGCGAACAGGCGCTTCAACTCCGAAATCCGCGCCAGGTGATGGTCGTCGTGCTCCGCGACGAAGAAGGCCAAATCAATCGGGCGAATCTGCATCTGGAGGCGCGGGTGAAGCGATCTCTGCTGGACGAACGCTTCGTCGTAGGCGTCGAGCCGGGCGACGAATTCCGCCCTCTCGCGCCGGAAGGCGGCGAGGATGTTCTCAATCGTGTCGGCGTTGTGATTCGCCTCGTGCGTGCGGCGGTTAGACATGTCCGCGGCGTGAAGCGTGTCGCGCCCCGCCTCGTAATCGTCCAGGCGGTTCATCCCCAGCGGCTCCAGGTCCAGCAGGTGTCCGGCCTGCTCCTGTATTGACCACTTGTCGCCGTCGCGCCGCGTCAGAATTTCCGTTGACAGCCCGCGCACTAAGTCTTCGAGCCGCGCGGGCGTCCCGCGCACGCGCTCCACGACGTTCGCGTACATGCCCACGGGCAGCTCGAACGAGAACTGACGCTTAATCCATTCGGTGCGATCAACCATGACGCGACCTCCACTCAAGCCAGAGGAACGGACTGGCCCGCCTGCACGTAGGCGTGCTCGTGAAGCAGGAGGCCGGCGAGCGCGAGCACTGAGGCGGCGAGGCCGACCGGGAGATCGTAATCCCCCAGGAGACTCAGCCACGGCGCGAGGGCCGCGAGCAGAGTCAGGGCGACGCCGGGCCAGAAAAATCTACTGTACCTTCCCCTCGTCATCTCCCAGACGGCGAGGCGCGCGTGGGCCGTCGGGTGCGTCAGCGTGACTTCGCCCCAGACCATCAGCAGGTGCAAGAGGCTCGCGAGTCCCAACGCCCACAGCAACGCGAAGAAGATTGTCGGCGCGAGCCAGGCTGCGAATGGCAGGAGCAACGCCGCCCCCAGGAGCAGCGCCTGCACGGCCAGGTGCGGCGGGAGCAAGGGGTTCTGCCAGAGGTCGCGCGCCTTGGCCTGCGCGAAGAGGTAAGCCGTGTAGACGGCTGTCAGGACGGCGAGCGGGAGGCCCGGCAGAATCAGCCACTGCTGGACTGACCTCGCGCCCAAAAGGCTCGCCAGGAAATGTGCCAGAAGGACGAGCGAGTAGGCGGCGATGACGAACGCGCCCTTGACCAGCCAACTGCGCCACTGCGGGCGCGTGAAGATGAGCAGGAAGCGCGACGGGTGCTCCAGGTCCCAGACGAGCAGCGCGCCCGTCACCGCGAGGAACGCCCCCGAGAGCACGGGCGCGGCCCAGAGCCAGAGCGGGTTGTCGGCACCTATCAGGCCGAAGAGGACGAGGAGCAGCGGAATCAAGTAAGCCCCCGCGGCCAGCCCCTTCGTCCAGGTGTAGAGGCTCACGCGCCAGTCCCAGGGAATCGCGTGCGCCACGTCGTAAGAGAGGAGCGCCGCGGCGGACGTGTTGTTCTGGTATGGGTTGCCGGAGACGACCGTCCCCCTGCTCTCGAACTGCTCGCTCCACATGAAGAGGCCGCCGTCGGGACGGCGGGCCGCGAGCGGGTCGAGCGTGGCCTGGTGCGCGCCCTTGTAGAAGAGCTTCGGCAGAGTCTCCTTCTCGGGGCGGCGGACGTTGACGGGCTCGCGGTTGACTATCTGTGCCACTTTCGAGTCCGCGTCGCGCATGTCGCCCACCAGGATGGCCTCGGTCGGGCAGACGACGACGCACGCGGGCTCAAGGCCCACGTCAATCCTGTGCGCGCAGAAGTTGCACTTCTCGGCCGAGTGGTCTTCCGGGTTGATGAAGATGGCGTCGTAGGGGCAGGCGGCCATGCACGCCTTGCAGCCGATGCAGATCGACTTGTCGAAGTCGACGATGCCGTCCCCGCGCTTGAACATCGCGCTCGTCGGGCAGGCCGTCACGCACGGCGGGTGCGCGCACTGGTTGCACCGCGTCACCTGGTGCGCGCGGCGGGCCTGCGGGAACTCGCCCACCTCGACGTGCTTGACGTACGTCCGCGTCACCGCGAGCGGCACCTCGTTCTCGGACTTGCACGCGGTCGTGCAGGCGTGACAGCCGATGCACCGCGTGTGGTCAATGACCT
Source organism: Pyrinomonadaceae bacterium (assembly GCA_035563515.1). Lineage (GTDB taxonomy): Bacteria > Acidobacteriota > Blastocatellia > Pyrinomonadales > Pyrinomonadaceae > QHXM01. Next base: position 25,027 of record DATMVE010000099.1, read on the forward strand.
TCGCCCACTGTGTCTCGGCGGGGTAAACGGGTAGCTCTCTCATTCGCCGAGCATCTTAACTTAGCCGGACACTCCGCTCCAACTTTTCGGCTCGGCCGACGCCGCTTTACCCCGCGGGCCAGATGGAATTCAGAAGCTCGGCCAGGCGATAGCCGCCCCAGGCCACGCGCCGCTCGACGGTTATCAGCGCCGACTGGTTGTACCACTTGCTCGGCACCCGGCCCGCCTCGATGTTCCTGTACGCTATTCCCTGCGCGAGGGCGCTGCTCTCCTGCGCCCACCGCTCAAAGCCAGCGGGGCCGCCCACCTTCCAGGCGTCCCAGGCGGGCGGAAACTTCCTGGCTATTTCTTCGGCGGCGGGCAGGACCTGCTCCAGCGGCGGGGGCGCGAAATTTGGCCCGGTCTTCGGGAAGGAGCCGATGCCGCCGTCCCAGTAGCTGTGCAGGTTGGATTTCTTGCCCCCGACACTGATACTGAACAGATTTCCGCCCAGGTCCCCTTTGGGGAGGGCCGCCGTCACGCGCGCGGAGGCGTGCAGCGGCTGGTGTATGTCGCCGACGAAGTGTATGACGAGGCGCAGGGCGCGTGCGCGCTCGGCGTCGTCCGCACTGTTTCTGAGTATGTCCACGTTTTCGTTGAGCGCCGTGAGGATGGTCTTGTCGCCGGGGAGGTCCGGCGGGAGCGGCGTCCCGTCCGTGGTGAAAGGGAAGTCCACGAAATGTAGCGGCTTCAAAAAATCGAACTCTTTAAAGGGCCGGAGGTCGTCGGCCCAGTGCGAGGCGTTGACGAAGTTCAGGCTCTGGGCGGTGACGCTCTCCGGGCTGATACTGACTTTCACCAGCCTATCAACCTCCGCCTGGGCCCTGGGATTCAGCCTGGTGTAAGCGATGTGCGCGGTCATCATGTGTCCGCCGGCCCCCCAGCCGAAGGATTGCAGGGGCAGCGCCGCGACGAGGGCGAGGGCCAGCAGGGGTTTCATCAATCTGAGTCGGGTCGCGTTAGTCATAGTCATTCTCCTGGGTGGGTGGTGCGCGGTGGAGACAGTCTTCAGGGAAGGAGCTTCGATTCGGACTGCTCTGTTAACCGGAGTCTGTGACTGCTCACCCTTTGACCGATAAGGAGGGCCGTAACTCTATTACCGGGAAATTCGGCTGTCAAGAGTTTGGGTGACGGATGAATTTGCGGCCTGCGGCCAAGCGGGGCTCAACGCCTTTCGGTTTGCCCTCGCGCTCGTGCCGGCCTATCTTCAGGGCGGAGGGGAAGGGCTCTGATGATCGAACACCTCAAATGCGCCTCCTGCAACGCGTCGCTCCCGCTGGCCGACGCCCCTTCGGTCTCGTGCTGGTACTGCGGGGCCGCGCGCCCAGTGCCGGACGAGCTTCGGCGGGCGTTAATCGTGGCGCGCGAGCGAACGCAGGCGGGCGCGCGGGCCGCGGCGCTGTGGCGTCGTCTTGAAGCCGTCCGCGTCCGCCGCGCGTTCTACGTCGTCTGTTCGGTCACGCCGTTCGCGCTCCTCGCCGCCGGGCTAGGGGCCGGGCTGGCCGCCGCTCTGCTCGTCCCGGCCGGCCGCGCGATGGTCCCCCGCGCGCTCGCCTGGGCCGTGTGGCTGCCGCTCGTCCCTGTGACGTACTTTGCGTGCAAGGTCGGACTTCGCAACCTGCTCGCGAGCGGCGTCGACTGGATCAGCGCGACTTACGCTTCGGTGCCGCCCGCGTCCGAGGGCGGCCCGCCCGGATGCAGGCTCTGCGGCTCGCCGCTCACGGTCGAGACGGAAGATGTCTTCGTGCGATGCGCCTACTGCGACACCGAAAGCCTCGTCGGCGTTTCGGCCGAGCGCGTCGAGGCGTTCGCGGCCGCCGGGGCTCGGGCCGAGGGGAGCGCGGCGCGCGCGACGGAGTTGCTGCTGCGTTGGCGGCGCGCCGCGAGGTTTCAGGTGGTGGGCCGCACGCTCGCGGTCGCGGGGCTGGTGGTCTTTCCGCTCGTCTGGTCTCTCTCGCGGTCCTGGCAGTCGAGCGCGTGGTCATTGGCGCTCGCGCCGGACGTGTGGTTCCTGGGCATCTGCCTGTGGTGGGTAGCCCGCGAAGCCTTCCTCCCGCCCGTGGGCATAGACGAAGTCTACGAGATGGCCGAGCGATTCCGCGGCCGGGACGTAGCGCCTGCGCCCGCGGCCGAGTTTAGTCCGCCGGCCAGCTTGCGCCGGTGGGATGACAACGCTTCCGAGCGCGTCAACTTCCTCGTCCCCTTAATCCCCACGCTTCTCTTCGCCGCACTTCAGACCGCGCTCATCTGGAAGGGATGAGGGATGAGGGATGAAAGGGGTCGAGTGAACCGCTCACTGAAGCACTGCTTCAACGGATTTACTTCATCCCTCATCCCTCATCCCTTCTTCACCCCGCCGGGCGGAGGACGCGCTTGATGGTGAGCGCGCCCATCTTGAAGAAGAGGGTGGAGCGCAGGAGGTCGCGGGCGATGCGGCGGTAAGAATACTGGCCCGAGATGGTGTCGTAGAGAATCGTGTAAAGCTCCGGGTTGGTCTTGGCGAGTTCGATGACGCCGTCCATCACGCCCGTGCTCATGCCTATGCGGCAGAGGCGGCGCAGCGCCCGCCCGTGGTAGTGGTCTTCGGTCAGGTAGCGCAGGCGCAGGGCGTAGGCCGCGAGCGCCACGCCGTCAATCCCGCGCTCAAGCATCACGTCGGCCGCGGTCGAGCCCGTCTCAATCGCCGTCGTGATGCCCATGCCCTTGAAGGGGCGGAGCCACCCGGTCGCGTCCCCGACCGCGACGAAGCGGTCCCAGTGGACGTTTCGCGCGTGGCGCACGGGCGCGCGCCCCTCGTAGTAGTTCAACTGCTGCAAGTTGTAACGCGGCAGGAGCGAGCGCACCTGCTTGTGCCGCAGAAAATCCTCCATGTCGGTCGAGCGCACCTGGCTGCCGGCGACGTTGACGATGACGTGGTCGAGCTTCGGCGTGATCGCGCCGAACTCTATGCGCGGCAAGTCCGAGAGCAGGAAGGCGTGTATCTCCCCGTGCAAGCGTTTTTCGATAAAACGCTCGTCGCAGCGGAGCTTGATGATGATCGAGTGCATGTACTCGCGCGGGCGGCGGTAGCTGAACTGGCGCGGGCTGACCTGTTCGAGCACGGAGAGCATCCCGTCGTCGAGGCCGCACGCGGCCACCACCATGTCGGTCGAGTGCGACGCGCCCTCGGAATAAACGCGCACCGGGTGCTCAAGATTGTCGGGATGAAATTCGAGGCCGGTCACGCGGTCGTTCAGGACGGCCGCGCCCTCTTCGGCCGCGCGCTCAAGAAGTAAGTTATCGAACTCCGAGCGCGAGACCATCAGCGCGGGGTCTTCCGTCGTCGGCGCGCGCAACTCTATCTCGCCGCGGTCGCCGTGCAGGCGGTAGCCCTTGATGGTCCGCTTAATCATCCCCTGCAGGAGGTCAATCTTCAGCCGCTCGCGCAGCAGCGTCGCGGTCGGCGGCGCGAGCACGCCGATGCACGGGTTGTGGTGGCGCGGGAACTGCTTCGGCTCGTAGATGGTGACGCGCAAATCCAGGCCGCGCTCGCGCGCCGTTTGCAGCAGGCGAATCGCGCAGGCCGTGCCGCCGGGGCCGCCGCCGATGATCGCGACGCGCGAGCCATCGCGCAGGCGTAAGCCGCGCGATGACTGCGGCTCGGCGCGCGAGACTTTCGTCTTGACGCGGTTGAAGGAGAGCGCGACGGCGCGGCCCGCCATGCGCGCGGCGAGGCGCGGGTTCAAGGCGCGCAGGAGGATGCGCTTGTAAGACTGGTCGCCTGTGAAGGCCGCCAGGAGCGCGTTCGAGAGCAGCGCGCCGGGGCGTTCGAGATTCCTTTCGGAGCGCAGCACGGCGAAGTAGACGGGCGCGAGCAGGGGGTGCGGGAAGATGCGGTCGTAAATCTCGAAGAGCATCCGGCCGTAGATGTTGTCGCGCCCGAACACGCGGCTGCACCGCCGCCAGAAATATTTCTCAAAGTCCTTCGCCGTCAATCCGTGGTTGACGACGCAGTCCACGGCGAGCCGCGCCGTCACGAGCGCGGACTCCACACCGTTCTTCAGGTAGCGCGAGTCGGACGCGTCGCCGACGATGACGAAGCGCTCGCTGTAGGGGAGCCGCGCCGCGCCGAGGGCCACGCGCGGGTGGCAGTGGCAGTCGGGCTTCCAGTCCGGCGGCAGGTAGTCGCGCATGTAGGAGTCGCGCACGAGCCGCTCGGTCGCGACCACGTCCACGTCCTCGCCGATGGCCGTGATCGTGACGTGCTCGCCCTTCGGGATGAAGGCGACGTAGCGTATGTCGGGCTGCTTGAGGACGAAGAAGTGAATCATGTTGTGCAGCCGCTCGCGCTGGAACTCCTGGGAGACGCGCGCCTCTATCACGCACGTCTTCCACGTCGGCGGCGGCACGTAGCCGTAGAGCAGGCGGCTCGCCAGTTGCGAGTTGACGCCGAAGGCCCCGACCGCCAGGTCGTATTCGGCGTGCGTGCCGTCCGAGAAGTGGAGCACGGGCCGGCGCTCAAGCGTCGTCGGCACGTCTATGTCCTGCACGTTCAGGGGGACGTGGCGCGCGCCGAGGCGTGTGGCCTGCGTCAGGAGGAACTGGTCGAAGCTGCGCGCGCCGTCCGGGTGCTCCGTGCTGACGGGCCCGGCCCCGCGGTAGACGCCGTAAATCTTCTTCGACGTTTCGTTCTCCAGGCGAGCGTAGGAGTCCTGGTAGTGAACGGCGTAGCCCTCTATCTCGTAGTGTATGACCTCGCGCGGGATGGGGGCGGCGGTCGTGCGCTCTATCTCCTGTATGAGTCGCGTGCCGACAGCGCCGGCGCACATGTTGCAGCCGGGCGCGCCCTTGCGCGCGAAGTTCTTGCCGTCGTAGATGTCCACCTGAAGATTGAGGCCGAGGGCGCGCGCGCGCCGCAGAAGCTCTATGGCGAAGAAAGAGCCGGCCGGCCCCGCGCCGACGACGCCGACGGAGCTGCCTGATTGGAGATAGGTCGGCTGCATAGGATAGACCTCGCGAGCCTACAGACCGAGTCGGGGATGTTAATCGGGACGTTCGGGTGAGGGTTAGTTTAGAACTAAATCGTTTCGACCTCAAACATCCCCGGAGGGGATGAACATGATAGCCGTGGGCGGCGCACTCACGCGCCTGCCCACGGCTATTATGTGCGACCCCTTCAGGGTCAAAGAAAAAACTGCCGGGGCGGTTTTGGCACAGTGACCGAGCTTGCGCCCCGTTCAGACGCGCCCGCCGCAAAAAATTTTCCTCCGCCGTCAATAAATTGTATATTACGAAAAACTCGTCTCTCGGCCCTCGCAGGCTGGCCCGGGCGTTCAAATCTGCCCCGACGATTTCCTTCTCGCCGCCCGGCAGCTCCTTCAGACGAGCGCTGTCCCGCGTTACCGTCGGAAAAATTTCAAAAATCCCACGTTCCTTCTGAAAGGAGATTTAAGATGCTTAGACCCTTTACCCCTTACCCTCTCGGTCTGAAGAGACGGCGGATCGTTCGCCTCCTCCTCGTCGTCGTCGCGCTCGCCTCCATGTCGCTCGTCTCGGCCCCGCAGGCGCTGGCCGTCGAGATTCAGGTCGAGGTCTTGTTCGACAGTCTGGCCCAGCCGCCCGCGCCGCTCTCCAACGTCTGCACGCTGCGCAAGGCCGTCAACAACGCGAGCGACAACCTCGCCACCTACCCGCAGTGCCAGGCGGGCGAGGGCGGCGGCATCGTTGACACCATCGTCTTCCTCGTGCCCGGCACCATCACCTTCTCGCTCGGCGGGCCGCCCGAGAACGGCGGCGAGTCCGGCGACCTGGACGTCACCGACGACCTCACCATCATCGGCCACCCCGACGGCACGACCATCGACGCCGCAGACCTCGGCCGCGTCTTCCACGTCCACCCCGGCGTCACCCTCACGCTCGTCAACATTCACATCACCAACGGCAACGAGAACGCCGGCGGGGGCGGCATCTACGTCGAGGCCGGCGCCACGCTCAACCTCAACGGCGTGACGGTTTCCAGCTCCCACACGCTGGCGGGCGACGGCGGCGGCATCTTCGCCGACAGCGCCACGCTCAACATCACGAACAGCACCATCACCGGCAACACGACCCCCAACCACGGCGCGGGCATGGCCGTCAGCGGGACGACCAACATCACCAACTCGACCATCACGGCCAACCACAACCAGACCGGCCTGCTCGGCGGCATTGCCGTCTTCGGGATTTTGAACTTGCGCAGCAGCATCGTGGCGGGCAACACGAACGACTCCATCGTGGACACGTCCCCGAACATCGGCGGCGGCATCATCAACAGCCTCGGCTATAACGTCATCGGGAGCCTCGGCACGCCGCCCAACAACACGATCTACCCCGCACACCCGACCGACCAGGTCGGCGTCACCGACGCGCAGCTCAACCTCGGCCCGCTCCAGAACAACGGCGGCCCCACGCCGACGCACGCCCCCGGCGCGGGCAGCGTCGCGATTGACAAGGGGCATTCGAGCGGCTCGACCACAGATCAGCGCGGGCTCACGCGCCCGTGCGACCTCGCCTCGGTCGCCAACGCCGCGGGCGGCGACGGCGGCGACTCGGGCGCGGTCGAGGTGCAGGGCGCTTGCGGCACGGGCTCCGCGCCGGTGGCGAATGACGACTCCGCGACCGTCGTCGAGGACAGCGGGCCGAACGCCGTTGACGTGCTCGCCAACGACACGGACGCCGACATGGACGCGCTATCGGTCGCGAGCGTCACGCAGGGCGCGAACGGCTCAGTCGCTATCACGGGCGGCGGCACGGGCGTCTCCTACACGCCCAACCCGAACTTCTTCGGCGCGGACTCCTTCACCTACACCGTCTCCGACGGCAACGGCGGCATGGACACTGCGACCGTCAACGTCACGGTCACGCCCGTTCAGGACGCGCCCGTGGCGAACGACGACGCGGCGACCGTCGCGGAAGACAGCGTGGGGAACACCATCAACGTGCTCGGCAACGACGCGGACGCGGACGGCGACACGCTCGCCATCATCTCCGTCACGCAAGGGGCGGGCGGCTCGGTCGGGAACAACGGCAACTCCGTCTCGTACACGCCGAACCCTGACTTCTTCGGCTCGGACTCGTTCACCTACACGGTCACGGACGGCAACGGCAACTTCGCCACGGCGACCGTCACGGTCAACGTGACGAACGTCAACGACGCGCCCGTGGCGAACGACGACAGCTACTCCATGAACCAGGACACGACGCTCAACGTGCCCGCGCCGGGCGTGCTCGGCAACGACACGGACGCGGACCCAGGCGACACGCTCAACTCGACGGTCGTCACCTTCCCCGCGAACGGCACGCTCGCGCCGAACGCGGACGGCTCGTTCATGTACACGCCCAACCCTGGCTTCACGGGCGTCGACACCTTCACCTACAAGGCGGACGACGGCACGACCGACTCGAACTTCGCGACCGTCACCATCACCGTCGCGGACACGCAGGGTCCGACGCTCACGTCGTCCGTCGCCGCGACCTCGCTCTGGCCGCCGAGCCACGACCTGATCAACGTCGGCCTGACCGCGAGCGCGACCGACAACAGCGGCGACCCGGTCGCGATACAGGTCGCGGTCTTCAGCGACGAGGACGACCTGACGCCCGACTCGCCCGGCTTCTCGCCCGACGCCAAGGACCTCGCGCCGGGCACGCTGCGGCTCAGGGCCGAGCGCGACGGCACTGGCGACGGGCGCGTCTACCTGATCGTCATCACCGCCACGGACTCTTCGAACAACGTCAGCCGCAACTTCCTGACGGTCGTCGTCCCGAAGAGCAAGAGCCAGGCGGACGTGAACGCGGTCAACCAGCAGGCGCAGGCCGCGCTCGCGTACGGCGTCGCCAACGGCACGGCCCCCGCGGGCTACGTCCCCGTCGGCGACGGCCCCGTGGTCGGACCGAAGCAGTAAGTAAAAAGAAGCGCTGAGTGCTGAGGACTGAGTGCCGAGTAAGAACGCTTTCTTTTACTCGGCACTCAGCACTCAGTCCTCAGCACTGTCTTGTTGAGATGCGGGCGCGAACATGGTAGAACTGTTGGGGCCGAACGCCTGTGGACTCGGCAGTGAGGAGTGTAGTCCGATGCGTAGAATTATAACAGTCGCTGCTTTCGTCGCGCTGTCTGCGCTCATGGTCGCCGCCGCCGTGCAGACCGGGGAGGGCGACGGCGTGCGCCGCGTCACGCCGGCCGAGGCGCGCGCGGCCGTCGAGAAGGGCCAGGCCGTCATCGTCGACGTGCGCGGCGAGGACTCTTTCAAGGCGGGCCACATCAAGGGCGCGCTCTGGATTCCCGTGGGCGACATAGCCGCGCGCGCGGGCGAGCTGCCGCGCGGCAAGACGATCATCACCTACTGCTCTTGACCGGCCGAGCACAGTAGCGCCCGTGCGGTGCAGATAATTAAAACGAAAGGCTTGGACAACGGGGCCGCCCTCCTCGGCGGCTACGACGCCTGGGTCAAGGCCGGATACGAGACGGATAAAAAGTGATGAGTGCTGAGGACTGAGTAAGAACTTTCTTTTACTCAGCCCTCAGCCCTCAACACTCAGTACTGTTTTTTGGAGGTTTGTTTAATGCGTCTTTCATACAGGCTGGCGGCGGCCGCGCTCGCGGCGCTGGCGCTGGCGGCGTGCAATTCAAATGACCCGAAGGGGAACAAGACGGCGGGCAGTTCGAGCCCGACCTCACAGACACCTCGGCCCAACCCCTCGGCGCACGTCGCGCCAGCCGACGGCGTGAAGCGAATCACGACCGTCGAACTGCGCGACGCGCTCGCCAACGGCACGGCCGTGGTCGTCGACGTGCGGCCCGCGCAGAGTTACCAGCAGAGCCGCATCAAAGGTTCCATCAGCATACCGCTCGAACAGGTGGCGTCGCGCCTGAGCGAGTTGCCGCGCGACAAGATGATTGTCACCTACTGTTCTTGACCGGCCGAGCAAACCAGCGCCCGTGCGGCGCGGACAATGCAGGATAACGGTTTTACGAACGTCGGGGCCCTCCTCGGCGGCACACACGCCTGGGAGAATGCCGGCCTCCCCATGGAAAGCGGGGTCACGCAGTAACAGAAAAGCAGTGATGAGTGATGAGGACTGAGGACTGAGTAAGAACTTTCTTTTACTCAGCACTCAGCCCTCATCACTCATCACTTTTTTACGTCTGCGGTACAGGTTCGTTGACGCGCGCCGGGTGCGGGGTGACGACCTGGCCGGAGGGGACTGAGAGGACGGGGCAGGGGGCGTTGCGCACGACGCGTTCGATGTCCGGGCCGAGGACGGGCGCGCCGCCGAAGAGCGCGGAGTGGACGCTCGCGCCCATGACGATCAGGTCAACGTCCTTGTCTGTCGCCAGCCTGACGATCTCCGCGTAAGGTCTCCCCTCGCTGATGTGCGTGATGGGCCGCCCCCCGGCCTCGCGCTCGAAGGTCGCCATCCTCTCCGAGACGTAGTCGCGCAGTTGCGACAACTTCGTCCCCGCGCTCTCCGGGAAAATCTCCGCCATCTGATCCATGTAGTCGCCTATGACGTAGATGACGTGCAGCTCCGCGCCCGTGCGGCCCGCGAGTTCCGCGGCCACGCGCGCGGCCGTGAGCGAGGACGGGCGGAAGTTCGTCGCGAGCAGGATGCGGTTCAGGCGAATCTCCGTGTTGCTCCCGCGGTACTCCACGAAGTCGCGCTGCGGCGGGCGAATCGTCAGCACCGGGCACGGCGCTTCGGCGATGATCTCCTCCGCGGTCGAGCCCCAGAGAGCGCGGGCGAGTCCCTTGCGACCGTGCGTGACGATGGTCACCAGGTCGATGTTGAAGTCGCGCACGGCGCGCGCTATCTCGGGCGCGGGCTCGCCCTCTATGATGACGGGGTCGACCTCCAGCCCGTCCAGCAGGTGATCGTTCAGCAGCTCCTTCACGTCCGAGCGGAGCTGCTGGAGCCAGCCCTTCTCCGTCTCCTCGAAGACGCGCTCGGGGAGCGTCAGCAGGTTGGCGGGCACGCTGCCCTCCTGCACGCTGAAGAGCACGACGCGCCCCTGCCCCTCGCGCGCGAACGCCGCCGCGTACTTGAGCGCCGCACGCGCGTGCGGCGTGAAATCCGTCGGGAAGAGAATGTTTTTGAATGGAAACATAACGGGTCAATGGTGAATGGTAAGTGGTGAATGGTCAGAGCCAGTTCATCCATTTACCATTTACTATTTACCATTCACCGGCTTTTCCCTTTCTAAAGTTTTCCCCAGAGCATCAGCACACCGATGACGATGAAGGCCGAGGCGGCCACCTTCTTGATTAAATCTTCGGGGACGTATTTGCCGGCGGCCGAGCCGACCGCGACGCCTATCAGGGAGACGAGCGCGAGAGCCAGCGCCGCCCCGAGAAAGACTGAGAGCGGCGAGCGCGTCTGCGCCGTCAGCGTCAGCACGGCCAGTTGCGTCTTATCGCCCATCTCCGCCAGAAACAACGTCCCGAAAGTAGTCCAGAATGCGGTCCATTTCAACATAATTAGTTTCCAGTTTTCGGATTTTGAGTTTTCAGCTTCGGGTTTCCGCTGAGAGCTGAAAACTCAAAACCGTTCTCACAAAACTCTTGTCCCCGCGATGCGGTCCAGTTGGGGGGAGAATTTGAAGCGTGCGAGGTGCGCCTGCCGGCGGCGTGCGAGCACGGCCAGTTCCAGGGCGACGCGCTCGCGCACGCTCTTGGCGCGCGGGCCTGTGGAGATTCGGCCGACGACGCGGCGCAGGGCTTCGCTCACGCCCGAGACGTAGGCGCGCGCCGCGGGCTTCGTCCGCAGCCAGACTTCGCCGTTGCCGTACTCGAAGCGCCCCGTGCCGGGGTCCAGGAACGGGTAGTCGTCCGCCATCTCCCGGCACACGTCGCGGAACAGCCCCGCGAAGTCCGCGCCGGTCGCGAGCGCCGCGCGCTCGACTGTCCCGATTAACTCGCCGCTCACGCGCAGCAGGTCGGACCAGTCCACGTCTTCGGGGCTCAACTCCTCCGGCTCCTTCTCGGAGCGCGCCGGCGCGACCCAGACTGGCGGCGCGGGGCCGAGGCTCTTCTGCGACGGGACGCCGCTGTGGTCGTAGACGTTGATGAGGCCGCCCGGCTCGCGCGCGCGCACGAGCAGGCGTTTGAGCGCCTCCTCGCCTTCGGCCTGAAGGCCCGTCGCGTGATTGGTCTCGCGCACGCGCGGCGGCTCCGTCCCGTCGAGCAACACGTCGGCCTCGTACTCGTCCAGGACGACGTGAATCCGCCCGGCGAAGTAGCGCTCCTGCAAGTAACGCAGGAGCGCCGCCAGGTTGACGTAGGCCGTGTCCAGGTTCTCGTGAACCGTGCGCGGCGTGACGCTTTGCTCTGACATTAGACTCGACCCTCTTGGGGATTTCGGCGGAGTCTAACAAAGCGTCCCCCGAGCGTCAACGCGCGTTCCGCGGGCGCGAGCGAAAGCGCCGTCGCACGGACCGCTTAATCGAAATCGAACAAATCGCCCAGGAACGACTTGCGCTTCCTGTGCTTCCCGTGGCGCGGGTCGTGGCCTCGCTCGTAAGACTTCTGGTCGTCGGAATCGTGTATGCGCGTGTCTTCGCCGTAGCCCCTCGGGCGTTCGCGCTCGTCGAAGCCGGGCTCTCTCGGCCCGCCCGCGTTAGAAGTGTACGAGGCGGAGCGCTCGATGATGCGATCCAGTTCGCCGCGGTCGAGCCAGACGCCGCGGCACTGCGGACAGTAATCGATCTCGATTCCCTGTCGGTCTGTCATTTTCAGTTCGGTCCTGTCGGCAGGGCAGTTCATATTTTTTCTCCTTCGATAGTTACTCGTTCAGTTTTAGGACCCGGAAGCAGCGCCTCGTCGGCGTCCCGCCTGGGCCGGAGCAGGGACAGCAGGACGGAAGCGGTGATGACGCCGCAGATGATCCCGAGCGACCAGCTGATCGGGAACTTGCCGTCGAAAAGCTCGTTGAGCCAGACCATCTTGAGCCCGACGAAGACGAGCACCACGGCCAGCCCGTACTTGAGCAGGTAAAACTTGTCCACCGCGCCGGCCAGCATGAAGTAGAGCGAGCGCAGCCCGAGGATGGCGAAGATGTTCGACGTGAAGACGATCAGCGGCTCGCCCGTCAGCGCGAAGATGGCCGGCACAGAATCGACCGCGAAGATCACGTCCGACGCTTCGAGAAAGAGCAGGGCCACGAAGAGCGGCGTCGCCCACGTCCGCCCCTCCCGGCGCGTGAAGAAGTGCTGCCCGTCCAGCTTGTTCGTCACGGGGACGAACCGGCGGAACAGCCGCAGCAGCAGGTTCTTCTCGGGGTCAACCTCCTTGTCGGGCGTGAACATCATCTTCAGGCCCGTGACGATCAGGAACGCGCCGAAGACGAGGACGACCCAGTGGTACTGCATCAGGAACGAGCCCATCGCGATGAAGATCGCGCGGAACAGGAGCGCGCCGATGATGCCGTAGAAGAGGACGCGGTGCTGGTAAATTGCCGGGACGGCGAAGTAGCTGAAGACCAGCACGAAGACGAAGATGTTGTCGACCGAGAGCGACTTCTCGACGACGTAGCCTGTGAGAAACTCAAGGCCGACGCGGCTCGCGGCCGCCTGCGGGTCGAAGCCGGGCACGGCCAGAAGGCGCGCGTCCTGCGGGAACTTCCACGCGGCGTATTGGTAAAGCCCGTAGTTGAAGAGCAGCGCGAGCGTGACCCAGACGACTGTCCAGACCGCGGACTCGCGGAAAGAGACCGCGTGCGCCTTGCGGTGAAAGATGCCGAGGTCGAGGGCCAGCAGCATGAGCACGAAGGCCATGAAGCCGACATAGAACCACCAGTATTCCGCGAACGGGAACAGTGTCACTTCCATTCAGGGTTCTCCCAGAGTCGCGCCGGGCAAAAACAAAAAGACCTTTCGCGCGCTCGTGTGTGCCGCAAAAGGTCTTGATCTTTGCTCCGGTAAACCGAACCGCCTGGCGAGCGATTGTCTTGACGACTTACCGAACCCTGTGGGTGATCTACTCCCCTCGATTGGTTGGAGGTTTAATTATAGAGGGAGGATGCCAGGCGTCAACCGCGCCGGGCCAGATTTAACAGAAACGTGAAAACTGTTGCGTTGCCTTCCACTCCTGTGACACACTCCGCCGCACGAAGAGTTAGCCCCTCACAGAAGTTGTCTGACCGCTCTAAAATTTTGCAGTCTAATTTCCCGAGGGAGTTTGAGGACGTGATCGAAGTCACAGACATCGTCAAGCGGTACGGCCAGAACACCGTGCTCAATCACGCCACGTTCGAGATCAAGGAAGGACAGTTGACGACCATCCTGGGGCCTTCGGGCTGCGGCAAGACGACCATGCTGCGCTGCATGAACCGGCTCGAAAAGTTCGACCACGGCCGGCTCAAGGTCGGAGGCGTCGAAGTCGTCGGTACCGAGGACAAGAAGCTCAGTCCTGCGGAGGAGAAGGAGTTGACGCGGCGGCTCCGCGAGCGGGTCGGCATAGTCTTCCAGAACTTCAACCTCTTCCCGCACCTGACCGCGCTCGGCAACTGCATCGAGTCGCCGATGACGGTCAAGGGGCTACAGCGCCAGGAGGCCGAAGAGGTCGCGCGCCACTACCTGCACAAGGTGGGGCTGGCGGAGAAGGAGGAACACTACCCGGCGCAACTCTCCGGCGGGCAGCAGCAGCGCGTGGCGATTGCGCGCGCGCTCGCGATGGAGCCGCAGGTCATCCTCTTCGACGAGCCGACCTCGGCGCTCGACCCGCAGCTCATACAGAGCGTGGCGCGCACGCTGCGCGCGCTCGACGACCTCGGCAAGACGCTCGTCGTCGTCTCGCACGACATGAACTTCGCGCGCCGCATCTCGGACCAGGTGATCTACTTCGAGGGCGGCCACGCCGTCGAGTCAGGCACGCCCCAGGAAGTCTTCGGCAACCCGCAGAAGCCCGAGACGCGCGCCTTCATGCAGAGCTTCCACGACGAGGACGAGTCGGGAGAAGTAAGCCCGGCCGCCGATGAAGCCGCCGAGCGCAAGCTCGCGGCCGGCACGGGCACGCGCGACAACCTCGGACAAGAAGAGTGAGACACCAGATGACCGAACGCACACGGCGCATCGCCGCCACGCTCCTCCTGCTGTTCCTTTCACCCATCTCGTTATTGGCACAGACGGCGCTCGAACGCGCCCGCCAGACGGGCGAGCTGCGCGTCGGCACGGACGCCACCTACCCGCCGTTCGAAACCGTCGAGGGCGACGTTTACTCCGGCTTCGACATCGACCTGATAAACGCGCTCGCGAAAGAGATGAACGTCCGCGCGCGCTTCATCAACGCGAGCTTCGACGGCATCTTCCCCGCGCTCCAGAACGGCACCTTCGACGCCGTCATCTCGTCCGTCACCATCACGGACGAGCGCAAGGCCACGATGCTCTTCACGGACCCGTACTACGACTCGGGCCAGCTGATCGCCGTCCGCGAGGAGACGCAGGGCATCAACACGCCCGACGACCTGAAGGGCAAGACGGTCGGCGTGCAGATCAACACGACGGCGCTGTACGACCTGGAGAAGCGCGAGGGCGTGACCGTCAACAAGTACAACACGATTGACCTGGCGCTCCTGGACTTGCAGAACAAGCGCATCGACGCGGTCGTGTGCGACGCGCCCGTTTTGAAGTTCATGATCTTCAAAAGCTTTCGCGGGCTGAAGACGGTCGGCCGCCGCTTCACGGACGAGAAGTTCGGCATCGCCGTCGCCGCGGGCAACGAGGATTTGGTCCGGGAATTGAACGCGGCCCTGAAGCGCGTCAGGGAGTCGGGCGAGTACGACCGGATTCACGAGACGTGGTTCGGCGAGGCGGCCGAGCGCGCGCAGGAGGCAGAGGCAGGGAGGACGACGCCCAAACTTTTCGACACGGAGCTGGCGAAGCGCGTCCTGCCGCTCTTCCTGAGGGGCGTCTGGCTGACGGCGCAGCTCGCGTTCCTCAGCCTGCTCTTCGGCCTGCCGATAGGGCTGCTGCTGGCGCTGGCGCGCGTGCAGTCTTCGAAGCTGCTCAAGGCCCCCGCGGCCGTCTACGTCGAGGTGATGCGCGGCACGCCGCTCCTCGTCCAGATTCTTTTCATCTACTTCGTGCTGCCTACTTTCGGCATCAGCATCCCCGCGTTCTGGAGCGGCATCATCGCACTCACGCTGAATAGCGCCGCCTACATCGCGGAGATTTTCCGCGCCGGCATTCTCTCGATTGACGCCGGGCAGATGGAGGCCGCGCGCGCGCTCGGTATGTCGCACGCGCAGGCGATGCGCCGCATCATCCTGCCGCAGACCTTCCGCCGCGTCGTCCCGCCGCTGACGAACGAGGCCATCGCGCTCCTGAAAGACTCGTCGCTCGTCTCAGTCATAGGGCTGACGGAGCTGGCGCGCACGGGCCAGGAACTCGCCAGCCGCAACGCCGCGCCGCTGACCATCTGGCCCATCGTCGCAATCTTCTACCTGCTCCTGACCTTCCCGCTGACGCGCATCGCGGAATACCTGGAGAGACGCTGGCGGCCCGTGACAAGGTCGTAGACAGGCGGACGGGAAACAGAAAAATGGTGAATGGAAGAACGACTTTCCTCCATTCACCATTTACTATTTACTCTTTACTTGCTTACGCCTTGATGATGCTGCGCCGGCGCGGCTGGGCCGGTTTCTTGACGGGGAGAAGGTCTTTGTGGCGGCCCTGTAGCATCGAGCAGAGCCGCTGGTGGCTGACGCCCAGAAGCCGCGCGGCCCGCGTGACGCTGCCGCGCGAGTTTTCGAATGCCAGCTTGATGAGGCTCGCCTCGTAGCGCAACACCTCGTCTTCGAGCGAGCACCCGGCCCAGGCGTCGCTCGCATGCGATTGCTGGGTCTGCCTGGCCGCGAGCACCTCCACGGCCTCGCGGGTGATCTCACGCCTGTCGGCCGCCGTCAGAATTGACCGCTCGATGAGCGAGCGCAACTCGCGCACGTTGCCCTTGAGTTCGAGCCCGCGCATGGCCTCCACGGCGTCGGGCCGCAGGCGGACGCGGCGGTTGTGCTGCTCCGCAAGCTCTTTGGTGAAGTGCTCGGCCAGCGCCGCGATATCCTCGGGACGATTCCTGAGCGGCAGGATGTCCAGGTGAAAAGCGTTCAGCCTGTAAAGCAGGTCGTCGCGGAAACGCTTCTCCGCGACCAGCCCCTTGAGGTCGCGGTTGGTCGAGGCGATGATGCGCACGTTCACCTGCTCGGGCTCGGGCGCGCCAATCGGGTGCGCCTCGCCGTTCTCGATCAGGCGCAGGAGCTTGCCCTGGTCCGCGAGGCTCAGCTCGGCTATCTCGTCGAGGAAGAGCGTGCCGCCGGCCGCGTGCCGGACGACGCCGATGCTGTCCTGTACGGCGTTCGTGAAACTGCCTTTCCGGTGACCGAAGAGCAGCGACTCCAGGAGCGCGCCGCCGAGCGACGCGCAGTTGATCGCGACGAACTGCCCCGCGCGCCCGCTCCACTCGTGAATCATGCGGGCGATCAGTTCCTTGCCCGTGCCCGTCTCGCCCGTAATCAGCACGGGCGACCCAGTGCTGGCGACGCAGTGCGCCGCGCGCAGGAGGTCCGCCGTCTGCTTGTCCGCGTAGACGAACTTCGGCGGGGCAGACTCCTTGACGCGCGCGCGCCCCGCGTCCAACACCTTGCGCGCGGACCTGCGCAGCCGCGTGAGCAGCTCGAAGTTCTGCGAGCCCGCGAGCGCCTGGTCGCTGTGCTCGTAGAGCGAAATCAACTCCTCGACCGGCAGACGGTCGCCCAGCTCTTCGATAAGGGCGAGGCCCGCGACGCCCGCGGTCTCGTTGTCGCCCGCGCGAGTGGCCGCCTGCGCCGCGCGTTCGAGTGTGAGTCGCGCCTCCTCGTAGCGGCCGAGCCGCGCCAGCGACACGCCGTGCGTCGTCAGCGCCTCGGCCAGCACAGAATGCTCGTCGCCCTTCTCCAGCGTGCGCACGGCCGAGCGCGCGACCTTCTCGGCCTCGGTGTTCCGCTTCTGGCCCAGCAGGACGCGCGCGCGCGTGTCGTCAACCTGCCCCGTGTGGACGCTGTCCTTGAGGCTGGCGAAGAGCAGGTGCGCGCGGTCCAGGTGCTCGTAAGCTTCGTTGAAGCGGCCGGCGATGAAGAGCAGGAACCCTATGTTGTTTTCGACCGCGGCGCGGTAAGGCGTGTGCCCGGCCTGCTCGAAGTGGTAGCTCGCGGCCGTGTACTCGACCAGCGCGCGGTCTATGTAATCCTTGCGCCCCTCGGCCGCGGCCAGCTTCTTCAGCACGGCGGCGTAGACGTTGTGGAACCTCCCCTTGGCGGGGTGGCTCGCGCTCGCGTCGAAGAGCGGCGCGGCCTCGGCCAGCAGCCTGAGCGCGTCGTTGAAGCGCGTGGCGGAGATTTCGATGATCGCGCTGTTGAGCAGCGCGCGCGGCCGCTGCTCGCTCTCCTCGCCGGCGAGCCGCCCCAGGACTTCCTGCAACGTGACGCGCGCCTCGTCCAGAGCGCCTTCGCGCCAGTAGCAGATAGCCAGGTCAACGTACGCCTCGGCGAGTTTCTCAGTCTCGCCCAGCGACTCGAAGGCGCTCGCGCTCTCGCTGATTAAATCTTTGGCCGCTTCCTGCGCGCCGTCAACCTGATTGGCGCTGCCGATCCAGCCCGTCAGGGAGCCCGCGCGCAGAAGAACCTCGGCGGCCGTCTGCCGGTCGAGCCCGTCAACGACGGGGCGCTCGCCTATGCGCTGCCACAACTCCCCCATGGCCTCGCGGGCCGCCTCGTAGCTCCCGGAATCCTCCAGCTCTTTGGCCGCGCGACAGCGCAGCCGCGCCCGCTCCGCTTGGTCAAGAGCCGGGTCGTCTATCTGCCGTAAAAGCTTAAGCGTTAAGTCCATGTGAGGCTTACACCTTTCTGCGTCCTGCAAAATGATTTGCGGAATGATGTTTGAGCTTGATACAGTAGGTTACCATACATCGTTTGCGGGCTTGGTCAGTGTCAACGCTCGGCAACTTTCTGCTTACCACCCCCTATTAGGAGTAAAAGAGGATGAAACACCTTAGACGACTTTGCGCAGTTGTGGTTCTGGCGATGGCACTCAGCTTTTCCGCCTTCGCCGGCGACATACTGACGCCCGGATCCAAGCAAGCTCAGCCGAAAAGCTCGACGACCTCGACTCTTATGGTTGAGTCGTCCGATTCAGAGCCGGGCGACATTTTAACGCCGGGCGCGGTGCTCGACCCCGTGACGGAGGCCGCGCTGAGTCTGCTCCAAAGCCTGCTGTCACTCTTTTAGGGCACTTACGAACAATTATAGATTTTGAAGCTGCCGTGTTAGCCCCGCGCGCGGCCCCGCCCAGGTGTGTGCGAAAACTGACTGCCTTTTTCTTACGGACACATGTCAAGGAAGCTCCCACGGCCCATCAGCTTAACCGCTCCGGGCCGTGAAAAGCAATAAAAATCTCGGCGGCTTTTCCCCGGACGGCCGCCGTCCTTAGTGACGTTTGTTTTCGGATTAGCTAAACTGGGGCCGCAATCCAAGCTCATCAGGCAACATTTCATCGCGGAGGTTCAACGTGAGTCTGACTCTGCTGGCGCTCGGATTCATGGCTTTGCTCTTTGTTGCTTACAGGCTCTACGGCGGCTGGGTGGCCCGCCAGTTCGTCCTGGACGACGCGCGCACGACGCCCGCCAACGAGGTGAACGACGGCGTCGATTACGTGCCGACGCGCCCCTTCTACCTCTTCGGCCAACACTTTTCGGCCATCGCGGCCGCGGGGCCGATTGCCGGGCCGATTCTCGCCTGCCAGGCTTTCGGCTGGCTCCCCTGCCTGCTCTGGATAGCCCTCGGCGTGGTCCTCATAGGGGCCGTGCACGACTTCTCCAGCCTGGCCGCTTCGGTGCGCCACGGCGCGCGCTCGATTGCGGAGATCACGCGCGAGCACCTGGGGCGCAAGGCCGGCGCGGCGATGATGGGCTTCATCTGGATCGCGCTCGTCTACGTCATCGTCGCCTTCACGGACATCACGGCCGGGACGTTCGTCGCCGGCTCCGAAGAGCTGCGCCAGACGAACGTCACTTTCAACCCGGGCGGCGCGGTGGCCGCGGCGAGCGTGATGTACCTGCTGCTGTCGGTCGCGCTCGGGCTGGTTCAGCGATACCTCGACCCGCCGCTCTGGCTCGTGACTTTAATTTTCGTGCCCGCAACGTTCGCCCTGGCCTGGTTGGGGACGAAGTTCTCGACCGTGCTCCTCTTGGACCATAAGACCTGGGGCGTGCTGATTCTCGTCTACTGCGGCGTGGCTTCGGTCGTCCCCGTCTGGTCTCTTCTGCAGCCGCGCGGCTACCTGGGCGGGTTCGTGCTCTACTCGGCGCTCGCCGTCGGCGTCTTCGGCGTCGTCTTCGGCGGCTACGAGATACAGCAGCCGGCCTTCAAGTCCTGGAACGCGCCGGGCATCGCCGGCACGCTCTTCCCCTTCCTCTTCGTCACCATTGCCTGCGGCGCGTGCTCGGGCTTCCACGGCCTGGTCTGCTCTGGCACGACCTCCAAGCAGATAAACCGCGAGCGCGACATCAAGCCCGTGGGCTTCGGCGCGATGCTGGCCGAGGGGTTCGTGGCCTTAATCGCGCTCGTGACCATCATGATCGTCGCGCAGGGCAGCATCAAACCCGGCACAGCGCCCGGCACGATTTACGGCAACGGTATAGGGAACTTCCTGAGCCTGCTCGTCGGCCCGCAGAATTTACAGTTCGCCATCACGTTCGGGGCGATGGCCTTCTCGACCTTCGTCTTCGACACGCTCGACGTGTGCACGCGGCTCGGCCGCTACATCGTGCAGGAGCTTTTCGGCTGGCGCGGGCGCGGCGGCGCGCTCGTTGGCACAATTCTGACCATTGCCGCGCCGTTCTATTTCATCTTCTACGCGGCGCCCGGCTCGTGGCTGGAATTCTGGACGCTGTTCGGCGCGTCGAACCAACTGCTCGCCGCGCTGACGCTCCTCGCCATCACGGTCTGGCTTTACCAGGCGCGCCAGCGCATAGGCTTTACGCTCTTCCCGATGCTCTTCGTGCTGACGATCACGCTCTGGGCGCTCGTCCGCATCGTCATCGGCAACCTGCGCGCGTCCGCGGGCTTCGACATCAAACTCGTCAACGCCATCGCGGCCGCCTCGCTCGTCACGCTCGCCATTTATCTGATCGTCGCGGCGCTCATCAGGCTGCGCGGCGAGCGCAAGACTTCGCTCGCGCCGGCCTAGCGGGAGGAGGGGGCTCGACCAGCTTCCGGGACTTTAGCCTTCCGCACTTTGCACTTTGGACGCTTTTTCGGCCATAATGTCGGCTTTCAGCGCGACGTGGATTTAAGCGGTTAAGACACAGGACGCGCTTCCTGTGTGTCATGGTCTGTCTCTGAACCGCTTCGTTGAAGCGCGCCGCGCTTTTGGGCTGAACTTATCTCGCCATCTATTCGAACAGGGAAAGGAATCTCACTCGTGGAGAATCTAACGTCTTATTTTATCTTCGTTCTCAGCCGCGCCCGCGCCGCCTGCTCTGCGGCCGCGCGCTCGCTCGGCCGCCCGGCGCTGACCGCGGCCTCCGGCCTCGCCATGCTCCTCGTCTCGGCCACTTCCGTTTTGGCACAGACGGAGGGCGCCGCCACGCACCGGGCGGGCGGCGGCGAAGCCAACCTCGTGCTGCCGGACCTGTCGCGCGTCCGCTTCTTCGGCGACAGCGTGGACGGGCACACCCTGCTGCTCGTCGGCATAGGCGTCTGCGTCCTCGGGCTGCTCTTCGGGCTCTGGATTTACATGCAGCTCAAGAACCTGCCCGTGCACCGCTCCATGCGGGAGATTTCCGAGCTGATTTACGCGACCTGCAAGACCTACCTGACGACGCAGGGCAAGTTCATCATGATCCTGTGGCTCTTCATAGGGCTCATCGTCGGCGTCTACTTCGGCTGGCTCGCGCCGGCCGACGACCCGGCCACGCCCGCCGTCACGGAGCACGGGTTCCCGGCGCTCAAGGTCATCATCATTCTGCTCTTCAGTCTGGTCGGCATCGCAGGCTCTTACGGCGTCGCCTGGTTCGGCATCCGCGTCAACACGTTCGCCAACTCGCGCACCGCCTTCGCCAGCCTCGAAGGCCGCCCGTACCCGATCTACACCATCCCGCTCAAAGCCGGCATGTCAATCGGCATGATGCTCATCTCCGTCGAGCTTTTAATCATGCTCTGCATCCTGCTCTTCGTCCCGGCCGATTACGCGGGCCCGTGTTTTATCGGCTTCGCCATCGGCGAAAGTCTGGGCGCGGCGGCGCTGCGCATCGCGGGCGGCATCTTCACGAAGATCGCCGACATCGGCTCCGACCTGATGAAGATCGTCTTTAAGATTAAGGAAGACGACGCGCGCAACCCCGGCGTCATCGCGGACTGCACGGGTGACAACGCGGGCGACTCCGTCGGGCCATCGGCCGACGGGTTCGAAACCTACGGCGTGACGGGCGTCGCGCTCATCACGTTCATCCTGCTGGCCGTGCCTTCGGAAGTGGTCCGCGTGCAACTGCTCGTCTGGATTTTCGTCATGCGCGTCATGATGGTCTTGGCGAGCGCCTTCTCCTACTTCATCAACGAGGCCATCGCGAAGGCGCGCTACGGCAGGGCGCAGACGATGAACTTCGAAGCGCCGCTCACCTCGCTCGTCTGGATTACCTCGGTCGTCTCGGTCGTGCTCACGTACGTCGTCTCGTACCTGATGATCCCGACTCTCGGCGGCGACCCGACGCTCTGGTGGAAGCTGGCGACGATCATCACCTGCGGCACGCTCGCGGGCGCGATCATCCCGGAGCTGGTCAAGGTCTTCACTTCGACCGAATCCTCCCACGTCAAAGAGGTCGTCACCTCGTCGCGCGAGGGCGGCCCCTCGCTGAACATTTTGTCGGGGCTGGTCGCGGGCAATTTCTCCGCCTACTGGCTCGGCATCAGCATCGTGGCCTTGATGGCCCTGGCTTACTTCTTCACGACGCTCGCCGGAGACGCGAGCGCGGGCCTCGGCGCGCTGATGGTCAGCCCGATTGCCGCCCCGGTCTTCGGCTTCGGCCTCGTCGCCTTCGGCTTCCTCGGCATGGGCCCCGTGACGATTGCCGTCGACTCTTACGGCCCCGTGACCGACAACGCGCAGTCCGTCTACGAACTCTCGCTCATCGAGCAGGTCCCGAACATCGAGGAAGAGATCAAGCGCGAGCACAACATCACGGTCAACTTCGAGCGCGCGAAACATCTTCTCGAAGAGAACGACGGCGCGGGCAACACGTTCAAGGCGACGGCCAAGCCCGTCCTAATTGGCACAGCGGTCGTCGGCGCGACGACGATGATCTTCTCGATCATCATGGCGCTCACGGGCGGGCTGACTGCCGACATAGACAAGCTCTCGCTGCTGCACGCCCCGTTCCTGCTCGGCCTGATTACGGGCGGCGCGATCATCTACTGGTTCACGGGCGCTTCGATGCAGGCCGTCACCACCGGCGCTTACCGCGCCGTCGAGTTCATCAAGGCCAACATCCGCCTCGAAGGCGTGGAGAAGGCTTCGGTCGAGGACTCGAAGAAGGTCGTTCAAATCTGCACGCAGTACGCGCAGAAGGGGATGTTCAACATCTTCCTGACCGTCTTCTTCTCCTCGCTCGCCTTCGCCTTCGTCGAGCCGTTCTTCTTCATAGGCTACCTGATTTCCATCGCCGTCTTCGGCCTCTACCAGGCCATCTTCATGGCGAACGCGGGCGGCGCGTGGGACAACGCCAAGAAGATCGTCGAGGTCGAGTTGAAGATGAAGGGGACGCCGTTACACGACGCGACCGTCGTGGGCGACACGGTGGGCGACCCGTTCAAGGACACGTCTTCGGTGGCCCTGAACCCGGTCATCAAGTTCACGACGCTCTTCGGCCTGCTGGCCGTCGAGTTGGCCGTGAGCCTGACGGCGAGCAACGCGGGCGACACGACGGTGACGCACGTCCTGGCCGCCGTCTTCTTCCTCATCTCGCTCTTCTTCGTCTGGCGCTCCTTCTACGGCATGCGCATCGGCAAGATGGGCGGCGGCGGGGCCGAGCAGCTCGACAGCGTCGGCGAGATGGGCACAGACCGCGAGGGCGTGGCGAAGGGCGCGGCTACGCGCTGAGCTTGAACGTTCGGGTCAGTGCCGCCTGCCGCAAGCGGGCGGCACTGACACAAATTACTCTTGAGGAAGACAACCGTGAATACTTCATACGCCAAAGCAGAGACGTTGACGAGTGCGGTGCTCGCGCCGCTCGACTGGGCGCGTCAGCTCGCGCTCGTGGTCGGCTTCAGTCTGTTGACCGCGCTCGCCGCGCAGGTGGCCGTCCCGCTCCCGTGGACTCCCGTGCCCATCACGCTTCAGACCTTCGCGGTCCTGCTGACGGGCGCGCTCCTCGGCTCGCGCCTGGGCGCGCTGGCGATGATCGCTTACCTGATTGAAGGCGCGGCGGGGCTCCCGTTCTTCGCGGCGGGCGGCGCAGGGCTGGGGCGTCTGCTGTTCAGCCCGACGAGCGGCTACCTGCTCGCGTACCCTGCGGCGGCCTTCCTCGTGGGGCTGCTCGCCGAGCGCGGCTGGGACCGGCGCTGGGTGACGGCCGCGGCGGCGATGGCCCTCGGCTCAGTCGTGATTCTGCTCGGCGGCTGGGCGTGGCTGACTCGCTTCGTCGGGCCGTCCGCGGCATGGTCCGCGGGGGTCGAACCTTTTCTCGCCGGCGACCTCGTCAAGATTGCGCTCGCGGCCGCCGTGCTCCCGACGGGCTGGGCGCTGCTGCGCCGCAAAGACTCGCGTTAGACTTTCAAAGCGCCACGCTTTGATTTAACCTTCAGCCCTCGACTTGTTCGTCAAGCCGGGGGCTTTGACTTTACTCCGTCGAGCGAGGTGAAGCGATGACGAAAAGAGGGAGCGCGTTCGGGCTCTGTGTAATCGCACTGCTCCTGTTCAGCGCCGCGCATTTCGGCGGCGCGCAGGAGGAGTCGGAGGGAGGCAACACCCTCCCATTCCCGCAGGGCCAGGGCGCGTGGGTGGTCTACATGAGCAGGAGCGGCGGGATGCGCCCCGCCAGGCAAACCGTCAGCGTCAACTCCGGCGGGGAGATCAGCGTCCACGACGAGCATTACGTCGCGGGCCGGGCGGTCGTCGACTGTTCCGTTAAAGTGAAGCTCGCGGAAGAAGACTTTCTCAAGCTCAAGGAGGCCGTCCGCGCGTCGAGGCCCGCGGCGTGGCGCAACGGCTACAGCGACAAGGAGCACCCCATCTGCTGCGACCAGCCTACGACCCGCCTGAAGTTCAGCCGCCGCGAGGCGCGCGACTCGGCGCGCGCCGTCAGCACCTCGTGGTATCCTGGCAGCTCGGAATTGCGCCCGGCGGATTTGAAGGAGCTGGCCGCGGTGGTTCAGGAACTCTGGAACAAGGCGAGCGCGCGCTGCGAGGCGGGCGAGTGAGGATTTAGGCAATGTACGTGCTAAGTGTGCGCTCGCGCGAGCGCGAGCAGATGGTCGAGATCACGGACGAGATCAGGCGGAAGCTCGCGGAGTCCGGCGCGCGCGACGGCGTCTGCTTCCTCTACGTGCAGCACACCACGGCCGGGCTGACCGTCAACGAGAACGCGGACCCGGACGTTCAGCGCGACATGCTCCACGCCCTGCGCACGCTGATTCCGCAGCACGGCATGGACTTCCGCCACGGCGAGGAGAACTCCGACGCGCACATCAAAGCCAGCATCGTCGGCCCGAGCGCGACCATCCCCTTCCACGACGGCCGCCTCCTCCTCGGCCGCTGGCAAGGCATCTTCCTCTGCGAGTTCGACGGCCCGCGCGAGCGCAGAGTCATCATGAAATTGATGAAAGAACAATGATGAAGGCGGAGTGATGGATGAAAGACGATTGCTTTCTAACTCATCATTCATCACTCCGCATTCATCGTTTCTTTTTAGAGCGTTGCTTCGACCATCTGGGCCAGTTCGAAAAATTCGGGCGCGCTGACGGCGGCGCTGAAGCCCATCTTGGTCGGGCGCGGGAGGGTGGCGACGACGAGTTGCGCGCCGCCGTTCTCGCCGGGGACGATCTTGCAGAACCTCTTGATCTTGAGCGTCAGGCCGCCCGACTGCGACTCCGTCTTGGCGAGTTCGTTGGCGAGCTTGATGAGGTCGCCGTTGCCGTTGAGCTTCTCGGCCGCCGGGTCGCCCTTGAACTTCGACTTGCCGAAAAACTTCGGGTCTTCCAGGTAGATTTCGCCGCCGACCGCTTTCGAGAGCGGCGTCGAGTAGAGCAGCAGCCCGGCGTGCGAGCCGACGCCCTGGCGGTTCATAGAGAGGCGCAGGTGCACGGGGCGCGGCTCGGCGAAATCGAAGTGGAGGTTAAAGAGCACGTCGGATTTTCCGCCGAGGAGCCCGCTCGCGATGTCGCCGAAGAATTTGCCGGCGGTCATTTCTCCCGCGTCGCCGCCCTCGACCTGGTAAGGGATGGGGGCCTGTGACCCGACCTCTTCGCGAATCTTCTCCTCGACCTTCGGGCCGATTTCCGCCACGTCGTGCGACGTGTAAGCGAGATTATTCATGTCCTCTTCCTTTCCTCAGAGACTTTGGGGATTAGAGACCTGTACGTTCGGGAGCGAGGGTTCCTGCCCGGATGGTTCGCCGGAAAGAGATTGGAGACTCGTCGGGATGCGGGACGATAACGCCTGCCGCGAGGACGAGTCAAGTATTTTGGTGCGGTGGGTGGCGATGAAAAAGCGTGCGCAAGGGGAGGCGAGCCGGCCGCCTGTTTATGACCGCTTCGCGAAGCACTACGAGCGGCCGATGGCCCCGCTCGAACGCAGGTTTCTCGCCGGCCTGCGCGCGAAAGTCCTGGCCGCGCTCCCCGCGGAGGGCCGCGTGCTGGAAGTCGGGGCCGGCACGGGACTCAACTTCCCCTTCTACCCGCGCGGCGCGCGGGGCGCGGCGAGCGAGTTGAGCCGCGAGATGCTCAACATCGCGCGCGGCAAAGCGGAGAGGCCCGCGGGCGTGCGCCTCGTGCAGAATTGCGCCGAGCGACTCCCCTTCGCCGACGCCTCGTTCGACGCGGCCTTCGCGACGCTCGTCTTCTGCTCGGTCGCCTCGCCCCGCGAGGCTTTCACGGAGTTGCGCCGCGTCGTCCGCCCAGGAGGAACCGTCGTGCTCCTTGAGCACGTGCGCCCCGCGGGGCTGCTCGGCTACCTCTTCGACGCGCTCAACGTCCTGACCGTCGCGCTGATCGAAGACCACTTCAACCGACGCACAGCGCAGGAGGCCGCGCGCGCCGGTCTACGCCTCGAACGCGTCGAGCGCCGCGCGCTCGGTATAATCAACCTCATCGTCTGCCGCGTCGAAGGGCTGAGGGATGAAAGGAGCGATGGTTCAAGTTGAGTAACAAATCATTCATCCCTCATCCCTCATCCCTCATCCCTTCCTGCGTTGTTGGGTGCCAGGGCTGGAACTACGACGACTGGGTGACGGGGCCGGCCGCGCGCGTCTTCTACCCGCGCGGCACGCGCGCGGCCGCGATGCTGGAGGTTTACTGTCGCGCGTTCGAGACGGTCGAAGTTGACTCGACCTTTTACGCCATCCCGCCGCTCTCGACTTTCGAAAACTGGGCCAGGCGCACGCCGCCCGGTTTCACTTTCTCCCTCAAGCTGCCCAGAGAAATCACGCACGAGCGCGGCCTCGGGGGCGGGAGCGCCGAGCTGCTCGCGGAGTTCGCGGACCGCGCACGCGCGCTCGGAGAGAAGCTCGCCTGCGTGCTCATACAACTGCCGCCGCAGTTTGAGCTGACAGTGGAGACGGGACAAGCCCTGCGCAAGTTTCTCCCTACTCTGCCGCGAGACATTCGCTTCAGCGTAGAGTTCCGCAGCACGTCCTGGCTCAGGCAGAGCGTCCTGGACTTTCTCTCCGAGCACGCGGTCTCGCCCGCGCTGGTCGAGGGCCAGTGGATCGCGCCCGAAGACAACTGGCACCTGGCCGAGCAGTTGGCAGGCCGTTTCGTCTACGTACGCTGGATGGGCGCGCGCAACCTCACGCGCTTCGACGCGGTCCAGCGCCCGCAGGACGAGAACCTCTCCGCCTGGGCCAAAATCATCTCGCGCCTCAACGAGCGCGTCCCCTCCGTCTACGCCTACTTCAGCAACTTCTACGAGGGCCACGCCCCCGCCAGCGCCAACAAACTGAAGCGCCTGCTCGGCCAGCCCGCGGTCGAGGCCGCGGACCTCGAAGACCAGCCGTCTCTTTTTTAAGCGCGCCCGGACTCCGCGGCTCGCCCGCGTTAACGCTCCCGCCGCCCCTCGCGTCATAATCAAGCGGTAAGTTCTTCCACTGAATTCGTCGCCGGAGCAAACTCGTATGAAGTCATTCGTGTCGTCCTGTCTGCTACTGCCGCTGATTGCGGCCGGCTCTTTCTTACAACAGCCGTCGAACGTTTCGGCGCGGCAGGAGAACGGCGCGGTGGTCGCGCAGAAGGCGTACGTCTTCCCGCCGTACGAGAAGGCCGTGGAGACCACGGACGTTGAAAACTACGCGGACCGCGCCGCCTACGAGAAGGCGGTCGGCGACGCTAACTTCGAGCTTCAGAAGTTGACGTACTTGAGCGACGGGTTGAAAGTCACGGCCTACCTGTACAAGCCCAAACGGACCGCCGGGCAAAAGTTCCCGGCCGTCATCTTCAACCGCGGGAGCGTCGTGCGCGGCGACATCGCGCCCGAGCTGGTCACATGCTTTCGCCGCCTGGCGGCCGAGGGCTTCGTCATCCTGGCCCCGCTCCTGCGCCAGAGCGACGGCGGCGAAGGGCGCGACGAAGTGGGCGGCGCGGACGCTAACGACTTGACGAACATAGTCGCGGTGGCGAAGTCCCTCGGCTTCGTGGACGCGGACAATCTGTTCATGTACGGCGAGTCGCGCGGCGGGATGATGACTTACCAGGCCATCAGGCGAAAGTTTCCGATGAAGGCGGCGGCGGTCTTCGGGGCCTTCACGAGCTTGCAGGAACTCGTGGACGAGCACCCGCAGCAGTACACGCCGGCCCTCTTCAAACAACTCTGGCCCGATTACGAGGCGCGGAAGAACGAGTTGTTCGAGATGAGGTCTGCCGTCCTCTGGGCGGACCAGTTGAACGTCCCGCTGCTCATCATGCACGGGGGCGCGGACCCCGCAGTGAGTCCCGTCCAGTCGCTGAATATGGCCCAGCGTCTACAGAAGGCGGGCAAAGTTTACGAGCTGCTCGTTTACGCCGGCGACAATCACATTCTGGCCCGGAATCAGGAGGACAGGGACCAGCGCGCCGTCAGGTGGTTCAAAAAACATCTAGGGAGATGACCGGATCGTCAGCGACAGGAGAGGACTACACGAACCACGGGGAGACACGAAGCGGCATGAAAGGGCAGGTCATTCCGTCGCCCCTTCCTTCCCCGGCAGGCTCCGCATCACTTCGGCGAATCTCTCCACGTCGTCGCGTGTCTTCTCCATCGCGCGGCGGCTGTCGAGGTAGGCTTTCCACTGCGGGGTGTTCGTCAGGGCTTTCGTCGTGTCTTCGTCCAGCACCTGCGCCATCAGGGCTATGAGGTCGCTGACGACGCTCGTGTGCTCAAGTAAGGATTCGATGATGGAGTAGGCGAGCCGCGCCTGCTCGAAGTCCAGGTCGCGCGCGGGCGTGTGGGCCGTCTCGTGAGTCTCTCCGCTCATGCGCCCGCCTCCGCCGCGCTGTGCCAACTCCCGCGCACGAAGGGGAGCGCCGCGACGCGCGCCGTCGTCTGCGCGTTGTCAGCGCCGACGACTCGCACTTCGGTGCCTGGCGCGAGGTAATCGTACTTGACGTAGCCGAGCGCGACGGTGCGGTTGAGCGCCGGGCTGTAGGTGACGGAAGTGAGGCGGCCTATCGCCTGGCCGTCCGGCGTCGTGACTTTATCGTCGCGGCTGGCGTCCGCGCGGGCGTCGAACGCGAGGCCCGCGAGCCGCTTGGCGACGTGCCCTCGCCAGTGTATGCGCGCGATGATCTCCTGGCCCACGTAGCAGCCTTTGGTGAAACTCACGGCGTCTTCCGGCGCGGCTTCGAGCACGACGCTCGTCTCGTCCGTGTCCACTCCGTAGCGCGCGACGCCCGCCTCGACGCGTAAGACTTCCAGGGCGTCCGCGCCCACGGGCCGCGCGCCCGCGGACGAGAGCGCCGCCCAGAGCGAGGGAGCGCCGGACGCGCCGACTATCAAATCGAAGCCGTCCTCGGCCGTGTGCGTCGCGCGCATG
>DATMVE010000100.1:0-5051 GCA_035563515.1 Pyrinomonadaceae bacterium
CGAGATGGTCATGCCGGGCGACAACGTGGCGATGGAGATCGAGCTGATCGCGCCCATCGCCATGGAGAAGGGGCTGAGGTTCGCCATCCGCGAGGGCGGCAGAACCGTCGGCGCAGGCACAGTCTCCGAGGTCATCGAATAACTCCGGCCAATCCGAAGTTGAGTTGAAGAAATTATGCTGAACGAAAAAATCAGAATCAGGCTCAAGGCTTACGATCACCGCGTGCTCGACCAGAGCACGCACGAGATCGTCGAGACGGCGAAGCGGACTGGGGCGCGCGTGGCGGGGCCCATCCCGCTCCCCACTCTGAAGAACAAGTGGACGGTGCTGCGCTCGCCCCACGTGGACAAGAAGTCGCGCGAGCAGTTCGAGATCAGGACGCACAAGCGCCTGATGGACATTCTCGACCCGACGCCGCAGACCGTGGACGCGCTGATGAAGCTGGACCTCCCCGCGGGCGTTGACGTCGAGATTAAGGCGTTCGGCAGGCAATAAAAAAGTAGCCGGTAATTAGTCATCAGTAATCAGCTAACTGCTTTTTACTGACTGCTGATTACCGACCACTGATTACTGAGGATTGAGATGATTAACGGAATCATCGGTAAGAAAGTCGGGATGACGCAGATTTTCGCGTCGGACGGGACGGTCACGCCCGTGACCGTGATTAAGGCTGGGCCGTGCGTCGTCGTCCAGAAGAAAAGCGCGGCGGGCAAAGACGGCTACAACGCCGTCCAGCTCGGGCTGGTCGAGGACAAGCCCGTCAAGCTGAAGAACGTCAACAAGCCCATGCGCGGCCACTTCGAGAAGACGGGCGGGGGCGTGCCCCCCACGCGCATCCTGAAGGAGTTCCGCCTGGAAGATTCGGCGGACCCGACCAACGTCGGCGACAAGGTGCTGGTTAACCAGTTCGCGGACGGCGACCGGATAGAGGTCAGCGGGCGCTCGAAGGGGCGCGGCTTCGCCGGCACGGTCAAGCGGCACAATTTCAACCGCGGCCCCGAGTCGCACGGCTCCATGAACGTCCGCGCGCCCGGCTCAATCGGCCAGTCGGCCTACCCGTCGCGCGTCTTCAAGGGTACGCGCTCCTCGGGCCACATGGGCGACGACAGCGTGACCGTCAGGGGGCTGACCGTGGCGCGCGTCGATGTCGAGAACAATCTGCTGATGGTCCGCGGAGCGGTCCCCGGCGCGACCGGCAGCGTGGTGATTATTAAGAAAGCGAAGAGATAGTTTTCAGTCATCAGCAATCAGTAGTCAGCCATAAGCTGATGACTGATGACTGATGACTGATGACTGCGAACGGAGTGAGTTATGCCTACCGTTAAGGTGCGCAATCTGAAGAACGAAGAGGTCGGCGACCTGGAGTTGTCTGACGCCGTGTTCGGCGCTGAGCTGAACGAGGCGCTGATTCACGCCGCCGTGAAGAATTTCATGGCGAACGCGCGCGCCGGCACCGTCGGCACTAAGACGCGCGGCGACGTCAGTGGCTCGGGCAAGAAGCTGTGGCGGCAGAAGGGCACGGGGCGCGCGCGCATCGCGAGCATCCGCTCGCCCCTCTGGAAGGGCGGCGGCAACGTCCACGGGCCGCAGGCGCGCGACTGGTCTTACAACCTGCCGAAGAAGATGCGCCGCGGCGCTCTGCGCTCCGCCCTGTCCGAGCGCGTGCGCGAGGGCAACGTCGTCGTCCTCGACGGCTTCGCGCTCGACGATCCGAAGACGAAGGCTTTCGTGAGCACGCTCGGCACGCTCGGCCTCGAAGGCAAGACGCTGATCGTGGACAGCCTCGACAACGAGAACCTGCTGCGCGCCTCGCGCAACGTCAGGCGCGCGAAGGTCGTCAACAGCTACGGCCTGAACATCTACGACCTGCTCTACCACGAGAAGCTCGTGCTCTCGCGCGCCGCCGCGCTTGAGTTGGCCGAGTTGCTCGACCCGCAGTCGAAGAAGGCGGGCGAGCCCGTCGAGGAGAGCGCGGACGAGAACACGGACGCGGCTGAGGAGACGACCGACGCCGCCACGCCGGGCGGCGAAGAAGCGACAGAGGAGGCGGCGTAAGCGATGAGAACAGTTTGGGACATCATCAAGTCGCCGGTGATTACGGAAAAGGCTCTGGTGGCGAAAGAAGAGACGCAGGACGCGCGGCAGCTTTTGACCTTCCGCGTCGACCGCCACGCGACCAAGCCCGAGATTAAATCGGCGGTCGAGACCATCTTCCAGGTCAAGGTTGACGCCGTCCGCACGGTCAACTACATGGGCAAGATCAAGCGCCGCGGGCGCTACGAGGGCCGCAAGCCCGCGTGGAAGAAAGCCTACGTCACCTTGAAACAGGGCGAGAAGCCGCTCGATTACGGCGAGGCGATTTAAGAGGTATCAGTAATCAGTATTCAGTAACCGGCAGAGACAGATTGCTTTTACTGAAAACGGATTACTGACTACTGACTACTTAAAGATTATGGGCATCAAGAAACTGACACCGACATCGCCGGCGCGTCGCTACCAGACTTATTTGACGCGCGATGAGTTAACGGCTGGGGCGGAGCCTGAGAAGTCGCTGCTGGAGCCGAAGAAGCGCATCTCGGGGCGCAACAACGACGGCCGCATCACGGTGCGCCGTCGCGGCGGCGGCCACAAGCGTTTCTACAGGATCATCGACTTCAAGCGCGACAAGGCGGGCGTGCCCGGCCGCGTCACGCAGATCGAGTACGACCCGAACCGCTCGGCGCACATCGCGCTCGTCACCTACCTCGACGGCGAGAAGCGCTACATCATCGCGCCGGCCGGCCTCGAAGTGGGCAAGACGGTCGTGAGCGGCCCCGAGGCGGACATCCTGCCGGGGAACGCGCTGCCAATTCGCAACATCCCTCTGGGAACGCAGATTCACAACATCGAGCTGCGCCCCGGCAAGGGCGGGCAGATGGCGCGCAGCGCGGGCGCGTTCGCGCAGTTGGTCGCGAAAGAAGGCGACTACGCACAGCTTCGCATGCCTTCGGGCGAGGTCAGGCGCGTGCCGGTCGTGTGCATGGCGACCGTGGGCCAGGTCGGGAACGTCGAGCACGAGAACGTCTCTTACGGCAAGGCGGGGCGCTCGCGCTGGAAGGGCATCCGCCCGCACGTGCGCGGCGTGGCGATGAACCCGGTGGATCACCCGCACGGCGGCGGCGAGGGCAAGACCTCCGGCGGGCGCAACCCCGTCACCCCCTGGGGCCAGCCGACGCGCGGCTACAAGACGCGTAAGAACAAACGCACGTCCAAGATGATCGTGCGCGACCGTAGGGTTAAATAAGACTTGGAGAATTTATGGCACGTTCAGTTAATAAAGGGGCGTTCGTAGACAAGAGCATCGCGAAGATGGTGGAGCGCATCCGCGCGGGCGGCGCGCGTCCCCCCGCGATCAAGACCTGGTCGCGCCGCTCGACGATCACGCCCGACATGGTCGGGCTGACGTTCGGCGTGCACAACGGCAAGCGCCACCTGCCTGTCTACGTGACGGAGAACATGGTCGGGCACAAGCTCGGCGAGTTTGCGCCGACGCGCACCTTCAAAGGCCACTCGGGGACGAAGGCCGAGAAGAGCTCGAAAGTAGCGAAGAAATAACGTAAGTCGTAAATGGTGAGTCGTAAATAGACGAACGGCCTTTCTTTTACGATTCACGATTCGCGATTCACGATTTACGAGGAAATTATGGAAGCAAGAGCGAGTGCAAAGTACCTGCGCGGGTCGGCGCAGAAGGCGCGGCTGGTCGTGGACATGATTCGCGGCAAGAACGTCAACCAGGCTTTGGCGATTTTGCAGTTCACCAACAAGCGCGCGGCCGACGGCATCGAGAAGTGCGTGCGTTCGGCCATCGCCAACGCGACCGAGGCGGCCGAGAAGGCCAACATCGCGGTCGAGCCGGACGAGTTGTGGGTCAAGGCCGCGTTCGTTGACCGCGGGCCGACGAAGAACCGCCGCCGCGTGCGCCCGGCCCCGCAGGGCCGCGCCTACCGCGAGCGCCGCCACTTCTGCAACGTCACGATCCTGCTGTCGAGCGACGACCCCGCGGCCGCCGCCGACGCCGGGAAGGGCGGCCAAAAGGGAGAGGCCAAGCCCGCGAAGCTCGAAGAGAGCAAGGGCCGCAGGCGCGGCGGGGCGGCTTCGGCTCCGCGCGCCAAGCGCACCGCGCCGAAGGCCGAGACCAAGCCGGCCGAGACCGCGGCGGAGACGAAGGCCGACGAGACTGCCACGCAGACCACCGGCGGCGCTGAAGAGACGGCCGCGACTGAAGAGTAAATCTATATTTGAAATTTCAGATTCGAGATTTCAAATTCACCGGGAGAAATAGAGTGGGTCAGAAAGTTCATCCATACGGCTTCCGCCTCGGCTACAACAAGGACTGGCACTCGCACTGGTACGCCAAGCGGCAGTTCGGCGAGTACCTCCTCGAAGACCTCAAGCTCAAGCGCGAGCTCAAGGGGAAGTTCGCGGGCGCGGGCGTCAGCCACGTCGACGTGGAGCGCGCGGCCAACCGCCTGAAGATCATCATCTACACCTCGCGCCCCGGCATCATCATCGGGCGCAAGGGGGCCGAGATCGACAAGCTCAAGGGCGACCTTTCGGCGCGCACGGGCCGCGAGGTGCTGGTCTCCATCCAGGAGATTCACAAGCCGGAATTGAACGCACAGCTCCAGGCCGAGAAGATCGCCGTGCAGCTTGAGAAGCGCATCGCTTTCCGCCGCGCCATGCGCAAGACCGTGGAGGAATCCATACGCTTCGGCGCGCAGGGCATCAAGGTTAAGATTTCGGGCCGCCTGAACGGGGCCGAGATTGCGCGCAGCGAGTGGCACCTGCAAGGCCAGTTGCCGCTGCACACCCTGCGCGCGGACGTTGACTACGGGCTCGCGGAGGCGCACACGACCTTCGGCGTCATCGGCGTCAAGGTCTGGATTTACCGCGGCGAGATTCTCGACCCGAAGGCGGCGATGGCCCGCGGAACCGGCACAGACCCGATTAACGAGCCGCGCGGCGGCGACGGGCGCGAGCGCCGTCCCCGCACGCGCCGCGAGCGCGAGGG
>DATMVE010000101.1:0-13259 GCA_035563515.1 Pyrinomonadaceae bacterium
GCCGAGACCGTGCGCCGAGACCAGCGAGACCTCGGCCCGCGCGACATGATCGACATCCAGTCCTTCCTCTGGGTGCAGGGGTCGGACGAGTACGAGGGGTGAGTGCGGGCCGTCAAGTTCCGAGTTCGGCCGGGGGCGCGAGCATGGGCGAAGAGATCGTCATCTTTGACATAGACGGCACGCTGGCCGACGTTTCGGAGCGCGTCCACCACCTGCGGAAGACGCCGAAGGACTGGGACGCCTTCTTCGAGGGCATCGCGCAGGACAAGGCTATCCGCTCGATGGTCAGGCTCTGCAACCTCCTGCACGCCTCCGGCGTTAAGATCGTCCTCTGCTCCGGCCGCAACGAGAGCCACCGCGCCGAGACGGTGGCGTGGCTGGCCCAGCAGGGCGTCAACTACCACGGACTGCGCCTCCGCCGCGACGGCGACTTCCGCAGCGACACCGTCGTCAAACGCGAGATGCTCCGCGGCATAGACAAGGGCCGCGTCCTCTTCGTCGTCGAAGACCGCTCCCGCGTCGTCGAGATGTGGCGCGCCGAAGGGCTCGTCTGCCTCCAGTGCGCGCCCGGCGAGTTCTGAGAAGGGCGGGGCGCGGCGCCCGCCCGGGCGCCCGAGTCACCCGCCCTTGTCACCCGCGCCCGTCATTCCTTATCATCGGCTTACATGCCTTCGAAAAAAGCAGCTACACGGAAAGAGCCGGCGGAGCGGGTCTTTCTGATAGACTCGATGTCGCACATCTTCCGCGCGTTCTTCGCGCCGATGGGCGGGCGGGCCGAGCCCCTGACGACGAGCGGCGGGCAGGTGACGCAGGCCGTCTTCGTCTTCACCAACATGCTCCGCAAGCTGCTGGCCGACGAGAAGCCGCACTACATCGCGGCCGTCTTCGAGTCGGGCGAGCCGACCTTCCGCCACGCGCTCTCCGCCGACTACAAGGCCAACCGCGTCGCCCCGCCCGAGGACTTCGAGTCGCAAATCCCCTACATCATCCGCGTCTGCGAGGCCTACAACGTCCCCATCCTCAACGCGCCCGGCTTCGAGGCCGACGACGTCATCGGCACGCTCGCCGTGCAGGCCGCCGCGCAGGGGCTCCAGGCCGTCATCGTCTCGAACGACAAGGACATGTGCCAGCTCGTGCGCGACCCCTGGGTCATCTGCATGCGGCAGAACTCGCAGAACGTCAAGCGCAAGGAGCCCGTGCCGCCCGTCGAGTGGTGCGACGAGGCTTGGGTCGAGAACAAGTTCGGCGTGCCGCCGTCGCAGATCATAGACCTGCTGGGTCTGATGGGCGACTCGGTTGACAACATCCCCGGCGCGCCCGGCATCGGCGCGAAGGGCGCGGTGCAACTCGTCAAACAGTTCGGCTCCATCGAGAACGCGCTCAAGAACTGGGAGGAGGTCAAGCACAAGACCTACCGCGAGTCTTTGAAGAACAACGTCGACCTGATACGCCAGTCGCGCGAGCTGGCGACGATCAGGACGGACGTTAACATCGAACTGGATTTGGACAAGCTGCGCTGCCGCCCGCCCGACCGCGCGGCGGCTTATCAACTCTTCCGCGAGCTGGAGTTCCAGACGCTGACGCGCGAGTTCTCCGACGCGGCTGCCGCCGTCGAAGGCGCGCCGGCCACGCGCCGCTACCGCATGATACGCAAGCGCTCGGAGCTGGACACGCTCGTGCGCGCGCTGTGGGATGCCGAGCACTGGGGGTTCGCCGTCGCGGATTCGTCGCCGCCGGGCGGCGGGCAGCAGGCGAGCGTGCGCGACGCCGGGCCGCCGCGCGGCGTGGCTATCTCGACCGCCGCGGGAGCTTCGGCTTACGTCGATCTGGAAAACTTCGAGGAAGGCACGGAGGCCGCCGCCCCTTTGCAGGACGTGCTGGCGAACGGGCTGCTCTCGAAATCGGTCCACGACCTCAAGCGCGCCGTCGCCCTGCTCGCCCCGCTCGGCATAGAGCCGGAGGGCGTCACGGACGACACGCTCCTGGCCGCGTATCTCCTGGACCCCATCCGCAGCAAGTATGAGTTGGCGGACCTGGCGCGCGAGGCCACAGGCGCTGACGGCGCGGGCGACGCGCCCGCAGGCTGGGCGGAGGAGCAGTGGCGCGCGGCCGAGGCCGCGGACCTGACGGCGCAGACCGCACATGTCCTCCACGGCCGTCTGCTCGAACAGGGGCTCGAAGCCATCTACACCGAGATAGAGCTCCCGCTCGCCCCGCTCCTCTACCGCATGGAGCGCGCCGGCCTGCGCGTGGACACCAAAGTCCTCTCGGAGCTTTCGAAATACCTGGGCGCGGAACTGGAGAAGCTGACGCAGAAAATCTACCAGGTGGCGGGGCGCGAATTCAAAATCAACTCGCCCAAGCAGGTCGGGGACGTGCTCGAAGAGTTGAACATCAGCTCGGGCCGCAAGACCTCCACGGGCCGCGTCTCCACGAGCAAGGCGGTGCTCGAAGAACTGGCACAGTCCTACGAGTTGCCGCGCCTCATCATAGAGTACCGCGAGCTGGACAAGCTGAAGACCGTCTACACAGACTCGCTCCCCGAACAGATAGCCGAGGACGGCCGCATACACGGCCAGCTCAACCAGACGGTGACGGCGACGGGAAGGTTGAGCAGTTCGGAGCCCAACCTACAGAACATCCCGATTCGCACCGAACTAGGCCGGCGCATCCGGCGGGCCTTCGTCGCGGAGAAGGGGAACAAGCTGGTCTCGGCCGACTACTCGCAGCTTGAGCTTCGCCTGCTGGCGCACGTCACGCACGACCCCGTGATGCTCGACGCGTTCCAGAAGAACGACGATATACACGAGCGCACGGCGCGGCTCGTCTTCGGCGCGAAGACCAAAGAGGAGTTGAAGGAGGCGCGGCGCTTCGCCAAGATCGTCAACTTCGCCATCGCCTACGCCATCGAGCCCTTCGGCCTCTCGCAGCGCGTCGGCATCTCGCGCAAGGAGGCGAAGAAGGTGATTGACGACTACTACGAGACTTACAAGGGCGTCCACCGCTTCATGGAGGAAGTCCCCGAGAAGGCGCGCGAGATGGGCTACGTCCGCTCCATCTACGGCCGCATCCGCCCCATCCCCGGCATCAACGACCGCAACGGCAACGTACGCGCCCGCGCCGAGCGCGAGGCCATCAACCACCCGATTCAGGGGAGCGCGAGCGACATCGTCAAGATCGCCATGCTCCACGTTGACGAGGCCATCCGGCGCGAAGGTTTGAAGGCGCGCATGCTCATGCAGGTCCACGACGAATTGCTGATGGAGGCCCCCGAGGAAGAGGCCGAGCGCGTCGCCGAACTCCTCCGCCGCGAGATGGAATCGGCCGTCGAATTGGATGTCCCCCTCATCGTCGAGGTCGGCACCGGCGACAACTGGATGGAAACGAAAGGACAGTGACGGGCGACAGGTGACGGGTGACAAGATAAAAACAGCTCTTTCTTGTCACCCGTCGCCCGTCACCGTTCACCGCTTTTATGAAGCCTGCTCCTGAACATCCGACCGAGGACGGCGACGTCGTCTACAGGCGCATCGGCCCCGGCGCGGAAGAGGAGAAGAAAGAGCCGGACGGGAAGCGCGAGAAGCGGCGCAAGTCGGCCGCGGCGACGCACCTCGCCCCGGCGCTGAAGACGATCATCGTCGGCTTCGCGCTGCTGCTCGCGCTCGTGCTGCTGCTCGGGTACCTGAGCGTCCGCAAGACCACGGAGGTCGGCTCCAAGACCCTGGACGACGGCCGCCGCGCCGCCGCCATACGCGACTTCACGCTCGAACTCAAAATCGCCGCGACCAAGCTGGACAACGAGGCGCGCGCGCGCGGCCGCCGCGTCGGCGCGGAGCAGGAAGATACCCGCCCGCTCTTCGACGCGCCGCTCGACCGCGCCCGCTCCCAGGTGATAGACCTCCTGCGCCGCCTCGCCGTCCCGCCCTACTCCGAAAACCAAAAATGGCTCAGCGTGCGCGACCGCCTCGTCGCCTTCGTCCAGGCCGCGGAGGACCGCAACGCCTACCTGCGCGAGGGCTACCTCAAATTCCGCGACGTTGACAAGGAGTTGGACG
Organism: Pyrinomonadaceae bacterium; assembly: GCA_035563515.1. Lineage (GTDB taxonomy): Bacteria > Acidobacteriota > Blastocatellia > Pyrinomonadales > Pyrinomonadaceae > QHXM01. The sequence continues at coordinate 4,056 of DATMVE010000101.1, forward strand.
TGCTGCTGGAGGAAGGGAGGCGCGAGCAGGAGGCCGTCTTTTACCGGAGCGAGGAGTTGCAGCGCGAGGCCGCGCGCAGGATTTACGTGCTGACGGCGATTGCGCTGTTGATGGGCGCGCTCGTCGCCGCCTACACCATACGCGAGGCGCAGCGCCGCTTCCGCCAGGTGCGCGAGAGCATGAACGAGGCGCGGCGCGAGCGCGAGTTCAGCGCGCAGATGCTGGAGGGCATGGTCTCGGCCGTCGCCGCCATCGACGCTCACGACCGCATACGCAGTTGCAACCGCGCCTTCCTCAAAATCTTTCCGGGCGCGCGCGCCGGCCTCTCCGTCTACGACGAGATCGCCTCGCCCGACGCGATGAAGATGCTCGAAGCGGCCACCTCGTCGCGCATCGAGCGCTCGACCTACCGCGGCCGCTGGGTCTGCGACGAGGGCACGCCCAACTGCGCCGACCGGACCTACGACGTCTACTCCTCGCCGCTCGTCGTCGACGGCGACAAGGGGCAGATCGTGACGCTCGTCGACGTGACGGAGGCCGCCGAGGCGGAAACTGTCATGCGCCGCACGGAGGCGCTGGCGGCGATGGGCCAGGCCGTCGCGCAGGTCGCGCACGAGATCAAAAACCCGCTCGGCAGCATCCGCCTGGGCGTCTCCATGCTGCGCGACACGAGCACGGACGAGGAGTCGCAGAGCACGATTGACCTCGTCGAGCGCGGCATACAGCACTTGAACAAGCTCGTGGTTGACGTGACGCAGTTCTCGCGGCAGAGGCCGCTTGAGCTGGTGGAGGTCGAGCTGCACGCGCTGATTGATTCGAGCCTGGAGCTGGTCGCGGACCAGATTCACGAGAAGAGTACGCCCGTCGAGAAGAGGTACGGGCAGGAGCACATGCGCGGCGAGTGGGACGCGGACCAACTGCGGCAGGTCTTCGTCAACCTCTTCGCCAACGCGATAGACGCAGGCCGCGATGGCTCGCCGCTCATCATCACGACCGAGCGTGCCACGAGGCAGCAGGCGGCCGCGGCCGAGGAGAACGGCCACCGCAAGCGGCTCGCGACCCAGTTCGCCCGCGTCACCGTCACGGACCGCGGCGTCGGCATGGACGACCGCACCCGCGCGCACCTCTTCGAGCCCTTCTTCACCACCAAGAAGCGCGGCACGGGCCTCGGCCTCGCCATCGTCAAGCAGATCGTCGAGCAGCACGGCGGCACCATCTCCGTCGAGAGCGCGGCGGGCGAGGGGACCAGCTTCACGGTTGACTTGCCGGTAAAGCAGTGAGGCGCGAGCACGCGTAACAGTTTGGCCTCGGCCTTAACCCCACGGACGAACTTCTCAGGAGTAAAACTATGTTCCTCTATATCGGCTGCAACGGCATGGTCTCCGCGATTGACCCTTATCGCGGGGGCGAAGTATGGCGGACTCCGCTGCACGCGGGCGTCTTCGGGAGGGCGCGAATGGACGTTTGCGTCCTGGAGCACCAGGGCATGGTCTTCGCGGGCTGTAACGGCCACCTCTTTGCTTTAGACGGCCGGACCGGGCAGATACTCTGGCACAATGAATTGCAGGGCATGGGGTTTAACGATGTGACGCTGGCGATGGCCGGCCAGAGCGTCCAATTCGTCGCGCACCACTCAACGTCACAGAGCTGAGGCTACAGGGTACTCCAATCGCGTTGAGATTGCTCCAGCCTCCCGGAGGTTAGATTTACCCGTCACTTGCCGCTCATCACCAGCTTCAAGGCGTTACGCGCGGCCTCAATCGTTTTGTCCAGCATCTCGTCGGTGTGTGCCAAACTGATGAAGCCGGCCTCGAATTGCGAGGGGGCGAGGTAGATGCCTTCGTCGAGCATGGCGTGGAAGAAGCGGCCGTAGAGGTTGCGGTTGCTCTTGGAGGCCGTGGCCCAATCCGTGACGGGCTTTTTCGTGAAGAAGGTCGTCCACATGGAGCCCACGCGGTTGGTGGCGGTCTCGACTCTCAGGTCGCGCGCGACCTCGCGCAGCCCGTCGCACAGCCTCTTGCCGGCGCGCTCCAGTCGCTCGTAGACCGCGGGGTCGCGCAGGCGGCGGAGCGTCACGAGCCCGGCCGTCATCGCCAGCGGGTTGCCCGAAAGTGTGCCAGCCTGGTAGATGTCCCCGGCGGGCGCGACGCGCTCCATGACCTCGCGGCTCGCGCCGTAAGCGCCGACCGGCAGGCCGCCGCCGATGATCTTGCCGAGCGTGGTGATGTCGGGCCGGACGTTGTAGAGCTCCTGCGCGCCGCCGCGCGCGAGGCGAAAGCCCGTCATCACCTCGTCGAAGATGAGGAGCGCGCCGTGCTTCTTCGTCACCTCGCGCGTCTTCTGCAAGAACCCTTCGCGCGGCGGGACGCAGCCCATGTTGCCGACGACGGGCTCGACGATGACGGCGGCGATGTCCGCGCCGTGCTCGCCGAAGACGCGTTCGAGCGCTACGGGGTCGTTGAAGGGGACCGTCAGCGTGTTCTGTGCCAGCGAGGACGGGACGCCGGGGCTGTCCGGGAGCCCGAGCGTGGCGACGCCCGAGCCGGCCTTGACGAGCAGGCTGTCGCCGTGGCCGTGGTAGCAGCCCTCGAACTTGACGAGCTTGTTCCGATTGGTGACGCCGCGCGCGAGGCGTATGGCGGACATGGTGGCCTCCGTCCCGCTGTTGACCATCCTGACCATCTCGATTGACGGGAGGGCGTCGATGATCTCCTCGGCCATCTCGATCTCAAGCTCCGTCGGCGCGCCGTAGCTCGTCCCGCGCCCCAGCACCTTATGGAGCGCGGTCAGCACCTCCTCGTCGCCGTGGCCCAGAATCATAGGGCCCCAGGAGCCTACGTAGTCGATGTAGTTGCGCCCGTCGACGTCCGTCATGGTCGCGCCGCGCGCGCTGCGGATGAAGCGCGGAGTGCCGCCGACGCCGCGGAAGGCGCGGACGGGCGAGTTGACGCCGCCCGGCATCAGTTCGACGGCGCGCGAGAACAGTTGCGTCGAGCGGTCGCGTTTGGCCCTCTTCGGTGAACTCATGAAAGCATTCTCTTCACAACGGCGCGCGAAAGCAAGAAGCGACCGCCACGCCCGGACGGGTGGCGGTCGCTTCCTCCGAAGTTGGTTCAAAAAACGCGCGGCGTGTTACGCCTGCGGGATGTTCAACTCGTCGCCGGGGTGTATGACCGACTGCGGCGAGTCCATCTTGTCGCGGTTGGCGTAGAAGATTTCCATGTAGCGGTTGCCGTCGCCGAGCTTGTTCTGCGCGATGCGCCAGAGCGAGTCGCCGGCCTTGACCGTGTAGGTCTCGTTCTTCTCCTCCTTGCCTTCCTCGACCCAAATGTCAGCCGCCAAATCCCCGTAGTTCGGATCGACGAGCTTGATCTGGTCCCAGGCCTTGTTCATGGCCGCCTCGGAAGGCGCGGTCGCCCTGATGACGAGCTTGTCGCCCTCGACGTGAAGGTTGTGCAGGCGCGCGCCCTCCTGGTCGAGCGTGTTAAGTACGCTCTGGTATTTCTGCTTCAGTTGGCCGAACTTGTCCTCGTTGCCCTTCGCGGCCGCGGCCCCGGTGCCGAACATCTGGCTGAAGTTGTCGAAAAGTCCCATCGTCGAATCCTCCTCAAAAATTTACCCCCCGGCTTCTCGGCCGGCACAAGGGAGAGTTGCTGAGTTGTGTTTTAACAGTGCGACGATTATACCGCAAAGGTCGCCCGCTGCAAGCGGCAGAGCACCCTCTGAGCTTACCTCTCAAATTCGTTCGACGCCCTCGCGCGGCTCGGCCGTGATGGAGCGGAAGCTTGACATGCGAACCAGGCCGGGGGCCGCGCCCTTAGGCTTCGAGAGGAACTTGCGCTGAGTGTAATGCACGTCAACTTTGGCGTCGCGCCGCGCCTGGCTGAAGAGCGCGGCGAGCTGCGCCGCTTCAATGATGGTGCGGTGCGGGATGTCCGCGCGCGTGGGGTTGCGGACGATGACGTGCGAGCCCGGATAGTCTGCGGCGTGGAGCCAGAGGTCATGCGGGCGCGCGACGCGGAAGGTCAGGTGGTCGTTGTCGCGCGCCGCGCGCCCGACCAGAATCTCGTACCCGTCGGAAGAGCGGTAGCGGCGCGCGCCGGGCACGTTATCGGCGGCCTTCTGGCGGCGAGTTTTCGGCCCGCGCGTCCCGTCCTCTTGCTTCTCGCCGGTGAAACTCTCAAGCGCGGCCTCGTCCCGCGCGCCGATTGCTTCCTCCAACTCCGCACGGCGAGCTTCAAGCGTCGCCAACTCTTGTTCGAGCCCCGCGAGCCGCTTCGTAATCTCGTCGGCCGCGCGCCGGGCCTTCGAGTACCTGTTGAAGCGGCGCGCGGCCTCCTCCTGCAAGGTCGAATTCTCGTCGACCTCGACCTCAGCGAGCGGCGCTCCCTCGGCGTAGTAGTCTGTCAGCGTGACTTTATTGCCGAGGCGCTTCGCGGTCGCGATGTTGGCGAGCAGCAGGTCGCCGATTCTTTTATGCTCGTCGGCGCTCCCGTGCGATTCGAGGTCGCGGTTGAGATGTCGGCGCAACTTCTCGCGCTGGGCGATCTCTTTACGCAGGCGGGCGCGCGCGGCCGCCGCCCTCGCCTCGTAACGGCGCGCCTCTTCGAGCCCGCGATAATAATCGTCCGCGGCCTCGGAGAGCGTGGCGAAGTTTCCTCGCTCGAAAAGTGGCGCGGTCGAAGTAGTCTTCGGTGAGGTGCGCGGCGGCGGCTGATATTTATGGCCGACCTCCTGGCCGTCGCCGCGCGGCGGCCGCAGGGCGTCAATGACGTAACCGCGCTCGTCCAGCAGCAGGAGGTTCGCGGCCCTCCCTGTCAACTGGGCCACGAGCGCGCGCGAGTACGCGTTGCCGATTTCATCAGCGGCTTCGAAAGCTAGGCGGACGACGCGGTCGCCCTCGTCCTTGACCATAGAGGCGAGCGTGGCCCCGCCGAGCTGCTTTTGCAGGACGAGCGAGAAAGGCGAGTGCGTGAGAGACTGCTTCTCAAGCTCGCGGGCGCGGCGCTCTATCAAATGGATTCGGGGTTGGGACGGCTCGACGCTGACGAAGAGATAGCGGCCGTCGTGCGGGCGGAAATCAACGGCGACCGACACGCGCGAGAGTTGAAACACTCTGCCCACGGAGCGTCCGGCGAGCGCCGGCGCAACCTCAGCGACGATGGCTTCGATGGTTTGATCGTCCACGATTAAAGCAAAAGTAAGAAGGAAAAAGGAAAAAGTAAAGAAGGCGGCGAGCCACTTTTAATAACAGTGGCTCGCCGCCCTTTTCGCCTTTTACTATTTTCCTTCTTCGGCTCAGTCGCGGACGACGATTGTGCCGGAGAAGTGGTCGTGTGCGGTGCGCCCTTCGGCGTCGAAGAGCGCGTAGATTAGACCCAGGCCGAGCGTAACGAGTGACAGGATGTAGAAAAGTGCGCGAGCGACTGATTGCTTGGTCGTGGGCGGCAAGCTGGTTTCTGCGTCCACGGCCCGGAGCGAGACTACGGACATGCCCCAGGTCCGGCCGGCCAGCGCCGTCGAGGCCGTCAGGTAGAGAAACGTGACTATCAGAACGATGCCGCCCATCGAAGCGACGACACGCCAGTCTGCCCAGTTGCCGTTCGTCAATTCGATAATCGCCGCGAACGGTGAAGAGGCGAAGGCCGCGACGAGCAAATCTATGACGCTCCCGGCGAGTCGTGCGCCGACCGGCGCGCGGTCGTCATAAAACTCTTCTTCCGAACCAACCTTGAGAAACTCTTCTTCGTGGCTTACGCCGCCGGCTTCAGCCGTAACCTCGGGCGCTATAAGACGGCTCGGTTGCGGCTTGCTCTCGACGGCCGTGACTTTCTTCGCCAGCTGCGCAGGGACGACAATCAGGGTATGCTCGCGCGCCGTCTCCGCGGCCTTGGTAGTCTTTTCGTCCTCGACAGGTTGGGCGGGGGCCTCGACGGGCATCAGCGCGGCGATGGGCGGTTGAGAAACGACCTGCTTCGCTTCCGGCTGGTACTGATCTTCCGCGACGCGCGCGACCGCGGCCGCAGCCCCGCCCATCGAAGCGCGTGCGCGCGGCATAGGCGGATTCGGCTGGCGCGCGCGTTCGAGCCGCTTGAGCGCGGCGGCGACAATCGGATTCATCGCCGGGGTGTCCGGCTGCGGCACCAGGCCCAACTGCGGCGTGACCGCGTCGGCGACCTGCGGCTCGACGGGCCTGCGCAAAGCCTCTTCGACTTCCTTAGTGGAATCGCGCGAACGCCGCTCCTGAATCTCCCGCACGCGCTCGCTCAACTCTTTACGCCACTGCGGGCGAGAGGCGCGCGAGACGCCTGGGAATTCGATCAGGGTAGAGCTCGCCTGGGTCGCGGCGGCCCTCGGCGCTTCGTCCATCAGTTCCTCCGCGGCCGAAGTTTGAGGCTCTAACGCGATGCTTTCCTGTGGAACGACGGCCGGTTCGGCAGATGTCTCGGGTGAAGCTTTTGATGCCGGTGTCTTACACCTCGGGCAATTATCCAGGCCGTTGGAATAGACCGCGCGGCATGACGAACACTGCATAGAGAAAGGGCCTCCGTCAGGACCAGTAAGTTGATTCTTAAAAAGGCAGGGCGAAGCAGATAAACCCATGCCCGTTGCGGAGTCGGAGCGGATACTATCAGGCTTTACTTTAAGTCGTCAACCAGAAAATATACTAGTAACTGTGTTTGAACCCGAGGCGGACACAAGATAAGGGAAAAGGAAAAAGGCAAACGGCAAACGGGAAAACAGAGGGGCCACGCTCTTCCCCTTTCCTTTTACCTTTTACCTTCTCACTTCTTCAGAGCGGTTGTCTTCCGGCGAAGCCTGCTTCTACGTCGTGCCACCATTCGATCTGGTCGCCTTCGCCTAGTTGCCAGCAGAGGAGCACGACGCGGCCGTCGCGCAGGGAGGGGAAGTCTATGAGGCCGCGCGCGTAGTCCTTGAGCTGGACGCCGAGGGCTTCGAGCTCGCCCGCGCGCGTGGAGAGATCGAAAAGGAGCGAGACGTAGCGCGGCCCGTCCGGCATCCCGCCCCCGCCCAGGTCCGCGCCTTCGGCGGCGTGCTTGGCGGAAGCCTGGTAGGAGAGGAGGCGACTGTGCGCGCGCTGGATGCGGGCCAGAATCCCGCGCACGGTCGGGAGCAGCGCATTCGCCTCTTCGAGACTGAAAAGTTTCATGAAAGCAGGAGTCGGAATTCAGAACGCAGGAGTCAGAAGAAAAGAGATGCAGAAGAGAACGGTTCCAGCCTGATACCTTCTGACTCCTGACTCCCGCGTTCTGCCTTTCATTGGTCGTCGGTGACGCGGATGAATTCGGCGGAGGGCTCGAAGCTGTCCATCTCCTCGTCCACGTGCGACTCGATGGTGACGCGCTGGCCCTGCTGCTGCTGCTGGTAGCCGTTGCGGTGGCCGTTCTCGTGCGAGTTCGCGCCGTGGTTGTTCATGTAGCCCGACCCGGTTTCCGGCAGTTCGCGCTCATGGTAGTGCGAGCCGTGCGGCACCTCCTTGCGGACTTTGTCGGCGATCTCGCCGAGGTCTATGAAGTAGTCCGCCACGTCAATCAGCTTCGGCGCGGTGTTCGAGCGGAAACCCGCGACCTCGACGCGGCAGCCCTTGTAGGCGACGGCGTTGACGGCGTAGACGAAGTCCTCGTCGCCGGAGACCAGCACGGCTGTGTCGTAGCGCCCAGCGAGCGAGAGCATGTCGACGGCAATCTCAACGTCCAGGTTCGCCTTGCGCGTCCCGTCGTAGAAAGTCTTCAGCTCTTTCTGCACGACGCGGAAGCCGTTGCGCCGCATCCAGAGCAGGAAGCCTTGCTGGCGCTCGGCCCCCACGTCGACGCCCGTGTAGAAGAAGGCCCGCAGCAAACGGCCGTCGCCGAGCAGGACGCGCAGCAGCTTGTTGTAGTCGATGTCTATGTTGTGAAAGCGCGCTGCGTGAAAAAGGTTGTTACCGTCGATGAAAACTGCCACCCTGCCGCGATGCCCGAACTGCCACGAAATATTGTTCGTCGGATCGAAGTTCATGCAAAAGTGTACCCCATAGAGATGTAAATATCTGCCGATAGAATGCCGCCCTGCGGCTTTAAGGTCAAGTCTGAAGAAGCGTTTTCGCTTTACCGGCGGGCAGGTTCGTGGGCCAAAAGCTCGTTCGTCACGGCGTCAAAGTAGATGGCGTTTTGGGCCGGGTCGGATTTGAGGGCGACATCCCAGGCGAGGTGGAATTCCAGAACAGTGGGGTCCGCCGCGCGCGGGCGCGGGTAAATGACCAGCTCGCGCACCACCGCGTCTTCGGCCTGATTGATTGTCAGTGTCTGCCCGACGCCCGCGGCGTCCCTGTAGGTGAAGGTCTTGCCGGCGAGCTGCGCGGGCAGTTCTTCGGCGGTCCACTTGGGGCGGGTGCCGGCCCCCGCGCGTTGAAGCTGCTCAATCTCCGGGATGGCCGTGCTGGTGATTTGCAGGACGCGCCGGTCGGGCGCGAAAGTGATTTCGACTAGGCCGTAGCCGCCGCGCAAGGGGTAGCGGAAGGGGCGCTGCTCGTAGATGGCTTTCTGCGTCCCGTCGGCCGCGTCGATGCGCTGCATGAGGGAGAGGTGTACGGGCTGCGCGCCGAGCAGCGGGCTGACGCTCGTGATGAAGCGGCGCAGCGCCTCGCGCGTGTGCTCCTCGCTCATGGGGAGAGTGTCGCCGACTTTGGGCAGGTGTAAACCCGTGCCGGGGAGCGTGGGCAGCGCGCGCAGGGTCGCGGTGACGGGTTGAAGCTCGGGCGCGGGCGCGTCTGTGATGCCCTGCTCGCGTGTAAATTTGGCCCAGGCTTGAAACGCGCCCGCGCGGCGGTTCGGCGTCTCCACCATGAGCACCGGGTAAGCGGGCTCGTTCGGGCGCGGGCCGGCGGCGTCGGGCGGGGGCGTGGTCGCGCAGGCGTTCAAGAGAAGAAACACCAGCGCGCAGGCCGCGCCGTGCGAACGCTTCGGTAATCGCCCTCTCTGATTTAACGTCATCGGTCCTGTTCGAACTGGGGAGCAGTCTGCGAAACTTCTGTCGGATTATACCGAATTGGCGCGCGTAGGAAAGGCTTTATGAGCGGCCGTCGGAGGTCGCGACGAGGAGATGCCGGGCGCGACACGAAAGTTTCTGCGCGGGCGCGGGCGAAAATGGCTATAATCCGGGCAAGGAGATTGCCTGTTGTCATCGGACGAAAAATCAGCCCCG
>DATMVE010000102.1:0-51876 GCA_035563515.1 Pyrinomonadaceae bacterium
GCGCACTTGCGCTGAAGCAGCCCGGAGCGCCCGGCCGCCCGCGCCTGGCCGGCCGCCTCTTGCCGCTCTTCGATGATGGCCTGCTCCTTCACTTCCCCTCACCGCTCACGGAATCGAACTCGTCCCGCGAGACTTTCGAACTGGCACAATCTTTCAACCGCCGGACCGGGTCCGGGCGGCCGCGCTCTTCTTGTTGGCCTCGCGCAGCAGCACCGGGTAAATCTTGGCGTAGGCGTTGGCCTTCTCGACGAGCGCCTTGGCCTGGGGCGAGCCCTCCTTCTGCTTCCCGCCCGCGACCCAGCCGCTCGCGGCGTCCGTCCCCGTCCACGCCGCCCCCGTCTTCACCTGCGCCGCGCGCACGTCCGACCCGAACTTCTTCATGTAGGCGGCCGAGACCAGGAACGTGTACTGCGGGTCGGCGGCCTTCGCCGGGTTGGCCTTGATCTCCCTGGCCGCCTTGCGCGCCAGCTCCGAGTACTCCTTGGCCTTCGCGTCCCCCTTGTCGGCCTCCGCCTTGTACTGGTCGGCGGCCTTCTCCAACATCGCGATCACCTCGACGTACTCGTGCCTGTGCGTGACCTGGATGGGACCGCGCCCGATGAACTCGTAATTGCCGCCGGGGTTGACGGAAGTCATCTTCTCGTAGCGCGCCTTGAGGTCTTTCGTGTCGAGCTTGATCTTCGCGGGGTCCTCCTCCCACTTCTGCGCGCCCTTGTTGACGGACCCTTGAGTCTCCGTGAACTGGCGGAACTGGTCGGACTCGACGAAGGCGTGGGCGAGGTAAAGCGCCTGGGCCTCGACCGTGTCGATCTTCATAATCTTGAAAGCCTTGTTGACGTTCTCAAGGTAGTTCTTGGCCTTCGTCTCCTTGTCCTTGTCGGACGCGACGTCAGCCTTGAGGCCCGTGTAAATCTCCTTGAGCACCTCGAAGGTGATCTCGGGCGCGGCGGGCGTGCCGGCACCCTTCTGCGCGTCGAAGGGGCGGCCCTTGTTCTCGCTCAGCCCGCCCGCGGTCGTCGCCCTGATGTCGCCGAGCCCCTTCTTGAATTCTTCGAACGGCTTCTGCAAGAAACTTTTGTGCTTGCCGTAATTCTTGTTCCACTCCTCGTCGCCCGCGCGCTGAAGCGCCGGCACGGCCGCGCCGCGTGAAGCCTTCAGCGCGGGCGCGGGGCCGCCGCCCGTCATCAACGCCTCGGCGTTACGGTCCGCCTCGCGCTCGGAGCTGTCGCCCGGCCGGCCGAGCGTGAGGCCCGGACTGTGCTGTGCCAATTCGGCGCGCGCCCCCTCCTGCTGCACGACGTGCGTCAACTCGTGGGCCAGGAGCCCGCGCCCGGCCGCGGTGTCCGGCCTGTATCGCCCCGCCTGAAACGCAACGTCCTCGCCGACCGTGTAAGCCGCGGCCCGCATCTCGCGCGCGGAGCCCGCCGCCTGCGCGTCGGCGTGCACTCTCACGCGCCCGAAGTCGTGGCCGAAGCGCGACTCCATGAGCCCGCGCGTTTCGCCGTCGAGCGGCTGGCCGGGCGAGCGCAGCACTTCGCCGACGGCGGGCGGCGCGGCCGGAGACTCCTGACGTGGGTCCGTCAGGCCGGCCGAGTCGCCGAACGCGCTCTTGCGCTGCGAGAGGGCCGGCAGCACCGGGGCGGGAGGATTCTTCGTTCGCTCTCGGGCGTGCGCGCTCATCCCTTCAGCCCTCCGTACACTGCCCGCGCCACCTGCTCGCCAACGGCTTCCGCCCCGGAATTCGCCGCGACGTGGAAAGCGCCGGCGTCTAGACTCGGAGACTCGGCACCGCCCGCGAGTCCCGTGGGGACGCCCTCCTCCGCGAAGAGGCGGGCCAGCTCGCGCTCGATTGCCTCGCCTATGCGGTGGCGGTCGGCCGGGGCGAAGCCGTGCAGCACCAGCTCCTCTATGTGCAGATCTATGTTCGCCGGTCTCATACCCAGCCCCCGCTTTCGGCATCCGTCAGGGGCTTCTCCAACTTCTCGTACTCGCCGCGCGCGGCGCGCAGCAGGTGGGCCATCGTGACGGACGCGTTCTCGTCGGCCGCGAGGAAGGCGGCGTTGAGCGCGATGTTGCGAATGTTGCCGCCGGCGACGCTGAGGCGCGCGAGTTTCTTCACGTCTAAATTTTCGGTCGGCGTGCCGGGCGGGAAGATTCTTTCCCAGATGCGCGCGCGCGACCCGGCGTCGGGGAAAGGAAACTGGATGACGAAGCGCAGGCGGCGCAGGAAGGCTTTGTCGAGCGCCGTCTTCAGGTTCGTCGTCAGGATGGCGAGCCCGCGGTACTCTTCCATGCGTTGAAGCAGGTAGCTGACCTCTATGTTGGCGTAGCGGTCGTGACTGTCCTTGACCTCCGAGCGCTTGCCGAAGAGCGCGTCGGCCTCGTCGAAGAGCAGCACCGCGCCGCTCTCCTCGGCCGCGTCGAAGACCCGCCGCAAATTCTTCTCCGTCTCGCCTATGTACTTGCTGACGACCTGGCTCAGGTCTATGCGGTAGAGGTCGAGCTTGAGCTCGTTCGCCAGGACTTCCGCCGCCATCGTCTTGCCCGTCCCGCTCGCGCCCGTGAACAGCGCGCTGATGCCGAGGCCGCGCGCGCCCTTCGAGGCGAAGCCCCACGCCTCGTACACGCGCGCGCGCTGGCGCACGTGGGCGGCGACCTCGCGCAGGCCGCGGAGCTGGTGCTCGGGCAGCACGAGGTCTTCCCACGCGGCGCGCGGCTCGATGTGCTGCGCCAGGTCGTCGAGCCGCGTCCGCCCCTGGACGCGGCAGGCGTCCCAGAGCACGCCGCCCGCCGCCTCTTCGCCCCCCTCCCTGACGAAGCCCTCGCGCGCCTGCACGCTCGCGGCCCGGATGGTCTCCACGCCGAAGTCGAAGTGCGAGGTGAGCAGCTCCAGCTCGCCGTTCAGGTTTTGGGCCAGCGGCCCCAGCACCTTCTGCCAGAGCTGCCGCTGCTCGGCCGACGTGGGCTTGCGAACGTCGAGGCGCATGGCCGGGCGCTGGCGCGGTCGCAGGGCGTCGCGCCCCGCGACGAGAAGCAGCCCGCGCACGCTCTCGATGAAGGAGAGGACGGCGTGCGTGTTCTCATGCTCGTCCTGCTCCAGCATCAGCGCGCTGCCTTGCAAGACAGCCTCGCGCTCCCAGAGGCGGGCCAGCGCCTCGCGCTCCGCGACGAGCTGCGGCACGTCCGCCGCGCGCAGGACGTGCAGGCCGAGGCCGAGCGCGGCCGACGCGGCCGCGGCCACGGCGCGCTTGCCTGCACTGTCCGCCCCCGCGAGGAAGACGACGGCCGAAGCCTCGTCCCTGCGGTCATTGGCCCAGAATTCCGCGACGCGGCGGGCCAACTCGCCGTGCGAGTCGGGCAGTTCCGCGGGGACCGCGACCGGCTCGACCAGCCCACGCAAACGCTCGTCCAGGTGGGAGACGCCCGCCAGGTAATGCAGCACGCGCTCGTCTATGCGCAGCCGCGCGTTGACCAGGTAGTCCTGGCCGTGCTCCAGCTCTATCAAGCGCCAGCGGCGCAGCGGGGCGTTCGAAGTGAGCGCAGACCAGTGGGCCTCCAGGAGCGCCGCGAGCCCGAGGCCGAAAGTCGGGTAAGCGCGCCGCGCCGCGCCGTGCGCGGAGGCGCACAACTCCGCGAAGCTCGCGTCCAACTCCACGCCCGCGCACATCAGCAGCAGGTCGCGCTCGAAAGTTGAAAGTGAGAAGACCTCGCACAAGTGATCCAGCGCCGTCGAAGCCTGCGGCGCACTCTCCGCCTCGTCGCCGCCGGGCGCGGGCGAGCCCGACGAGTCCGCCACGACCTCTTCGACCGGCGCGCGGGCCGCCGTTTCGTCACGGTACGCTTCAGCGCGGCCCGAGACGCGCGCCGCGTGTGCCTTCAGCGCCTCGCCGACAGCGTTGAGCCGCGCCAGCAAATCGCGCTGGTTCGCCTCGTACCAATTTCCCGTCTCGTCGCTCATACGATGTCCACCGCGGGCTCGACGTACTTACCTCCCGCGTCCGTCTCCAGCGGGCTCTCGGCCCCGTCCACCTGCACGCGCACGAGGTACGTGCCGGTCTGCACGTCGCGTATGGGGACGCCGAAGTCGCCGTCGGTATCGGGCGGCACCTGCGGCGGGAGAATCAGTTGGTAAGGAGAAGGGGCCGCGAAACTGTAAGCGAACGGCGGCCGGTTGGCGGGCGGGTCCAGCTCGTTGAGCAGCAGGCGGACGCGCTGGTCGCGCCCGACCGCCGGCGTCACTTGCAGGTTGACTGTGCCAGAAAGCAGATTCGGCCCGCTGCCGGGCTGCGTGAACGCGGTCACGTTCGTGACCCTCGGCCGGAGCACGAACGGCGCGACGTTGGAGGCCACGCCCGCGTGCGGAGTCTCCGGCGTGCCCATCAGCTTGTACTGAACCACCTGCACGCCCTGCACGCCCGCGAGCAGCGCGGCGGGCAGTTGGAACTTGACGCGCGTCGGCGTGACGTCGTTCGACGCGGGCGTCACTTCGATTCCGCCGACGTTGACGCGCGTGTCGTCGCCGCGCAAGCCACGTCCCGCGAGTATCAGGTTGTGGCCCGCGAGGATGGGTTGACCTGAGACGACGGGCGCGAGGTCGTTCTCCTGCGACAGGACTTCTTCGATGAAGGGCTGCGCGAAGGGCACCGCGTAGACGTTGCGCTCGCGCACGGGGAGCCCGGAGCGCCCGCGCCCGCTGCGGCTCTCTATCAACACGACCGTCGCCTGGTATGCGGCGGTCGGGCGGTACTTCGCCTGGAAGGCGGACCACAGTCTGGAAATCTCTTCCGTGCTGATTGACATCGGGAAAATCTTGACCTGCTCGACCTGCTCGGCGAGCCCGGACGCGTAGAGCCCTTGCAGCGACCCGGGCAACTCGCCCGCGTCGAGTATGTCCGCGGGGGCGAGCGAGCGGCGTATGGCGTCGCGCGTGAGCACAGGCGTCTCGTGCAGGAGCTGCATTCCGTAGCCGAGCAATATCTCGGTGTGCAATTCCTGCTCGCCGTAGGCCGTGAGCAGGTAGTGCAGGTCTAAGGCGAGCGGCGGGTTGGTCAGCCGGTCGCCGCGGCCGTTGCGCGAGGGCTGGCCCACGTTGCGCCAGCCGGCGTTCGGCGTCACCTGGTAGAGGAAGAGGTTGAGCTGGCTGCGCTCGTTGGCCGCGTCGGTCGCGATGCGGTCGGGCGCGAGCGCGGTGACGAGCACGGACTGGCCGACCTGCCCCGCGACGTTGTGGTCGATCAGGCCGTTGTTGAGCAGGTCTTTCAGGACGGCTGTGACGGACGCTATGGCGAGTGCTGTGCTCATCGCTTCCCTCCGCCGCGCTGCTTCAGGTAGTCGGCGAGTGAGAGCTGCGGGGCCGGGCGCGCGGGCGGGCGGCGCTGCTCGTGTGCCGCGGGCGCTGTGACGGCGCGCACGTCTATGCGATTGATGGTCACGCGAATGGTCTGCGTCTTCTCCGGCGACTCTACAGACCCGCGCTCGGCCCGCGCGGGGGCCTGGGCGACCGGTGCGCGCCCCGCCGCCTCGCTCCTTTCTGCGGCGTGAAGCCGCCCGGCCATCAGGCGACGGATACGGTTTTCGAGAGCCGCCTCGTTTTCACTTTCTGAGGGGTCACTTCTTATTTCCTCTTTCATCTGCGCCGCTTCCGCGGAGGGAGAAGCAGGCGCGCGCGTTGACGCGGCCGCCGTGTTTGTCTGCGCACTCTGCGGGCGCGTCTCGACTGGGCGCACGGGAACGTGCGCGGCGGCGGCCGGGCTGGGCGACGGGCTTTGCCGCGGCGGCGCGGCCTGACTTTCTCTTTCGGCAAGTCCTTCTCGCGGCGCGTCCGGCGGCTGAATTGGCACAGTGCGCCTGTGTTCGGCGACGCGCGTCTCGGCCGCGCGGGCCTCGGGCAGTGCGTGCGGTATCCCGCCCTCGACGCTTCTTTCTGCCTCGGCGGCTTCGGCGGGCGCGAACGTAGGGAAGCCCGCGGCGGACGACGGCGGCTCGAAGCGCGACGCCAGCCGCGGCTGAACCACCGGCACTAGCTTGAGGCTGCGTGAAGCCAGGTTGTCGAGGAAGTTACTCATACGGCCCAACGGTTAGGAATCAGGTGCCGACCAGGTTGAGATAAAATTGCCTGCGCGCCGCGCTCATCATGAGGATGTCGCCCTCGCTCCAGCCGTAAGCGCGCGCGAGCGTGTGCGTCTCCGTCAGCACGCGGCTGGCCCAGGCGTCCAACTCCGTGCAGAAGAAAGAGCCTATGTCGAAAGCCTCCTCCCACGCGTGCCCGCAAGCCCCGCAACTCAGCCCGAGCCGCAGGTCCGCCTGCGGGTCCATCTCCTCCATCCGCCGCGCGACCGCTTCAAGAACGTCCGGCGGCAGACTCTCCGCGCCCCCCTCCTCGCCCCCGTGCGAGACGCCCAGCAGGCACCGCCGCAGAAGCAGGTCGCGGGCCGCGGCCACGTCCGCGCACGCGGCGAGCGACGCCTGATCCAGGCTGTCCGGCAGGCGGAAACGAATCCGATACCCGTTGACGCTGAGCTCGAAATCTTCCCGCCGCCCGTCAACGCCTTCCGGTTCCACGCGCAGGTCAGAGACTTCAAAGGTCGCCTCCATGCGCTCGCCGCAGGCGGGGCACGCGGAGACGCTCGTGAGCCGCGGGCCGAAGACCTGCTCGCGTGCGTCGAGCAGGAGCGCGTCGCGCCGGCCGATGCTGAGGCGCGCGAGTTCGTCCGCGGGCTCGCCCGTCGCGGCGGCGAGCAGTAGAATCGCGCGCTCCACCTGCGGCCGGCCGAGCCCCTGCTCCCAGGCGTCCAGCAACTGTGGGGCGGTGAGCGGTGGCATAAGCCGCTACACGGCGGGCTCCGTGAAGCTGGGCTCGCTCGGCTCCGTGACGCTCGTGTCGCGCTCCCAGCCCTCGTTCTCCAGCTTGAGGTGCTGGATGGCGACCGCGTTGGCGTTGGCGTCGAGGTCGGGCGCGGCCTGGTACTCAGAGACCCAGCAGCGGAAGACGTTGTAGGCGATGACGAGCTGGCCCGCCTCGTTGTAGAGCTCGATGATGATGTCCTTGCGGAAGTCCTTGAGCGAGACCTCCGCGCCGAGCCCCGAGCCGAAGTTCCAGACCTTGTTGGCCCACTTCTCGAACTCCGTGTCGTGGGTCACGCCGCGCTCCAAGGTGATCGCCTCGTACTCGGTGCGGCCCGGCGACTTGCGCGTGGTCGAGGGGTCGCCGCCCTCGCGGTGCTTGACCACCTCGGTCGTGCGCTTGAGCATCCCGACCTTGCTCACGCCGGCGACGTAGCGGCCGTCCCACTTGACGCGGAACTTGAAATTTTTGTAGGGGTCGAAACGCTGCGCGTTGACGCTGAATTGGGCCATCGCTCCTCCTCCTTAGACTTCGATCTTGCCCGCTAGCTGCTGAATCTTGATGATCACGAACTCGGCCGGCTTGAGCGGGGCGAAGCCGACGAGGATGTTGACGATGCCGAGGTTGATGTCGTTCTGCGTCGTCGTCTCGCTGTCGCACTTCACCAGGTAAGCCTCCTTCGGCGTCTTGCCCTGGAACGCGCCCTGGCGGAAGAGGTTCTGCATGAACGCGCCGACGTTGAGGCGAATCTGCGCCCAGAGCGGCTCGTCGTTCGGCTCGAAGACGACCCACTGCGTCCCCCTGTAGAGGCTCTCCTCGATGAAGAGCGCGAGCCTGCGAACCGGCACATATTTGTACTCGTCGGCGAGCTGGTCGGCCCCGCGCAGGGTGCGCGCGCCCCAGACGACGCGACCCGTGACCGGGAACGAGCGCAGGCAGTTGACGCCGAGCGGGTTCAGCATCCCGTTCTCCGCGTCCGTCAGGTTGACTTCGAGCGCCTGCGGGCCGTTGACCGAGGCGTCGAGTCCGGCGGGCGCTTTCCAGACGCCGCGCTGCGTGTCCGTGCGCGCCATCACGCCGGCGATGATGCCGCAGGGGACGAACGTGTCGGCCTGCCCCTCGCGCAGGGGGTCCGACTCGACGACGCGCGGGAAGTAGAGCGCGGCGTTGCGCGACGCGGTGCCGTTGAGGCCGAGCGTGGAGAAATCCGTCGCGGCCTTGTTCGCGGCCTGTGCCTTGTTGGCGCTCCACGCGGCGGGCGAATCGACGATGAGCATCGCGCGGTGGTCGGCGCAGAACTGCATGGCGGCCTTGTAAACGTCCAGGTGAGTGTCCCCGCCGCGCGTGTCCGGCGGGATGCACAGGAGGTTGAAGAGGTCCGCCTTTTCGAGCGCGTTGATGCCGGTCTTGTCCAGCACGCTGCCGGTGTAATCGGCCGGCGTAAGCGCCACGCTGTCGTCGCCGCCGGCGGCGTCCGCGGCCGAGCCCGCGGGCGGGACCGCGCCCGGCAGGGGAGGCTGCATGCGGACGTACTGCGATTGGCTGGCGAGAATCCTGTCCACGCGCCGCGAGTTGTCCGTGACGGAGAGGTTGACCAGCCGCTCAAGCAGGCGGTTGGTGCCGCCGGGCCCGGTGCCCCTCTCGAAGACGGAGAGGTTGAAG
This sequence comes from Pyrinomonadaceae bacterium, assembly GCA_035563515.1. Classification (GTDB taxonomy): domain Bacteria; phylum Acidobacteriota; class Blastocatellia; order Pyrinomonadales; family Pyrinomonadaceae; genus QHXM01. Next base: position 8,507 of record DATMVE010000102.1, read on the forward strand.
AGGTCGGTGACCGCGAGGCCGTACTGCGACGCCACGTCCGCCGTGATTCCGTCGGTATCAACCTCCGCGCGCAGCTTGTTGCCCCAGTCGCCGGGGCTCGAAGCGACGAGGGTCAGCGCGCCGAGGCTGAGCGCCGCGACGCCGTCGTCCGGGCCGGAGAAGAGGCGTACGATGATGGCCTGGCTCCCTCCGTTCAGGTAGAAGTCGCGCACGGCGTAGCTCATGGGGTCGGCCGTCGCCAGGCCGCCGAAGGTGCGCTCGAAGTCGCCGAAGTTGTTGATGACGACGGGCTCGTTGACCGGGCCGCGACGCGCGCGCCCCAGGAAGGCCGTGATCGAGGTCGCGACGCCCGTGATGGTGCGCACGCCGCTCGGGACCTCTTCGATGTAGACGCCCGGATAAGTCACATGGACAGGCATGGGAAAGTCTCCTTCTCAAGAATTACGCACGCGAAACGGACGCGGGAGCGAGCGGGCCGCGGATTTTCATCAGGTCGCTTTGCGCCCGATCAGGATGCGGACGGGAATGTCCGCCGCGCTCGAGTTTTCGAAGACGAGCTTGGTCGGGGAGCCGTCGAGCAGGCTGACCGCGCCGGAGCCGATCATCAACTGCTGCGCGTCAAGCCTGACGGCCGGCTTGTTGGAGCCGTCAACTTTGTAGGTGAGCGGGGCGCCCTGGTAGGTGCCGGCCTGGATGAGCAGGAACATGACCTTGGCCTGCGCGCCGGGCTGGACTTCGACAGTCGCACTGCCGTTGTTAGGGCCGGACGGCTTTTTTGGCACATTCACTTCGATGTTGTCGTAGGCGTCCACCTCGACGGTGTCGGCCCCCGAGAGCTTCGGGCCGTTGATGACCTGGACGTTGCAGGACCAATTTATTTTGACAGACATATTTCTCTCCGAAGGGGTTGAGGTGCCCGGCCCGGCCGCGCCGAGCGGACGCGCCGCGGGCGTCAGTTGTCATGCTTCAGCCGAGACGATTCCCAGAGGTCTCCCCGGCCGGGGCGGTAGTGCCAGACGGTTCACCCCGATGGGGTGAAGATTCAAAATCTCTGAAACCGCGCTTGATGACCCTTGTGCTGGAAAGAATGGTTTCTGAAGCGACAGCGGGAGTACATCACGAGAGGTGTATCAGACTGTCGCCTGCCGTTAGAGTGTGGGCTTGGTCGGGCCGGCGGGGCCGACAGATTGGCCGGGCCGGTTGTGAAAGCCGGTCGCGCGAGGAGGATTAATTTACCTATGAACGCGCCGATGCTAATCCTTCGGCCCCGCGATGTCAATCTTTTTTTGCAGGCCCCCGCATGTCCCCTGGAAGCAACAGAATTGGGCCATAATCTGCCGGCTCAAACGCCGCCCGTGGCCCGAACTCTGAGCGCCCCAGCGCCCCCGCGCGGGGCAAGAGTTTCTCGCCCGAAGCCGCCTGAGGCGCTAAGAAATGTGCTCGAAGTTTACTCGTCCCCGGAGAGGGAGGCGTGCGGGAGAATGGTGAGCGGGATGGGGTCCAGGAAGCGCGAGACGGTGGGGAAGGAGTCGCCGTCCGAGCCGCCGCGGTAGGCGTTCAGGGGGTAGACGAAGTAGAGCTGCCGCTTGGCGCGTGTCGCGGCGACGTAGAGCAGGCGGCGCTCCTCCTCCAGGTCCTCGAACTCGTCCGAGGTGCGCGCCGAGGGGAACCAGCCGTCGGTCATCCAGATGACGAACACGGTGTCCCATTCGAGCCCCTTCGCGGAGTGCACGGTCGAGAGCGTCACCTCGCCTGCTCCGGCGCGCGCCCGATTGTTCGACTGCGCCGCGTCCGACGGGTCCATCGCCACGTCCGAGAGCAAGTCGGCGGAACTCTTGTACCGCTTGGCGATGCCCTGTAGGTGTTCGAGGTCGCGCGCGCGCCGCGGGTGGTCGTCGTACCTCGTCTTCAGGATGGGCCTGTAGAAGCGCAGCACGGCCGAGAGCTGCGCGCTCGGCGATTTGTTCTCGACGAGGCCGCAGAGCAGGCGCGCCAGCCTGACCAGTTGCTCCTTGTAGCCGGCCTTCGCCGGGAAGCGGTGCAGCTTCTTGAAAAGGGCCTCCTTCGCCCTGGTCGCCCTGAACTCTTTGCGCTCGACGCCCAGGTGGTCGAGTATCTGGTTGACGGTCGCGTCGCCTATGTGGTCGATCAGCTTGAGGGCGCGGAACCAGGAGAGCGTGTCCGAGGGGTTGACGACGAGGCGCAGGAACGAGAGCGCGTCTTTGACGTGGGCCGATTCCGCGAACTTGATGCCGCCGAACTTGCGGAACGGGAGGCCGTGCTTGCCCAGCTCTATCTCCAGGTCGAACGAGTGGGAGCTGGCGCGGAACAGCACGGCGATTTCGCCCAACTGGACGCCCTCCTCGCGCAATTCCTCCACGCGCTCGGCGACGAAGCGCGACTGCTCGTTCTCGTCGCGCGCGCTGACGGCCACGGGCACCGGCCCGTCCGTCACGCGCGAGTAGAGGCGCTTGGCGTAGCCCTCCTTCACGTCCGCGATGATCGCGTTCGCCACGTCGAGGACGGGCTGGGTGCTGCGGAAATTCTCCTCCAGCTTGATGACCTCGGCCTTGGGGAAGAGTTCCGGGAACTCCAGCATGTTCCTGTAGCTCGCGCCGCGGAACGAGTAGATGGACTGGCATTCGTCGCCGACCACCGCCACGTTGTCGTGCGAGGCGGTCATCAGCCGCACGATCTGCGCCTGCAATTTGTTCGTGTCCTGGTACTCGTCCACCATGATGTAGCGGTACTGGTCTGAGAGCCGCTGGCACAATTCCGTGCTCCCTTCGAGCGCCTCGCGCAGGCGCACGAGCAGGTCGTCGTAGGTCAGCATGTGGCGCGTGCGCTTGAACTCCTCGAAGGCGCTGTAGAGCTCCCCGAGTGCCGGGAGCTCGTCCACGAAGTGCGGGTAAGACTGCTTGAGCACGTCCTCCAGCGGGGAGACCTTGTTGACCATCATGCTGAAAATGGCACAGAGGGTCCGCTTGCGCGGGAAGTGCCGGTCGCGCGACAGGCGCATCTGCCGGCGCAGCAGGTCAATCAGGTCTTCCGTGTCGCTCCCGTCGAGGACGGTGAAGTTGCGCTGGACGCCAGCCTCGTCCGGGTACTTCCTGAGCACGGAATGGCCCAGGCTGTGGAAGGTGCCGCCCGAGACGCGCTGGCAGCGGGCGTCGGCCAGCGAGGCCGCGCGCGCGAGCATGCTCGTGGCCGCGCGCCGCGTGAAGGTCAGGAGCAGGACGGACTCGGGCCGGACGCCCGTCTCCACGAGGCGCGCCACGCGGTAGACGAGCGTGCGCGTCTTGCCGGTCCCGGCCCCCGCGACGATGAGGAGCGGCCCCTCGGTCGTCGTCACGGCCCTGAGTTGCGTCTCGTTCAATTCCCTCTCGTAGTCTATCCCGCGCGCGGGGCGCGCCTGCGGCGTGACGCGCTTCAGGACGAGCCGCGTGCGCGTCCTCTCGGTCGGCACCACCTGGCCCAGTTCGAGCGCGCGCTTGAGGTCGCGCAGCTCCGCGGCCAGCTCCGCGCACGTCTGGTAGCGTTGCCTGGGCGACGTGGCGAGCGCCTTGTCGAGGACGCGCTGGAGGCCGGGCGAGAGCTGGGACTTGATGGGGTCGCGCAGCCTGGGCTCCTCGTGCAGGATGGCGTGCATCGTGTCGATCTGGTTGTCGCCCGCGAAGGGGCGCGTGCCCGTCAGCATCTCGCAGAGCACGACGCCGAAAGAGAAGATGTCGCAGCGCAGGTCGACCTTCTGGCCGAGGAGCTGCTCGGGCGACATGTAGTTGATCGTGCCGAGGACCGCGCCCGACTGCGTGTTGACGCGGATGAGCGTGTCCTGCTCGCTGTCGAGTGCGAGCGCGCGGTTGCGGCGCGGGGCGAGCTTGGCGATGCCGAAGTCCAGAATCTTCGCGTAGCCGTCGCGACTGATCATCAGGTTCTCGGGCTTGAGGTCGCGGTGGATGATGCCCGCCTCGTGGGCCTTACTGAGCGCGCCGACGATCTGGAGCGCGACCTCCAGCGCCTCGCGGACTTCGAACTTACGGGCCTCTATCTTCTGGCGCAGCGTCTCGCCCTCGATGTACTCCATCGCGATGAAGGGCTGGCCCGCGTCCTCGCCGACTTCGTAGACGGTGAGGATGTGCGGGTGGTTCAGGGCGGAGGCCGCGCGCGCCTCCTGGAAGAAGCGGCGGCGGCGGTCCTCGTGAGCCGTGTGCCCCGGCGGCAGGAGCTTGAGCGCGACCGTGCGGTGCAGCCTCTCGTCGTAGGCTTTATACACCGCGCCCATGCCGCCCGCGCCGAGCGACTCCATGATCCTGTAATGCGCGATTGTTCTTTGAGGAATCACTTTCATGATTCGGGAGGATGCTATTCTAATCCAAGACCGGACAGCAATGAAAGAACGCAAGTCAGTACCGCCTGCGGCAGCGGGCGGTACTGGCTCAGCTTTTTAAGCTCGAACAGATGTACGAAGAAGTGCGTTGCGAAGATGCGTCACTCTACACCGGGCGGGCCCCTTTTTCGGTCCGCGCCGCCTTCCCTTCTATCAATAGCCACGCGCTCAAGGCGCTCAGCAGCGCCAGCCCGGCGGCGATGAACATGACGAAGCGAAAGCCCGCGACGAACGATTCGCCAAGTGCCCGTTCGAGTGCTGCTTTTGTCTGGGCATCCGCGCCCGCGGGGACTTCCGCCGCGGCGAGCTTCGTGCGCTGCTCGTCCAACTTCTGCCGGGCTTCGGGCGCGAGCGGGAGCGCGTCGAGGCGGCGGTCGAGTTGAGTGTTAAAGGCGCTCAGCACGACCACGCCGAGCGCGGCGACGGCGAGCAGCGACGCCAGCCTTGAGACGGCGTTGTTGACGCCGGAGGCGAGCCCCGCGTGCCGCTCCGCCACGGAGGTCATGACGACGGTCGTCAGCGGCGCGACGCTCGCGGCCATCCCCAGGCTCATCACCATCACCGCCGGGAAGAAGCTAGCCCAGTAGCTCCCGCCGACCCCTGGCCGCGCCAGCAGCACGAAGCCCGCGGCGGCGATTGAGGGGCCGACGACGAGCGGCAGCTTCGCGCCGTAGCGGTCGACGAGGCCGCCCGTCCAGCGCGAGAGCACGAACATCGTCAGCACGAAGGGCGTCAGCGCCGCGCCCGCCTCGGTCGCGGTGTAGCCCTGAACCTGTATGAGATTGAAGGGCAGGAAGAAGAGCGCCCCGCCGAGCGCGGCGTAAAGAAAGAGCGTCAGCAGGTTCGCGCCCGCGAAATTCCGCGACCGGAAAAGCGCGAGCGGCATCATCGGCTCGCGCCCGCGCGCCTCGACCAGGACGAACCCCGCGAGCGCGGCCGCGCCCACGATAAAACTCGCCACGACCACCGGGTCCGCGAAGCCGCGCGTGCCCGATTCGATGAGGCCGTAGACGACGCCGCCGAGGCCGACGGTCGCCAGGAGCGCGCCCGCCCAGTCGAGACTCCCGGCCGCCTGCTCGTCGCGGCTTTCCGGCACGCGCCAGTAGGAGATGACGAGCACGGCGGCCGCGAGCGGCAGGTTGATGAAGAAAATCCAGCGCCACGAGACGCTCTCGACGAGCCACCCGCCGAGCACGGGCCCCACGCCCGCGGCTATCGAAGTGAACCCCGACCACGTGCCGATTGCGCGCCCGCGCTGCTCGCGGCTGAACGTGGCGCTGATGAGCGCGAGGCTTCCGGGCACGAGGAGCGCCGCGCCCAAGCCTTGCGCCGCGCGCGCGACGATGAGTTGATGAACGTTCGGCGCGAGCCCGCACCAGAGAGAGGCCGCGGCGAAGACGGCGACGCCGAGCGAGAAGACGCGCCTGCGGCCGTAGCGGTCGCCGAGCGAGCCGCCGACGAGAATCAGCGCGGCGAGGAGGAGCATGTAGGACTCCACGACCCACTGCACTTCGGCGACGGTCGCGTCCAGCTTCTCCTGCAAGACGGGCAGCGCGACGTTCACGACCGTGCCGTCTATGAACGTGATGCCCGAGCCGGTGATGGCCGCCGCCAACACCCAGCGCCCCGCGCGCTGCGCGCACGGCCCCTTGTCCGGCGCGGCCCGGACGGCGGCCTCGTCGCACGGCTGTTTGACGGCGCTGCTCATTCGGCCCCTCTCAAAATTTTTGGCACAAACGGGACTGCTGGAGCGCGCCTAGCTTACAGCTACGGCCTGCCCCGACGCCACTCGTCGTACTTCCCGCGCAGCAGCACGAGCGGGTTCTCACTGCCCGCCTCCCGGCCCGTGACGTTGATGAGCAGGTAGGGCTTTATCCCGTCGGGCTTCGGCGTCTCCACGACGACGAACGCGGAGCGCGCGCGCTGCGCCCCGCACCGCCTGTCGCCGCCGCCGCTCTTCGTGCCGGCCTCAAGCGCCGCCATCAAGCGGTCTGCCAGACTCAGCTTCTTATTCCTCGCCGCCCTCCTGAACGCATAGAGCGCGTCGCCCAGAACTTTCGCGTCGGTCAGAATGTTCCCCTGCACTGTTACGCCGTAGCCGCGCAACTCGCCTTTCCAATCCGCGACCTGCGCGCCCGTGTAGGTGGCCGACCTGTTCTCGAAGCCGAGGGCGACGACGCCGTACTGCTGCACGGCGAACTCGGGGTCGAACGAAGGGTCCGTGATGGCCGCCAGCACCTCCCGGGGGCTCGCGCCTTCGAGCAGCATCTTCATCCCCAGTTCTTTGGCGCGCATGTTACTCATGGCCTGCGCGACGATGACTCCCTTTCCCGGCGCGACGCCCGCGATGCCGTAAACGAAGTCCGTGCACGACGCCCCGGCGATGCCGACCTGTCTGGTCTTGGGGTCGACGGCCGTGATAGACCATGTGGCCCTGGCGGTTATGGGCTGTGCCAAAAAGAAGACGGCGAGAATGAGAAGGGCGGCGGCTTTGTTGCGTCTCATGGTTGACGGCGGACTCTCCTTTTGGTGATGACTTCCAAACGGTAAGACACCGCGGGCGGCCGCCCTGTGTCACAAATTTTCAGAGGTCGGAGAGGCGCTGCGGGACGCGCACGGGCTCGGGCTCGGGCGTGAAATCTTCGCCGGGGTTGATGAACTGGTCGCGCTCGAACTTGTACTGCTTGTCGTAGAGCTGCCTGTAGCGACCGTCCGCCGCGAGCAATTCGTCGTGCGTGCCGCGCTCGACTATCTCGCCGCCTTCGAGGACTAGAATCTGGTCCGCGCTGCGGATGGTCGAAAGCCTGTGCGCGATGACGAAGGTCGTGCGCCCGCGCCTGAGTTTTCTGAGGCCGTCCTGAATCATGGCCTCGCTCTCGCTGTCGAGGCTCGAAGTCGCCTCGTCCAGGATGAGCAGCTTGGGGTCCGCGAGGATGGCGCGCGCAATCGCGATGCGCTGGCGCTGCCCGCCCGAGAGCTTGACGCCGCGCTCGCCCACCACCGTGTCGTACCCTTTCTCGAATTTCTCGACGAACTCCTCGCAGTGCGCGATGCGGCTGACGCGCCGTATGTCGTCGCGCGTGGCGTGCGGGTTCGAGAAGCCTATGTTCTCGGCGATGGTGCCGTCGAAAAGAAAATTGTCCTGCATGACGACGCCGAGGCGCGAGCGGAAGTCGCGCAGTCTGAGCGTCTGCAAGTCGCGGCCGTCCAGTTTGATTGTGCCGGAAAGCGGCCGGTTGAAATTCATCACGAGGCTCGTCAGCGTGCTCTTGCCCGAGCCCGAGGAGCCCACGAGCGCGGTCGTCGAGCCGGCGGGCGCGACGAACGAGACGTGCTTCAAGACGGGCACGCCCTCGTCGTACTCGAAAGAGACGTTCTCGAACTCGACCTCGCCCGCGACCCCGCCGAGAGGGGCGCGGGTTTCGTCCTCCTCGTCCTCCGTCCCCATGCTCATCACCTCGCGGATGCGGTCCAGGCCGGCGAAGGCTTCGGTGATTTGTGTGCCAATTGCGGCGAACTGTATGAGCGGCGTCGCCATCAGCCCCGTGAAGATGACGTACATGAAGAGGTCGCCGAGCGTCATCGCGCCCGCGACGACGGAGCGCCCGCCGACGAGGATGATGACGACTCCGACCGCGCCGATGACGAGCGACGAGAAGGCGGTCGTCGCAGAGACGCCCGTCATAGACTTCGCGATGTTGCGGAACAATTTGTGCGCGCCGCGCGCGAAGGTCAGTTCCTCCCTCTTCTCCGCCGTGTAGGCTTTGACGATGCGTATCCCGCCCAGTGATTCCGCCAGGCGGCCCGTGAGCTGCGCGGTGATTTCGCCGCGCTCGCGGAAGAGCGGCCTGAGGCGCTTGAAGGCGTAGAAGAGCGCGCCGCCGAAGACGCCGAGCACGAGGATGGTGATGGAGGTCAGACGCCAGTTGAGCCAGAAGAGGACGCAGAGGGCGACCGCCCCCGTGATGAAGCTGCCCGTGAGCTGGACCAGGCCCGTGCCGACGAGATTGCGTATGCCCTCGGCGTCGTTCATGATGCGCGAGATGAGTTTGCCGGTCTGCGTCGAGTCGAAATAGCTGACGGGCAGGCGCGAGACCTGGGCCTGCACCTTCTTGCGCATCTCGGTGATGGCGCGCTGCGCGGCGACGCCCAGCACCTGCGAGAGGGCGAAGGACGTGAGCGCCTGGATGAGCGTCGCGGCGCCGGCCGCCGCCGCAATCGTCCAGAGCCAGTCCGTGCGCCCTTTGCCGATCACCTCGTCAATCAGGTACTTCGTCGAGGCGGGCATGACGAGCCCCATCGCCTGATTCAGAATCATCAGCACCGCGCCGAGGGCGAGGCGCTTGCGGTGCGCCCACACCAACTCGCGCGCCTCGCCCCACGCCTCGGACCAACGTATCTTCTTCTTCCCTTCGGCCATCAAACTCCCCTTGCGGCGCAACGCAGGTCAGTTACCGCAGGCGGTACTGACATCACGCTCACGCTCTGTAACGCGCGGCGAACGTCTCGGCCGCGGCGTCTGCCAGGTCGACCTCGAACTGCCCCCTGATTAACGAGCCGTATACTACCAGGTCGCGCCCGAGCATCCTCAGGCGTCGCGCCAGTTGACTGTTCGTCACACGGCCGGAGGAATCGAAATCCTTTTCGCCGTAGACGGAAGCGCCGTAGGGCAGGCTCCAGCCGTAGCACTGGCGCACGGCCGTTCGCATGTGATCCATCACCGTCAGCCCCTTCTCGTGCGAGGCGCAGACGTAGCCGAAGAGCTTACCGGCGAACTCTTCCCAGTAGAAGTCTAAAAAATTCTTCATCGCGCCGGACATGGAGCCGTGATAGTCCGGCGTGGCGAGAAGATAGGCGTCGGCCCAGTTGACGGCGTCGGTCGCCGCGCGCAACCCCTCGTGCCGCGCGCCCGCGTCGTCAGGGTTGTAAGTCGGAAGATTCAGGTCGCGCAACTCCAGGAGCCGCGTCTCCGCGCCGTGCGCTCGGGCCGCGTCGAGCGCGGCCCTCGCGGCGCGACTGCTGTACGAATCAATCCGCGTGCTCCCGCAGACGCACAGAACTTTTACAGCCATCGAATCACCCTTTCAACTTTACACGCCGCCTTCGTCCTTCACGCGGCCCGCGCACGTGCGCGCTCAATCAAAACTGAATCGCCGAACTCGTGCGTGCGGTAGCCGCGCGCGTCCAGCTCCACGCTCGTGCGTTCGAGCGTCGCGTCATCCAGGAAGGCGCGCAGCAACTCGTAGTGACTGGTCCCCTGCTCGTGCGTGCCCGAGAGGATAACGTCCACGACGCGGAGGCGGCTCGTCCGTCCCAGGCGCTGCGTCGCCAGCCCACAGCCCGCGCGCACGCGCCCTTCGCCCACGGCCGCGTCTTCGAGGGCGCGCACGACGCTCGTGCCGACGGCGACGACGCGGCCGCCGCGCGCACGCGTTCGACTGACGGCGCGCGCGGTCGCAACGGGGATGCGGTAAGGCTCGTCGAAAGGCAGCAGGCGGTCGAGTGCTTCGTCGCCCGTGGACGAGATGCCCGCGGCGTGCGTGATGGTCTCGAACTCCACGCCGCGCCCGCGCATCGTTGCGAGCGCGTGCCAGTCGAGCGCGAAGCCCGCGGACGGCGGCTCGAACGCGACCGGCGGCCCGGCGATGCGCGTCCACACGTCCCAGAGCGCGAGCGGCTCCGCCAGGTGCGCGTACTGTATCGGCCGGCCGTGTCGCGCGAGCCCCGCCCAGACCTCGTCCGCGCCGCCGCCGAAGAGGAGAGAAACTAAGCGCGCGTGCCCTAGCAGCCGCTCGACGGTCGCGGAGAGTGGGCCAAGAATGAGCCGGTCGCCGGGCGCGAGCCGAGGCGGGGCGGGCCTGTCTTCGGTGCGCGTGTGGAAGTCGCCCGCGCCGAAGACCACCGCGCTGAAGCGGCAAACGTCTTCGGGGTCGAGCGAGGGGCGGCCCGCGAGCCGCACTTCTACGGGCGCACCCGTCGCGGCGTGCACGCCCCGCAGGCTCGCGGGCAGCGTCGCCGCGTCGTTGGCGACGACGAGGTCGCCCGCGCGCAGGAACTCCACGAAGGCCGAGCGCGGCGCGTGGCCTATATGTTTGTGCGCGTCTACGACCAGCAGCTTCGCGTTCGGCGGCCGCTGTATAGCCCTGTCTGCGGCAATCATGATGTCGCTCCTTCTAATTCAAGAGAGGCCGCCTCCCGCGCGCCTGACGAATCGCGCTTCGGGAGCGAGGCGGCGATGGCGGCCAACACTTCGCGCGCAGCGTCTTCCGGCCGCTTCAGCGTCGAAGGGTCCGCGCCGGGGATTGCGGCCGCGTACATGGGCGTGTCCATGTCGCCCGGGTCTATCGAAAGAAAGTGCACGCCGTCCGCCTTGTGCTCCTCGCCCCAGATGCGCGTCATGTGCGTGAGCGCGGCCTTGCTCGCGCCGTAAGCGCCCCAGGTCGGGTAGGCGTTGACGGCCGCGTCGCTCGACACGTTCAGCACGACCGCGCCGCGCCCCTCGCGCGCAGATGCCGCGAGCGCCCCCATCAGCGCCTTCGTCAAACGGAAAGGCCCCATGACGTTCGTCCGAAAAGCGCTCTCGAAGTCCTCGCACTCCGTGTCGGAGAGCATCGCGAGCGGCACCGGCCCGAGGGCTGAGGCGTTGTTGACGAGCACGTCCAGCCCGCCCAACTCGCCCGCGATCTGGACGGCGACGGGGTAGATGTCCTCTTTGCTTGAAACGTCGCCGACGATGCCGTGCGCGCCCCTGTGCTCGCGCGCCACTGCGCGCACGCGCTCCGCGTTGCGGGCGACGAACGCCACGCGCGCCCCGCGCCCAGTCAGCTCGCGCACGAGCGCCAAACCCAGGCCCGATGTCCCGCCCGTGACGGCGACCCGCAGGCCCGCAAAAGGGTCAGGGCCCTCACTTTTCTGTTCAATCGGCTGTGTCTCGTCGGAAGGAATTCTCATGGCCGGCCTCCTCTGGAGTTTCTAAAGGTTTTCCTTTACTAAGTCGGAGGCTAGCACGAAGACTTGACTTTGTAAAGCGGTTTCTTTAGAAAGTCAGTATGAGCGGAGAGAGCATGCGCCCCGGCGAGCGGAAGACGAGGCGGGCCATCGTCAAACTTTTGAAGACCGAGGGGCCTTTGGACTCGGCGCGGCTGGCGGAGCGTCTGGGGCTGACGGCGATGGCCGTGCGCCAGCACCTTTACGCCTTGCAGAGCGAGAACCTGGTGGCGCACGAGGAGCGGCCCGTGCCCTTGGGGCGTCCGGCCAAGTTCTGGAAATTAACGCGCGAGGCGGACCGCCTCTTCCCCGAAGCCTACGCAGAGTTGAGCGTCGCTCTGATAGACGCGATGCAGGACGCCTTCGGCTCCGAAGGCTTGGACCGCGTGCTCGCCTCGCGCTGCGCGCGCCAGCGCACGGACTACGCGAAGCGCATACGCCCCGCGGACTCTCTGGAGAAGAAGTTGGGTGAGCTGGCGCGCGTGAGGACGGAAGAAGGCTACATGGCCGAGGTCAAGAGGGGCGAGGACGGCAGCTTTCTGCTGGTCGAAAACCACTGCCCCATCTGCGCCGCCGCGACAGCGTGTCAGGGCTTCTGCTCGACGGAACTGGACCTCTTCCGCTCCGTCCTCGGCCCCAATGTGACGGTCGAGCGCGCGGAGCACATCGTCTCCGGCGACAGGCGCTGCGCCTACCGCGTCACGCCCGCGACCGGCACACGCCGCGCGCGCCGGTAGACTTCAGACTCTTACTTGACGGCGTGGCGGTAAAGCTCCCTGCCTTCCGCGTCCACGAAGCTCACCGCGAGACTCGTCTTGTCCGCCTCTATGACGGCGAACCCGTTCGACTGGCTCTTGAAGAGCGAGCGCTCGTAGGGGCCCAGGTCGTAGAGCCCCGCGCCGCCGCCCCCGCTCACGAAGAACGCCACCCCGCCCTCCGCCTTCAGGTGTTGCAGGTTGTGATCGTGCCCCGCGATGTACACGTCTACGCGCCCTTTCATCAGTGGCAGCAGCCGCGCGACCAGCAGCGCGTTATCGCCGCGCGTCGCGGAGTAGACCGGGAAGTGGCCGTAGACCACCTTCCAGCGCGAGCGGCTCTTTCCTAGTTCGGCGTCGAGCCAGAGGAGTTGCGCCTCGGAGATGTCGTTCGTGTCGAGCGCGAAGAACTGCGCGTCGCCTGCGGTGAAGGTGTAGTACGGCGCGGGCATGCGCCAACTGCGGCTCCGGCTCGCGTACAGCAACTCGGCCGCGGGGCTGTCCGCGCCGTACCAGTCGTGATTCCCCATGACGGCGTAGACTTCGATCTTCAGCGGGCCGTAAAGGCCCTCCCACTGCGTCTGCCAGCGCGGGTCTTCCGGGCCTGTCATCCCGCGCGGGTAGAAGTTGTCGCCGAGCGTGATGCCGAAGTCAAGGCTGCGCTTTTGATGATACCGCAGCATCGCGGCGGCCAGTTTCCTCTGCTCCTCCGACCCTGTCCCGAAGTCCCCGAAGGCTATGACCCTGACGCGCTCGCCCTCCTTCTTCAGAGAGAAGGCGGGCGGGACGGCGCGCATGAAGGCCGGGAGCATCGCGCCGCGCTCAAGGCTGATCCAGCGCTCCTGCTCCTGGCCCAGCGCCTGAAGCGTCGCGCCGCGCCCCTTGCGCCTTTCGTCTTCCAGCCGCCGCTCAAGCTGCGCGCGCAGGGCGCGCATCTCTAAGACGCGCAGCGACTCCAAAGCCTCTCGGACGACCGCCGCTTCGGGGTCGTCCGCAATCAACCGGGAGAGCGCCTGCCTGAGGCGCGGGTGCGTGCGCCAGTGTTCGTAGTTGGGCACGTTCCTGACGATTCTGGCGCGGTGCAGCGGGGACGCCTCCGACGGCAGCCGTTCGAGGACGAAGTCCGCGGCCTCCGGGCTCGCGGTCAGCGCCGCGAGCACCTCTTCGCGCAGTGTGTCCGCCGCGAGCGTGAGCCAGTAGTTCTGCGTCGCCTCGGGCAGCGCGAGGTGCCTGCGCGCTTGCTCGCGCAGGTCCGCCGGCACCTTGTCCAGCAACTGCTCCGAGAGCTTCTGCGGCGCGGGCGTCGTCTGGGCGCTCGCGCCAGTGAAAGGGCAGGCGAGCAGGAGCAAATTAAGGAGGAGCGGCAAGGCTTGCCGCCGCCAACTGGGTCGTCTGTGCATAGGACTTCGCGTCGGGCTTCCTGAAGATGAAAATTGGTCCTAGCGGCATCTTAGGGACTCTCGAACGGACCTGTCCAGCCGGCGCGCCGCGAAGTTGATTCTTCAACCCTAATCAGACATTATGTGGGGCGACGTTCCTTCCAAACCACCGAGCCGGTAATTAAGCCATGCCGAGCGAAACTGGACACCCGCTGCTGGAGATGCGGGAGATCACCAAGAGCTTTCCGGGAGTGCGCGCGCTCGACGGCGTGACCTTCGACCTGCGCGCGGGCGAGATACACGCGCTCGTCGGCGAGAACGGCGCGGGCAAGTCCACGCTGATGAAAGTCCTCGGCGGCGTCTACCCCCACCCGGAGTACGGCGGCGAGATTTTCATCGGCGGCGAGGCCCAGCGCTTCAAGAGCGTGCGCGACGCGGACGCCGCGGGCATCGCCATCGTCTACCAGGAACTGTCCCTCATCAAGGACATGACGGTCGCCGAGAACATCTTCCTCGGCCGCGAGCCGCGCCGCTTCGGCGTCGTCCTCTGGGACGAGCTTTATAAAAATTCCAAACGCCTGTTAGATGAACTCCACCTCCCGATTGACCCGCGCACGCCCGTGCGCAACCTCGGCATCGGCCAGCAGCAGCTCATCGAAATCGCCAAGGCGCTCTCGCACGATGCGCGCATCCTCGTGCTCGACGAGCCGACAGCGGCACTCGCCGACGCGGAAGTCGAAACGCTCGCGCGCATCCTGGACAAGCTGCGGCTGCGCGGCATAGGCATGGTCTACATCTCGCACAAGCTGGAAGAGGTCTTTCGCTTGAGTGACCGCATCACGGTGCTGCGCGACGGGCGCACCGTCGGGACGCACAGTACGGCCGAGATGACACAGCCGCGCGTCATCAGTCTGATGGTCGGCCGCGAGGTGAACGACATCTTCCCGCAGACGGGGCACGCCCTGGGCCAAGTCGTCTTCGAGGCGCGCGATGTCGTGGTCGAAGACCCGAACGTGCCTGGGAAACTCCTGGTCGATGGCGTCGGCTTCAGCGTGCGCGGCGGCGAGGTCTTAGGCATCGCGGGCCTGATGGGCGCGGGCCGGAGCGAGCTTCTGACGGCGATTTTCGGCGCGCACCCAGGCCGCGTTGCGGGCGAGGTCTTCGTCGGCGGCCGCCCCGTGAGGATTCAGAGCCCGTCGGACGCCATCGCGCACGGCATAGGCTACGTCACGGAAGACCGCAAGCGGCTCGGCCTGATTCTCGAACAGACGATCCTGAACAACATGACGCTGGCGAATCTGCCGCAACTGTCCGGGCGTTACGTGACGAACGCGAGCGCGGAGGCCACAGAGGGGCAGCGCGCCATGCAGGAGCTGCGGATCAAGGCACGAAATCTTTCAACAATCGCCGGCACACTCTCGGGAGGCAACCAGCAGAAGGTCGTGCTCGCGAAGTGGCTCCTGACCAACCCGCGCGTGCTCTTCCTCGACGAGCCGACGCGCGGCATAGACATAGGCGCGAAGCAGGAAATCTACACGCAGATCAACAAGCTCGCGCGCGAGGGGCTGGCAATCGTGCTCGTCTCGTCGGAGCTGCCCGAAGTCCTCGGCCTCTCCGACCGCGTCGTCGTCCTGCACGAGGGGCGTGTGACGGGCGAGTTCGCGCGCGCGCACGCCACGCCCGAGGCCGTCATGTCCTGCGCCACGGGCCACACGCGACACGCGGCCTGATTCGATTAAGATTGAAGACAGGCAGGCCGAAATTCCGATTCCCGAGAAAGTTCGAACAAGCGGCTCAATGAAGAATGAGATTATCGCGGGCATAGACATCGGCGGGACCAAGATCGCCGTGGCGCTGGCGGACACGAGCGGTCAAATGCTGGCGCTCGCGCGCTTCCCCACGCGGCTCGAACTTGGGCCGCACGGGGTTCTGGACGACGCCGTCAAAGAGTTGTTGAGGATGAGCGCCGAGTTGGGCGCGCGCCCCGCGGCGGTCGGGATCGGCTGCGGGGGGCCGCTCGACCGCAGGCGCGGCCTGATTCTCTCGCCGCCGAACCTCCCCGGGTGGGACGAGTTCCCCGTCGTGGAGATTGTCGAGCGCGCGCTCAAGACCCCGGCGCTGCTGGACAACGACGCCAACGCCTCCGCGCTCGGCGAACACAGGCGGGGGGCGGGCCGCGGCTTCAGCAACATCGTCTACCTCACCATCTCGACGGGCATCGGCGGCGGCATCATCCTCGGCGGCGAACTCTTTTACGGGCTGGGCGACGGGGCCGGCGAAGTGGGCCACATTCCCGTGCTGCTCGACGGCGGCCCGCCGTGCGGGTGCGGCTCGCGCGGCTGTCTGGAATCCCTCTGCTCGGGGACGGGCATCGCGCGGCGCGCTCGCGAACGATTGCAGGAAGGTGTACAGAGTTCCCTGCTCGCGAACCGGCCCGGCGAAGTCACCGCGAAGCTGGTGGCGGAAGCCGCACGCGAGGGCGACCCGCTGGCCCAAAATGTGTGGGACGAGACGATTCGATACCTCGCGCACGGGTTGAGCGGCGTCGTCGTCACGCTCGCGCCGGAGGCGATCATATTGGGCGGCGGCGTGGCGAGCGCGGGCGAGCAGCTTCTGGCCCCCTTGCGCCGGCTGCTCTCCGAGCGCGTGAAGATTCTCCCGGTCGAGCAGGTGCAAATCTTGCAGGCGTCGCTCGGCGGCGACAGCGGCATCCACGGCGCTCTGATTCTGGGAGGGCAAGCTCTGGAAAACATCCCGAAGGGATGACGGAGATTAGCCGGTGGCAAGCAAACGGAGTTTGCGCGGCCGCCGGAATCAATTCGAGAAAAGGTTTGCGTCCCGGCAGGGACACCAGAGAGGGACACTCCGCCGCCCCTCCAGGGCGGAAACATGAATGGGCCAACTTTCCGGTGGTTTCGCCACCGGCTAATTTCCTACGGCCCCTTGCGGGGCTGATTCGGTCGGAAAGGTAGTTCTCTCAGATGCGAAAACGTCAAACGGCCGCGGCCCCGCGCCTGCTCGCCGTCTTCCTGCTCGTCATCGCGCCGCTGAATCTTTCCGCCCTGGCGCAGAAGTCCGACGCGCCCTGGTGGAAGCACGCCGTCTTTTACGAGATTTACCCGCGCAGCTTCAAGGACTCGGACGGCGACGGCATAGGCGACTTGAACGGCATCACCTCTAAGCTCGACTACCTCGCGGGCCTCGGCGTTGATGCGCTCTGGATTACTCCTTTTTATCCATCTCCGCAGGTGGACTTCGGCTACGACGTGAGCGACTACGAGGCCGTGGACCCGCAGTTCGGCACGCTCGCGGACTTCGACCGGCTGGTCAAAGAGGCTCACAAGCGCAAGATTAAAGTCGTCATCGACTTCGTGCTCAACCACACCTCCGACCAGCACGCCTTCTTCAAGGAGTCGCGCTCGTCGCGCACGAGTCCGAAGCGCGACTGGTACGTCTGGCGCGACCCGAAGCCCGACGGCTCGCTGCCCAACAACTGGTCTTCCTCCTTCGGCCCCGTCGCCTGGACGATGGACGAGAAAACGGGCCAGTTCTACTACCACTACTTCTACTCGCAGCAGCCCGAGCTGAACTGGCGCAACCCCGAAGTCGAGCGGCGCATGTTCGAGACCGTTCGCTTCTGGCTCAAGCGCGGCGCGGACGGCTTCCGTCTGGACGCCGTCAACTATCTCTTCGAAGACCCGCAACTGCGCGACAACCCGGTGCTCCCGGAGTTGCGGCCGGGCACGACGACCGGCGAGCACTTGCAGGAGAAGAAGTACAACCGCGATTTGCCAGAGATACAGGACGTGATGGTGCGGCTGCGCGCCTTCAGCGACCGTGTGAACCCTGAGAGCGTGCTGATAGGCGAGGCGTACGTGCCGAAGTGGGAGGAGCTGATGCGCTACTACGGCCCCTCGAACAACGGCGTGCACCTGCCCTTCAACTTCTTCCTCGTGATGGACAAGGCGCGCACTACGCTCGACGCAAGCGTCTTCCGCTCCGTCATAGAGGCTTCGGAGAAAGCCTTGCAGGGTCGCTGGACGACCTACGTGCTCTCGAACCACGACATCCCGCGCCACTACGACCGCTACGGCGACGGGAAGAACAACGACCTGATAGCCAAGCTGACGGCGACGATGCTGCTCACCCTGCGCGGCTCGCCCTTTTTGTATTACGGCGAGGAGATCGGGATGGTGACGACCGAGCCGCAGACGATTGACGAAGTGCAGGACCCCGTGGGCAAGCGCTACTGGCCCGCCAACAAGGGGCGCGACGGCGAGCGCACGCCGATGCAGTGGGACGCGAGCGCGCAGGCAGGCTTCACTACTGGTCGGCCGTGGCTCAAGATTCCGTCGTCAGCCGCCTCGCGTAACGTCGTCGCGCAGGAGAAAGACACGGGTTCGATTCTCAACTTTTACAAGCGGCTGATTGGCCTGCGCCGCCGGAGCCCGGCGCTGCTCGACGGAGATTACGCGTCCCTCGGCGCGGACCCGCACGTCTACGCCTACCGCCGCAGCACCCCGCGCCAGACGATGATCGTCGCGCTCAACATGAGCGGCGAGGGCCGCAAGCTCCGGCTCGATGAAAGTGCCGTCGGTAAGAACAGCGGCCTCCGCGTGAGGCTGAGCAATCAGGCGGCTGCGGAGAACAGGGACGTGCGGGGAGAGTTGAGCCTCGCGCCCTTTGAGGCGGTCATACTGGAAGTGAAGAGATAGAAGACAGGAGACGAGTGATGCCTTTCTCGCGCGGGGCGAAGGTCGCTTCGAGACATCTCAGGCGGGTGATGGTGGTCGCGCTCTGCCTTCAACTTTTCCTTCCGTGTCTGGCCGTTCAAGGGCAGACTAAACTTTCCGCATCGTCGCCGGATTATCTCAACCCGAAACTCCCCGTCGAGCGGCGCGTGAACGACCTCGTCTCGCGTATGACTCTGGAGGAGAAGGTCGCGCAGATGATGAACAAGGCCCCGGCCATCGAGCGGCTGAACGTCCCCGCTTACGACTGGTGGAACGAGGCGCTGCACGGCGTCGGCTACGCGGGCCACGCGACCGTCTTCCCGCAGTCAATCGGACTCGCCGCGACGTGGAACCCCGCGCTGATGCACACGGTCGCCACGGCCATCTCGGACGAGGCGCGCGCCAAGTACAACGACGCAGTCCGCCGCGACTTCAGGAAACGTTTTTACGGCCTCACCTTCTGGTCTCCGAACATCAACATCTTCCGCGACCCGCGCTGGGGGCGCGGCCAGGAGACTTACGGCGAAGACCCGTATCTGACTTCGCTCCTCGGCGTCGCCTTCGTCAAAGGGATGCAGGGCGACGACCCGCGTTACTTCAAAGTCATCTCGACGCCCAAGCACTACGCAGTGCACAGCGGCCCGGAGCCGGAGCGCCACGTCTTCGACGCCAAAGCGACCGAGAAGGACATGAGGGAGACCTACCTGCCCGCGTTCCGCGCGGCAATCGTCGAGGGCAAGGCTCACTCCGTCATGTGCGCCTACAACAGCCTCAACGGCGAGCCCGTCTGCGCGAGCAAGAGAATGATGACGGACATACTGCGCGACGAGTGGGGCTTTAAGGGTTACGTCGTCTCCGACTGCGACGCCGTCGCAGACATCTACAAGAACCACAAATTCACGAAGACCGAGGAAGAGGGCGTGGCGGTCGCCGTCAAGGCTGGCACAGATTTGACCTGCGGCTACGAGTACAGGGCGCTCATCCCCGCAGTCAAACAGGGGCTCATCACCGAGGCCGAGATCGACACGGCCGTCAAGCGCCTCTTCGAAGCGCGCTTCCGCCTCGGCATGTTCGACCCGCCGGAGGCCGTCCCCTACTCGAAGATTCCCTTTTCGGCCAACGACTCGGCCGCGCACCGCGAATTGGCCCGGAAGGCCGCGCGCGAGTCAATCGTCCTCCTGAAGAACGACAACAACCTCCTGCCGCTCAGTCGGGAGAAGGTCAAAACGGTCGCCGTCATCGGCCCGAACGCGGACCTGCTCGAATCGCTCGTCGGCAACTACAACGGCGTGCCCTCCGCCTGGACGACGCCGCTCGAAGGCATCAGGAGCAAGCTCCTGGGCGCGGGCGGGCGCGACGCGAAAGTCACTTACGCGCTCGGCACCACGCTGACGGGCGAGGCGCTTGTGCCAGTTCCGGCAAACGTCCTGCGCGAGCTGCGCGGGGAATTTTTCGACAACAAGGAATTGCAGGGTAAGCCCGTCGCGACCAGGGTTGACGAGCAGCTCAACTTCAACTGGTTCACGAACGCGCCCGTACCGCAACTTCCCACAGACAATTTTTCGGCCAGGTGGGCGGGCAAGCTCGTCCCCGCGACTTCCGGCACGTACGAGTTGGGCGCGAGGGCCGACGACGCCGTGCGCGTCTTTTTGGACGACCAACTGCTGGTCGAGAACTGGCGCGACGGGAGCGCGAGGACCGTGACCAAGCCTGTCGCGCTCGAAGCGGGGCGCGAGTACAGGCTGCGCGTGGAGTATTACGAGCGCTACGCCAACGGCGAGTTGCGCCTGGTCTGGGGCCCGCCGAATCTGGCACAGAGTCTGCGCGAGGAGGCCATCGCGGAGGCGAAGGAGGCAGACGTTGTCGTCATGGCGCTCGGGCTCTCGCCGCAGCTCGAAGGCGAAGAGATGGACGTGAAGACCGAAGGCTTTCGCGGCGGCGACCGCACACGACTCGAACTGCCGAAAGCCCAGGAAGAGTTGCTCAAGGCCGTCCACGCCACTGGCAAACCGGTCGTCCTCGTCCTGCTGAGCGGCAGCGCCTTGGCCGTCAACTGGGCCGACGAAAATGTGCCAGCCATCCTACAGGCGTGGTATCCCGGCGAGGAGGGTGGGGCCGCGATTGCCGACGTGCTCTTCGGAGACTACAACCCTGCGGGCCGCCTGCCCGTCACCTTCTACAAGTCCGCGGACGATCTGCCGCCGTTCACGGATTACAGGCTGGACGGGAAGACGTACCGCTACTTCAAGGGCCAGCCGCTCTACCCGTTCGGCCACGGCCTGAGCTACACGAGGTTCGAGTACGCCGACTTGAAGTTGAGTGCGAAGCAGGTGAAGCCGACCGAGAGTGTGCGAATCAGCGTCGACGTGCAGAACGCGGGCGGGCGCGAGGGCGACGAGGTCGTGCAGCTCTACCTGACGGACGTGGTCGCCTCGGCGGCCGTCCCCCTCAGGTCGCTGCGCGGCGTGCAGAGAATTCATCTCAGGCCCGGCGAGCACAGGCGCGTCACCTTCACGCTGGCCCCGGCCGACTTGGCCCTGATTGACGAGCGGGGCCGCCGCG
Organism: Pyrinomonadaceae bacterium; assembly: GCA_035563515.1. Taxonomy (GTDB): domain Bacteria; phylum Acidobacteriota; class Blastocatellia; order Pyrinomonadales; family Pyrinomonadaceae; genus QHXM01. The sequence goes on from DATMVE010000102.1 coordinate 29,310, forward strand.
TCGTCGAACCCGGAGAGTTCCGCGTCTCCGTCGGCGGCAAGCAGCCGGGCTTCACGGGCCGCGCCGACGCGCAGACCACGGAGGTCTTGACCGGCAGCTTCGCCGTTGGCGGGAAGGCGACGGAGATTCCGTGACCCGTTACAGTCTCATCCTTCTGTCGTGGCTTATGATTTTTGCGGGTGTCCTGCAATCCGCGGCCCCGCAAGGTGGGAGTGTCAATCAAGAAGCCGCCCCGAAGACGTGGCCCGTTCAGACGAAGGGACAGGGCGGGCTCAGCGCCCCGCAAGACGCGGCCACGCTCCCGAAGTCTGCGGGCGAGTTGCAGAAGCCCGCGGCGCGGCCCGCCGGGGCGAGCAAGCCTCGGCTCGCGCCGCGCGGCGGAAATAACTGGGCCATCGCGGGCGGGTGGAAGTTGATCGAAGCGCCTAAGGCTGCCGCCGACGGAGCCGCGATTTCGACCGCCGGTTTCAGGGCCGCCGGGTGGATGGAGGCGACGGTTCCTGGCACAGTGCTGACCACGCTCATCGACCGCGGCGTCTACCCGGACCCCGACTACGGGCTGAACAACTTCGCCATCCCCGAGAGCCTGAACAAGCAGGACTACTGGTATCGCACGGAGTTCACGCCCGCCGCGTCGCTCAGGGGCCGACGCTTTAAAATCACTTTCCACGGCATCAACTACGCGGCCGCCGTCTGGCTGAACGGCACGCGCCTCGGCGAGATCAGGGGTGCGTTCACGCGCGGCGAGTTCGACGTGAGCCGTCTTCTTATTCCGGGCAGGCCGAACGCGCTCGCGGTGCGCGTTTCTCCCCCACCGCACCCAGGCATCCCGCACGAGCAGTCTGTCAAAGCTGGCCCGGGCCCGAACGGCGGCGCGATGTGCCTGGACGGGCCGACCTTCATCTGCACGGAGGGCTGGGACTGGATTCCGGGCGTACGCGACCGCAACACAGGTCTCTGGCAGGAGGTCACGCTCAAAGCCACCGGCCCCGTCGAGCTCGGGGACGTGCACGTCGTCACGCGCCTCCCCCTGCCGGACACCACGCGCGCCAGTGTCGCGCTCACGGTGCCGCTCAGGAACGACACGGGGCGCGCGGCGTCGGGCGTCCTCGAAGCGACGTTCGAAGGCGTACGCGTTCGCCGCGCGATGACCGTCCCTCCCGGCGCGACGGAAGCGAAACTCTCCCCGGCAGACTTCCCCGAGTTGACGCTCAAAGCTCCGCGGCTCTGGTGGCCCAACGGCTACGGCCGCCCGGAGCTTTATCACCTGACGGTCAGGTTCACGACGCGCGCGGGCGAGTCGGACGAGACCAGTTTGCGTTTCGGCATACGCGAGGTCAGTTACGAATTGACGCTGCGCGACGGACGGGGCCGCCTGCGCCGCGTGGAGTTCGCGCCGGCGGCCGAGGCGGGCCGGCACGTCGTCGACGTGAGCCACAAAGGGATGGTCGAATCCCCCGAAGGTTGGGTGGCTTCCTTCACGCCCGGCGGCGAGAAATCCGCGGCCGTCAAAAATCTGGACGACCGGCGCGCCTCGCCCTTTCTCGTCATACGCGTCAACGGCGTGCGCATCAGTTGCAAGGGCGGCAACTGGGGCCTGGACGATTCGCGCAAGCGCGTCTCGCGCGAGCGCCTTGAGCCGTACTTCCGGCTGCACCGCGACGCCAACCTCACCATGATTCGCAACTGGGCCGGCCAGAGCACGGAGGAAGTGTTCTTCGACCTGGCGGACGAGTACGGCCTGCTCGTCTGGAACGACTTCTGGCTCTCGACGCAGGATTTTAATCTTGAGCCCGCGGACCCCGCGCTCTTTCTCGCCAACGCGCGCGACACCATCCTGCGCTTCCGCAACCACCCGTCCGTGGTCATCTGGTGCGGGCGCAACGAGGGCGTCCCGCCGCCCGCCATCAACGAGGGGCTCGACGAATTGGTCCGAAAATTGGACGGGACGCGCTACTACATCCCGAACTCGCGCAGCGTCAACTTGCAGGACAGCGGCCCCTGGCACTACGGCGACCCCGAGAAGTTTTTTACGACCCGCGCGCGCGGCTTTTCCACCGAGATCGGCTTGCCCTCGCCGCCTTCGCTCGACACCATGAAGACGATGCTTCCGCCCGCGGACCGCTGGCCGCCGGGCGACGCCTGGTCTTACCACGACTGGCACTCGAAGGGCGGCCAGGAGGTCAAGGCTTTCGTCAAGGCGATGGAGGAAGAGTTGGGCGCGCCGCAAAGTTTGGAGGAGTTTGACCGGAAGGCCCAACTGCTAAACTACACGAGCCACCGCGCCATGTTCGAGGGCTACAACGCGCACCTGTGGAGCCCGAACAGCGGGAGATTGATGTGGATGACGCACCCCGCGTGGCCGAGCATGGTGTGGCAGATGTACAGCTCGGACTACAGCGCGCACGGCTCGTTCTACGGCATCAAGAAGGCGTGCGAGCCCGTGCACGTCCAACTCAACCTGCCTGGGATGGAGGCGGCCGTCATCAACAACACGACGCGGCCTCTCGAAAACCTGCGGCTGCGCGCGCGCGTCTTCTCGCCCGCGGCGGAAGAGATTTTCACGCGCGAAGAAAAACTCTCGGCGCAGGCCAACGCGGCCGCGGAGACTTTCAAAATAGAGATTCCGCAGCGGACCGCGGAGAGCCTGATTTTCATCAAGCTCGAACTCCGCGACGCGGCGGGACAATTGTTGTCCGAGAATTTCTACTGGCACGCCGCGCGTAAAGCCGACTACAGGAAACTCAGCGACCTGGCCCCGGTGGGGGTCGGCGCGATTGTCGCGGCCGAGCGCAAAGGCCCTTCGACGCTCGTTCACGTGGGCGTAATCAACCAAGAGTCCGGCATCGCCCTGGCGACTCAGTTGACGCTGCGCGATGCGAGAGACAACGCGCCCGTGCTGCCCGCCTACCAGAGCGACAACTTCTTCTCGCTGCTCCCAGGCGAGATGCGGCGCGTGACTATCGAAGTCCCCGCGGCCGCCACGCGCGGACAGATGATAGTCACGTTGACGGGCTGGAACGTGCGCCCGCTTGAGGTCCCCGTTCTATGGATGAGGAGAGATACTGCCGATGCTGCTAAACGCTAAATGCTCCCTTTCACTTTTACTGGCGCACGCGGTCCTGGCCGCTGGTGTTCTGGCACAGACGCCAGCGCCCGACTTGACGAAGGAGCCGACGCTGTACGTCGTGGGCTACGCGCACCTGGACACGCAGTGGCGCTGGGAGTACCCGCAGGTCATCAACGAGTATCTGCCGAGCACGATGCGCGACAACTTCGCGCTCTTCGAGAAATACCCGAACTACGTCTTCAACTTCAGCGGCGCGAACCGCTACCGCATGATGAAGGAGTACTGGCCGCGGGATTACGCGCGGCTGAAGAGTTACGTCGCCGCCGGGCGCTGGTTCCCCTCCGGCTCCGCGATGGAGGAGAGCGACGCCAACACGCTCTCGGCCGAGTCAATCGTCCGGCAGATTCTTTACGGCAGCCAGTACTTCCGCCGCGAGTTCGGCCGCGCGTCGGCCGAGTACATGCTGCCCGACAGCTTCGGCTTCCCCTCGTCGCTCCCCAGCATTCTGGCCCACATGGGGCTCAGAGGTTTCACGACGCAGAAACTCTACTGGGGCTCGGCCGCGCAGGTCGGCGGCCCCGACTCGCCCGAGAGGACGCCGCCGGGCGTCCCCTTCAACGTCGGCGTCTGGGAGGGGCCGGACGGCCGCGGCGTCATCGCCGCCTTCAACCCGCGCGACTACACGAGCAACGTGCGCGAGGACTACAGCAAGAGTCCCCCGGCGTCGGCCGCCAACCCGGCCGTCAACTACACGCCCGTTGACTGGCCCACGCGCATCCGGCGCAACGGCGAGGTGAGCGGCCTCTTCACCGACTACACCTACTTCGGCACGGGCGACATAGGCGGCGCGCCGCGCGAGTTCTCCGTCAAACTCCTGGACGCGGTCGTGGGCCAAAAAATGACCGTCCTGCCGCCCCCGCCGCCGGTCATCCCGCCGGTCGACATGCCCGGCACGCCCGTCAAAGTCGGCGACGGCCCCATCCGCGTCCGCGCGGCCACCGCCGAGCAGATGTTCGTAGACATCAAGCCCGAGCAGGCGGCGCGGCTCCCGCGCTACAAGGGCGAACTCCTTTTGACGAACCACTCCGCGGGCTCCATCACTTCGCAGACTTACCAGAAGCGTTGGAACCGGCAGAACGAGTTGCTGGCCGACGCGGCCGAGCGCGCTTCGGTCGCCGCGCTGTGGCTCGGCGGCCGCGCTTACCCGATTGAAAGACTCAACAGCGCGTGGACGCTCGTCATGGGCGGGCAGTTCCACGACATATTGCCTGGGACGGCGACGCCGAAGGCGTTCGAGTTTTCGTGGAACGACGACGTGGTGGCGATGAACCAGTTCGCGGGCGTGCTGACGAGCGCGACCGAATCGATCTCCTCCGGGCTGGACACGCGGGTCGAGGGCGCGGCCGTCGTCGTCTACAACCCGCTCGACATTGAGCGCGACGACGTGGTGGAAGCCACGGTCAGATTTCCCGACGGGGTGCCGAAGGCGGTACGCGTCTTCGCCCCGGATGGCGCGGAAGTCCCCGCCCAGGTCGCGGGCGGGAGCGACGGGGCGGCGCGGATACTCTTTCTCGCCCGAGTGCCTTCGGTGGGCTACGCCGTTTTCGACGTGCGCGCCGCGGACGCACAGACTTCTCTCCCATCTACGTTGAAGGTCACAGAATCGTCTCTGGAAAATGCCCGCTACCGCTTGAAGCTGGATCAGAACGGAGACGTGGTGAGCCTCTTCGACAGGACGCTCGGCAAGGAGTTGCTCGCCGCGCCCCTGCGCCTCGCGTTGCAGACCGAGAGGCCGCGCGACTGGCCCGCGTGGAACATGGACTGGGCCGACCGGCAGAAGCCGCCGCGCGCACACGTCGGAGGCCCCGCGAAAATTCGCATAGCGGAGAACGGCCCGGCCCGCGTGGCGCTCGAAGTGTCACGCGAGGCGGAAGGCTCAAGGTTCGTCCAGACCATACGCCTCTCGGTCGGGAGCGCGGGCGGCCGCGTGGAGTTCGCGAACGTCATCGACTGGAAGACGGAGGCCGCCACGCTGAAGGCCACCTTCCCGCTGACGGCGTCGAATTCTATCGCGACTTACAACTGGGGCGTCGGCACAATCGAGCGCGGCAACAACGACGAGAGAAAGTTCGAAGTCCCCTCGCACCAGTGGTTCGATTTGACGGACAAGTCAGGCACGTACGGCGTGACCGTGCTCTCGGACTGCAAGTACGGCTCGGACAAGCCCGCCGACAACACGCTGCGCCTGACGCTGCTCTACACGCCGGGCCTCGGCGAAGGCAACGGGCGCGATTACCACGACCAGACGACGCAGGACTGGGGTCGCCACGAGTTCGTTTACGGCCTCGCGGCCCACGCCGGAGACTGGCGTCGCGGGCAGACAGACTGGCAGGCGCAACGCCTCAACCAGCCGCTCATGGCCTTCGAGAGTCCGCGGCACAAGGGCGCGCTGGGGAAAAGCTTTTCGCTCATGAGCGTCAGCGGGAGCCGCGTCCGCGTGCTGGCGCTCAAGCGCGCGGAGGAGAGCGACGAGGTGGTCGTCCGCCTGGTCGAACTCGACGGCAAGAAGCTCGACAGCGTTCGCGTCAAGTTGGCCGGCCCAATCGTCGCCGCGCGCGAAGTCAACGGGCAAGAGCAGCCGGTGGGCCGAGCGACCGTTTCGAACGGCGAGCTGGTCACGGACTTCGGCCCCTACCAGCTACGCACCTTCGCCCTCAAGCTCGCGCCGCCGCGCGTGAGGCTCGGCGTCCCGCAGTCGCGCCCGCTCGACTTGCCTTACGACCTCACGGCGTCGAGTCCGCACGACACGAAGGCGGCCGCAGGCTTCGACGCCGCCGGGAACAGCTTGCCCGCCGAGATGCTGCCCCGCGAGCTGCATTACGCGGGCGTCCGCTTCAACCTCGCGCCCGCGACGAAGCCGAACGCGCTCGTCCCACGCGGGCAGACAATAAATCTCCCTGCGGGCAAATACACACGGGCTTACATCCTGGCGGCCTCGGCCGAAGGCGATCAGCGCGCGACCTTCCGCGCCGGCGAGCGCGCGGTCGAGCTGACCGTCCCTTACGCGAGCGGCTTCGTAGGTCAGTGGGACAACCGCCAGTGGCTCGCGAAGGAGGTAGCTGTTCCGCCGAGTAATCCGCCGGACCCGTCCGCGCCGAAAACGCGCACTGACCCTTACGCCGAGATGACAGGCATCAAGCCCGGCTTCATCAAACGCACGCCGCTCGCCTGGTTCGCCTCGCACCGCCACACCGCCGATGGCAAGAGCGAGGCTTACGCCTACTCTTACCTCTTCGCGGGCGTCATAGAGCTGCCACCCGGCGCGCGCACGCTCACGCTGCCGAACAACGACAAGATTCGCATCCTCGCCGTCACCGTCTCTGACGAGGGAGAGCAGGTGCGCCCGGCCCACCCGCTCTACGACACGCTGGAGCGGGCGCGGGAGTAAACTCGATCACAAATGACCATATGAGAAGAGCCACCATAATCGTTTTACTCTTCTTCGCCTGTCATCACGCGGCGGCGCAGCGGCGCGACGATTCGCCGTTCCGTTTAACGAAGCCCGTGACCATGTCCGAGTTGAAGGTCATGCGGGCGACCGGCGTCTCCGTGGCCGAGGTCTCGGATTACGTCTACGGGAACTACGCGGGCGACTTCCCTTCGCCGCCGCACGCGGACCTCAACCCTAAGAAAGCTTTCGTCATCTTCTGGAAAGATTTCGACTACCGCTTCGTCTTCTCGCACGAGGCGAGTTATTGCCCCTGGTTCGAGCTGCCGTCGGGCGCGGCCGTCTCCTACCAGTTCTTCGAGGGCAACCAGGGCTGGGCCGAATTGTTCAACGACCCAGGCCGGCAGGAGCGCAACAGTTTCGTGGAAGTAATCGAAAATGGCCCACGGCGCGTCTGGGTGCGCTGGCATTACACGGGCGTCAACATGAAGACGGGGGCCGCCGCCTTCCGCGGCGTCGAAGATTTCTGGGCCTTCCCCAACGGCCTCATCCTGCGCCGTCAGCGCTACCACTCGCTGATGCCCGGCGACGACCGCGGCTACGCGCGCGAGCCGATTGAGTTGATCGTCATGAGCCCGGTCGGGAAACTGTGGTTCGACGTTCTGGCACAGGAGCCCTCGACGGGCGAGAGCCGCGCCTTCGTCGGCGTGGACGCTTTTTCGCGGGCGCGCGTGGACATCTTCTGGAAGCGCGCGCCGAAGCCCAGGCAGCCGTGGGCCGGGACTTCGCGCCGGGCGGGCTCGCCGTGGAAGGAGATTGACGACGCGCGTGGCACCGCCTCCATCATCCCGCTCGCGGACGGCTCGCCCTTCTGCGTCGTCGGCGACGCCTCCGGCTTCGCGCACGAGACGACGCGCCTCAAGGAGCACTCGGACAAGGCCACCGGCGGCTGGGGCTGGCGCACGCTGACCTGGGACCACTGGCCCGTGGGCTGGCTGAACAGTCAGGCGCACGACGCAGACGACGAGTCCTACAAGCGTTACCCCAGCCACTTCGCGCCCTTCGGTCTAGACCTGTGGAGCATGAAGAACGAAGAGACCGAGCGCCGCGACTTCTACTCGCTACTCGGGGTCGCAGGCAAAGACCCTGAGGCAGTGCGCCGTCTCGCGCGCGAGTGGTTAATAAAAGGCGCGACCGACCCCGCAAAGGTCGCTTCGCTGCGACTGGCTCGCAAGTAATCTTTAAAGTCTTCGCCCCGCGGGAGCAAGGCGTGCAACCGATGATGAAGAGAACGCTTTCCGCATTTTTAACCCTCCTGTTCGCTCTCGCGCCCTCCGCCGCGGCACAAACGCGCGGGCAGGGACAGGCGCTCGCGGCGCGCCCCTTCGACGCCGCGGGTTACGTCAACCCGTTCGTCGGAACGGCGAACTCGCCTTTGCCCGACTACCTCGGAGGGAACGCGAGTGGCAACACTTTCCCCGGCGCGACCGTTCCCTTTGGCATGGTGCAGTTCAGCCCCGACACTGAAAAAGGCTTCGGCCCCGAAGACCGCGGCAGCTACGCCCACCACGACACGGCCATACGCGGCTTCAGCCTCACGCACCTGAGCGGGCCGGGCTGCCCCATTTTCGGCGACGTGCCCCTGATGCCAATCGCGGGACGCGTCGAGAAGTCGCCGGCCACGTCGCCGGCCGACTACGTCTCGAAGTTATCGCACGAAAAGGAGAGCGCTTCGCCAGGCTTCTATGAGGTCGCTTTGGAGTCGGGCGTGCAGGTGCGTCTGAGCGCGACGACGCGCACGGGCTTCGCCGTCTTCGACTTCCCACAGGGCAAGCCCGCGACGCTGATTGTTAACGTCGGGCGCAACGCGACCGGCGTGCAGGAGGCGGAGTGGCGCGCGGAGGGCGACCGGCGCATGACGGGGATGGTCGCGAGCGGGGCCTTCTGCGGCACGCGCAACCGTTACGCGCTCTACTTCGCCGCGGAGTTCGACCGCCCGTTCGAGTCCTTCGGCTCCTGGGACGGCGAACGCGTGCTGCCCGGCGTGAGCCCGGCGCGAGGGGGAAGGCAGACCGGAGGCTTCGTCACGTTCGACACCACTTCCGGCACGACCGTCCGCATGAAGGTCGGTCTCTCTTACGTGAGCGTCGAGAAGGCGCGCGCGAACCTCCGCGCGGAGAATCAGGGGTGGGACTTTGAAGCGGTGCGCGCGCAGGCGCGTGCGCGTTGGAACGAGGCACTCGGGCGCGTCGAGGTGCGCGGCGGCACGGAAGCAGAGACGCGTCTCTTCTACACGGCGCTCTACCACACGCTGCTCCACCCGAACGTCTTCGGCGACGCCGACGGCGAGTACCTGGGCTTCGACGACCGCGTGCACAAGACGCACGGGCACACGCAGTACGCGAACTTCTCGGGCTGGGACATCTACCGCTCCCTCTCGCCGCTGCAAGCCTGGCTCTTCCCCGAAGAGGCGAGCGACATGGCGCAGTCGCTCGTCAACATGGCCGAGCAGGGCGGAGGCGGTTTGCCCAAGTGGCCCGTCGCCAACGACGAGAGCGGCGCGATGTACGGCGACCCGTCGGTGCCAATCATCGCGAGCACCTGGGCCTTTGGCGCCCGCGACTTCGACCCGCGCGCGGCGTTGAGAGTGATGCTGAAAGGTGCGGCCGACCCCGAGGCCAGATCGAAGACCTACCTCGTCCGGCCGGGGCTCGCGGACTTCTTCAAGTATGGCTACATCCCGATGGAGCAGAAGGGGCTGCGCGGGTCGCCGTCCGTCGCGCTCGAATACGAGACGGCCGACTTCGCCCTCGCGCAGTTCGCGCGCGCACAGGGCGACCTGAAGACGCACGCCGAGATGATGCGCCGGGCGCAGTTCTGGACACGCCTCTTCGACCCGCAGACGCGCTACATACGCGGCCGCTGGGCCGACGGCTCGTGGCTGCCGGGCTTCGACTTCAAGGCGATGCTCTACAAGCCCGAATTGCCGTGGCGGCCCGAGAGCCACAAGAGTTACGTCGAGGGCAACGCCACGCAGTACACCTGGATGATCCCGCACAACATGAGGACTCTCATGGACCGCATCGGCGGCGACGAGGCGGTCGTCAAACGCCTCGATCACTTCTTCACCGAATTCAACGCGGGCTCCGACCGCCCCTACTTCTTCATAGGCAACGAGCCCGTCTTCCCCGTGCCGTGGCTCTACAACTACGCGGGCGCGCCGTGGAAGACGCAGGCCATCACGCGCCGCGTGCTGAAGGAACTCTTCACGCCGGACCCTGGGGGCTTGCCCGGCAACGACGACCTCGGCGCGACTTCGTCCTGGATTGTCTTCGCGTCCGTGGGCTTTTACCCGATTATCCCGGGCGTCGGCGGCTTCTCGCTCAACAGCCCGCTCTTCCCGTCAATCACGATTAAATTAAAAGGCGGGAAGGAGCTGAAGATCGTCGGGCAGGGGGCGTCCGGTTCCGCGCCTTACGTGCAGGAGCTGCGGCTGAACGGGAAGCCCTACGAGAGCACCTGGCTGCCCTACGAGACGATTGCCGGCGGCGCGACGCTCGAATACAAGCTCGGCGGCGCGCCGAACACGAAATGGGCCACAAACCGGGAGGCCGCCCCGCCCTCCTTCCCCGAAGGCACGGAGGACGCGTCGCATTCGTCAAGGTAAGGTTGTCCCTGGCAACTCAACCCCGGCTATCTTATGTGACCCCTTCGGGGCAAAAATTCACGTTGCTTCTATCGATCACGCCTCGCGCTCAGTTAATCGTCACGGGTGCCTTATTACTGGGGGCTGACCGGACGCGAATGGAAACCTGCACCTCGCCCCGCGGAAGTTCTTCCGGCAGTCTGACGACCACCTGCGTCAGCCACTCGGAATTCGGCACCTTGCTGACAGATTCCACCGGCAGTTGGAAGACTCTTTGCTGTGAGTCTTCTGCCTGCACCGTCACGACCGAAAGCCCTTCGCCCGGCAGCAAATTCAGGTCCCGCGCGAAGAGCGAGATGCGGGTGCGGCGGCCCGGACTCAAGGGGTTCGCTGAGACTAAGGGGAAGGGGCCCCTCACCGTGCTCACAGAGTCAAGCGCCAGAGCCCGGCCCGATTCCGCCTCCGTCACCAGCGTCGGGGCGGCGGGCATCTCGATCATAACTTCGCCGACGGTTATGGTCTGCGTCTGCTTACTGACCAAACCGAGGAGCACTCGCCCCTGAGGGTCTTCGCGGAGAAAAGCAACATCATAGGGCGATAACTCCGGCGTGTGTGTGAGCGATGAAAAGTTCACCCAGCTTTCGCCGTGGTCTGTGGAGTAAGCCAGATAGGAGCTATTTTCCGATTTCGCCTTGTCGAAGCCTCCGGCGATAAAGAGATCCGGGTGCTTTGCCGGGAAAAGAATGCGCCGCACGTACGGGTACGTTCGTTCAGTGCCGTTTATAGGATAATGAATGACGAACCTGAAGCTGCGCCCCGCGTCAAAGCTTTTCAATAATCCGCCTTCGACGCCCGCAAAGACGAGAGGACTGCTGCCCCGCCGCTCTATGAACTGGAAGTTCCTATTGTTAAGCGGGGGAGTAGAGATTGGTTTCAATTCTTGCCCGGGGACCCACGACAGGAGGTTCGGCTGTAAGGCACCGGCCCACAGGTAGGCGAAATCAAGCGGGCATTCCCCTCCCATCAGAACCCTGTTATCCACTAACTCGAAGGCCGGCTCCGAACACGCGTAGATTTCGAGGCTGCCCGAAAGGGCGGACCAGCTCGCGCCCTGATCCTTCGAGACCAGTAGATTTCTTCCCGCCCCCGCGTTCAAAAAGATCAGGCTCCCCACAAATTCGGCGTGCGTCGGTGTCAGGAACGCGCAGCCCCCGCCCAGGCAATCTTCAAGGTCTTTGTCTATCGGGGTGAAGGTCTGCCCCCTATCCTCGGACTTGAGGAAGGAGTGATCGGTGGCCCGCCCTGAGCCCGTCCACTCGCCGACCTTAAGCACGTAGAGCACGTTCCTGTGAACGTACAGATTAGTAATCTGCTTATTTTCAAAGCCGATTAACTTCAGGGGTTCCGTCGGGTTCAGTGTTTTAGAGGTGCGATAAAGACCGTCCGGGGTCGAGATGTATGCGTAGGCGTCATCGAACACCAGTCTCACGGTCGTAAAGCCCATCGCATACTCAGTTTTATAGGGGATGGATCTAATAATTCTTAGACCTTTCACGGGGCCGTTGCTATTAAAGCTTGCCCGCCGCGGGAAGAGACCGGCGTTAGCATTAGCAGAGTCTACAGGGGCACCCTTTCGCACCGCGGCGACTGCTGTGCCAACGCCAGAACAGAACATCAACAGACATGTAAGGGTAAGACTGCGCAGGTGTGGTGAGAGCAAGGCCGAATCCTCCTGATAGTTCTTCGACGCTTATTGCCTGATGTTGGAGGAACAAAATTAATCACCTGCCAAATGGAAAAGCGGCTTTGAGCCGTCAGACCCGATGGCAGCAAGTATGGTTTAGCTTAGAATCCACTGGCGGGGTGAGTCAAATGTTTTTGACCTCTATTGTCTCCCTTCCACCCGGCACTCCGGTGCTGGGCCATTTTCAAGCACCCGCGGCGGGGCTTTTAAACTACTTCTTCGGGTTCGCGAGCCCGACGACGTGCGTCTTCCAGTCCGCCGGGGTCATGGTGTTGAGTTGGGGAAGCTCTGCGGCCGCCGTGACCAGTTGTCTAACGGTCGGGATGATGGGGAACTCGACTTCCCTCTTGGTCGCGGCGACGCGCTCTATAAGTGCCAGTTTTTCAGTGCGCCACTCGGCGGGCGGGGCCGCGCCCGACGAGAGGTACGCGAGCGCTTCGAGGCCCGCCCCACTCAGTTCCGACAAATCCCTGGCGAGCGGCTCCGCGTCGCGCATGACGGGCGACGCGTCGGCCATGACGTAGATTGCCGGGTGCACCCTGCGCCACTCCTCCAGCAGACCCTGTATGCCCTCGCGGTGGACCTGGAAGCGAGGCGCGTCCGCGAGCAGCCCGTCGGCCATCAGCGCGAACTCGCGCGCCGGACGGCTGTCCGGCCCCGCTACGTCCACGATTCTCGTCAGCGGCGTCTGCTGCGTTATCTGGATTATCTTCTCCCGGCCGAGCCCCTTCAACGGCTCGACCAGGTCCGTCAGGGTCTTGAGCGGCCCAGTGTCAACGCGGCCCGCCATGCGCCTGAGCATCTTGTCCGAATAGGTGTTGTGCGTCAGGCCGAGGTCTTCCAACTGCGCGCTGACGTAGTCGAGCCGGCGGTACATGTCCGCCACGTCCGCGACGGTGCGCGGCGACCAGAAGCGCTCGGCGACTGCCGCCATGCGCGGCCAGATGCGCGAGTCTATGTTCTCGGGTCCGACGTACTCGCCCCACATGCACGCCTCGCCGCCGAGGACGCGCGCCGCCTCCTCGGCGGTCATGTCGCTGTCGGCGCGCACGGGGTCAACGAGGTAGAGGTAGGACGCCGGGCGCAGGTGGTCCAGATAATAGCCGTTCGAGAGGATGCCTGTGTAACCCTTCTTCGCGCCCTCAACGAGCGCCTTCTGCCCGCGCCAGGACTGTATGACGATGGTGTTCGGCAGGTCAGGGTGCAGAATCTCGTCCCAGCCGACCATCTTCTTCCCGTGCTTCTGTAGAATCTGCTGGACGCGCTGGTTGAAGTAAGCCTGGAGCGCGTGCTTGTCCTTCAAGCCCTTCTTCTGCATGAAGGCTTGAATCTGCGGGTTGAGCCGCCAGTGCTTGCCCGTCACCTCGTCGCCGCCGATGTGCATGTAGGCGTCCGGGAAGAGCGCCGCCATCTCGCCCAGAAATTTGTCCAGAAACTTGTAAGTCTCCTCGCGCGTCGGGTCGAGCGACGGGTCGAACACTCCGTACTTGCGCTCGATCTGATACGGCCCCGGCGCGCTCCCCAACTCCGGGTGGCCGACCAGCCAACTGGTCGAGTGGCCCGGGATGTCGAACTCCGGGATGACGCGTATCCCGCGGTCGCGCGCGTAGGCGATGACTTCGCGTACCTGGTCCTGCGTGTAGTAGAGCCCGTCGGAGCCCATCTGGTGCAGCTTCGGGAACCGCTTGCTCTCGACGCGGAAGCCCTGGTCTTCCGTCAGGTGCCAGTGAAGCACGTTGAGCTTGACGGCGGCCATGCCGTCGAGGTTGCGCTTGAGGACCTCCATCGGCTCCCAGTGGCGGCACACGTCAATCAGCAGCCCGCGCCACGGGAAGCGCGGCCGGTCATCTATCTGCGCGAGCGGGATGAAGTAGCCCGCGCGGTCCCCCTCCAGAAGCTGTAAGAAGGTTTCAAGGCCGCGCAGAGCGCCGACGACCGTGGGCGCGCTCAACGTGGCCCGCTCGGCCGAGACGTTCAGGCTGTAAGACTCGTCTTCGTTCAGGGCGGGGATGAGCCAGCCGGGGCCCTTGCACTCCACGACCAGCGAGGCTGCGGCCGGGTCCGTGCCGAGAGCGCGCGACAACTCGAAGCCTGTGCGCTCGGCCAGCCTTCGGACGGCCCGCTCTATCCCGCCTTGCAGCCGCGCGTCCTTGAAACCCTTCACGGCCACCCTGAAAGACGGACTGACGGCCAGCCGCCCCGGCTGGAACGTGACCGACATCGGCACGGGCATGAGGCGGTGACGCTCCGACCTCTGCGGCCGGGCTTCCTGCGCGGCGCAGTTGACGCAGAGCGCGAGCAGGAGGAGAGAGAGCAAGGCGAGCTTGTGTTTTTTCATCTGATTCTTCTGGGCCTTGAATTCTGAAAACTTTTGTTCGGGCAGGTGCGCGCGTTGTAATTCGTGTTATGTTTATACCACAGACTTGAGACTCGGGATAAGGATGACGATGACCATCAAACGGCTCGCGCTCGCACACCTGTTTCTGCTCTTCGCCTTCGACGTTAACATCCTGGCCCAGGAAACCCCGCGCGCCGCCCGCAACGCGCAGGCGGACTCGGGCGTCACCGCGGCGGTCGAGCGGGGGCTGCTACAGGTCAAGTCTCCCGGCGGCCCCGTGCTCATGAACGTGCGCCCGCGCCTGCGCTTCAGTGACGGCTCCTCGCTCATCGGCGAGTTTGAGCCCGCGGTCGCGCAGGCCGGCTCGGACGAGAGCGGGAGCTACGAGAGCCTGCGCTTCCGCCTGAAGCCCGCAGCGGCGCAGACGGCGCGCGTGCCGACCTTCAAGGCCGCGCTCGAAATCAGGCTCTACCGCGAGCCGCGCATGCTGCTCGCGTTTCTGGATTACGAGGGGCCGGCGCTCGCGGCGCGCGAAGGCGTCCAACTCGTGATGGGCCTCGACAGCTTCGAACGCGGGATGGCCGTCAAGCGCTTCAAGCTCTATTGGACTTCGCCCCAGTTCGTCTCCGACCACAGGCTGCTAGGGCCAGCGAACCAACTGCTCCTCTGGCGGCGCGTGCGCGAGGACAACTACCACCTGCTCGTGCCGCTCGCGGGCGACGGCATGATCGGCGAGGTCGGCGTCTCGGAGATCGACTACCGCTACGAGTTCCGCGTCGCCGCCTCAAGCTACGACCCGGAGTTCGCGCCGCGCCGCGTCCCGCTCTTCGCCTACAGTGTGTCGAACGACCCGTACCGGCTGCCGCCCGAGGTCTACAAGGTGGCGTTCGCGGCGAGCAAACAGTACGGGCGGCTGCGTTGGGACAAAAGTTACCCGGAGGTCTTCGAGTGGCTCGGCTGGTGCTCTTGGAACGCGTACGGGCAGGAGGTGACGGCGGAGAAGGTCGTGAACAGCGTGCGCTCACTCCGCGAGAAGCAGATTCCGGTGGGCTTCGTGCTCGTCGACGACGGCTGGCTCACGGTGCGCGAGCAGAAGCTCGCGGCTTACGGCGCGGACACCAGAAAATTTCCGGGCGATCTGGCGGCCCTGGCCCGCACGCTCCGCGGAGAGTACCGCATCCCGCACGTCGGCGTCTGGCACACTTTTCAGGGCTACTGGAACGGCGTGGAGGCCGACTCCGACATAGGGCGCGCGCACGCGCTCTTCAAGGGGCTCGACGGGAAGGCGCTGCCGGACCCGCGCGACGGGAAGGGTGAGAAATTTTTCGCGGACTGGTACGCGCGCCTCAAGGAGTGGGGCTACGACTTCGTCAAGGTGGACGGGCAGGGCAACAACGTCAAGTTCACGGACGGGCTGATGCCGCTCTTCGCTTCGGGCGGGGGTTCGCACCGCAACTTGCAGGAGGCCGCGCGGAAATATTTCGGCGAGGGCCGCAGCGACTACGTGGGGCTCTCGCCGGGCCTGAGTTTAATCAACTGCATGGAGATGTCCCTGGAGAACGCGTTCAACTGGAGCGTGTCGAACGTCGCGCGCAACAGCGACGACTATCTGCCGGAGGTCCCGCACAACCCGAAAGACCACGTCTACCAGAACGCCTACAACGCCTACTGGACCGCGAACTTCGCCTACCCCGACTGGGACATGTTCCAGTCGCACGACGCGCGGGGCGAGTTCCACGCCGTCGCGCGCGCTGTGAGCGGCGGCCCCGTCTACATCACGGACGAGCCGGGCAAGGAGCGCGCCGAAATAGTGCGCCCGCTCGCCTTCTCGGACGGGAAACTGCTGATGCTGGACGAGCCGGGCCAGGTGACGAGAGACGTACTGTTGGCAGATGTCGCGCTCGAGCCCGCGGCGCTGAAAGTCTTCGGCCGCATCACGCAGCCGGGCTTGAAGGCCGGGATGGTCGCGGCCTTCAACGTCAACAAGGGCTCGCAGACCGTGACGGGAAGAATTGGCACAGGGGACGTCGAGGGACTTCTCCCGGCGGGTGAAAGCGGGGCCGCGCCCGTGGCCGTTTACCAGCGCAGCAGCGGGCGCGCGGTGGTCCTCACGGGGAAGAACGCGGGGCTCCAATTCAGCCTCGCGGACTTCGGCCACGACCTCTTCACCCTTGTGCCGATGACCCGCGGCGTCGCCGTCTTCGGCCTGCTCGATAAATACCTCGGGCCGGCGGCCGTCGTCTCACAAAAACTCGAAGCCGGCCGCGTCACAATCCGCCTGCGCGAGGCGGGGGATTTCGGCGCGATGTTGGCGCGGCCGCCCGCGGGCGTGGAGCTGGACGGGCGCAAGCTCCCGCCCTCGTCTTACAGCTACCGCGAAGGCTTGCTGCGCGTGCCGCGCTCCAGCTTCGGCGGCGGCGCGGGCGAGCGTGAGATACGTATTCTGCTCGCGCGGCCCGGACGTTAAGTCAGTACCGCCTGCGGTAGCAGGCGGTACTGACTTGTATAAACCAGAAAGGCTCTCCCGGAGACGGGAGAGCCTTTCTGGTTTATACCTTCTTCGGGTTTTAGAAGTAGAACTTGCCGCCGAGTTGGACCTGGCGATAGTTGGAGCCGTTCCTGACGCTGTTCTCGGGAATCAGGATGCCGAAGCCCGAGTTGGTGACGTTCATGTTCGGCGAGCCGAAGAGCGGCGTGTTGAAGGTGTTGAAGGTCTCCAGGCGCAACTGGAACCGCAGGCGCTCCGTGAAGACGAAGGTCTTGTTGAGCGCCATGTCGAACTGCGGGGCCCAGGGCTCGCGCAGGTTGGCGAGACGGAGCGGGATGTCGGCCAGCGTGTTGTTCGTGTTGCGCAGCACCCACGCCGGGTCCGTGCACGGCTGGAAGACGGTGTTGGTCGTGCCCGGCACGCGCACGCCCTGGCGGCTCGTGCCGTCCGCCTGCATCACGCAGTTGTTGAAGAACCTGTCGAAGCTCGAATCCGAGAGCGTCGGGTCTTTGATCAGGTACGCGTTCGTCGGGAGGTTGAGCGGGCGGCCCGAGCGGAAGTTGCCGACAAAGGTGTACTCCCAGCCGCCCAGTATCAGGTTCGCCGTCCTGCCCGCGCCGCCGAAGAAGCGCTTGCCCCTGCCGAACGGCAACTGGTAAACGCCGCTGACGACGAAGACGTGCGTGCTGTCGATGTCGGTCACGGCCTTGGCCGGCGCGGCGTCCTGATTGTTCAGGAATTGGAGCGCGCCGAGTTGCTTCGAGAAGGTGTAGGCGACGACGAACGTCATGTCGTTGCTCAGGCGCTTCTCAAGACTCGCCTGGCCCGAGTCGTACCAGAGCTTCCCGACGTTCTCGCCCACGACCGTCACGCCCGTGAACTGCGGGAACGGGAGCAAGAGCTGCTGGCGCGCTATCGTCGCGCCGTTCAGGCCGGGGTTGCTCGGGATCAGGCCCGCGAACGGGTTGGCGACCTGCGCGCTGAAGAAGCCTGGGTTCTGCCGTAGCTGCGCGATCTGCGCGGCCGAGAGCACGTTGATGTTGCGGCCGCCGCCCGCCTGGTCGTTCCCCGACAGGATGCCGCGGGTGCGGCTCCCGACGTACGACACGTCCAATTTAAGCCGCCACGGGAGTTCCCTCTGGATGCCGGCCGAGTACTGCTGCACGTAAGGGATGACGTGTTCCGGCTCGACGATGGTCAGGCCCGTGCCGAGTTGCGTCAGGAGCCCCTGCGACGAGCCGACGGGCGAGAGGAAGCCGTTCGGGTACGGGTTCGAGAGCGTGTTGACGGGGATGAAGGCGTTCGCGCCGCCCCCGACCGTCGCGGAGAACGGGGTCGTGATGTTGAAGCCGGCGGCCCCGCCGAACTCCGCCTGCGGGAAGTAGAAGAGGCCGTAGCCGCCGCGGAAGACGGTCTTCTCGTTGAACTGG
Organism: Pyrinomonadaceae bacterium; assembly: GCA_035563515.1. Taxonomy (GTDB): domain Bacteria; phylum Acidobacteriota; class Blastocatellia; order Pyrinomonadales; family Pyrinomonadaceae; genus QHXM01. The sequence continues at coordinate 47,474 of DATMVE010000102.1, forward strand.
TAGGCGAGGCCGAAGCGCGGCCCGAAGTTGTTGCGGTCCTTCCTGAACGCCTCGTCGGGCACCCCGTTGACGCCGGAGAACAGGAGCCCGCCCGTCAAATTGGCACAGGACGGGCACTCGTTGACGCCGGGGCGGCCGGCGATCTGCCCGGCCAGCGGGCTCGTCTGGCCGAAGCCGAAGCCGCGGTTCTGCCTGTTGTAGCGCTCGACCGGCGGCGACTCGTAGTCGTAGCGCAGGCCCAGGTTCAGCGTCAGCTTGGACGTGACCTTGTAGTCGTCCTGGATGTAGCCGGCCAGGTAGTTCCAGTCGAAGGTGAGCGGCGAGATGTTCTCCAGGCGCGTGTCGCCCGACGGGTAGCCGAGCAGCAGCGCGGCGATGACGCTGCCCTGGTCGGAGACGTTCGTGTTCTGCGGGTCGCGCACCACGAACTCCCTGGTGAAGCGGAAGAACCCGCCGCCCCAGGTGAACGAGCCGCCCCCCTGGTGCGCTTGCAGCCGGCGGTACTCCCCGCCGAACTTCAGCGAGTGTTTGCCCGTGATGTGCGTCAGGCTGATGGGGAAGCTCCAGGTGTTAGTGATGTTGGAATTCGGATTCCTCGGGCCGAACTCGCGGATGGGGTCTCCCGAGAATTCGATTCTCGGCACGATGGAGACCGGGCGCGCGTCGGAGAAGGACTCCGGGAAGCCCAGGGTCGTGGCGTCGAAGGGCGAGGACCGCTGGCGGAAGGCCGCCTGCAAGAAGCGCGAGAAGCCGACGCGCACGTTCAGGACGCTGCGCGGCGAGAGGATGCTGACGAAGTCGAGCACCGCCCCGTTGTTGACGCGGACGAGCGGGTCCTGCGGGTCAATGCCGAGGCCGACGCGCCCGTTGCCGCCCTGCTGAATCTGGTCGCGGCGGTTGTGGACGTAGCGGAAGAACATGCGGAAATTCTGCGTGAACTCGTGGTCGACGCGCGTCACGACCGAGTGGAATTTGTCCGTGCCGGGGAAGGGCTCCAGGAAGTTGTTGAACCTCTGGCTCGCGGGGCCGACGTTCGGCAGCGAGAAGCCGTTGACGATGGCCTGGCCGATGGGGTTGATGCGGTCGGCCGGGATGACGTTTCCGGGGAACGGGTCGCGTATGAAGCGGCCGGGGTTGGCCGGGTCGGGGCGCGTCGTCAAGGGGTCGTAGATGGTGACGCCCGACGCCGAGAAGTCGCCCTGGCGCTCAAGCAGCGTCGGCACGTCGCTCAAATTCGCGGCCGGGTCGATGCCCTCGAAGAACTCGACGTTGACCAGGAAGAAGGTCTTCGGCTCGGGGCTGTTGTAGAAGACGCGGCCGCCCTCGCCGAAGCGCGGGATGAGCAGCGGGCCGGAGAAGACGAAGCCGTACTGGTCCTGGCTGTGGCCGCCCAGGTTCTCGCACGTGATGGGGTCGCGGACGAAGCGCGGGAAGGCGTCCTGCCCGGCGCACGGGCCAGTCTTCTGGATGCCGCGCGCGTTGTTGCCGAACGCGTTGGCCTCCCACTCGTAGCGGCGCGCGAACTCGTAGAGCGAGCCGTGGAACTCGGGGCTCCCAGACTTGATGGTCACGTTGACGACGCCGCCGCTCGTGCGGCCGTACTCGGCGTTGTAGGCGTTGGTCTGGACGTTGAACTCGTCGGTCGCGTCCACGGGCGGGACGAAGGCGATGTTGTTGACGCTGCGCGTGCGGCCGGCGTCGACGTCCGTGACGGCGTTGTTCGGCGCGCCGTCGAGGAGGAACTCGTTGTGGCGGTTGAGGCCGCCGTTGATCGAGAAGTTGACGTTGTCGCCGTTGTCGAAGAGGCGGTTGAACTGCGGGTTGCCGTTGAACTGCGTGCCGGGCGCGAGCACGACGAGGTTGAGCGGGTTGCGCCCGTTCAGGGGCAGCTCGTTGACGCGCATGTTCTCGATGACCGCGCCGCGCGACGCCGAGTCGGGTTCGAGCAGCGGGGCCTCGGACGTGACGTCAACCGTCTGCTCGACGCCGCCGACTTCGAGCGCCACGTCGAAGGTGGAGGTCCTGGCGGTCTCGACCACGACGTTGTCGGACGCGGCCTTCTTGAACCCCTGCTGCTCGATGCTGACGCTGTAAGTCCCCGGCTGCAAGTAGGGGACCGTGTAGTTGCCGTCGTCGGAGGTGGTGACAACTCTTTCCTCGTTAGTGACTGTGTTCCTGACGGTCACCGACGCGCCGGCGACGGCGGCCCCGTTCGGGTCCGTGACGGCCCCGGTCAGGGTGCCGCGGTTGTCCTGGGCCAGAGCCAGGAGGGGCAGCGTTAACGCCAAGACGATTAAGGCGAACGTGCGCCTGCAAAGGGGAACTTTCATCAGACCTCCTACCAACGGCTGTTAAATTGAAGGAACGAAAGGGTGTGTCAATTGACTCTGAACTGGTAATCCTGGGAAGAACTGCCGCGTTTGCGGGAACGTCAGCCAAGCGCCTCAGAGTGTCGCGATATTATAGGCGGGCCCCGAAAAAAGCAAGACCTATTTTAGGCAAAAAATGTTGCTTTTCCTCGGAAGTAATCGGTTAACCTCCTCAGTCGCCGTCGCTCTCCGCGAGGACTCGCCGGTAAGCCTCGCGGGCGTGCTCGTAAGCCTTTTGGGCCTCGCCGCGCTCTCTCTCGGAGATTTGCGCGGCCTTCTGGCTCCAGCACTGGTCCACGGCCTTCAGGCACCACTCGGCGCTGCGGCGCGAGGCGCGAACGGGCCGCCCGCCGACCGTGACGAAGATGGGGTTCGTGTGCGAGGAGGGCAGAATTCTGAGCGCCACCCAACTGCTCCGCTCGATTGCGATGTCGAAGGAGACGCTCTGAAGTGTGCCGTCGGCCGTGATCTTTTTGGTCGCGATTGACTGCCCGTTGACGATCACCTCAAGCGGGACTTCGCGCGTGCCCTTGACGCGCGCGCGCTCCACGTCCCAGTAGGGCGTCTGGTCGTAAGGCTTCTCGCCCAGGGCTTCGTCGGCTTCGGGCTTCAGGAGCGCCGCCACCTTCGCCGTCACGCGCACTTTTTGTGGCTGGCCCAGTTTGACCTCGCCGCCCTGAGTCCCCACGGGGAGGTCGTCGACGCGGAAGTCAATCAAATGACTCTTGCCGTCGGAGACGTAGGCGCGCCCGTCGCGGATTCCCTTGAGCCAGGCGTCGTAATCCAGCGCCTTGTCGAGCTGGACGTAAGAGCGGCCCATCCCGACGCGCTCGGCGTAGATGCAGGGGAAGTCCGTCTCGCCGCTGATGCGCGTGCGGAAGCCGGCGTTGAGCGTGTGATACCAGACGTTCAACTCCCAGACGTGTGGCGTGTCCACCATTGAGATGAAGTCCACGGCCCCGTGCGTCACGTCCACGATGTACTCGTTGGCCCCTATGCCGTCGAACGGCGGCATCTCGTAGTTCGGCAGCCTGTCCGATTTGACTTGCAGGCCCCAGCCGGAGTGCGCGAAGCCCACGACCGCGCCCTGCGATTTGGCCCAGCGGAGGATGGGCAAGTCCCACGTGGGCCAGTCTTCGAGTTTCTTCGTGCCGGGGTAGTCCTGGTCCGTCAAGCCCAGCAGCACGAGGTGGCCGTTGAAGCTCGACGGGAAGCCGGAGACCTCCACGTCGTAGCGCATGAGGTTCTCGCCCGTGGAGAGCCTGTTGACGTGGCCCTCGAAGAACTGTTTCTGAAAATAGTAGCCCGGCCCCCAGGTCAGCACGTCGCCGACGTTGAGCGCCTCGCCCAGGATGTGACGGATTATGTCCTTCGGCAGGACGCCGATGGTCGGGGCCTCGTAGTGCGAGCAGCCCGCGGCGTGTATGTGGTGGTCGCCCGAGTACCAGCCCATCGCCGAAGGCTTGATCCAGCGCTTCAGGCTGAACTCCCACGCCTCGGGCTTCGCGCCGCCCGCGACCGTGAGCGTGTGCCGCTGTGCAAGGTACTCGGGGCCGCGCGCGACTTCGACCGTGTAGACCCCGGCCGGGAGCCTGATGCGCTCGCCGTCCTCGCGGTAAATCTGCGGGTGGAATGAGAAGTCGGGGGCCAGCCGCTTGGTCTTCGCCGGGTAGAGGCGTTCCTGCCGGTCGCGTATCAGGAAGGAGGCGACCGTGGGCCTGCCGTCCTCGTCGCGGACCCGGAGCGTCACGTCCTTCGACGCGACGCAGTTGAAGAGGACGGGCACGTCGTTGCGGTAGCCTATGTCCTGTGAGCCCTGCCCGACGTTGAAACTGAGTTGCGCCTCGCGCCGGCCGCGGTCGCGGCTGTAGAGCTGTATGACGCGGTATTCGAGCGCGAGGCCCGAGAGCTTAGGCTCAAGCGGCTGCTTGTCGAACATGATGATTTCGAGCCAGCGGTTCGCGACCTCCCGCGGGCTGATCTTCTGCTTCGGAATCGGGTCCAGGCTGAAGCCGCCGGGGATGGCTGGTGATA
>DATMVE010000103.1:0-12607 GCA_035563515.1 Pyrinomonadaceae bacterium
CGTCAAGAGAGGAAGTGATATACTGCTTTCAAATGACGCCCTCGTCTCGCCAGAATCACCTTTGTTTGCCAGCCTTTGTACGATAGCTGAATAGAAACCGTCAATAGTTAATTTCCGAAAAGGTGCATTATCGGAATTGCCATAAGACAGGTAGATTTCTAGCGTGAAACACTGTTTATTGAGAGTGAGTTAGTTGTTGTGAAACGTGTGTTGTGAGATTCGATGCAGTGCATTTTCGTGTGGCGGGAGGGACAGAATTCTCGCCTAGCCAGTTCGCGCCGCCGGCTTGTACACGTTCTCCCAGCCCGCGCCGCCGCAGCTCAGGCACCGCTCTGTGAGCGATGTGGGCCTTCTGCCCGTGCACAGGCAGTCAGCACATTTGCGGGCCGGCTGGAGCGCCGGCACCGCCCCCTTGCCCCCGCAGACCTGACATCTTTCGGAGGCACCCGCTTTGCCCCTCCCGTGGCACCAAGCGCAAGTCTCCACGCCGTAACCGCCCCTGAGTTCGCTCAATCGGCCTCTCCAGTTCTTTCTTTCAGCTTCTCGTGCCGGCACTTCTTCACGCCGCGGTCTGCCCCTTCCGGATACCACCAGCCGGACCCCCCGCAGTCCGGGCACGCCTTGACATCTTCCTGCGCCGTCGTGCTGACTGATTGATCTGGAAGCTCTTTACCTTCGGCACTAGCTTGCTTCCTGTCAATCTTCCAGAGCCTGCGTCGGAGGTGCTCGGCTAGGAAAGCCGGGACATTAGAGACGGTCGTGCGCGCGGCGGCGATCTTCAATTCGGCGACGATTACGTCCGCTACTTCTCTCCAGCGGTCAGCGTCTGCCCGAGACAAATCCTTACCCGTGATTTCCTTATTAGCCCTTTTCAGGGCCGCGAAGACCCCGGCCAGCGCAGCGTCATCATCATCGTTCTCAGTATTTATCTTAAAAGAAGTCTTAGGCTCGCCAGAAACTCTTGAATCTTCTACACTTAAACCCCTGTGACCGGGGTGAACTTGTGACCCTTGTACCCCTGGTACTTTCTCACCCGTGTGACCCCTGTCACCTCTGTCACCCCTGTGACGGATGTCACCCCGGTTGGCTTCTGCCTCTTCGGGCAGGTGGACCGTATAGATATTGCCACCGTGCTCGCCTGGCCTTTCTTGGACTTCGACCAGCCCGAAACTGATTAGGCGGTGGATGTGTGCGCGGTAGGTGTGGCGCGTCATGCCGGCACCCTTCATCACCTGGTCGGTCGGGATACGGGCCGAGCGCGACGGCACGATGGCCCCGCGGGTGCGCGAGTAGAGGTAATCGTAGAGTTGCTTGCCCTTGCCGGTGAAGATGCCGGCGGGGACGGCGTCCCGGACAACGGAATTTGCTACACGCGCAAAATCTCGGGCAGGGGCCACGACCTCCTTCACAGGGGTGACAGGGGGCACAGGGGTGACAGGGGTGACAGGGGTCGGAGGTTCGGGCGCGGGCGGCTCTTTTTCGCGCTCCTCCTTAGCCTTAAGGAAGTCGCCGAGGCTATTCCATTTCGTCTTGTTGCTGCTCATTCAATGACGCCTCTTGGGCCGCCAGCTCGATGGCCTCGACGGGGACGGTCCGCTCGCCCGCCTGGAGCGCCAGGATGTAGGCGAAGCCGCAGACTTTGAGGACCTCGCGCGGCACGCCCCCCGTGTGGTTATAAATCATCTCGACGCCGTCTTCGGTGAAGGGGTTGGAAATCCCGGCCTTTTCGCAACGGAAGCCGATCATCTCCCGGGTCTCGGGGAGGGAGAGCGGGTCGAGGAGCGACGGCAGGAAAATGCGCGAACGCAGAGCCTTTTTGCTCGAATCCATCAGCTTCACCCGGAGTTCGAGCTGCGCGGCGAGCACGACTTGGATGAGCTTGTACTTGTTGGTCTCGAAATTCAGGAGCGTGCGGATCAACTCCAAATGCGGCCCCTTCAACCTCTGCGCCTCGTCGACGAAAAGCACGCAGGTCTTGCCGGCCTGGTCGAGCTCTATCAAGAAGCCGCGGAGCTCGTTCTCCTGGGTGACCATCGAGCGCTTCGGGGGGATCTCGAAGTCCGAGCAGATGGCCTTGAGCATGGCGAAATCCGAGGGGAAGTTGGGCGAGGGCACGATGGCGGTCGCGAATTCGTCCTCGCGCTCGACGTAGTCGGCCCAGAGCCTGCGGAGCACGGACGACTTGCCAGTGCCGACATCGCCCATGATGGCGGTCAGTCCCTGGCGGTTATCCACGACGTGGCGGACCTTAAAGAGCGTGCTCTTGAGCGCTGGCGTTAGGTACAGGAGGTCTGGGTCGGGCGAGATCGAGAAGGGCTGGGTTCGCATGCGCGACTGTGACATCGACATGTAAACAGCTTATAGCATGGTTATTTTTAGCCGGCAAGATTTATTTCGGGAGGGGGGTATGGAAATCAAGCCCGAGGTCTGAAATTGATGCGGGAAGGGAAGTCTGACCTAAAATAAGAGGGCGGGTGTATCTCCTATCGTGAGGGCGATAACAGAACGGGCGCAGTGCCAGACCCAGCTCAAAGCGTGGACGCGAGTTGCTTCAGCCATTAAGTAACAACTCACCGGCTCGCTTCGAGCCAGCGGTCGACTGCCAGCTCGACTGCGGCCGCAGACTCCAGCATTTCCAGTTCGCGCCACAGCCGCATGAAGGCGTGCCTTGCTTCCTCCTCCGACGGGAAAGGGACGAAGTCGAAGCGGCGGACGTGAACCCTCTGCCTGCCCCCGTCGAGCCAGAGTGAGCAGGCGCCGCCGTACAACTCCACCGTCACGTCCGCGCCCTCGGGAAGGCTGAAGACGTCGGGTCGTTCGTGCGAGCGCGTCTGCTCGGAAATGACCGGCGCGCCGGCGAACCGCGGAGGCACCGCCTTCGGGTATACCCAGACACTGTTGCGCGCGGCGCAGTTGATTGGTAATTCCCTCATTTTCATGACACCCGTCACGATAGTGACTACAGCTCATTATAATCCCGTTATCTCATAGTCCGAGCCTCTAAATCGTCCCGGCCCGGCAGGTCTTCACCTCGAGCGCCTCGCCGGGGTCTGCTTAGATAGGATCTTCTCACGCCGTTTGCTAAACACGCCGGAGGTCTATAGCATATTCGTTTTTTATTACCCCGAGGCGGCCAGCCGGGAGGGTTACTTATGGAGACTCCATCATGATCGGATTCGGCAAACGCATTTCTTACGCCGCCCGCTGTTTCTTCTCGATCCTGTCGCGCGGCGAAGTGCCCGAGGACATCGCCCCCGATGTCGTCAGGGGCCCGTCATCGCCGGCGCCGAGCCAGACCCCTGAAGCGGCGGCGCCGCCCCCGGCGAAGCAGAATGAGGCGCATCACGCCGAGGATTCGGCCGACCGCGCCGTTCAGATCCTCGCCCTGCTGCAGCGCGACGGGCGGCTGATCGACTTCTTCAACGAAGACATCACGCCCTACCAGGACGCGCAGGTCGGCGCGGCGGTGCGTGAGCTGCACGCCAACTGCCGCAAGGCGCTCGACCGATATGTCAGGCTCGAGCCTATCCTCGTCGGCGAGGAGGACGGCCCCGTGACGGTGGACGAGGGGTTCGACCCGGCTTCCGTCAAACTCGTCGGCAACGTGAAAGGGCGCCCCCCCTTGCGGGGAGTCCTCCGGCACCGCGGCTGGCGCGTCACAGAAATCAATCTGCCCTCCCTGTCGCCGCAGGGGGAGGGCCGCGCCGTCGTCGCCCAGGCCGAGGTGGAAATTCAATAGGTTATTAACGACTGCGGTACGACCAATCGGGGGCTGTCACGCCCTCGATTCGTCAGCCCGCGCGCCCCAGATCGAGTGAGGTAAAATCTTTTGGACGCACGTTTCATCATCGGCATTGACCTCGGCACCACTAATTCTGCGGTCGCGCAGTTCGACACCGCGGCGCCCGAAGAGGCGGCGGGCATCGTCGTCGAAAGCATTCCCCAGCTGACCAACCCTAATGAGGTCGGGGAGCGCACGCTGCTGCCCTCGTTTCTCTACATGCCGGGGGAACTCGACTTCGCGAAGGGCGCGCTCGCCCTGCCCTGGGACCGTGAGCCCCAGCTCTTCGCCGGCGAGCTGGCGCGCATGCGCGGGGCGGAGAGCCCCACGCGCCTCGTCGCTTCCGCCAAGTCGTGGCTGTCCTACGCCGCCGTCGACCGCACCTCGCCGATCCTGCCGTGGGGGGCGCCCGAAGAGGTCATGAAGCTCTCGCCGGTCGACGCCTCTACCGAGTACCTGCGCCACTTGCGCCAGGCGTGGGACACCCGTCTGAACTCGAAGAAGAACCCCGAGCTCGCTTTCGGCGAACAGCAGATCCTGCTCACCGTGCCCGCCTCCTTCGACGAGGAGGCGCGCGAGCTGACGCTGCGGGCGGCCGAGGCGGCCGGCCTCAAGCACGTGACGCTGCTCGAAGAGCCGCAGGCGGCCTTCTACGCCTGGATAGACGCGCAGGGCGAGGCGTGGCGTAAGCGCATCAAGGTCGGCGACCTCATCCTCGTCTGCGACGTCGGGGGCGGGACGACAGACTTCAGCCTCATCGCGGTCTCGGAGGAGGGCGGCGAACTCTCGCTCAGGCGCGTCGCCGTCGGCGATCACATCCTGCTCGGCGGCGATAACATGGACCTGGCGCTCGCGCGACTCCTCCAGCAGCGCCTCGAAGAGGACGGCCACCGGGTCGACACCTGGCAACTGCAGGGACTCTGGCACCAGTGCCGCCTCGCGAAGGAGAGGCTCTTCGCGGAGCCCAAAAGTCAGAAGCAGCCCGTCACGCTGTTAGGCAAGGGGTCGAAGCTCGTCGGCGGTACGATCAAGACCGAGTTGCGCCGGGAGGACCTCGAACGCGTCCTGACGGACGGCTTCTTCCCCGCCGTCGAGCGCGACGAGATGCCGGCGCGCCAGCGGCGCATAGGCTTTCAGGAACTCGGGCTGCCGTACGCCGCGGACCCCGCCATCACCAGGCACCTCGCCCGCTTCCTCGCTCAGCAGGCGTCGGCCGGCCCGGAGTCCGGCGCGATCCGCCGCGGGCCCGGCGGCTTCGCCTGCCCCACACACGTCCTCTTCAACGGGGGCGTGATGAAGGCCGGCATCCTGCGCGAGCGTGTCGTCGGGCTGCTCGACGACTGGCTCCGCGCCGAGGGCTTCGAGCCCCTCGGGGAGCGCGGCGTGCTGGAGGCGCACGACCTCGACCACGCCGTGGCGCGCGGGGCCGCCTACTACGGCAAGGCCAAGCGCGGGCAGGGCGTGCGCATCCGCAGCGGCGCGTCCCGCACCTACTACATCGGCATCGAGAGCGCCATGCCCGCGGTGCCAGGGATGCCGGCCCCCCTCAAGGCGCTGTGCGTAGTGCCCTTCGGGATGGAGGAGGGGACCGAGGCCAGGATACCCGGCCGGGAGTTCGGCCTCGTCGTCGGCGAGTCCGCGGAGTTCCGCTTCCTCAGCTCGAACGTCCGCCGGCAGGACGGGATCGGGAGCCTCATCGAGGACTGGGGCGAAGACCTCCTGGAGCTCAGCCCGCTCGAAGTCAAGCTCGACCTCGACGGGCGCGAGGACACGGTGCTGCCGGTGAGCCTCGAGACGCGCGTCACCGAAGTCGGGACGCTCGAAGTCTGGTGCGTCTCGCGCGACGGCAAGAATCGCTGGAAGCTCGAATTCAACATCCGGGAGAAGGACGAGAGTTAGAGTGCGTCGGCACTTCGGCCGCGGTGCTGTTCGAAATTAGTCATGGAAGCCTCAAGCCGTTTTTTGATCGGCATCGACCTGGGGACGACGAACACGGCGCTCGCCTACGTTGACACGGAAGAAACGCCCGCGCGCGCCGCCGCCGCGCCCGTCCGCGTTTTCGAGGTGCCTCAACTCGTCGCCGAAGGCGAACTGCGCACACTCCCTTCACTGCCCTCGTTCCTCTACTTCGTGGACGAAGACGAGGCCGCATTAGGCGGCACGACTTTACCCTGGGACGCGGCGCCGCAGGACGCGGTGGTGGGCGTGCTGGCGCGCGAGCGCGGGGCGCTCGTGCCGGGGCGGCAGGTCGCGTCCGCCAAGTCGTGGCTCTGCCTCTCCGCGGTCGACCGCACGGCCGACATCCTCCCGTGGGGCGCCGAACAGGCCGACAATTCGTGCTCGCCGGTCGCGGCCTCGGCGCGTTACCTCTCGCACCTGCGCGACGCCTGGAACCATTCGATGGCACCGGGCGCAGTGGGCGGGGCCGCCGAAGAGCTGCGCTTCGAGCGACAGGCGGTGGTGCTCACCGTACCGGCCTCGTTCGACGAGGAGGCGCGCGAACTGACCGTGAGTGCCGCACGCGAGGCCGGGCTGGAAAACCTGACGCTGCTGGAAGAGCCGCTCGCCGCCTTCTACGCTTGGATCAGTGCGCAGCGGGGAGGGCTCAAGCGCCGCCTCAAAGACGGGCAGTTGGTCCTCGTCTGCGACGTCGGCGGGGGCACCACCGACTTCAGCCTGATCCGCGTCCGGGTGGAGGAGGGGGAAGTGCGTTTCGAGCGGACGGCCATCGGCGAACACCTGCTGCTCGGCGGCGACAACGTGGACCTGGCCCTCGCGCGCCGCGTCGAGGAGAAACTCGGAAGCCCGCGCCTCTCGCTCAGGCAGCAGAACGCGCTGCGCCGGCAGTGTTGCGCGGCCAAGGAGAGACTGCTGGGCGAGTCCGCGGTCGAGAGTGTCCCGGTCACGGTGCTCGGGGGCGGCCGCTCTGTCGTGGGCGGCGCGCTCAGCACGGAGCTGACGCGCGCCGAGGTAGAGGAAGTCCTGGCCGAAGGTTTCCTGCCGCTCAGCCCGCCGGACGACTTGCCGGCAAACGACAGGCGCGTGGGCCTGCGTGAGCTCGGATTGCCGTACGCGGGCGAGCCGGCGATCACGAAGCACCTGGCCGCGTTCCTGATGCGGGCGGCGGTGGCGATGAGTGCAGGGCAGTCCGGCGCGCCAACCGAGGGCGGCCAGGGCCGTATGGCGCGGCCCGACGCGATCCTCTTCAACGGGGGGTTCTTCCACCCGCCTTTGGCGCGCGAGCGAGTCGTCGCCGCCGTCGCCGGATGGTTCTCGCAAACAGGGAAACGCTGGCGGCCCAAAGTCCTTAACAACGAAACGCCCGAGACGGCCGTCGCCGTCGGCGCGGCTTACTACGCGCGCGTGCGACGCGGCGGCGGGATCCGCATCAGCGGCGGCAGCGGGCGCGGCTATTACATAGGCGTCCAGCCGTCCGGGCGCGGCGGCCCGGACGACCCGCCGCCCATGACCGGCGTCTGCGTTCTGCCGCGCGGGACCGAGGAGGGCACGCGCCTCGAACTGGACGAAAGGGAGTTCGAGGCCCTCACTAACCGGCCCGTCTCCTTCACCCTCTACAGCACCACCACGCGCCATGACGGGCTGGGCGCGGTCGTCCCGTTAACGGAGGACGAGATGCACCGGCACGCGCCTCTGGTGACCGTCCTGCGATACGGGAAACGCTCGCGCCACCTTGAGCTCGACGTGCGGCTGACGACGCACTTCACGGAGGTGGGGACGCTGGAATTGTGGTGCGAGGCTCCGAAGACCGGCCACCGCTGGCGACTGCAATTCCAGTTACGGGGCGCGGACACGCCGGACGAAGGCGACGCCGAGGCGGCCGAGCCGGCCACCCCGGAAGAGATAACGCAGATCATCATTCCGAACGAGGCCGTGCGGGAGGCGGAGAAGTTGATCCGGGCCGTTTTCGGCGGCCCCCGCGACTCGTTGGGGGGCGAGATGCTGTCGCCGGAAGCCCTGCCCGGCAGGCTCGAGTCCGTCCTAGGCTACCGCAAGGACGCCTGGCCGACGGAGACGATTCGGAGGCTGTGCGACGTGCTGGCGGAACTCCCGGCCGGCCGCAGGAAGGGCCGCAATTACGAGGCGCGCTGGCTCAACCTGTTCGGCTTCTGTTTGCGCCCCGGCTTCGGCGCGGTGCTGGACGAATGGCGGGTAACTCTCGCCAGAAAGGTCTATCACGAAGGGCTGTGCTTCGAGAAAGACGTGCAGTGCCAGGTCGAGTGGTTAATACTCTGGCAGCGCGTGGCGGGCGGCATGAACGCCGGCCAGCAGCTCGAAATGTACGAGCGACACAGGTCACGACTCGGGGTGTTAGGCAAGAAAGTGAAGGGCAGGATAAACAGGCAGGTCGAGCGGGAAGGCCTGCTCCTGCTCGCGAGCCTGGAACACCTTCCGCCGCAATTGCGCGTGGAGCTGGGCGATGATTTGCTCGGAAGGATCGAGGAGGAGCCGGGCAACAAGAGTTACACGTGGGCCCTCGGGCGTCTTGGCGCGCGGGTTCCTTTCTACGGCCCGCTGAATTGTGTCGTGCCCGCCGGGGCGGCGGCGAGGTGGGCCGCCTCTCTTCTCGCACTCCCCGAATTGACGATCCACGTGGCCGCATCCGTCGCCCAGTTGGTCGCTCGGGTAGACGACCCTTTACGGGACGTCGAGGCCGAGCTCAGGCAGGAGGCCATCGGAAGGCTTGAGGCGGCGGGCGCGGGCGAGGAACTGCTGGAGGGACTGCGAGTTTACGTGCCCCCGAGTAGGGCCGCCGCCGTGCGCATCTTCGGCGAATCCCTGCCGGAAGGTTTACGCCTCCTGGGCTGAGCCGGGCAGTGCTACCGGGTCTAGTTCGGCGGCGTGAGCGACGTAGTCGTTCTGCCGCTGTGCGGCGGTGACGAGCGCACGCAGCAGGCCGACATCAAGCGGGCCGGAGGATTCCGGCCGGGCTATCAGGAGCGCGCCGAAGAGGAGTAGGTATTATGGCGAAAACAGGGGAGACGAAAGCGCCCCTGACAAAGAGCTATGTCGAGTCACTGCGCCGGCGACCGGCCGGGGGCCCGGAGGAGGCCGCGGCTTACCTGAACGCCGCACTCGAGGAGGGCGACCCGCGGGCGTTCCTGCTCGCGCCGCGCGACGTGGCCGAAGCGCGCGGCATCGGCAGGCTGGCCGGGCAGGCCAAGCTCAATCGGGAAAGTATGTACAGGATGCTCTCCGAGCGGGGGAACCCGCGCCTCGCTAGCCTTGACCCGGTACTCGATGCCCGTGCCCGAGCCTCTGCTTCATGCTGCCACTAACGCGAGCTGCTTGTAGAGTGCTTTCATGCAGAGGTAGCGCTTCGTCCCCCAAGCTGTCCCGGCTACATATCGCAGCCGCGCCGCCGTCAGCATCAGCGCCGCCTCCCGCACCTTCTACCGCCTCGATGAGACCTACGTCAAGGTCGGTACGGAATGGAAGTATCTCTATCGCGCAGTCGATTCCATGGGGTGCACAATCGAATTCATGCTGAGCGCGAAGCGGGACGTTTCCGCGGCGAAACGTTTCTTTAAGAAGCTGATGAGGGCCGATCACCGGCGGCTACCATTCATCCTCGGCACTGATAAACATGTGTCCTACCCGGAAGCATTCGCCGCCTCAGTTAAGGAGAAAGTCCTACCTGTTGACTGAAGCTGCGGCGCGTTAAATACCTTAATAACGTCATCGAGCAAGATCATCGAGCCATCAGAAGGAGGTGGAGAGCGGCGCAATGCTTCCGCTCCTTCCATACTGCGGAACGAACGCTGGAAGGAATCGAGTCGATGCACATGATGAGGAAGGGGCAGGTTAAAAGATTAGACGGCAGGGATGCAGTAGGGCAGGCTAAGTTCGTCGCCAGCCTCTTCGGTGTTGTCGCATAGGCGTAGAGTTCCTCACGACCTTCCTTGCCTCAAATCAATCTTTGCAACGCAACCAGACAAAGTGTGGTCCCTGTGCGCGGCGCGGGTCTATCTGCTGGGCGGGGTGTTCCCTCCAAGTATCCTCGACCTCTGCGTGGTCGCCGCCGATAGCCTGCCACCCGCGACCGACGCCCAGCACGCATTTTCATTCACTCGCGGTCCGCCTCCGGCGGCCCGCATCTGCTGGCGAATTCCTCTCACGCCGCGACAGGCCCCATCGCGCGGGCGAAGGCGGAGCATCGTGCCCCTGCGGCGACGTGGCGCAATTCTGGTTCCGGGTGAACGCCACGTCGCCGCAGGGGCACGATCAGATCGACAGTCCGACCTCGCCTTCCAGAACCTGTTGCTTGAGGCGCGGCCGCTCGCCCGGCCCCCACAGCTTGGCGACATGCGCGACGCGGTAGCGTATCGGCCCGCCATCCGGGCTCGCGCTGCGGCTGATCGGCCGCGGGATGCACACGAACTCGGTTCGCATCTCATCGCCGGTGAGGCGCACCTTCGCGTAGCCGTGGCCGCCCATGTCGACGAACTCTAGGTGCGGCGCAAGCTGCGGGTTCGAGAGCGCGCGTGCGCGCTTGAGGTCGAAGCTTTTCGCGTATTCAAGGCAAGAGCGGACACCATGCCGTAGCAGCATATTGTAGGTCCAGTCCGGCTTACGGCCATCCGGCCGGTCAGCGAGGAACAGGGCGCGGATTGGCAGATTCTTGGGTAAGCGATGCTCAAAGGCTTCCATCGCGCCCGGGCTTACCAGCGACGCGCCGACGAAGCTCAATCCCACGGGTTCGAATTTCCGCGGCGGGAGATGGGCTGCGGCATATCCGGCCCAAAAACTGTGACGGTCCCCCGAAACGATGGCGAAGCCGGTGATCTTCGCTTCGCGCACGAGGTCGTAGATTTCCTTGCGCTCGGCGTAGGCCGATCCGTAGTCGTTACTGCCGAACTGCGCATAGGTGTCCGCGGGCCACGGTTTCTCGACCATTCCGGCGGGGAGGTTTTGCGGGTCCGAGCGCCAGTCGAGCGCGCCGTACGAATTGCCCCAGATTTTCCACGTCGCCGTCGATTTGCGCAGCCGGTCCTTGAACCACGCCTTCTGCTCGACGCCGAGAATGGTCCGCGGCGGCGTCTCCTTGCGCGGATTCGGGATGCGCACATCGCGGAAGTGGAGTTCGGCGGGCGGCCTCCCGCCGTCGAAGGCGCGTCCAGCGTCGAGCGCGATCATCGCCTCCTCGGAAAACATTCCGTTGAAGGCAGGGTCATAAATTTTTCCAACCCCCTCGGCGTCAGTCGGGTCGTCGCCGCAGAAGCTGTGCTGATCGGTAATGAGGAGGTCTAGGTGCTTGCCGTAGCGGAGCGCCCGGTAAGCGATCAGGCTGCGGATCGCGGTCAGATTGTTCGGCTCTAGCCCTAGCCCGTTCCCGTCCCACTTGTCGATCTTGACGTTCTTGACCGCAACCGCCCCGAATTCGTCAAGCGAGCCGCTCGGCGGCGACACGCGAGCCGGGACATATTCGAACCAGGCCTGATTGGCGGCGACCTTGACGGTCTGGCCGGGCTGCGGCTCGCCGCCCGCCTGGACGATGCTTTGTCGGCCCTGCCACGAGAATTCGTGATTGTCCCAGATGGCGACGAACGGCCAGCGCGCGCGGGCATCCTGGAGGTCTGGATCAGCGAGATAGCCTTTGTAGATGGCCCGGTAGCCCTCGACGGTCAGCGGTATGTGGAAGTTGCCGACCTTTTGGCCGTCTGGGATGCGCGCAACCTCATAGATCGTGCGGTCGTAGCGTGTCTTCACCTCGTCGGGATACTCGACCACCTCGTAGATGAAATCGCCCAGGTGCAGAACGAAGTCGAGCTGCTGGGCGGCGGGAGCGCGTTCATCTTCGAAGATCATGCGGCGATAGGCGTTGAGCTTGCCCTCGTTGACATCCTGACAGCTCACGAATGCGAAGTTCACCGGGCGGGGATCGTTTGGCAATGGCGCTGTGATCGTGCGGCCGATGCGGCTGCCGTTGCCGTCCGCGTCGGTGAATCGATACCAATAGACCCGCGCCGACTTGAGCCCGCCGACCAGCACCCGGGCGGTCCAGTCAGACGCTCCCGAAACCGGAACGTGCGCCCGTGCGACGACCCGGCGGAACCCCTCGTCTTCGGCGACTTCGACCGTCAGTCTCTGGCGCTCGCCTTTACCGAAGGGCCTGCGGGTCCACAGGAGAACGCTGTGGGGCTCGGGATCGCCCGATGCGACGCCTTCCGGGAACAGGTCGCGTCGCTCCCGCCAGTTTACCTTGGAACGCGCTCTCGCCGGTCCGCCCAACGCCAGAGTCGCGCCGTAGCTCGCCGCGAGCGCGATGAACTCTCGTCGTGTGATCACAGTCGTCGAACCCCTTTCTCCGAAAGGCGTGCTCTCGAGCACCAGGACATCACTCTACGCCATCAGCCCGGTCTCCGTGAACCGCACATCGCGGGGCAGTCGATCTTTTTACACTTGTAAAAGCCGCCCTATCGCGGAGAAGAAAACGAGCCGCCCGGCCGTGAGGAATTGGTGTATCATAAAGGACGTTACGATACATCAGCTTAAAATCTCTCACGCCGCCGCGAACGCGAAAGCAATACACCACAACGTAACGGCAGTTAGCGGACTCAGGCTCTACGCCTCATAAATCTTTTTGACCCGAGTCCGACTCCGGCTCTGTGAAGCGGCGTCCCTGCGTCAAGCATTTTCTTTCCCTCTACCTTCGACACACGTCGCCTCCGACTCGACGAGGCTTGTCTCACCACTCTGTTCGCGCTCATTCAAGGCGGCCATTTAGCCGCGGCGCATGATGGGGTCCGGTCGGGCGGCGGCACCATTCAATTAACGGCTCTCTTAAAGAGGCCAGCCGGAATCGCG
>DATMVE010000104.1:0-64711 GCA_035563515.1 Pyrinomonadaceae bacterium
CGAAGCCCGCGGCGTCGACGACCGCGACCGCAGGCGCGTCGGAGGCCCAGGCCACCGCGACATCGTTGCGCGGGTCGCCGTTGGCGGCGCGCGGCGTCGCGCTGAGTTTGACCGTGCCGCCGGCCATCAAGGGGCCGGCCACAGGGTCAACGTCTATGCGCGAGAGGCTCGCGGGCTTGACCATGACTCTCGCGAAGCCGGGCTTGCCGCCGACGACCGCGATGACCTTGACGTCGCCAGGCTGTGTGAAGGTGATGTTGCCGGCTTCGTCCGCGATGCCCGAGTCAACAGGCAGCACCACCCAAACGTCAGGCTTGACGTTGACGGCCTGGCCCGCGTCGTCCCTGGCCGTCGCGGTGAAACTCTTTTTCTGCCCGACGACGGCCTCGGCCGTTCCGGGGCTCAGCTCCACGCTCGCGACCTTCGGCCCCTGCGGGCTCGGCGTCGTCTCCTGCGCCGGCAGAGACGAGGGGGCCAAGATTGCGAGCGCGAGGAGCGCGAGCGCCCTCACGGCAGACGTATAAATTGTCTTCATATATTTTTCTCCAATCGACGAGAGTCGCATCCAGTCGGATTCCTGCGAAGAGTAGGCCCACCTGAGTAAACGGGTCAGCCGGAATCTAACGCCGCGCGCCGCCCGTGTCAAGAAACGGTAGCGCGAGGCCGACGGCTTGCCACGCCATGAACAACTTTTTACACTCGGTGGACGTATGATGTCTCGTGTCAGTACCGCCCGCGGTAGTGACACGTTACCTTCAAATTCAATTCGAGACGGGAGATATTCGGATGCGCTACGCACTGCTTATTTGCGCCCTGCTGACCATCGCCGCGCTGCCCGCGCGGGCCGCCAAGGTGAAGACCGCGGAAGACCTGATTCGCGAGATGCAGAAGAAGCACGCGAAGTCGTGGTACAAGACGCTCACCTTCACGCAGAAGACGACCGAGCACCATGAGGACGGCACGGCGAAGTCCTCCATCTGGTACGAAGCCTTTTCCGCACCCGGCAGGCTGCGCGTCGACTTCGACCCGATCAAGGACGGCAACGGCATCCTCTTCGCCGGCAACACGCTCTACAGCTTCAAGGACGGGAAGCAGGCCGGCTCGCGCCCCTTCACGCACCCGCTCCTGCTCCTCGGCTTCGACGTTTACTTCCTGCCCGCCGCAGAGGTCGTCAACAAGCTCAGGGAACTCAAGTTCGACCTCTCCGTGGTGCGCGAGGACACATGGCAGGGCCGGCCCGTCTACGTCGTCGGCGCGAAGGCGGGCGACCTGCACACGCGCCAGTTCTGGATTGACAAGGAGAACCTTTACTTCGTCCGATTGTTAGAGCCGGGAACGCGCGACGCGTCCGCCACGCAGGAGACGCAGTTCAACAAGTACGTGGCGGTCAAGGGCGGCGGCTGGGTCGCGCCCGAAGTGATCTTCATGGTCAACGGCAAGCCGGTCGTCACCGAAGAGTACACGGACATACAGGGCGGCGTCGCCCTCGACGAAAAACTCTTCGACCCGCAGCAGTGGACGACCGCGACGCACTGGAAGAAGGCGCAATAGCCCGGCGCTGTTCCGCTTATGGATATAGCAAGCGTGAACATTACCTCTTCACCGCCCGGAACACTGCTTACCAACCATCCGGGCGGTGAAGAAGTGCTACAGATTATCTGTGCCTCTGTCCAGGTAAATGCGACGAGTCCGGCACGGCACGTAGCGATTGTGAACTCCGGCCTGTCCTCCGAACTGCGGGAGGTCGTCAACAGGGATTTCCGCGCGACAAATGCCGAGGCCAGCGTTGCTTTTTTGGCCGTTGATCGTGAAGGCTACGCCTGCGTCATCTCGGATGACGGCCGCGGCGACAGCTACTTCCCTGTCGCCGCGGCGGTCGCTGTTATCAAGGCGAGTTGGGGTTGGGATGAAAGTGAAAGACTATTGATACGCGTTAACGACCGTGAGATGCGCGTCCGCGCTCACTACGACGGAGGCAGGTGGGTAGTAAGTGAAGAGGAGTTGTAGTCAACCGCCCCGCCGAACAACTGATCCCGTCGTCGCAGCTCAAGCATGAAAGGGTCCGGGATTGTGCCAAAGCCCAGGGTCAAGATTTGCTGCATCGCGAGCCGCGAAGAGGCGCGGCTCGCGGTGGAGCACGGCGCGTCGGCCCTGGGCCTCGTCTCCGAGATGCCGAGCGGCCCCGGCGTCATCCCAGACGATTTGATTCGCGAGATCGCGGCCTCCATCCCGCCCGCGGTCTCATCTTTTTTACTCACCTGCAAACAGGACGCGCCCTCCATCATAGAGCAGCAGCGCAAGGCACGCGTGAACACCTTACAGATTTGCGACCGGCTCGAAACCGGGAGCTACAGTGAGTTGCGCGAAGCCCTGCCCGGCGTCGCAATCGTCCAGGTCGTGCACGTCACGGGGCCGGAATCGATTGACGAGGCGGCGGCGGTCGCGGCGCACGTCGACGCCATTCTGCTCGACTCCGGCAACCAGTCGCTCGCGGTCAAAGAGTTGGGCGGCACGGGGCGGACGCACGACTGGGCCCTGAGCCGTCGGATACGCGAGACGGTCGCTGTGCCAGTTTTCCTCGCGGGCGGCCTGAAGCCATCAAACGTCGCGGAGGCCGTCCGCCAGGTCGAGCCCTTCGGCGTGGACGTGTGCAGCGGCGTGAGGGCCGACGGGAAACTGGACCGGGAAAAGCTTGCCGAGTTTTTCAGGAACGTTTATAACTGACTGCCGTTAGCCGCCCGCACCTTCTTAAGGGAGACTCCACATGTCTAACACCTCAACGCGCAAAGCCGCCGGCCGGCTGTCTGCGCAACTCGCGCTCGTCTGCCTGATTCTCTCCTCGTTCGGGGGCGTGCAGGCTCTGGCCGCGCCGAGCACGTTCACCGTCTCGGCCAATAAACATTACTGGCTCAAGGACGGCGCGCCGTTCATCACCATCGGCTTCAACCGCTACGACGTGTGGAATCCGACCGACACGGCCAACGACGGCCTCTCCGTCACAGCCTACGTGCAGCGCATGGCCCAGAACGGCGTCAACGTGATACGCGTCTGGGCCGAGCAGGGCGACCAGAACGCCTCGGGCGACTACTGGCTGGAGTACCCGGCGGGCGTCTACCGCCTCGCGCAGCAGGCGCGACTCGACGAGCTTTTCAACGCCTGCGACGCCTACGGCGTTTACGTCGAGATTTGCCCCTGGGACACCTACAACATCAAGAACAACTGGGCGGCGCACGCCTACAACGCGGCCAACGGCGGCCCCTGCAACACCCCGGCCGAGGTCATCACGAACGCCAACGCGCGCTCGCTCATCAAGAGCAAAATCCAGTACATGTACAGCCGCTGGGGCAATCACCCAAGCTTCTTCCTCTGGACGTTTAACGAGATAGACATCCTGAACACCAACTCGGCGGCGCAGCAGGCTTTCGCGCGCGACATAGGCTCCTTCATCAAATCAATCGACCCCTACCACCCCTTCACCGTCTCCTTCACGGGTTCGGGCGCGGGCAACCCCTCTGTCGTCCAACTCCCCGAAGTCGCCGCCGCAGACATACACTTTTACGGGGCCATCTCGGGCACGGGCGGCGTCGCCAAAGAGAACGAGACGGCCACGATCCGCGACGGCGGGTACATGAACTTCGGCAAGCCGCTCGTGCTGAGCGAGTGGGGCGTGACGCGCAACGCCAACACGGACGACCTCGTGAACGCGCTCGCCTGGGGCGGCATCGCCATCGGCACGAGCGGCGCGGGGATGGTCTGGACGGACAAGTACAAGTACGGCGGCATCACCGCGAATCAACTGGCGATTTTCGGCGCGCTGCGCAACTTCACGAATACGGTCAACTGGGCCGGCTTCATGGACAACCACCGCGCGAGCGCCGCGGAGGTCACGGACACAGCCTCGGCCGTCAACGCCTACGCGTGCCTGAACAAGAGCCAGGCCGTTGTCCTGCTCGTGCACAACCGCGTCGGCTCCTCGACCGCCACGACCGTGACCGTCTCGGGGCTGAATCCAGGCACATACACCGTGGACATCTGGCGCACCTACGCGGGCGGCAAGTACGGCACGGTCACGGCCACGACCAACGCGCAGGGCCAACTCGTCATCAGCGCGCCCGCCATCCCGACCATGCAGGCGCTCTACATTCATTAGGAGCCATCTCTCGAACCTGGAGGCAGGGGTAATGAATAAGAGGACGGCGGTTGCTGTGCTTCACTGCGCGGTGACTTACCTGGCCGGGACGCTTTCCGTATTGAGGGGCGGCCCTGCCTCAGATTGAAGAGTAATCCAGCACGCCCGTCTGCGCCGTCATCTTCCAAAGGCCGCCGACCTTCGAATAGATTTTGCAGGTGCGTCCCTTCCAGTGATTGTGCCGCCCGTCGCGGGCGACCCACAGCGTGTCTATGTCCACGACGGCGAACGCCCCGTCACCTTCCTTCGAGACGACGATCTTTTTTATCTCGCGGCGGTTGTGCGCGAGCGCGTGCGTGTCGAACAACTCCTGCCAGCCGCGCTTCCACCTTTCGTAGTCGTACCGCCCCCACTCCATCACCCAGTCGAGTGGGTCGTGCGCCCGCGCCGTCGGCGGCCAGGGCCAGGCCATGTCCTCGTGAAAGACGCCGATGAGAAGCTCCGCGTCCTGCGTGTCCCAGGCGCGTGTCTCGCGGTTGACGATCTCCTCTATCTCTCTCTGGATGCTACTGTCCATTGAAACCCTTCGCCTTCGACGAGCAGGGCCTCGCGGGATGCAGCTCCCGCGAGGCCCGCACCCGCGTTAAGTCTGACGTTGCATCAGAAGGTCAGCTTGATGCCGAGCTGCACCTGGAGCGGGTCGCCGACGCCCTGGCGCAGGAAGCCGTCGAAGTTGAAGAGCGGCGAGCCGACGGTCGGGTCAATGTTGTTATCGCTGTTGAAGGTATTGAACATCTCGAAAATCGGGATGAGCTTGACGTTCTCGGTGAAGCTGAACGGGCGCTGCAAGCGCCAGTCGAACGAGAAGAACTCGTTATTCTTTCTCAGGTTGTTGCGGGGGAAACAGCGCAGGGGAACCCCCGGGTCGCAATTCGCCGGTGCCGATCTCGGCTGCGCGGTGCGCGCCTGAACGCGCGCGTTCAGATCGAAGCCCGCCGGCAAGTCCACGTTCGTATAGAAGTTGAACCTGTGCCGGATGTCGCGGTCCGCGAGCGAGTAGTCTAGTTGCAGGTTGTTGAAGTTGAAGGCGCGGTCAGTGAACGGGTCGCGCTCGTTCGAGTCGTCGTCCTCGTCTTTCGCCAGGGTGTAATTCATCTCGAACTGGAAGCCGCGGCTGTAGCGCTTCCTCAGGCCGGCGGTGAAGCCGCGGTAGACCGACTTGCCGACGGCGCTGGCGACCATCGTCTCGCCGAGGTACGGGGCGAAGAAGCCCGTGCGCGCGTAGTCAAGGAAGCGCGTCAGGTGCACGCCCTTCGCGTGCGTGAAGTCCAGATACATGGACAGGTTCGAGGCCAACTCCTGCTCGAAGGCGACGTTCGTCGTGTAGACGCGCGGGTTGGCGTAGTCGCGGCTGAAGACGCGCACGCCCGAAAAGCAAGGGAAGGGGTTGGTGCCCAGCGGGCCGGTGCAAGACCCCGCGGTCGGCGTCACCAGCCCCGGCCAAACTGGCCCAGGCACGCCCGAAGAGATGATGGGCGTGTTCAGGAAGATGGTCTGCTGCTGGACGCCGTTCGTCGTAATAGAGCCGACCTGCGTCAGCATGTTCTGGCGCGCGAAGTAGATGCCGTAACTCCCGCGCAGGACGGACTTGCCCTTGCCGCCGATGTCCCAGGCGAAGCCGAACCTGGGCTGGAACATCTTCTTCTGGTCGCGCAGCGTCCCGTCCGAGGGGAAGCGCGGGTCGCTCAGGAAGAGTCCGTAGGCAGTCTCCGAAGGCGGAACGACCGGCTCGGGGAAAAGCTGCGCCTCCCAGCGCAGGCCGTAGTTGAGCGTGAAATGCGGATGCACCTGCCAGCGGTCCTGCGCGAAGAGCGCGACGTCTTCGTTGGAGATGTCGGAGAAGCCGGCCTCGTCGGTCGCCGGGCCTGTGCGGCCCGCGCCCTGCAAGTAGAGCAGGAGCGGGCCGCCGGTCGGCGTCGTCCCCGCCGGGCAGGGCGTCGGCGCGGTCACGTAGCTCCCGTCCGAGCACCCGACGGCGCTCGGCCCGAAGCCGCCGGCGGCCGCAGGCGAGGCGTAGCGCAGGAAGCCCGTCACGCTGTCGAAGATGTAGCGGCTCTGGAAGAAGCCGCGGAAGATTTGCGAGTTGCGGCTGTGAATCCACTCGCCGCCGAACTTGACCGTGTGGCGGCCCGTGACGATTGAGAAGTTGTCTTTGATCTGCGTGCGCCAGAACGTCTCGTCGACGTTCGGCCCGAGGAAGAAGGGCGCGCCGAAGCGGAAAGTGGTCGCGAACCCCATCGCCGTGTCTGCGGGGACGTTCGACTCGACGGCCGAGCGCGGCCGCTCCTCGCGCCCGTAGGTGAAGTGGAACTCGTTGACTTTGGTCGGCGTGATCGCCGAGAAGAAGTTGGCGTTGAAGGCGTTGATCTTCGACGGGCCTTCGATGCCGTTGGCCGAGTTGCCGTAGGTCGCCACGTCGAAGGTCTGGTTGGTGTTCTTCGAGTAGTCGAAGTTGTGCGAGATGGTGAGCCGGTTGTTCGAGTTCAAATCCCAATCCACCTTGCCGAGGATGGCCGTGTTCCTGATGGGACGCTCGATGGGCAGGCCCTCTTCCTGGTCGCGCGCCGTGCGGAAGAAGTTCAGGAGCGCGAGGCGCTGGCAATCCGCGTTGCCGTTGATGAGCGCTTCGTTTGCCCCGAGGGTCGGCGTCGCGACCGCGCAGGGCGTGTCGCCTATCGTCTCGCTCAGATTCGCGCGCGTCAAATTCTCGCGGATCGACTCGAAGGAGATGAAGAAGAAAGCCTTGTCCCTCTTGATCGGGCCGCCGACGTTCCCGCCGAACTGCTCGCGGTGGAAGTCCGTCAGGGACTTCCCGTCGGAGGTGTTGGCCGTCAGGGCTTCGAGGCGCTGGAAGTGGAAGAGGGAGCCGTGAAACTCGTTTGTGCCACTTTTGGTGATGACGTTGACGATGCCGCCGGCCGTGCGGCCGAACTCGGCCGAAGCGCCCGTGGCGATGACCTGAAACTCCTTGACGGCGTCCAAGGGGATGTCTATGGCGGCGCGCTGGCCGCCGGCCTGCTCGCCGAAGAAGCCGTTGTTGTAGTCGCCGCCGTCGAGGCTGACGTTGTTGAAGACGCCGCGCTGGCCCGCGAAGTTGATCTCGTCGCCGTCCGGCCCCTGGACGATGGAGACGTTCGGCGTCAGCGTCAGCAGGTCTTCAAATTTTCGGCCCAAAACGGGGAGGTTGCTGACGGCCTGCTCGTTGATGGTCGTGCTCGACTCCGTCTTGACCGTGTCCACAGTCGGGATGGAGGTGATCGTCACCTGCCCCTCGACGCCCGTGACCTTCATGTCCAGGTTGAGCGAGATGGTCTGGCCGACGGTCAGGGGGAAACTCTCCTGCACGAGTCTGGCGAAGCCATCTTTGGAGACCGTCAGCGAGTAGCGGCCCGAGGGCAGTTGCAGGAAGGAGAAACGCCCGTCGTCGTCCGTCGTCACGTTCTTGGTCAAGTTGGTTTCGAGGTTCCTCACTTCGACGGTCGCGCCGGGCAGGACCGCGCCGTTCGGGTCCGAGACCGTCCCCTGTATGACGCCCGTGGTGATCTGCGACTGCGCGCGCGCGCGGGGCGGCGCGAGCGAGACGAGGAGGCATAGGAGACCCACTTCGATGATGGCTGCAATGGTGCGTGGTAAGCGACTGTGCATAATTTCTCCTGTAGGGGTTGGCTTGAAGGGGAAAGCTTTTAGACTCATTTGGTCGGGTCTTGCCGCGGCCCGCGGCAGATAGAGAGATAGACTCCGCCGCTTGCAGGCAAATCAAGTTTTCAAGTTAGTGCAAATTGCGAACGAGGAATGTCCCTGGCTGGTCACCCTGATTGAATTCCCGGAGTGTTGGCCCATCTTAATGAGACGGCGCGCGCCTGTCAACGAATAGGCCGACGCGCGTGAAGAAAAGGGTCGTGTCTCGGGGGTGATGTTGGCTAATTACCGATTGGGTCACGAGCCGTCTTCAGCATTTTGCTCCGAGCCCCATTTTTTTTGACTATAATCATTGCCCCTTGAGCGAGGCAAAAGATGGCCCAAAGTCCATAACATCACTTTTGACACACGACCAGAGAAGAGCGGCGCGCGTCCCTTCCCCTCACCCGAAACGATTCTTGCCGCAGGGGAGCGCGTCGAAGATTTCGTTCACGCGCGCGTAGAGCGGGTCGCAGACTTCGGGCAGCACGGGTCCGACCCAGCGGGGGACGCCCGCGCCGCCCGCGTAATATGGCGGCAGGTGCGAGAGGACTGCGCCCGCCCCGCCTTCGGGGTCGAGCGCGCCGAAGACCACGCGCCCCACGCCGTGGAGCAGCAGCGCGCCCGCGCACATCACGCACGGCTCAAGCGTCGTGTAACAAGTCATCTCGCGCGCACGCCCCCACAACTCGGCCGGCACGCGCCCCATCGCCTCGATCTCCGCGTGGCGTCCCGGATGGTACTGCGGAACCAGCAACGCGTTGCCCGCCTCCGCAATCACGCCGCCGCCGAGCGTAATGACTGCCCCAATCGGCAAGTTCCCACCCGCCTCGGCCTCAAGCGCCTGACTAACCGCGCGCCGCACGTACTCGACGTCGCGCCCCGTCTCACTCATCACTTTTTTTCGCCTCTATCACGATTGAGCGAGGGATGCGGTAGTTGTCTTCGGGCCAGCCTTTGTGCCGGCGGCTGAGGACGGGTTCGATGATTCGCTGGACGCTGAAGCCGTTCTCGTGGAGCGCGTCGAAGTAACTGGCGGTCGGGTGGTAGTAGTTGAAGACCGTCACGTCGCACCCTTGCAGGTGAATCCAGACCTTCCGGCGTTTGGAGAAATCGAAGTCGGGAATCTTGTGCAGGAACCGCACGGGGTGATAGATGGAGAAGATCAGGCGGCCACCAGGCTTCAGCCAGCGGGCGAAGTTGCGTATGACCGGGCCGAGTTCCTTCGAGTACATCAGGCACAGACTGGCGACGATTAGATCGAACGAGGCGCGCGCGAACTTCGCGCTCTCGAAGTTCGCCGTCATGAACTCGCCCCTGCCCCGGCAATGCTCCCTGGCGAGTTGAATCATCTCGGGGCTCGCGTCTATGCCCGTGACCAACGCCCCCTTCGCGAGCAGGCGCTTCGAGTGGCGGCCCGGCCCGCACCCCGCGTCCAGGACGCGCAGGCCGCGCACGTCTCCGGCCAGCCGCATCACCGCCGGCAACTCCGTGTAATCGCTAATCGCCCGCGCCCTGTTCTCGTGATACTTGCGGCTGATCTCGTCGTAAAGTGTCTTGACCGACGTTCTCATAATGATGAGCTAGGAATGCGGAATGATGAATTAAAGACGACCGGCCTTTCATTCATCACTCGTCATTCCGCATTCCGCATTGTTCTTCATTGCCAGCGGAAGACTTTGAGCGCGGCGGCGAAGGTGACGACGCACCAGGCGAGGAGCACGAGGACCGCGAGTCCGCTCGTCGTGACGGACGCGCCGTCGTTCATGACCGTGCGCAGCGAGTCGTTGAGCGCCGTCAGCGGCAGCGCCTTGATGAACGGCTGTAGGAAATCTGGGAAGCGCGCCGACGAAAAGAACGTCCCCGACAGCAGCCACATGGGCATCATCACCAGATTCATCAATCCCGAGACGCCCTCAATCGTCTTGGGCCGCGCCGCGATGAGCAGCCCGATTCCGGCGAACGTCATCGAGCCCAGAAGGAGGAGGAAAGCCATTTCGAGCCACGAGCCGCGCACGCGGAAGCCGAAGGCGAAGTAAGCGAACGCGATGACGACCGCGACCTCCAGCACCAGGAAGATGAGGCGCGAGAAGACGAACGAGAGCAGGTAATGCGAGCGGCGCATCGGCGTGGCCGCGAAACGTTTCAACAGCTTCTTCGTCCGCGCGTTGACCACCGCGAAGCCCACGCCCCACAGGCCGCTCCCCATCAAGTTCATCCCGAGCAGACCGGGAATCAGAAAGTCTATGTAACGCGCGCCCGGCTCCGTGAAAGTCTCGTCGCTGGCGCGGACGACGTCGGCGCGCCCCGCCCCGCGCTGCAAAGCGTCGTCAACCGCCAGCCGCGCCTGCTTGCTCTCCGGCCTCGCGGGGTCGTAGCGGTACACGGGTGAAGCTGGGAGACCTGCGGCGGCCGCGCTCGCGTCGCTGCCGCCCGGCGGGCGGACGACGAGGACGACTTTGCCGCTGCGCAGCGCCTGGGCTGCCTCCGCGGGCGAAAGAAGCGTGGGCTGTACGTCGGCCGAATTCGAGAGCGCCTTGAAGAGTTCTTCGGCCTGCGCCCCTCGCGTATCGGAGCGTTCGACGGCGACCGGAATCTTTTCCGGCCCGGTGTTGCGGAAGGCTATGCCGAGCGCGCAGACGAGCAGGATGGGGAAGGCGAAGACCCAGAAGACCACTTCCGGCTCGCGCATGAACTCGCGTATGCGCGCCATCGTCAGCTCGACGAGCGGGTGAAGGCGTCCGTCGTCGGCCGGGCGGCCGCCCGCCTTGCGCGCGCGAGTTTTCTCGGGCCCTTTCTCTTTCGCGGGCACCTCTTCCGTCTCGACGCCCGCGCTCTTGATGATTGCTTCGTCAGACATCGCGTAACATTCTTCCCGTCAGGCTCACGAAAACGTCTTCGAGCGTCGCCTGGTGCGTCGTCAGCGACAGCATCTCCGCGCGCTGCCGCCCTATCAACGCGAGCAGCGCCGGCAACGCCGCGCCGATGTCCGTGACCGTCAGGGCGTAGCCCGCTCCGGTCGCGCGCACGCCGCGGACCCCCGGCAGGTTCTCAAGCCCCTGCTCATCCATCTCGCCCCGGACGCTGAACTCGACTATCTGGTCCGCGCCGAGCGATTCGATCAGCTTCGCTGGCGTGTCGAGCGCGATCACGCGCCCGTGATCCATCACGCCCACGCGGTCGCAGAGTCGCGAAGCCTCTTCCATGTAGTGCGTCGTCAACACAATCGAGCCGCCCTGCGCGCGGAACTGCTCGACGATGTCCCACAGCTTGAGCCGCGCCTGCGGGTCCAGGCCCGTGGTCGGCTCGTCCAGGAAGAGCAACTCGGGGTCGCCCGCGAGCGCGCAGGCCAGGGCGAGGCGCTGCTTCTGCCCGCCCGAGAGTTTGCCGACGCGCGAGTCGCGCTTCTCTTCCAGCTCGACCAGGCTGATGATGCTCTCTATGTCGCGCCCGCGCGTGTAGAAGCTGCGGAAGAGCTTGATGGTCTCCGTGACGGTCAGCTTTTCCGCGAGTTGCGTCTCCTGCAACTGCACGCCGAAGCGGTTGCGCAAAGCCAGGTCATCGCCGTCGCCCCAGCGCTGGCCCAAAACTTCCACGGTCCCGCCGTCCGGCTCCGTCAGCCCCTCGAAAATCTCCACGGTCGTGGTCTTCCCCGCCCCGTTCGGCCCGAGTATGCCGAAGCACTCGCCAGAGCGCACTTCGAGGTCAATGCCGTCCACGGCCCGCACGTCCGGGTATTGCTTGACCAGCCCTTCGCACCGCAAGGCGACCGCGGACGGGCGAGAAGTTGTTGTGTCATTTGCCATCGTCGAGAATGAAACCCTGAGACGTTTCCGCGGTCTGTTACGCCCGAGCATGTCGAGAAGTTTTGGAAGTTACCAGAGTGAGGGCCGTTTGAACAAGCCGTACACGACCGGCACAATTTTTTCGGGGCCGCCGCCCGGTTGAAATAGGGCCGCGCGGGATGTTACCGTCTTGCCCGTTTTGAGCACACTGATGACAGACAAAGAAGAGAGCGCGCCGGAGTCCGCTCTAGACCACGACCTTCAGCCGCACTTTTCCGAACTTGAGAAGTTCAATTCGACAAAGGCGCTGGAATCTTCGCCGCTCTACGCGCGGCTCCGGCCCGAAATCGAGAGAGTTCTAGCGAGCGTCGCCCAGGAAGAGTTCGCGCCCGCGTCTCCTCCACTCCGTTCTCCGTTCGTCCGCGCGACCGCCTGGAACATAGAGCGCGGGAATCGCCTGGACAGCATCATCGAAGTCCTCGGCGAGCACCCGGACCTGGGCCGAAGCGACGTGCTGCTCCTCACCGAACTCGATTACGGGATGGCGCGCTCGGAGAACCGCTTCGTCGCGCGCGAGATCGCAGAGCGTCTGAGACTCAACTACGCCTTCGCGCCCTGCTACATCAACCTCAACAAGGGCAGCGGCCTCGAAGTCCACACCGCGGGCGAAAACCAGCAGGCGCTCCACGGCAACGCGCTTCTTTCGCGCTACCCTCTCGCGCGCGCGCACTCGCTCGCGCTGCCGAACGGCAAGGACAAGATGAAGGGCGGCGAGAAGCGGCTCGGCTCTCAGCGCGCCGTCATCGCGGACGTGCTGCACCCGGCGGGGACATTCCGCGCGGTCAGCCTGCATCTCGACGCGCACTCGACGCAGCGCCACCGGCACCGTCAGATGAAACTCGTGCTCGACCACCTGGACGGCTTGAGCCCGCGGCTCCCCGTGCTCATCGGCGGCGACTGGAACACTTCGACCTACAACTCGCGCCGCGCCGTCTACTCCATCGCGGGCTTCTTCCGCCGCGTCATGATGGGCGTCGGCCACGTCATAGAGAATCACTACCTGAACCCCGCGCGCTGGTTCGAGCGCGGATTGTTCGGAGAGCTTGAGCGGCGCGGCTACGACTACCGCAACCTGAATGAGCCGGCGGGCGGGACGCTGCACTACGACGTGAAGGATTTGGCGACCAACACGAACATGGCCGACTGGGTCCCAGGCTGGTGCTTCTGGTTCATCAACCGCGCGCTCGCGCCTTACAACGGGCGCTGCTCGCTCAAGCTGGACTGGTTCGCCGGGCGTGACCTGCGGCCCGACGCCGAGAATCGCCCGCGCGTCGTCGGCGGCCTCGCGGACGATGCCGGCAGGCTCTCCGACCACGACGCGATTGTGCTGGACTTTGCTCCCTCTAAATGAACTATACTTAAGCAAAGGGCACGAGCCACGCGCATGACGCGAAGCGGCACGAATGAGTTCTGTTTCGTGCTCCTTCGTGTCGCTTCGCGGCTCCTCTATTTCCTCTTCTTTAACAGACAAGGAGCGACATGAGAACGTCCCTGTCACCCGAATCGACGCGCGAGATTTCGAGCAAGCTGCAAGAGGCCAACCACGACTTCGCCCGCAAGTATCCGGGCGAGACCGGACGCCGCCAGCCCGTGCACACGGTTTACGGCGGCGCGCACCTCTTCAAGGCGGACTCGGCCCGCAGGCTGGGCGAACTCGCCCGCCGCTCGCTCGAACAGTACGCGCCCGATGCGCTGACCTTCGCCAGGGCAATCGGCCTGCCCGGCTCGGAGACTCTGCCCGACGCGCTCGACGAAACATCCGAGGTGGCGGCCCGCCTCTACGTCACGCCCGACTCCGTCCGCGGCGAGAACAAGCCGCTCTGGCTGGCACACACCATCTACCACAGGGTCGTGGACAAGCTGCGCCGCGAGGCGGTCGAAGACTTTCGGATCGACTTCGAGGACGGCTACGGCAACCGGCCCGACGAGGAGGAGGACGGGCACGCGGAGGCGGCCGCGCGCGAGGTCGCAGGCGGGATGAAGCACAAAACGCTCCCGCCCTTCATAGGCATCCGCATCAAGCCGCTGACCGAAGAGTTGCGCGAGCGCAGCCTGCGCACGCTGGACATCTTCCTGACCAAGCTCTCGGCTGAGACGGGCAACCGCCTGCCGGACAACTTCGTCGTCACGCTCCCCAAAGTCGTCATGCCCGAACAGGTCTCGGCGCTCGCGGACATCTTTAATCTACTAGAGCGCGAAATCGGCCTCGCCGCGGACTCTCTTAAAATGGAGCTGATGATCGAGACCACGCAGTCGATCATCAACCACCTCGGCGGGTCGAACCTGCCGATCCTCCTGCTCGCCGCGCGCGGCCGCTGCACCGCCGCGCATTTTGGCACATACGACTACACGGCGAGTTGCCAGATCACGGCCGCGCACCAGCACATGACGCACCCCGCTTGCGACTTCGCGCGCCACATGATGCAGGTCGCCTTCGGCGGAACTGGCGTCTGGCTCTCCGACGGCGCGACCAACATCATGCCCGTCGCGCCGCACCGCGCGGCCGAGGGCGGTGGGCTTTCGCCCGAGCAAATCGAAGAGAACCGCGGCAGCGTCCACCGCGCCTGGCGGCTGCACTACGACCACATACAGCACTCGCTCACGAACGCCTACTATCAGGGCTGGGACCTGCACCCGGCGCAACTGCCGACGCGCTACGCGGCCGTCTACGCCTTCTTCCTCGACAGCCTGGAGGCCGCGTCCGAGCGCCTTCGGAATTTCGTGGAGAAGGCCGCGAAGGCCACGCTCGTCGGCGACGTGTTCGACGACGCGGCCACGGGTCAGGGCCTCTTGAACTACTTCCTGCGCGCCGTCAACTGCGGGGCCGTCACCGAGCAGGAGGCGCTGAAACTTTCGAGCCTGACGCTTCCAGAGCTGCGCTCGGGCTCGTTCGTCAAGATTCTCAAGAACAGGCAGAAGTGAAAAAAATCTCGCAGACCGGAGGACTCTGAAAATGGCACACACCTACGAAGAGCTCAAGGGGATGACGCTGGCACAGTTACGCGAGATAGCCGCCGGGATGGGCGACGACGACGCCGTCAAGGGCTACACGCAGCTCAACAAAGAGCACCTGCTCGTGATGCTCTGCAAGGCGCTCGGCGTGGACATGCACGAGCACCACGAGGTCCGCGGCATCAACAAGGCGGACATCAAGGCCAAAATCAAAGAACTCAAGAAGCAGCGCGACGAAGCCATCAGCGCCCACGACCGCGCCCAACTCAAGCAGGTCAGGAGAAACATCCATCGCCTCAAGAGGCGGATCCACAAAGCGACGGTGTAAGAGCAGTGGGCAGTAGGCAGTGGGCAGTTAAAAGAAAGAGAAGAAGGCGGCCGAGTGTGATTAACGAGGCTGCCTTCTTGTTTTTATCTTAACTGCCCACTGCCCACTGCCCACTGCTCTATCCCGCTCGGCGGATGATTTTCGCGGCGACCCAGCCCGCCAGGATGAGGGCGCACATGATAAGCCAGTTGTTGCGGCTGCCGTAGGTGTTGGCGTAGTGGTTGCTAATCATCAGGAAGACGGTGGGGACGACGATGAAGGTGTTGTGCTTGGAGCGCAGCTTGGCGCGCGCCGCGAGGTTGGCGTCCGGCTCGCGCCCTTCCTTGGTGGCCGCGATCATCTTGCGCTGCGACGGCAGGATGCGCGACCAGACGTTGGCCGCCATGATCGTGCCGAACATCGCGCCCATGTGCAGGTAGGCCCAGCGCCCGCTCAGCGTGTGCGTCAGCGCGTAAGCCGCGGCCACGACGAGGACGTAGGCGACGGCGGCGAACAGCAGCTCCTTGCGGCCGAGCGGCGACTGCACCAGCAGGTCGTAGACGACCCAGCCAACGATGAGCGTCCCCAACCCTATCGCGATGGCCGTCTTCCCGGAGATGTCCAGCACGTCCGTGTCCACCAGCCCCGTGCCGCCGCCGAGGTAGACCATCAGCGTGAGCAGCAGGAAGCCGCTCAGCCACGTCACGGCCGCCTCCCAGCGGAACCAGTGGAGCGTGCGCGTGCCCGGCCGCTTCTCTTTCTCCACGACGTAGAAGCCGCCGCTGTGAACCATCCAGACCTGCGCCTTCTCGTGGCCGCCCGCCTTCTCTTCCTCGTGCAGGCGCGCGTCGAGCCAGGTGAAGTAGTAGGTCGTCCCGACCCACATAATGGCCGCGAAGATGTGCACCCAGCGCAGAATCAGGTTGAGCCAGAGGCTCAACTCGGCATTGATATCCATCCGAATTAGCTCCCACGATAGGTTGAATAGCCGTAAGGGCTGAGCAGGAGCGGGACGTGGTAATGCTGCCCTGCGTCGCGCACCGCGAAGACGATTGAGACGACGGGGTAAAACCCCTCGACGCCGAGCGAAGCGAAATAGGTTACGGTGTCGAAGTTGATGCGGTACATCCCCTCGACGAGAACGTCTCCCGGCGGCAGAAGCTCTCTGAGGCGCCCGTCCGCGTCAGTCTCGCCCATGCCGATTTGCTCCCAACCAGACTCCACCCGCAGGACTTCCAAAGCCACCGGCACGCCAGCGGCCGGTCGCCCCTGCGACGTGTCCAGTACGTGTGTCGTAATCGCACTCATAGGTTAATTAACTCTTGTGTCGTCCCCCGCTGGACCCTTCAATCAGCTTCCAGGAGTTTCCGCAAGCGGAGGTGCGTGATGCGGCGCTGCTCTTCGGCGGCGACGCGGAGTTCATCTTCGGGGCCGTTGCTCAAACGCTCCCTGCAAAGCGAGAGCATCTCGTCGGCGGTCTTCCCCGTGGCGCAGACGATGTAGATGTAGC
The DNA here is from genome assembly GCA_035563515.1 of Pyrinomonadaceae bacterium. Lineage (GTDB taxonomy): Bacteria > Acidobacteriota > Blastocatellia > Pyrinomonadales > Pyrinomonadaceae > QHXM01. The sequence continues at coordinate 16,482 of DATMVE010000104.1, forward strand.
CGAACTTGCTCTCGTATTCGCGGTTCGCCGCGGCGAGTTGCCGTTTCGTTTCTTCGTCGGCCGAGCGCGTCCCGGCCTGTTCCTGCTCGGACCAGTTTTGCGCGGCGGCGGCCTGCGCGCGTGCGGACTCCTTCTCGCCTATCTTGGGGTGGCGGCTGAAGGCTTCGAGCCAGTCTTCCGCGTCGAGCGCCCACCACTCGGCGTCGGCCCTCGCGAGCAGTTCCTCTAAACCATGAAAGGGGCGCTCCTCGGCCATGCGGCGCGCCCACAGAGTAGAGCCGCAGCATTTCAGAAGCTCCGCCTCCGCCTCTTCTTGCGGAAGCGAGTTCAGTCTCTCCATCGCCTCGTTCAACTTTGGTCGCTCATCCTCCCGTAAAGCCGCAGCCGGCTGACGCCCCCGTCCGGGTAGATGTTGAAGCGAACGTGCGTCGCCGCGCCCACCTCTTTCAGCTCCTGCTCGTAGAAGTGGCGCGTGTGAGCTTGCAGTTTCGTCCGCGGCAGAAGCTCTCTCCACTGAAGTGTGCCAATGTCCAACGCCTCTTCTGCGGCGTCCGCGGCTTCGAGCGCGCAGGTGTCGGGGTAGTTGCCCTTGAAATGCGCCGTGTCAACTTCGACGCGCCGAACCTCACCGCGCGCCGCGAGTCGTATCACGGACCAGTCGTGGCCCGGCCCGCGCCGCCGCTTCGTCTCCCAGCCGTCGCTCATGTCCTGTGCGCGTCCGGGCATAATCAGGTTGTGGCGGTGGCCGAAGAACATGTCGCTGCACGCGAGGACGAGCGCGCCGTTCTCCGCGGCGGCCAGATCAATCTCGCCCCGGCGCGCCAACGATTTCCAGTCGGGCACGACCTCGCCGTAAACGCGCAGCCGGGCCACGCCGCCGTCCGGGTAAATCTTGAAGCGCAGGTGCGTGAAGCGCTCGCGGCTCTCTATCTCGAAAGGGTTCTGCGAATCGCCGCGGAGCTGTGAGACGGGGAGAATCTCCGTCCAGCGCACGCCCTCGCTCGTCAACTCGTCAACGTCCGGGTGGCCGCTCATGGCGGCGGCTTCGAGCGAGCACTGCTCCGGGTAGTTGCCGCGGAAGAAGCTGGTGTCAACGACGACGCCGCGAAGACGGCCCGGCAGGCCGAGGCGCACGAGGCACCAGTCGTAGCCGGGCGTGCGGCGGCGGCGCGACTCCCAGCCGTCCATCCACTTGCCGCGGTCTGTGTACTTGCCCTCTACGAAGACGGGCGCGGACGGTTTCAGTAGATTCTCCTTCGGCGCGAAGAAGTCGTCGTTCGCGTAAAGCACGGCCCCGCCCAGACGCTCCGACGCCAGATCAATCAGTTCCGTAAACTCGCTCACGCCGCACCTCGCTTCAGAAACTGGCCCACAGGGTTTGTAGAAAACTGGCCGCGGTCGTAAATCTTCTCGCCGCGCAGGAATGTCATTAAGACCGCTCCGCTCAGACGCTGCCCGTTGTAAGGCGTCAGCTTGTGCCTGTGGTGCAGCACCGCCGGCTCCACGCGAAACTCCGCCCGCGGGTTCCAAACCACGAGGTCCGCGTCGCGGCCGACGGCAATCGCGCCCTTGCGCTGCTCCAACCCGACGAGACGAGCGGGCGCGGCCGAGAGCCATTCGGCCAGGTGTGCGTAGGTGTAATCGCGCTCGCGCGCCAGCGTCCACATCACGGGCAGCCGCAACTGCAAGGAGGAGATGCCGCCCCAAGCCTCCAGGAAATTGCCCGTGCCGAGCGCCTTCATCGCGGGCGGGCACGGCGAATGGTCCGAGACGACCATCCCGATTAAGCCCTCGTCGAGCGCGCCCCAGAGCTGCTCGCGGTTCTCGCGCTCGCGCACCGGCGGGCAGCACTTGAACTCCGTCGCGCCGTCGGGCACGTCCTCGGCGGCGAAGCACAGGTAGTGCGGGCACGTCTCGATTGTCAGCGCCAGCCCTTCGGCCTTCGCCGCTCTGAGCGCGGGCAGGGCGTCGGCCGAAGAATGATGCACGATGTGCACGCGCGCCCCCGTCTCGCGCGCCAGGCGAATCATCAGGGCCACGGCCCTGTCTTCCGCCTCGCGCGGGCGCGACCTCAGAAAGGTCGAATACCTGCGCGCGTCAGCCTGAGCCACGCTCGCGTCCGCCTGAGCCTCGTCAATCACCTCCGGGACTTCCGCGTGAACGATGAGGACCGCGCCCAGACGCTTTAGCTCCGGCATCGCTTCCAGAAGGTCTGCCTCCGTCACGTTCGGAAACTCGTCGACGCCCGAAGGAACCAGGAAGCATTTGAAGCCGAGCACGCCCGCCTCCGAAAGAGGCGCGAGTTCTTTCAAGTTTCCCGGCACGACCCCGCCCCAGAAGCCAATGTCTACCGAGCACTTCCCTTCCGCCGCAGCCAGTTTTTCTTTAAACCCTGCGAGAGTCGTCGTCGGAGGGATGCTGTTGAGCGGCATCTCCACGACGGTCGTCACGCCCCCCGCCGCGGCCGCGCGCGTGGCCGTCTCGAAGCCTTCCCAGTCCGTGCGGCCCGGCTCGTTGATGTGAACGTGCGTGTCAACGAGTCCGGGCATCACGACGGAGTCCTCGCCCGCGTCAACCACCTCGCGCCCGGCCGGGATGTCGTCGTAAGCGCCGACCGAACTGATAACGCCATCGCGCACGTACACGGCCGCCGGGGCGACTGCCTCGGGCGTCACAACTCTCCGGCCTCGTATGACGAATTCAGGCGAAGACATAATTTTGCGCTTGCGGATTTACTCAACCCCTTTGCGTCTTTGCGTGAGGTTAATTTCACGCAAAGGCGCAAAGAAAAGCTTAACGCTCCGCTTTCAACCCGTACTCCGCGTTCGTCAGGAAGTCCTCTAAAACGTTCAGGGCGACTTGAAGGCGATAATTCGCCGTCGAGCGTATGTCGTCGATGGGTGAAATCTCGCGCGCGAGTTCGGCTCGGGCCGCGCCGACCGTTTCCTCGTCAATCTCCCGCCCCTTCAAAACGTCTTCAGTCCTAGCGCACCTGACGACGACGGGCGCGACGCTGCCGAGCGCGATGCGCACGTCGGCGATGCGCTCGCCCTCCAACTGCGCCACGCCGGCGAAGCATATTTTGGAGATGGCCTGTGCCTTGCGCGTCCCGACCTTGCGGTAATAGTGCCGCCACGGCCCCGCGGGGCGCGGCAGACGTATGCTCTTTATCAATTCGTCCGGGCGCATCAACATCTGCTTGTAGCCCGTGTGAAAGCCTTCGTACGGGAGCCAGCGCGCGCCCTCAGTCGAGACGAGTTCGAGTTCGGCGTCGTAGACGAGCAGGGCCGGGGGCGAGTCGCCCGCGGGCGACGCGTTGGCGATGTTGCCGCCGAGCGTGCCGCGGTTCTGAATCGCCAGGCCGCCCGTCTCGGACGCGGCCCGGCACAACATAGGGAACTCCTTCCGCAAGACCTCGCTCGCCTGCACCTCTGTGTAGGTCGTCAGCGCGCCGAGCGTGACGTGTTCGGGCGTGACCTCCACGCCGCGCAGTTCCGGCAGGTTCCAGATGTTGATGAATTTTTTGTGTGCCAATCTCCCGGCCTCGAACAGCACCATCAAGTCGGTCCCGCCCGCGAACGGCCGCCAGACGCCGGGCTCGTCCGACAGGAGCGACAACGCCTCCGCCAGACTTCCCGGCGACTTCAGTTCGTAATCTGGGAGGTAGGCTCTCACGGCAAATTTGAGATTTCAGATTTCAGATTTGAAATTATCATTTCCTTGATTCTGACAAGCACGGACGACGGCCTCGAAGATTTTCATGTAGCCTGTGCAGCGGCAGAGATTGCCCGCGAGGCCGTTGCGTATGTCGGCTTCGGTCGGCTCGGGCGTGCGCTCAAGAAGGTTGACGGCGGCGATGACCATGCCCGGCGTGCAGATGCCGCACTGCGCGCCGCCGCAGGCGATGAAAGCCTCCTGCACGGCGTGCAACTGCTCGCCGCTCGCGACGCCCTCGATGGTCTTGATCTCCGTCCCTTCGGCCTGTAGAACGGGGACGAGGCAACTGTTGACGAGCACGCCGTCAATCAGCACGGAGCAGGCACCGCACTCGCCTTCGCCGCAGCCCTCTTTTGTGCCAGTCAGTCGCAGCTCTTCGCGCAGCACGTCCAGGAGCCGCGCCATCGGGTGAGCGTTGAGCCTGACTGCTTCGCCGTTGACCGTGCAGTTGATTTCGGTTTTGGAAGTTGGCTCAGCCACGCTCACCTCCGAGGACTTCCATCAAGGCTTCGGGCATGAGCGGGATGTGATTGATACTGATCCCGGTCGCGTGCTCTATGGCGTTGAGGATGGCGGGCGCGGGGCCGTCCATCGGCAGTTCGCCGATGCCTTTCGCGCCTCCGGGGCCGTAGGCGTAAGGGTTCTCCTCGAAGAAGACACGTATGGGCGGGATGTCCGCGGCCGTCGGGATGATGTAGTTGGTCATCTGGTTATTTATCATCCGCCCGTCGCGCCAGACCACGTTCTCGAAGAGCGTGTAGCCTATGCCCTGCGCCACGCCGCCCTCGATTTGGCCGGAGGCCATGACGGGGTGTATGACGCGCCCGACCTCCTGCACGGCGACGAAGTCGTCCACGCGCGCTTCATACGTCACAGTGTCGACCGTCACCTCCGCGACGTAAACGGCCCAAGCGTAAGCGCCGTAGGCGTCGCCCTCGTACCTCTCGTCGTCCCAGTTGATGCCCGGCGGGGCCGTGTACTTGCTGAAAGATTTCAGAGCGCCGTGTTGTTCGATATAACTTCGGCAGGCCGCGCGGAAATCTTCCGCCGAGTAGTTCTCACTGAGCAGCCCGCTGTTCGTCAGCGTTTGTTTCAAACCGAGCGCGGCCGATTCGACGAGCTTGCCGACGATCATGGTGGTGCGCGAGGCGACGGTCGGGCCGCTGTTGGGGACGTTGCCTGTGTCCGGCTTGGCGACTTCGATTGAGTCGTAATCCAGGCCGAGGGCTTCGGCGGCGATCTGCGCGAAGATGGTGTTGGTCCCCTGCCCTATCTCCGTGCTCGCCGCGAGCACGAGCACGCGCCCCTCGGCGGTCGCCTCCATGCCGACGACCGACTCAAGGTACTTCTCGCCCGAGCCCGTGAACCCCGCGCCGTGCATGAACGAGGCGAAGCCTATGCCCTTCTTCCGCCGCGAGTGTTTGTTCGACTCCATGAACTGCTTTTGCTTCGCGTGGTAGTCGGTCAACTCGAAGGCGCGGTCGAGTATCCCCGCGAGGTCGACCTTCTCGCGTATCACTTGATTGGTCGCGGTCGTCTGTCCTTCCTGGATGAAGTTGCGGCGGCGGAACTCTTCGGGCGAGAGGCCGACTGTCTTTGCGACTTTATCGAAGTGTCTTTCGAGGGCGAAGATGCTTTGCGGCGCGCCGAAGCCGCGGAACGCGCCGTGGGGCGGCGCGTTGGTCGCGACCGCGTGTGCCCGGATTCGCACGTTCGGACAGAAGTATGGCCCCGCGGCGTGAATCGTCCCGCGCGAGAGGACGACCGCGGAGAGGGTCGCGTAAGCCCCACCGTCAACCACGAACTCTATCTCCATGCCGAGCAGTTGGCCGTCCGCGGAAACGGCCGTGCGGTGGCGCGTGCGCGAGGGGTGGCGCTTGGTCGTCGCGGCCATGTCTTCGGCGCGGTCGTAAACTATCTTGACCGGGCGGCCAGCCTTCCAGGCGAGGAGCGCGGCGTGGCCCGCGATCATCGAAGGGTACTCTTCCTTGCCGCCGAAGCCGCCGCCCGTCTCGACCTGCACGACGCGCACCTTGTCTTCCGGCAAATTGAAAAGTTTCAGCAGCGCCTTGTGCACGTAGTAGGGGCACTGCATAGAGCCCCAGACGGTCACGCCGTCGTCGGGGCCTGCGACCGCTATGATGCCGTTGTTCTCGATGTAAAGCTGCTCCTGCGCGCCGGTGTGATATTCGCCCTCGACGACGTGCGCGGCCGTCTTCCAGACCTCGTCCACGTCGCCCTTCTCGACACGGTAGGACTTGAAAGTATTGTCCTCGCCCCAGATGATCTCTTTCTTCTCCAGAGACTCTTCGAGCGTGAAGACGGCGGGCAGTTCTTCGATCTCTATGCGGACGTTGCGGCGCGCTTCTTCGAGCAGGTACTTGTCGGCGTGCGCGAGCAGGAGGACGGGTTCCTCGGGGTGGTTGACGAACTGGTCCGCGAGGTACGGCTGATCCAGGAGGATGAGCGCGACGGCGTTCTCGCCGGGGATGTCTCGGGCCGTGACGACGACGAACTCGTCCCAGGGGATGTGCGCGCCCTCGAAGGAAATCTTAAGGATGCGGCCGCGCGCGGCGGGGCTGCGGACCGTCGCCCCGTAGAGCATTTCCGGGAAGTGCAGGTCGTCCACGTAGCGCGCCTGCCCTGTGACTTTGTCGCGCCCCTCTTTACGCGGCACCGGCCGCCCGACGAGTTGCATCTCTGTGCTTTTCCTTCGGGGTTCAGTTTGAAGTTAAAAGACTCGCCGCCTTGAAAACAGCTTTCTTGGCCGCATACTTTACAACGTCTTGGCCGTTTCAGGAAAACTTTCCGTGCTCAAGAACGATCAGGCCGACGGAGACCAGCGCCAGCGCGTACATCACTGGGTGAATCTCGCGCCGCCTTCCGGCCATCAGGTAGAGCGCCGTGTGCGAGATGAAGCCCCAGAGAATGCCCTGCGTGATGGAGAACGTGAGCGGGATGAGAATGATCGTCAGGAAGGCCGGCAGCAAGTCCTCCATCTTCTTGAACGAGAGCCCCGCGACGCTCGCGAACATCGAAGCGCCGACGAGAATCAGCACGGGCGCGGTCGCGTAGAGCGGCACCATCCCCGCGAGCGGCGCGAGGAAGAAGCACGGCAGGAAGCACAGGGCCGTGAAGACAGAGGTCAGCCCCGTGCGCCCGCCCGCCTGAATCCCCGCGACCGATTCGATGTATGCCGTGCCAGACGAAGTCCCGACCAAGCCAGCGCCGAGCGTGGCCCAGGCGTCCACGATCAAGCCTTGTTTGAGGTTCCTGGGGTCCCCTTCTTCGTCAAGCATCCCCGAAGCCTGCGAGACGCCTATGAAGGTCGAGATGGAATCGAAGAGGTCCGTGAAAAGTATGGAGATGATGGCGGGCAGCAGCGACCATTTCAGAGCGCCCCAGATGTCCAGTTTCAGAAAGACGCTCCCGAAATCCGGCGCGCTGAAGAAACTGGCGGGCGCTTTGACGAGCCCCCAGAGCCAACTGATGAGCGTCACCAGAAAAATGCCGGCGAGGAACGCGAGCGAGCTTTTCATCTTCATCAACCAGACGATGACCGCGAGTCCGAGGATGGCGAGCAGCACTTCGCGCCCGAGTGTGCCAAGTTTGACGAAGGTCACGGGGTCGGACGTTATCAGTCCCGCGTTTTTTAGTCCGATGAAGGTGAGGAAGATGCCTATGCCGGCGGCGGTCGCGATTCTCAGGCCCGGCGGGATGGCGCGTGCGATAGTCTCGCGCACGGGCGTGACGGAGACGAGGAGGAAGAGGACGCCGGCCCAGAAGACTATGCCGAGCGCCGTCTGCCAGGGGACTTTCTGCGTGAGGATGATGGTGAAGGTGAAGAAGGCGTTGATGCCCATGCCGGGGGCGACGGCGAAGGGGAGCCGCGCGTAAACGCCCATCAGGAGCGTCATCGCGAAGCTCAGCTCCACGAAGAAGCGCTCGCGCTCTTCCGCGGCCTGGGCGACAAGCGCGTGCTCTCCACCTCTCTCTATAACCTGGGCGAAGTCGCGCAGTACCGCGGCGACTTCGCGCGGGCTTTGGAGTTGCAGACGGAGAGCCTCAGTCTCAAACGCGAGGTCGGCGACAAGCGCGGCATCGCGCTCTGCGTGAACAACCTGGGCGACATAGCGCGTCTACGGGGCGATTACGCGGGCGCGGCCTCGCTCTACGGGGAGAGCCTCCCACTCTTCCGCGAATTGGGCGACAAGCGCAACGTCACCTTCTGCCTCGAAGGTCTGGCCGAAGTCGCTTGCACGGAGATGGAGTACGAACGCGCGGCCCGGCTCTTCGGCGCTGCCGTCGCCCTGCGCGAAGCGATAGGCGCTCCCCTGCCCGCCGCCGAGCGCACAGACTACAAAAGCCACCTCGCCGCCGCACGCTCAGGGCTGAGCGACGAAACGTTCACGCGGCTCTGGCGTCAGGGCCGGGACATGAAGCTGGACGCCGCGATTGCCTACGCCCTGAAGACGCCGAATGATTAACGCGCGTTTTGATGAGCCACGCCCGGCCTAACCCGCGGGCCGCATCGCTCGCGGACGAAAGCGCCGGACGTAGTTCCGATAGTCGTCAACCTCTCGCGCCACACGCTCGTCGTCCCAGCCAAGATACTTCTGTGCCACTTTCGCGGCAGCCTCGACGGCGTCCAACCCCGCCTCGGAGTTCATCCCGACCATCGTCCGCCGCCAGAGGCAGTCGGTCAGCGTCTGTGCCATTTCCTCACGGAAGGAGAAGACGACTTCAGCGCCGATTGCGCCCGAGACTTTACTGAAGATCTGACGCAACCCTTCGTCCTCCGATGCCGCCTTTAACACATCCTCGGCCCGCGAGCCGTATACTTTGAGCAGGCGCTCGGCCGCGGCCTCCGGCAGATTGCTCTCCTTCTTGAATTGTGCCGCGAACGCCCCGAAGTCTTTCACACGAGCGCCGGGCAGAGGCTCTTCCGCCGTGCGGCACTCGGGCACTTTCCTCCCCAGCTTTTCGAAGACGGCGTCCACGGCCTGCTCGGAAAGGTTGCGGTACGTGGTCAGCTTCCCGCCGACTACGGAGAGCAAGCCTTCGACGGCCGGCGCGTGGTCGCGTATGAAGTGGCGGCGCGTGACGCCCGCGGGCTCAGCGCCCGTGCGGCACGGCAGGGGTCTGATGCCGGAGTAGGTGTAGCGTATGGAGTCGCGCGTCAACTGCGCCGCCGGAATCACGCGGTTCGTCTCCGCGAGCAGGTAAGCGATCTCCTCCTCGCTCGCCAACGCTTCGTCCGGGCTTCCTTCGAAGGGCAGGTCGGTAGTCCCTATCAGGTAAGCCCCGTTCCAGGGGATGATGAAGAACGGGCGGCCGTCCGCTCGCGCCTCCACGTAGAGCGCGCTTGCGGGCGCGCCCTCGAACTCGTCGACGACGAGGTGACTGCCCTTCGTCCCGCAGATCAGGCGCTCGCGGGCTCGCCCGCTTTGGGCCAGCACTTCGTCCACCCACGGCCCAGACACGTTCAGCGCGACGCGCGCGTGGGCGACGTGTGACTTGTCATTGATGAGGTCCGTGTACTGGACGCCGCGGAGCGCGCCCCCTTCGACAATGATGTCGTCCACGCGCGAGTAAGTCTGAATCGTCGCCCCGTGGCGCGCGGCCGAGAGCGCGTTCTCGAAGACGAGCCGCTCGGCGTACTCGACCTGCGCGTCGTAGTAAACGGCCGCGCCGCGCAGGCTCTCTATTGCTAAGCCGGGCGCGCGGGCGCGCGTCTCTTCGCGCGAGAGCATGCGGTGGCGTTCGAGAGATTTACCGCGCGAGAGCAGGTCGTACAGGATCATCCCCGCGCGAACAGTCAAGAGCCCGCGGCGCGCGCCCTTGTAGACAGGGATTAACATCGGGAGCGGCCGCACCAGGTGCGGCGCGACTCTGAGCAGACGCTCGCGCTCGCGCAAGGACTCGCGGACCAGCCCCACCTCGCCGTGCTCAAGGTAGCGCAGCCCGCCGTGAATCAGCCGCGTAGACCAGGCGCTCGTCCCCGAAGAGATGTCGCCCTTGTCCAGCACCAAGACCTTCAGCCCGCGCATCGCCGCGTCGCGCGCCACGCCAGCGCCGTTGACGCCCGCACCGATGACTATCAGGTCGAAGGTCTGGTCTGCCGTGTCCGTCGGATTAGGTCTCACTGGGGGAAAAAGGATAGCGTTATACTTTGCCGAACTCGGGGCGATATTTAACCAGGCCGCGCCGCCCGCGGAGCGCCCCCGGCTCCAACTCCGTCACCATGAACACCTCGTCAGGGACAGGGTACTCACAACGCAAACCCTTTTGACTCGCCGGGACGAAACCGAAGCGCGGATAATATTCAGGGTGCCCGAGCACGACGACCACGCCGCAACCCACGCGCCCGCACTCCTTCAACCCCTCACGAACCAACCGCGAGCCCACGCCCCGCCCCTGGTATTCAGGCAAGACCGCCATCGGCCCGAGACCCATCGCCGAAGAGTTAAATTCGTCCGACTCAATCGAGACTGGGCTGAAAAAGATGTGCCCGACAACTTCACCATCGGCAACCGCCACGAGCGAAATCTGCGGCTCAGCCACCGCACGAAGCGCGTCAACCAGCGCCGCCTCATTCGGCTGCCCGAACGCCAGCTCATTCACCCGCCGGATCGCCGCGATATCTTCGGCTTTCTCGGCGCGAATTGTTACCATCGGAGTTCTCCTGCTGTGGGACGCGAAGCGCCCGCCGATTATAAGCCCTCCTTCGGGCGCTCCTCCTCGAAACTTTTGCCCGCCATCTTGAGTGTTTCCTCCTGCGACCAACTGGCCCGCGTTCTCTTGCGTATGAAGACCGCGGCGGCAATAAGGATGAGGATGAGCACGCCCATCGCTGCGAAGACCTTGATCGCCGCCCGCTCCATCGCGTCGTTCGTCGGCTGCCGGAAGAGATAGATCGCAGCCCCGGTTGCAAAGAGAGCCAGCACGAGGCCGGTAGCCGCCACGAAGCGCCGCTGAGTCCGCATCCCAGGCTGCCGCAGGCGCGCAACCAGCGCCCGTATGATCCAGTTGTTATAGCCGGACATAAAGTTTTTACCTTTTATGACTTTGACCGCGTGCGCTCTGCGTGTTAGACAGCTCAACCCTCAGCGAATTATTGCGGGCCGATATTACGCGCGGCTGGCGGCCTAGCGATACTTTAATGCTCCTCCCAATCCCGCGCACGCTCGACGGCCCTCAGCCACCGCGCGTAGAGATGCTCCCTCTCCGCTTCGCTCATCTGCGGCTCGTAGCGGCGGGCGACTTTCCATTTGGCGTCGAGTTCTTCCCGGCTCTCCCAGAAGCCTACGGCGAGGCCGGCGAGGTAGGCCGCGCCGAGGGAGGTCGTCTCGGTGATGAGCGGGACGGCGATGGGGACATTGAGGATGTCCGCCTGGAACTGCATCAGGAAATTGTTGGAGACTGCGCCGCCGTCGGCGCGAATGCCTTTGAGGCGCACGCCGGAGGCGCGCTGCATCGCCTCGACCACGTCGCGCGTCTGGTAGCAGATGCTCTCCAATGTGGCGCGCGCAAGATGCGCGCGCGTCGTCCCGCGCGTCAGCCCCGTGATCGTGCCGCGCGCGTAGGCGTCCCAGTGCGGCGCGCCCAGGCCCACCAGCGCCGGGACGAAGTAGACGCCCGCGTTAGACTCGACAGACTGTGCCAGAACTTCAGTCTCGGCGGCAGACTTGATTATCTGCAAACCATCTCTCAGCCACTGCACGGCCGCCCCCGTGATGAAAATCGCGCCCTCCAGGGCGTACTCGACCGGCTCGTCCTTGATGCCCCACGCGATGGTCGTCAGCAGGTCTTCGCAGTTCATGACGGCCTCGCGCCCAGTGTTGAGCAGGATGAAGGAGCCCGTGCCGTAAGTGTTCTTCGCCAGCCCCGCGCCGTAGCACGCCTGGCCGAAGAGCGCGGCCTGCTGGTCGCCCGCGATGCCCGCGACCGCGACCGCCTCGCCGTAGAATGCGGCCGGGTCCGTGTGCCCGTAGACGTGCGCCGAAGGCGCAACCAATGGCAACACCTCCTCGGGCACGTCCAGGATTTCCAGAAGCTCACGGTCCCAAGCCAGGTCGTGTATGTTGTAGAGCAGCGTGCGCGACGCGTTGGAATAGTCCGTGACGTGAGCGCGCCCGCCCGTCAGTTTCCAGACGAGCCAGGAGTCAATCGTCCCGAAGGCTATCTCGCCCCGGCGCGCTCGCTCGCGCAAGCCCTCCGTCTGGTCTAGCAGCCACTTAACTTTCGTCCCCGAAAAGTAGGCGTCGAGGACGAGCCCCGTCTTCCGCCTGAAGAGTTCTTCGAGCCCGCGCTCTTTCAGCTCGTCGCAGAGGCCGGCCGTGCGGCGGTCCTGCCAGACGATGGCGCGGCCGACGGGCTTCCCTGTTGAGCGCTCCCACAGCACGCTCGTCTCGCGCTGGTTGGTGATGCCTATGCCACGGACTTCGGCCGCCGTCGCGCCCGCGCGCGCGAACGCCTCCGCGACCAGCTTGATCGTGCTGGCCCAAATTTCTTCGGCGTCGTGCTCGACCCAGCCGGGCCGCGGGTAGTGCTGCGTGAACTCCGAGTAGGCTTGTCCCCTGATCTGGCCGTCACGGTCGAAGAGGATAACTTTCGTGCCCGTCGTCCCCTGGTCAATCGCCAGGATGTAACCGTCCTTCATCCAAAAGCCCTCCGCATCTCTCAGAGTTTTGAGAACTCTTCCCCCTCGGATGCGTACTTACTGTAAGCTGGTGAACTGGAATTTACTATCTCTTCGCCGCCGAGCGAAAACCGGAGCGCCCCATGAGCATCAATGAAGCAGAGAAAAATTCGCCGCAGTCCGAGAAACTCAGGGTGACAATCGAGGAGGCGATGGCGCTCGTGCCGACGCCGGAGGGCAAGCGCTTCGCGACCGTCATGGAGCGCGGCGACTTCCTGGTCGAGATTTACGCGCCGCGCGGCACGGACCCGCAGCAGCCGCACGCGCGCGACGAGGCTTACATCGTCCACAGCGGCACGGGCGAGTTCGTCAGCGGCGAGGGCCGCGAGCCCTTCGGCCCCGGAGACTTCCTCTTCGTCCCCGCCGGCGTCGAGCACCGCTTCATCAACTTCACGGACGACCTCGTCGTCTGGGTCATCTTCTACGGGGAAGAAAAGCAATGAGGAATGCGGAGCGATGAATGACGAATGGAAGTCAATTTGCTTCTTAATTCATCATTCCGCATTCCTCGCTCATCATTGCGTTCCGATTCTTTCGAGGATTTGCTGGACGGGTTCGGGGGAGACGCGGACGCTGCCGTGGAAGGGGTTGTCCAGGGCGACGATGAGGAAGAGGATGAAGGCTATCTCGCCGGCGAGCGCGGCCGTCATCAGCGCCTGCGACCTGATGCTCTTGACGCCGAAGAAGTAGGTGAAGGCGAGCACGATGAGGCCGCCGCCCCAGAGCAGGATGCGTATCAGGCCGGGGATGTCGTCCTTGCTGATGAAGAGTCGCTGGCGGCGGCTGTTGCTCAATTCGTTCAGGCGGTCGAGCGACTCCGCGAAGAGGAGCGACTCGCGCCCCTCCTGCGGCTCAACCCTTGTGTAAATTCCCCAGAGGTCGTCCATCGCCGCCTGCGCCCGCTGGCTCGGCTCGCCGCGCGACATCGTCTCCCACTCCTCGTCCACGACGGCCCGCGCGTAATTCCTGAGCCCTTCGAGCACGAGTTGCCGCGTCGCGGGACTAAACCCCTGGCCCATGCGCGAGAGGTCGTTGAGGTGATTGGCCTCGCTCTCGACCACGAGCTTGGCGTCGCTGAACTCGTCCCAGACGGCGACGACGACGAACGCCAGCAGCACGGCGTAGATGGCCCCCATCACGCCTATGATGAAGCCCCCGACTTCGTGCTGCGTCTCGTGCACAGGCAGCGGGACCCTGCGACGAACCAGGCGCAGCCCCACGTGCGCCAGCAGCACGCTCGCCCCGACGATGATCAATCCCAAGAGCCACGTCTGCATGAGAGTATCACCCGAGTCAGTGCCGCCCGCCACCGCGGGCGGCACTGACATGAGCCACATCGCGAGAATGGTTTTAACTGCTGAACAGGGTCCGCTCGTGGTAGAAGATGGTGTCCGGGTCGTAGTAGGGCTGCCACCACTTGTCCTTCGCGTCCGGCCCTTGCAAGCAGAGCGGCTTCGAGGCGTCGGCCGTCTTCATCGTCGCGCGGAAGTGGTAGTGATCGACGAGCCGTATCGCCTCGACCGCGTAGGCGGACGCCACCGCCGGGTCGTGAATCGCCAGCAGGTTGTCGCCGTTCGACTCCTCGCCGCCTGCCGCCAGGTTAGACGAGCCCGTGAAGACCGCGGGGTTCGCGCCGTTGAAATCCACCACGACGAACTTGTCGTGTATGACGATGCCGGACCCGCCGCTGTACTCGTCCTGGAACGGCGGCGGGACTTTCCCCTTCAAATATTCGAAGGGCACGATCATCCCGGAGGATTCGCCCGGCTTGTAAACCTTGACGCCGCCCATCGTCTGCGTCATCCCGTAAGAGAACATCTTCTTCTTCGTGGGCAGCGCCTTCAACTCGTCCATGACGGTCCCCCCGCCCGCGAGTTCCATCACGGCGAAGATGACTGAGCTTTCGGCGGCCGAGATGGCGTCCGCGACCCTCTTCAGGGAGACCTCAGCCGTCTTGTGCGGCGAGAAGGCGACGGCGAACTTGGGCAGCCCGTCGGCCTCGACCTCGTGCCAGCCTTCGGCGATTGGGGAGGTCGCGAACTTGTCGGGCGCGTTGAAGGACTGCTCGAAGGCGGCGTCGTAGAGCGCGGCCGTCTGCGGGTCGTCTATGACCAGGATGTTGTTGGCTTGGACGTAGAGGCCGCGGACGGAGAAGTTGGCCGAGCCGGTCAATACTTTGACGGGCTTGCCGTCCCTCTTCTGAATCAGAATCTTCTTGTGCGCGAAGCGGTGAAAGTGGCCCTGTTTGACGTTCTTCTCGCCGGCCGACTTGACCAGCGCCTTGTGCGCGTCAATCTCCAGCGCGCCCGGCTTCGTGTGCAGAGGGGCGTTGTCCAGGTAGGCACGCAGGCGCTTGCCCAGCTTCTGCATCGCGCGCACGAAGTCCGGCTCGTCCAAGTCATAAGCGAAGAGGTCAACCGTGACGCTCTTGTCCTTAAGACACTCCTCCACAAAATCGAAGACCAGCTTGCGCGCGTGGTAGCCGAGCCACTCGTACTGCTTCTGGTAAGACTTCGTCTTGTAGTCCAGCGATTTCTTCGCGGGGCGAATCGGCGCGTTCTTGAAGAGGTTGGTGTACGCCTGCGACGAGAGATAGCCGCGCGTGAAGCCGAACTCGAAGGAGCCGATCTTCCGCGGCTCGATCTCAAGGTCGACGCGCACCGTCGGCCCCTCTTTTAACTTGCCGCCCTCGCCGAAGAGCATGGCCGTCACGTCGTAGCGGAAGTCGCCGGGCATCATCGCCTCCGGGATGTCTATCCAGCGGAACTTCTGGAGCGGCGCTTCGTTCGTCGGGTGGCCCGTGAGTTCCTCGACCTTCGTGTCCGTCGTCACGCAGCTCGTGAAGTGCAGGCGGTTGTGAAGGTAGTCGGACTTGCCGTCGGGCGTGGTCCGCTTGATACTGAAGCCCGCGAGGTCTTTCGTCAGCTTCTCGTCCAGGTTGAAGGCCAGCATCGCCGCGCCGTCGCCGCGGTAGACCTTGGCGGTCAGGCCGTCCTTCGTGGCCGAGTTGTGAATCTTGTGTGGGCTCTTTTCTGTCGCAGTCATAACGAATCAACTCCTCGAAAAAGGTGTGAAACCGCTCGCCCGGCCGAAAGCCAAACCCAGGTTTGAGAGACGAAAAATTTTTAAGTGAGACTCACCAGACGCGAGTTTCTTGTCAGCGGGAAAGAACCGAAAAGCAGTTGAGACAATATTCTCGCCGGTCGGCGCTTGTCAACAGGATTGTGCGAATCGGTCCAGAAACGAGCGCCGCGCGGGCGGCCCGCCGACGGTTATTTGAAGCGCCTATTTTTTCGGGAACAAAAACCTCAGCATCGGCTCGACCCTCGCGGCCCACGCGCGCTCGTTGTGCTCCGCGCCCTCGGCCTCGAAATACTTCAGGTCCGAGCCCTCCTTCCAGCCCTTGCGGGCGAGGGCGTCGCGCAGGGCGCGCGCGTTCCGGGTGTGCTCTTCGGCCTCGTTGCCGCCCTCCTTCGTCCCCATGTCCAGCCAGATGTGCAGGCGCGGCCTCTTCTTCAACGCCTCGACCTCGCGCAAAATCATCTTGTTGTCCCACCAGACCGAAGGCGAGGCGACGACCACGCGCCCGAAGGTCTGCGGGTGCTTGAGCGCCAGGTACAGCGACACGAGCCCGCCGAGGCTTGAGCCGCCGAGCCCCGTGTGCTTCGCGTCCCGCCGCGTGCGGTACTCGGAATCGATGAACGGCTTCAGCTCTTCGACCAGCATCCTCCCGTAGAGGTCCGCCTTCCCGCCCACCTTGTGCCTGGCGTCGGCCGTCGGCGTGTACTCCTCCACGCGGTCCTTGCCGGTGTTGTAGACGCCCACGATGATGAGCGGCTCGATCGCGCCTTCGGTGATGAGCCGCTGCGCGGTTTCGTCCACGCCCCACTCCGCGCCCTTGATGAATGAGGTAGCGCCGTCGAAAAGGTTCTGCCCGTCGTGCAGGTAGAGCACGGGGTAGCGCTTCCTCTTGTCCGCGTCGTAGCCGGGCGGCAGATAGACGAGCACGTCGCGGTCGCTCGTGAGGAAACGCGAATGAAAATTCTTGTGCGTGCGGAACTCGCCCGTCAGCGTGTGCCCGTCCTGCGCCCTGGCAACCGAGTAGAAAAGGCTGATGTGAATGAGCATGAGAAAAAGTGTTGCGAGGCTCGGCGGCCGCTGGTGCATGAAGACTCCTCCGGGGAAATTAAGGGGCGACGTTTCTGGCCCGAAATTGACGGCGTGAGATAATAGCACGCTGGTTTACCCGTGCGCTTCTCTTCGGACTTGCGTTGCGGGCGAGAGGCCGGGCACTATTGCGTTACCAAACCAGGCGGAAAGGAAACACGCGCGATGGTCGCATCCCTACTCCCCGAAGGCCCCAGGGGCCATTTCCTGCTCGGAGTGATGCCCGAGTTCAACCGCGATTCGCTCGGCTTCATAGAGAGGCTCCGCCGCGACTACGGCGACGTGGTCAGCGCGCGCTTCTTCTACGTCCCGTCCTACTTCCTCTTCCACCCGGACCACATAGAGCAGGTGCTCGCGACGAACAGCCGCAATTTCATCAAGCCGCTCTCGTTCCGCACGCCCTTCTTCCACCGCCTGGTCGGCCGCGGCCTGCTGACGAGCGAGGGCGACTTCTGGCGCAGGCAGCGCAGACTGGCACAGCCCGCCTTCCACCGCGAGCGCATAGCCTCCTACGCGCGCCGCATGGTCGAAGATGCCGAGGCGCTCACGAAGACTTGGCGCGACGGCGAGATTCGCGATATACACCGCGACATGATGCGGCTGACGATGGAGATCGTCACACACACGCTCTTCAACGTGGACGTGACGGACGACGCGGACAAGGTCGCGCGCGCGCTCTCCGTCCTCGTGGAGCCTTTCGGCTCGCAGGCCACGCTGAAGTGGATTCTGGATAACCGCTTCCCCACGCCGACCAACCGGCGCTTCCACAAGGTCGCGGCGCAACTGGACGAGGTCGTCTACCGCATCATCAGCCAGCGGCGCGCGGGCGGGAGTAAAGACCAGGGCGATTTGCTCTCGATGCTGCTACAGGCGCACGACGACGACGGCAGCCAGATGACGGACCAGCAACTGCGCGACGAAGTCATCACGCTCTTCCTCGCGGGCCAGGAGACGACGGCGCTGACGCTCTCCTGGGCCTGGTATCTGCTCGCGCGCCACCCCGAGGCCGAAGCGACACTCTGGCGCGAGCTTGACGAAGTGCTCGAAGCGGGCCGCACGCCCTCGGCCGCGGACTACCCGCGCTTGAAGTTCACGGAGATGGTCGTCAAGGAATCCATGCGGCTCTACCCGCCCGCCTACATCGTCGGGCGCGAGGCCGTCGAGGACTGCGAGGTCGGCGGCTACCGCGTGCCCGCGCACACGCAGCTCTTCATGCCGACCTGGGTCGTGCACCGCGACGAGCGTTTCTTTCCGCAGCCGGACGAGTTCAGGCCGGAGCGCTGGACGCCGGAGTTCGCCGGCAGCCTTCCCAAGTACGCCTACTTCCCTTTCGGCGGCGGCCCGCGCGTCTGCATCGGCAACGCTTTCGCGATGATGGAAATCGTGCTCCTGATGGCGACCATCGCGCGCGACTACAGACTCGAACTCGTCTCCACGCGCCCGGTCCAACTCGTCCCGGCCATGTCCCTGCGCCCGCGCGACGGAATCAGGATGATAGTTCATCGTAAATCGTGAGTCGTGAATCGTGGACGGAGAAAACCGCGTTTCACCATTTACGATTTGCCATTTACGATTTACGATGCTGACTATGGCGCGCAAAAAGAAGGGGAAAGAGGCCGAGGAGGCCGAGGTCGCGGAGGCGAAGACGCCGGAGCGCAAGGGGCCGCCGAAGAGTGTCTGGCGCGAGTACTTCGAGTCCGCCATCTACACGGCGATCATGTTCGTCTTCTTCATCACGTTCATCGGGCGCACCGTCGGCGTCCCGACCGGCTCGATGCAGAACACGATCTACATCGGCGACCACTTCCTCATCAACAAGTTCATCTTCGCCCCCGGCTCAAGCCCCTTCTTCCTGCCCAAGCGCGAAATCCGCCGCGGCGACATCATCGTCTTCAAGTACCCCGGCGACCGCGACAACCCCGGCCGCGACGAGATGAGCGTCCCGCCCGTCAAGCCCTACTCCGACTACTTCATCAAGCGCGTCATAGGTCTGCCGGGCGAGACCATAGAGGTGCGCGGCGCGCTCGTCCTCATCGACGGCCAGCCGCTCCCCGAGCACCGCGTCAAGGCGGAGCCGGGCGTTAACAGCAAAGCCCCGCTCGTCGTAGCCGAAGACGCGCCGCGCCAGCCGAACGAGCCTTACACGGTCTACTACAGCGCGAAGACGCTCGCCGCCGCAGGGACGGCCGCGGTGGAGAAGCCGCCGGAGATTTTTCATTACGCCGTGGAGAGGCCCTACGCGATCCCGCAGGGCCACTACTTCGTGATGGGCGACAACCGCGAGGACAGCGCGGACAGCCGCGCGTGGGGGCCCGTCGCGGGCGAGCTGGTGATAGGCCGCGCCCTCTTCGTCTTCTGGTCCAGGGACGAGAGCGACCCGTCGAGCAATCTCCTGACGAACACGCGCTGGTGGCGGACTTTCACGATGATTAAGTGAGGAAGCTTTAAGACAGCTCCTCTATCTCCGTCTCCAAAGCCTGAAGAGTTCGCTGAAGCATCTGGCGGTGCGCCGGGCGCGTCGCACTTTCGAGCTGCGTGAGCGTGCGAGCACGCGAGAGCCTTAACGTTTCCAGCCGCCCGCGGCGCTCGCGCTCCTCCGGCGACAACTCTTCGAGCGGCCGCGCGCGGCGCGCTCGCTCGTCCGCGGCCTCCTGCTGGTCCGCGACCGCCTTACTCTCCCACCCTCTCGCCATGACGCTTCCCCTTTTTGTGCCACTTTACTACTTGACTGAGTCCCCTGTCAGTACCGCAAGCGGGCAGTGATCCTGACCTGGACGCGGGGGACAGGCGGCGGTTATCTTCCGGGGATGAACTTCGTCAAGGAGAGCGTCATAGAGGCGACGCCGGAGCGCGTCTTCGCGTTTCACGAATTGCCGGACGCGCTCGCGCGCCTGACGCCGCCGTGGGAGAGCGCGCGCATCGTCCAGGCGGCCCCGAGCCTGCGCGCCGGCGCGAAGACAATTATCGAGACGCGCATCCTGGGCCTCTTCACCGCCCGCTGGGAGGCGCTGCACACGGCCTACGACCCGCCGCGGATGTTCGAGGACGTACAAACGAGTGGCCCATTTCGCAAGTGGCGTCACCGCCACGTCGTGCTGCCGCACGAGCGCGGGGCCGTCCTGCGCGACGAGATAGAGTACGAGCCGCCGCTCTGGCCCGCCGGGCGCTTAATGGCACCGCTCCTCATCGTCCCGCGCCTCAAACGTCTCTTCGACTACCGCCACCGCGTGACGAAGGAGTGGGCGGAGAGAAAGGGATGAGGGATGAGGGATGAAGTAAAGAAGGCGTTCTTACTTCATCCCTCATCCCTCATCCCTTCACTTGACCATCGTGCCCGTTCTGTTCCAGCGTGTGTTGCGTATGAAGTCGAGGAAGAAGTTGCCGCTCGTGGGCGCGCTCTCGTCGTAAGACCAGTAGACGAACATGGCGCGGCCGACGACCAGCTCGCGCGGGACGAAGCCCCAGGCGCGGCTGTCCTGGCTGTTGTTGCGGTTGTCGCCCATCACGAAGTAGTGGCCCTCTGGGACGACTTCGTCGAAGCCGCTCTCCAGGATTCGGTCCGTGCTGTAGAAGACCGAGTAAACCTCGCCCTCCTTGCGCGGCGGGTTCTCCAGTATTTCGAGCTGCTTGTTGTTCTCCAACACGCCGGGCGTGCGCGGGTCGTCCGCGTGGTCCAGGGCGGAGATGCGGTGCTCTGGCAACTCCTGGTCGTTGATGAGGACGCGCTCGCCGCGCACCTGCACGCGGTCGCCCGGCAGCCCTATGACGCGCTTGACGTAGTTGGTCTTGTAGGGCAGGTTGTCGGGCCGCCGGTCGCCGTCCGGGTCGTTCGGGTTTCCGGGGTACTTGAAGACGATGATGTCGCCGCGGCGCACCTCACGCTGCGGGAGGAGCGGGAAGGGGTCGCCCGCGCCGAAGATGAACTTGTTGACGAGCAGGTGGTCGCCGATGGTGATCGTGTTCTGCATCGAGCCGGTCGGCACCTTGACGGCCTGGACGATGAAAGTCATCCCGAAGAGGGCCATGATGACCGTCACGACCGCCGACTCGAAATACTCCCGGAAGATGCTCTTCGGCGGCCCTTGCATTTTCCTCTCGGCCGCCACGGCCTTCCCCCCGAAGCCGTTGCCGTTCGCCTGAGAAGTCTGCGCCGCCACGCGCGCCCGCGCCTCCGGCTCGGCCACAGGCGCAGCGACCCCCGTGTTCGTCAAATCATCACTCATGAAAACATCCTAAAGAAGCCTTACAAGATAGGTCAAGCCGGAAAACAAACGCGGAAGGCAGAAAGCAGTAGGCGGTAGGCAGTGGGCAGTTGGCAGAAAATGCTCGGCCGCTTTCGTCTTTCCGCCTTACGCCTTCCGCTCTGCGCCAACGGCCTACTGCTCTGCGCCTTCCGCCTTTTGTTCTTCCCCGTCCAGGCTGTCGAGCGCGAGGCGTGCGGCGCTCGTTTCGGCGGCCTTGATGGTGCGCCCCTCGGCGCGGACAGAGCCGCCGTCCCAGTTCAACTCAACGTGGAACGTACGCCGGTGTGGCGGCCCCGTCGTCTCCACGACGGCGTACTGCGGCGCGGACAGGTGGCTCGCCTGAAGCCGCTCCTGTAAGAGCGTCTTGAAGTCGGCGGCCGCCGCAGCCTCCGGGTCTATCTGCTCCAGCTCGTCGCCGAGCGCGTTGTGCACGAACGCGGCCGCCGCCTCCAGCCCGCCGTCCAGAAAGATCGCCGCCAGCACGGCCTCGAAGGCGTCGGCTAGGAGCGCGCGCTTGCGCCGCCCGCCGCTCTTGTCTTCGCCGCGGCCGACGCGCACGAACCTCCCTACCGTCAGGCGCTCGGAGGCGCGCGCCAGCGTGGGCGCGCTGACCAGTTGGTGCTTCATGCGCGACAGCTCGCCCTCGGTCACTTCCGGGTAAGACCTGAAAAGGTAGTCAGCGACGACGAGGCCGAGGACGGAGTCGCCGACGAATTCGAGCGCCTCGTTGTGCAGCCGCCGCGCCTCCTCCTCCCTGCCCGGCGCGACCTGCTCGTGCGCCCACGAGCGGTGCGTGAGCGCGCGCTCAAGCCACGAGCGGTCGTTGAAGGTGTGGCCGAGGAGGTCTTCCAACTCTGCCAAGTCGTGTGCGGTGTCTGCGGAGTTTTTCACGGCGGGCCGATTCTAACAAAAGCCGGGCGCAGCGTCATCGACGTTGCGCCCGGCTTTCGGGCTTGCTTGAAGGATAATGAACGCGAGCCACGCGCCGCCTTTAGCGGTTGGGCTTCGGCTGCGTGCTCGACGTGGTGCCGCCGTTGGCGGGCTGCGTCGTCGTGGTGCTGCCCGTGCTGCCCGGCTGCGTCGGCGGCGTCGTGTTCGACGCGGGCGTGGTCGTCGGCGTCGTCGCCTGACCGGGGCGCGGGAGCGGCTTGGCCGTGACGCCCGCGATCAGCGCGTCGAGGCCGGCGGCGTCGCCGTTGTTGCGGTACTTGTAGAGCGCCGTCAACTGCTCCATCCAGGCCGTGCGGGCCTGCTCGAACTGGGCCGCCTCGGGGCTCGTCTTGCTGTAGGCGATGGCGCGCGCCAGGGCGTCAATCATCCGGTCCACGACGTTGTTGACCTTCGCGGTCAGCTCCGTGCACTGCGGCCCCTTGAGCTGCTCCTCGGTCTTGCAGTTGGCCTCGTAGTCGTTCCGTAGCTTGGCGTACTCGGACTGCTCGTAGGCGACGGCCAGGAACGAGTAGGTCCGCGGGTCCTTCTGCGAGAAGCCGGGCTTCTGCGCGGCGGTGATGAAATAGTTGGCGGCCGTGGTCGGGTCCGACTCGCGCAGCAGGAAGCCCAACTCGTAGTTGAGCGCGCCGACGATCTCGTCCTTGTTCGGGATCGGCTTGTCCTTCTCGAAGGTCTTGCCGGCCTCGATCATCTGGAGGGTCCGCCTCGCGTAGTCAATCGCCGCGGCGTTGTTGGCGGCGTTGCCGGAGCTGGCGGCGGCCAGGCCGGCCTTCGACAGCTCGAAGAGGAGCGCCAGGTCGTCCGGGTAATCCACCAGCACCTGCTTGGCCCCGGTGAACGCGTTGTTGTAGTCCTTGGCGTTCAACTGCTGAATGACCTGATTGCGGCGCGCGATCTTCTCGTAGGAATCAACCCACTTCTTGATGTAAGCGACGTAAGTGTCGCTGGGGCCGTCGGTGGCCTCGTACTTGGTGAGGTACTCTTTGCCGGCCTCGTAGGCGACCTGCGGGTTGGTTTTGAGGTTGTCCCTGAACTTGTTATAGAGGTTCGTCTTGGCTTCCTGGTCGTCCTGCGTGGCTGCCGCCGCGGGCTGCGTCGTCGTTGTGTTCTGTGCCAGCGCGGGCAGCGCGAGCGTCGCCACGAGCGCAGCAAATACTAGGAATCGAATCAGCTTTTTCATCGGTCGCAATCCTCCAAGCAATGTCCTTTTCTGCAACTCTTATCAATCCGGGGGGTGAGAAGCGCGGACGGCTTCCGAAACCGCGTCGCGCTCTTCAGATGCGCGGCTCGCGGCATTCGGTTGCCGCGTTCCGGGCGGCGCGCGCACCCTACTCCTGACAGGGAGAGAACCGGGTACATCGGCGTCAGCTAAAACAAATGCGATGGCCTAATCATCCTGCAACACTCCGCCGCCTGTCAAGGCAGGAAGCAAACGCAAAATCAAAAATACAAAATGCAAAAAAAGAGGCGGAGAACCACAATAAACTTAGATGTGGTCTCCGCCTTACTTTTGCCTTTTTACTTTTACCTTCTGCCCTTACTTTACGGCTTGGGCGCGTGAACGCGGCGCGGCCTCTGCGTGGTGTTCTGCGGCGCGGGCGTCTGCCCCGCGGGCTGCGCCAGAGAGCCGGTCTGCTTCGGCTGCGGCACGGTCATGATCACGCTCTTGACGTTGTTGCCGTTTGCCGGGGCCGCGGCCGCGCCCGCTGCCGCCGCACCCGTCAGACTGTCTTCGCCCGCCTCGCCTGCATCTTCCTCCCTGTCCTCGTCGCTGAGGGCGGCCGCAGCCTTCGGGTCAATCTTCGGCCGCGGGGTCATGGCGTAAGGCATGGCGTCCGTGCCTGGGCCGAAGCGGTGCTTGAGCGAGCGGTAGATTTGGCCGGCGACGTAGGCCGGGAAGTGGCGGCGCGCGTCGGAGCCGCGCGTCACGACGACGATTGCCAGGCGCGGGTTGTGCACGGGCGCGTAGGAGGTGAAGAGGCCGAGCCACGAGCCCTGGCCGATGCAGGTGCCGGTCTTGCCGGCGATGGTCTGCGAGGCGTCGAAGGCGCGCTTGCCCGAGCCGTAGTTGACCGCCCCGATCATGCCCGGGACCAGTTTCTGCATGGACTCCTGCGGGATGTTGATCTTGCGGCGGACGATGGTCTTGAACTGCGCCTCCTCCTGCGGCGTGCGCGGCAGGTGCGGGACGAGAAGGTTGCCGCCGTTGCCTATGGCCGAGACCATGTTGGCGAGCTGAATCGGCGTCACCTCGAAGTCGTCGCCGTGCGAGCACATGCGGCGGGCGGCGAAGCCCGTCTTGAAGAGCGGCACGCGGCCGGGCGACTCGTTGGCGTGGTTGATGCCCGTGCGCTCGCCGAGGCCAAGCTCGCGCGCGTAAGAGATGATGCGGTCGAAGCCGACTTGGCCGCCTATGTTCTGGAAGTAGCCGTTGTTTGAGTAGGCCAGGGCGTCCGTCAGGTCAATGGCGTAGCGGCGGTCCGAGACCGAGACGGTCTGCACGGGGTCAATCACCTTCTCTGTGAGGCCCGCCATCCCCGTCATCAGTTTGATGGTCGAGCACGGCTTGAAGCCGCGCCTGAGAGCCCAGTCCTGATTGACGACCGTGTAGACGCGGCCCGTCTTCGGGTCCATGACGACGACCGTGCCGGCGTGGTTGCCGAGGGCCGCGACGGCCGCGCGCCTCACTTCGAGGTCTTCGCCCGTCGTGTCGTCCTTCGCGATGTTAGCCATCGCCTCGTCGCGCATGGCCTGTTCGATGGCGCGCTGGCGGGCAATCGCCGCCTGGCGCGCGATCTCCGCGCGGCGTCTGGCCTCGGCTATCTCGCGCCGGCGCTGCTCGGCCAGGCGGCGCGCCTCGGCGCGCTGCTCGCGCTTCGAGAGGCGTCCCCCGCGTCTATCCCTCTCCTGCTCCTTCTTCGCGGCCTTCAACTCCCTGGCCGAACCCCTGCGGTCGCGCCGCTTGTCAACGCGCGCCTCCTTCGCCGAGGCCCGGCTGTCGCGCTTCTTGTCGGCGCGCGAGTTCTTACCGGCCTTAGCGGTCTCGCGCGCCTTCTTGTCGTTGCGCGCGTTCTTCTGGTTCTTCTGCGTCTTCGCGGCCGGGGCCTTACTCTTGGCCGCCGCTTTGGCTTTCTTGTCTTTGGCGAAGGTTGCGCCCGAGGAGATCAGGGCGACGAGAAGGAGAAGGGCGGGCGCTAAACGCGCGGGGTTCAGGGTTCGCTTGGTTTGGGTCATTGACTGGTCCTCGCAGTTAAATTAAAGCTCCGGGGTTAACTTCGCGAGTTAGGGTCTCGAACGCTTTCGGGTCACGAACGAATGCCTAACGCTTATTTTTTCGAATTATTTCAGCCGCGCGCTCTCTCGCGGCGCGCCACGTCGTCAAGTAACAGAGATAAATTTTGAAGCCTCGGTCATCTTCAAAATAGTTCCTTCAACGAATTGTTGTTCTTCGTCTTGCGACCTAACTTACTTTACGGTGAGGGTTGGGAGAGTTCCCGTTGATGCGGCCTCCGGGGAGTTTGCGCTGAGACCGCCGCGAACTATAACATTTGAAAGGGCCGAGGGCAACGAAAAAATAATCTTGCCGTCTATAGTTTATAATGTCCCGTGACTCTCCCGTTTGACCTAAAGAGTATGAAAGCGCTTCGACTCATCTCCAGTTTCCGCGCGCGGCTGCTGCTCGTGCTGGCCGCGCTGCTCATCCTGACGCTCGGGACGCAGTACGTCTTGAACGTACGCAACTCGCGGAATAATCGGCGGATGCGCGAGGTGCAGACGCAGGCGCTGGTCGCCGCCGTCGCGCTGGGGTTCGAGAGCATCTCCGCCAAGCCGCGCCTCGTCGAACTACTCAAGCAGAGGAACAACCCGCTCCTCAACCCGCAGACCGGCCGCGTCGCCAACATCATCGTCGTTGACAGCAACTGGCGGCTGTCAGACAGCCTCGATTTAGAGCTTCTGAAGGTCAACGGCGAGTACGCCGACCGCTACCTGCCGGAACTGACGACGCTGCCCCCCGTGATGAATCTCAACGAGTTGCCGGCTGAGGACCGGAAGCACTTCCCCGTGACGACGGCCAATCAGGCCGGGGCCGAATCCCTCGCCGTCTCCGTCGAGACGGTGGACGGCCGTTATTACGTGATAGTCGTCCTCAGGTCGTTCCGCGAGGGCCAGAGCGTCTGGAGCATTCAGGCCGCGCGCCCGCTCATCTACACGCTGGCGGTGCTCCTGGCGGCCACCCTCGTCGCGGCCGTCCTCGTCTGGCGGTTCACGCGGCCCATCAAAGACCTGTCCAACGCCGCGCGCCGCGTCGCGGCCGGCGACTTCGACTTCCGCGTCCCGGCCGCCGACCGCACGGACGAAATGGGCCAACTCGCCTCGCGCTTCAACGAGATGATCGCGCGGCTCGGCCACATGCGCGAGCTTGAGGCGCTCCTGCACCAGACCGAGCAGTCGGCGGTCGTCGGCCGCCTGGCCTCGGCCATCGCGCACGAAATCCGAAACCCGCTCAACTACATCAACCTGACGCTCGACCACCTCAGAACGGCCTTCCCCCCGGACGACCCGAAGAAGCGCGAGACGTTCGAGCGGCTGGCGCAGCAGCTCAAGACGGAAGTCGCGCGCATCAACACGCGCATCTCGGAGTTCCTGAACTACTCAAGGCCCTCGACGCTGGAGCTTCGCCCGCTCGATCTGGGAGAGGCGGCGCGCGACGCCCTACAGATGGTCGAGGTCAAGGCGCAGGAGAGCGGCATCGAGACGCGCGTCGAGCAGACGGGCGACGTGCCGCCCGTGCTGGGCGACGCCGAAGCCCTGCGCTCGGTCTTCACCAACCTGATCATCAACGGCATGCAGGCGATTGACGGCGAGGGCGGCAGCCTGTTGATAAACATTTCGGCCGAGGACGGGGGCCGCAACGCGCGCGTCGAGGTGACCGACACAGGCCGCGGCATCGCGCCCGAAGACATCTCGAAAGTCTTCGAGCCCTACTTCTCGACCAAGGACACGGGCACGGGGCTCGGCCTCGCCATCGTCAAGAAGGCCGTCGACGACCACGGCGGCACGATCTCCGTCCGCTCGAAGCTGGGCGAGGGCACCACGTTCGTAATCACACTCCCAACGACGGCGAACGGCGACAGGTGACAGGTGACAGGAGGAAACTTTTTTCTTATCCTGTCACCTGTCACCTGTCACCGTTCACCATTGAGGAGCTTTGAATGGCACGCAAGAGCATACTTGTAGTTGACGACGAGAAGTCGCAGCGCGAAATCCTGGAGATGATTCTGTCGGGCGAGGGCTACGACGTGACGACCGCCGCCTCGGGCGAGGCCGCGCTCAAGTTCGCCAAGGAGCGGCGCTTCGATCTGGCCCTGACCGATTTGAAGATGACGGGGATGGACGGCATAGAGCTGTTGCAGCACCTGCTCGCGCAGGACTCATCCATCATCGTCATCCTGCTGACCGCGCACGGCTCGATAGAGTCCGCGAAGGACGCGCTCCGGCGCGGCGCGTTCGACTACCTCCAAAAGCCTTACGACCGCGACACGCTGCTCGGGACCATCCGGCGCGCGCTCAAGCGCCTGGACGCGCTCGACGCCGAGATCATCTCCGCCTCGCCCGAGATGGAGGCCGTCAAGAAGATGATCCTCAAGGTCGCGCGCTCGGCCTCGCCCGTCCTGATACGCGGCGAAAGTGGCACAGGCAAGGAGTTGATCGCGCGCTCCATACATAACCAAAGTCCTCGCGTCGCCGAGATGTTCCAGGCCGTCAACTGCGCCGCGATTAACGAGAACCTTTTGGAGTCCGAACTCTTCGGCCACGAGAGGGGCTCTTTCACGGGCGCGCACGCCGAGAAGAAAGGTCTCTTCGAGGTCGCGGACCGCGGCACGCTCTTCCTGGACGAGATCGGCGAACTCGACATCGGCATGCAGGCGAAGCTCCTGCGCGCGCTCCAGGAGCGCGAGATACGCCGCGTCGGCGGCACGCGCACCATCAAGATTGACGTGCGCGTCGTCGCCGCCACGAACCGCGACCTGCGCGCGATGGTCGGGGACGGCAGGTTCCGCGACGACCTCTACTACCGCATCAACGTGCTCTCGGTCGACGTGCCCCCCTTGCGCGAGCGGCGCGAGGACATCCCCGTCCTGATCGACTACTTCCTGAAGAAGCACACGCGCAACACCTCGCGGCTGGTGCGCGGGCTGACGCCGGAGACGAGGCGGCTGATGATGGACTACAGTTGGCCCGGCAACGTGCGCCAGTTGGAGTCGGCCATCGAGCGCGCCATCCTGCTCTGCGAGGGCGACCTCATCACCGTCGAGGACCTGCCGCTCGAAGTCCGCCAGGAGGCCAGGCCCGCGACCGAGGGCGCTTTCAAGCTCCCGCCCGAGGGCATCTCGTTCGAGGACGTGGAGCGCAGCCTGATCGTGCAGGCGATGGAGCAGACCGACTACAACATCACGAAGTCCGCCAAGCTTCTCGGCCTGACCTTCCGCACCCTCCAGTACCGCCTCGAAAAGTTCGGCATCAAGCGCCCGGACGGGAGAGGCAAGGAAGAGGAAGAAGAAGGATAGAAGGCGGAAAGCGGAAGGCGGGAAGAAAAATGCGCGGCCGCTTCCAGTCTTTCGTTCTCCGCCTTCCGCCTTCCGCCTTCAATCTTTTCGCTATGGGCACTGTTTCCATCCTCGGCTTGGCGTTCGGCGCGGCGTGGTCGTCTGGGATAAACGTGTACGCGACGGTCGCGACGCTGGGGCTCTTGCAGCACTTCAAAGTGGCACAGCTTCCCGGCGGGCTCGAAGTGCTGGACAACTGGATAATCATAGGCGTCGCGCTCTTCATGTACGCGGTCGAGTTCGTCGCCGACAAGATTCCGCTCGTGGACACCGTGTGGGACGCGGTGCACACGTTCGTGCGCGTCCCCGCGGGCGCGGCCGTGGCGGCGTCCGCGACCTCGGACCTGAGCCCGACGGTGCAGGTCTTGTCGCTGCTGCTGGGCGGCGGGCTGGCCCTCTCGACCCACGGGACGAAGGCGACGGTGCGCGCCGCGGCCAACACGAGCCCCGAGCCCGTCTCGAACTGGGCGCTCTCGATTCTCGAAGACATCATCACGGTCGGCGCGGCCGTGCTGGCGGTCCTGAACCCGGTCGTGATCCTCGTGGTGATAATCGTTTTCCTGCTGCTCGTCGCGTGGCTGCTCCCGAAAATCGTGCGGCGACTGCGGCGCATGTTCGCGGCGGCGCGCAACTTCCTGCGCGGCCGCCCGCTGGCCGACATCCAACGCAACTGAGAAACTATGACCCGAAAAACAATACTGTCCTGCTTCTGCCTGTGTGCCATTTTTCTTTCGGCCTGCTCCCCGACCGAGACCTCTAATTCCGGCGGGAACGCCGCCCCCGACAAATCAGGTCAGATTGAGACGACGAGCGAGGCCCCGCCCGCGGACGTGGTGCGAATGGAGGTGCCCGCCACTGAGATCAAGTCAGGCGGCACGGCGGAGGCGACCGTCAAGCTGACCGTCGCCTCCGGCTACCACATCAACGCCAACCCCCCGTCCTTCTCTTACCTGAAGGCGACGGAGCTGACGGTCGAGCCGGGCGAGGGCGTCACCGCGGGGAAGCCAACTTACCCTTCTTCGGTCACGCGGACGTTCGCCTTCTCCAAAGAGCCGCTCGCCGTCTACGAAGGCGAGACGGCGATCAAGCTCCCGCTGACGGCCGCGGCCGGAGCGAAGAAGGGCGCGCAGACGCTCAAGGGTAAGCTGCGCATACAGGCTTGCGACGAGGAGAAGTGTTTCCCGCCGCGCACTATGGACGCCCCCATCCCTGTGACGGTCAAGTGAGCCGCGGTGCCTGATGGAGCGCGTCTGGATTATCGCCTCGGTCCTGGCCCTGGGTGTCGCCGCCGTCCTGCTGCTGACGGAGCACTACAACGCGGCGTTCGTCGCGGGCGCGCTCGGCGCGGTCGCGTGGTTTCTCAACTACCGCGCGCGCATTCGCCCGGCAATCCCCGCGGGCGAGGAGACGGACGAGGACGAAGATGATGACGAGGCGGATGCGGGGGACACTTCCGGTGACGATGATGAAAAGTAAGAGACCGGGAATCACGCTCGCGGCCTGCGCGCTCCTGCTGTTGACGCTCGCGCCGGCGGGCGCGCGGCCGTCGGACGAGGCGGAGGTGCGGGCCGTTGTGCAGACCGTCTTCGAGCAGTTGAAGGACGGACGCTACGCCGAGCTTTACGACGTGCTCCCGAGCGCCTCGCGCTCCCGCGTCTCGCGCGAGCGGTTCGTGTCGCTGCTGCGCGCCGCGGGCGGCATGTACAGGCTGGACCGGATGGAGGTCGGCGCGGTGCGCGTCTCGGGCGACATCGCCGCCGTGGACACGGTCATGTACGGGAACGTCCTGCGGCCCGTGGAGGCCGAGGGCAAGATCGTCGCGCAGCAATACCTCGTGCGCGAGGACGGCCGCTGGCGCGTCGCGACGGGCGACCGCGCGACCGTGCGCCGCTTCCTCGCCTCGCACCCGGCCTTCGCCAAAAAATTCCCCATCCGCGACCCGCGCGTCTACGTCAAACGCGACGGCCGCTGGGTCGAGGTGTCTGGCGCGCTGAAAGCAGCGGGGCGCAGACGCGCGAGCGAGTAAAGCCGCCCCTCTGTGCCCCGCCCTAATAAATCTTCCCCGTGCTCGACGCTGACGACTTGTTAGCCTCACGCTAACCTTCGGCGTCCCCGAAGACGAACATCATCAAGGAAGGCGGCGAATTGCTAAGGAGAATCGCCGGCTTGTGCGTTTCTTGGGGGTTGAGATGACTCTTCCGAAGGTCCGTGCGGATTTTAATGGGTTGTGCGGCGATATCCTTTGTCTGTCTCACGGGGACACCTGCCTCGACGAGAAGGGCTCAGTGGTTCATTTGCGCGCGGGCCTTACGCTCACGGCTTACGATGAGGATGCCGATGAACATGGGAACCGTGATGACCTGATTGCTCACGGCGTGGTAGAGCCTGCTCCCTCATGGCTTCAAGCTCGCGGCTCCAGGTGGGTCTTGAAAATCGACGAGAGCGGCGTGTTGCACGAGTCGGATTTGCGGGGGCCGCAATCATCCGAGCAAGCCCAATAACGGCACGCGCCCGAACTAGCGCCGAATAGAATCCCGAGTGAAGGCGAAAACTGTAACCTCTGGACATTTCTTAATCGCACGGCACATCAACTTATTCAACCCGACGCCCCGGCGGCATCTCTTCCGTGCTTGTTTAATCCGGCGTCTGCTGTGCGCCACTCGCCCGGCGCGGGTTAACTCAATCCTTAGCTGCCAAGCGCCGCGCGTCTAACTCGGGATTAAATCCGCGAACGTGAGCTGCGCGCTTGAGGCTTCCTCATCGGCTGCGCCGCGCGGCGCGCGCTTCGAGCCGTCGAGGGCCTGGCGCACGGCCTTGAGGTGGAAGCGTATGATGTGGGGCGTGATGCGGACGGAGGGGATGCGCCCCTGTCGCGCGAGGCGGCGCACGGTCGACTCGCTCACCTGTAGAATTTGGGCCAACTGCTGCGCGGTCAGAAACTCTTCGCGCTTCTGGTTCTCTGTGGCATCGCTCATCCGGGACACCTTAAAGGAGAGCGCCCGCGCCGCTGCTACTGCTCCGGCGGGCGCGCGACTGAGAAGGAGACGCGGTAGATCAGTGCGCCGTCGATTTCCACGTCCTTGGTCTGCGGCTCGGCCCCCTTCGGCTTGATGGTGACGCGGTAGGTCGCCCTATCCGGCGAGAGCCTGAAGGCGAACTGCCCGCTCTCGCTCGTGAGCCGCCCGTCAATCTTCCTCGCCGTGCCGTCCGCGTTGACGAGCGCCAACTCCACGGGGACGCCCGGAAAACTCCTGCCGCTACCGGTGAAGACGCTGCCTGCGAGCCGCGCGATTGACGCCTCGTTGACCGTCAGGATGAGGCGGTCCGGCAGGCTCTTCGTCTTCCCCGCCCTGACCTCTATCCCTTCGAGCGTGCCGACGCTCAGGCCCGGTTTGCGGAAAGTCAGCCCGTAGACGCCGGGCGCGAGGTTCGAGATGACGAAAGCGCCTTTCGAGTCCGTGACGGCGTGGGCCACTTCGCGCTCGCCCTGCCGGATCGTGACGGCGACGCCCGCCGCCTCCTTCTTATTTTCGAGGCGGACCTTGCCCTTGATGCCGCCGGTCGTGCGCCCCTGCGCGAACGACGCCGTGGAGGCGGCGAGCAGGACGAAGGCTAAGGTCGCGACAATCGTTTTCGTTCTGTTCATGACTGCTCTTTCGGTATTGATGATTTTCGCATGAGAGCGAAACAGATTTATGCGGCGCATTATAGCACGCGACGGGGAGGATAATAATCGCACCCTGATGGATGCAACGCCCTGCGCGCGGTGTTGCCCGGAAGCGAAGTCGAAATGAGTCGCGCGAATCAAGGGCCGGCCTCTAACTGTTTCTGCAAGCGCCTGACGACTGTCTCCTGACGCTCGGCTTCGCGCCCTTCCTCCCTACTCCTTTCGGCCTCCGCCGTCGTCAGTTGACTGTTCTTAAGTCTCCCGGTTTTCCAGCCTTCGAGCAGCGCCCTGTAAATCGCGCCCCGCGCCGCGCCGCCGCCCGCGCCCACTTCCCCGCCCGGTTCCAGCGCGGCGATTACTCTTTGAAGCATCGAGTCCAAAAAGTAGGTGTTATGCTGCAAGGCATTCGTCAGTGCATCAAGGAAGTGCTCAGCCACACGCCGCTCCGCGCCCTCGCCGGGAGGTTGGTCGCCGCCGCCATTCAGCTCCAGCTCGGCGACGCCCCTTAAGAAAGAGACCTGGGCCAGGTCGTGAAAATAGTTGTCCAGCGTTCCGGCCGTCTCGACCTCCGTGGCCCATTTCTGAAATTCGCCGGCCTGCCGGCGGCGCAGGCAGACTCCGCACAGGCTCAGGGCGAGTCTCGATTTGCCGAAGTGGGAGCCGTAGTCGGCCATGTGCTGATAGCCTTCCCGGAAACACTGCCACGCCTCTTCGTCCTGCTTCTTGCCCATCAGGGCCTTTCCCTTAACGTTCAGCGTCCACCCCAGGCCGAATTTATCTTTCAAGGCCCCGCGCTTGAGGACAAGGCTCCTGTCCGCGTTTTCGACGGCGAGGTCCCAGGCCCCGCGCGCCAGATGGACCTCGGCGATGCTCCCGCAGGCGACGGCCGTCCCGAAGTCGTCGCCCTCCCAGGTTTTTAACGCCTCCTCGTAGTGCGCCAGAGCCTGCGCGTCCTGGCCGCGGCCGAGCGCCACGTCGCCGAGCCCGATCAGCGGCCACGCCTTCTCGTACGTCTGCGGACGCCCGGACGCCTGGTAGAGCTTGACGCACTGCTTGATCTGGTCCTCCGCCTCCTTGAGCCTCCCCATGAAGAG
Organism: Pyrinomonadaceae bacterium; assembly: GCA_035563515.1. Taxonomy (GTDB): domain Bacteria; phylum Acidobacteriota; class Blastocatellia; order Pyrinomonadales; family Pyrinomonadaceae; genus QHXM01. Next base: position 49,631 of record DATMVE010000104.1, read on the forward strand.
CAGGAGCATCCCGTAGTTCAGGAGCGAGTGGGCCTTGTGCATCTTGAGCCCGCTCTTTTCAAACTTCTCGATGCTGGACGTAACCAGCTCGCGTGACTTGTCGAACTTGCCCTGCATGCGCAGCGAGATGCTCAACTCCCTTTCGAGCCACGCGGTGAAGTTCTCGTTCTCCACTTTGGAACGCGTGATGAGTTCCAGCGCCTGCCGGAAATCCTTCTCGCCTGTCCCCTTCGTCCTCTGGTGCAGAATCCCAAGCCAGGTCAGGATGCGCGCCTGCCCGAGGATGTCACGCGGGTCGGCCGAGCGTATCTCCAAACACTGCCCGTACAATTCCTCCGCCCTCTCGGTCGCGTTCGGGACGCGCAGGCTGTAGAACCAGTAGACGCCCGCCAACTCTTCGAGCACGTTGACCTTCAGCCGCTCGTCCAATTCGCCCTGACTCAACTCCTCCAGAATTTCGCGCGGCCTGTCCCGGTCGCTCCCCTCGTAAAAGGCCAGAACGCCCCCGTAATATTTGAGCCAGTTGCGCGCGTTGGCCGTCAGATCGTAGGCGCGCACTTCTTCGAGGAGCGACTGGCAGAAGATTATCTGGCGGCGATTGAACAACTCGCTCTCGAACACCTGCGCGAGGTATGCGAGGCCCGCCTCTTCCGAAACCTGGAACTGGTGGTAAGTAATCTGCGGCAGAATCTCGTGCCGCCGCTCGGTCGTCGCCGGCCCGCCCACGGCGGTCGCGTCAAGCCGCTGCTTGAAATATTCCGCGGCCTTCTCGTGCAGCCCCCTGTATCTGGCGTGGTCCTCGGACTTCAGAAAATTGTTAATCGTCTCGCGCATCCTCTCGTGCACCTGCCAGCCCTTCCCGTCGTGGCTCCTGACCAGGAAGGACTGCTGCTGCTTCAACTCCTCGTAGGGCGCGTCGTCGCCTGTGCCGGCCATGAAGCGCAGCATCTCCTTGTCGAACCAGCGGAGCGTCGCCGCCTCTTCCAGGGTCTTACGCAGTTTCGTGGGGATGCCCTCCATGAGCCGCGCGTGCAAATCCTCCATCACTTCGGGCCTGATGGCGCGGAAATCCTTCTGCTTGTGCCGGACCGAGAGCTGCACCGCCACCGTCACGGCCATCGGCAGACCCCGCGCGAAGCGGACTATCTCTTCGACGGTCTTCGGGTCCGGCTCTTCGCTGGAGATGGTTCGGTGGTAGCGCTCTGCGAGAGTCCGCAGGTGTTCGTCACTCATGGACTCCATCTCCGCGGGCGGCCACCACGCGTACATCTGCCAGCCAGGCCAATCCTCGTCCCACTGCCGCCCCACTTCCGTCTTCCCCGCGATCACCACCAGCACGTTGTCCCGCATCTTCCGCAGCAGGTCGCGCACCCACTTGTCCAGCCCCGCCATCTGTTCGTAGGTGTTGAGCATCAGGACAACCCGGCGCGGCGGGTCCATGTCCGCCAGGTCGTCTAAAAACACTTCGGTCAATTTTTGCGTGGACTCCAGGTAGAGGCGGTAATCGGCCTCGGTGAATTTTTCGGCGAGCAAGTCTACGACCGCCGAGGCGATGGGCACGCCGAGGTCTTCGGCCAGCTTGCCGCCTGGGAGCACGTAGGCGGCCACTTTCGCGCCCGCCGCGATTCCCGTTTTCGCCAGCGCGGCCTGCTTCTCGACGTAACTCTTGGCCTCCGCCTCGGCCTTGACGTGGATGGACAGGTACTGCTTGAAGGTCTTATCGAACCGCGGGAACTCCACGCCGTACGCCTTCAGCTCTTTGACGAAAGTGCGCAGGACATCGACCGGCGTGGTTATGTCGCTGCCGGAGACGTAGGCGGCGGCGACGCCCTCACGGTTGCAGAAGAGGCGCACCATCGTCAGGACGGATGTCTTGCCGACCCCGCCGACGCCGGTGATGATGAAGATTCTTTTCTGGCTGCGCTCGGACTTGGCGAGGTCCTTCAGAGTGCGTATGAGTTCCTCGGTGTCGGTGAAGAATTTTTCGATCTCCGCCCCCTCAGGCTGCGCCGCCGCGAACTGCACGGCCGTGGGCTGGACCGAAAACCAGCCTCTCACCCGATTCCACAATCCCATGACGACCTCCTTTACCTCAGGCGGTTAATATCAGACAGCTACCAGTATACGGCGGCCCGGTCTCTCGCTCCTTGGTGGCTAGCGCCGCGCCGCGCGAGAGTGTCGCCCGCCGCGCCCTTCCGCCCGCGCGTCCTCTTCGCGCCCCGGCAGGCTGAAGACGTTCGACCTCGCCACCTCGTCATCCCGCAGCCTTCCGACCTCGGCCTCGGCTTGCAGCCAGTCCTGCAACTCTCCGCCCTGCCCGTTCCGCGCCAGGTAAAGTTCGTAAGCCCTCCGCTCGGCGAGCCAGCGCCGCTTCAAGGGGATCAGGTCGCGGTCGAGGCGTCCGGGGAGGCGGCAGATTAGGTCGGAATCGCTACAGAAGAAAGTTGTGCCAAAATTCCTTTCGAAGCTGTGTCTCCTCGCCTCGCCGCCTGGGATGAAGAGAAGAGGGTGGACTTCGACGACGTGCCTCACGAAAAATCCGAGCCGCTCGATGATGTCCAGGCCGTAGTCCCGCTTGTGGTGGTCGTAGTACTCAGATTTGCCCAGCAAGCCGGGCCGAATGTCGTGCTCGATCGTGTCGAACCGGCTGTCGTCGTAAGGGACCTGGGCCATGACCAGCCCTTCGCGGCTGGCGACCCTGAACATCTCGGACAGTGGCTCGAAGTCGTCGCCGAGGTGTTCGAGAACGTGCAGACTGATGACGACATCGAAAGCGCCCGTCTTAAAAGGCAGGGCGGCGGCGTCCCCGCGAACCGTCCCGTGTCCGGGCCAGAGGTCTAAGGAAAAATATTCGCAGCCCCTTCTCTCGAAATACAATTTGAAGGCGCGGGCCGCGCCGCTGCCAACCTCAAGGACGCGGGCCTGTCCGAGTGAGACGTTCGCCCGCTCAAGGTAGTGGATGATCGCCCTGTGCCGCTCGAACGAGCCGCACTCCGGGCAGACCACGCTCTCGTGCCCCCACAGCGGGCCGAAAGAGTTGCCAGTCCAACCGCAGGCGTTGCATTCGACCATGACCCCTTCTCCGCCGCCACAGTTTACTATGAAGTCTGGTACGGGCCCGGCCCGCGCGGCAACCTCTCGTGAACCGTTGTGAACCGCAGCCGCCATGATGTTACAATCCGGCCCGAAGCCGCGGCAGACGCGCGGCGTCGTCCAGTCTCCCGCAATCTCGTTTCCAGGGTTTTATGTTCCCTCTGAGCAAAAGGCAAACGCTCCCCCTACGTGGCTACCTTCGCCGTGCGCGGGCCGCCGTGCCCGGCCTGCTCCTCGCGGCCCTCGCCCTCGGGCCGTCGCCCTGCGCGGCACAGGACCCTAGTCAGCAGCAGCGCCCGCGCCGCGTCAATCCCGTCGAAGAGCAGGCCGAGCCGGAGGACGTGCTGAAGATTGACACGGACCTGGTGACGGTTGACGTGACGGTGACGGACGCGGCGGGCGAGCCCGTGAAGAATCTGCGCGCCGAAGACTTCAAGCTCTACGAGGACGACGTGGAGCGCCCGATCTCGTTCTACAACGTGGAGAAGCGCGCGGGTGGGCAGCGCCCCGCGGCCATCGTCTTCGCCCTGGACGTTTCGGGCAGCATGACGGCCGAAGAGATCGACCGGCTGCAACGGGCGATGAACGTCTTCGCCCAGCGGCTGTCGGCCGACCGCTCGTCGGTCTTCGCCGTCATGACCTTCGGGATGAGCGTCAAGACGCTGCAAGGCTTCACGTCGGACCAGAAGAAGCTTGAGCGGACTTTCGCGCGCCTCTCGGCCGAGCCGAACGGCCTCTCGACCCACACCTACGACGCGGTGGACGACGCGGTGCGGCTGCTGGTGCGCCAGGCCCCGCGCACGCGCGGGCGGCGGCTGATGAAGCGCGCGGTGGTCGTCGTCACGGACGGCTTCCCCGTCGGTGACACGGTCCACCCGAAGACCGTCATCGAGCGGGCCAACGCGGCGGACGTGAGCGTCTACACGGTGGTGCTGCCTTCGTTTTCGAGGATGTTGGCCTCGGCCGAGCGCCAGCCGCTGCCGACGCCGCTGGACGTGAGCGGCCTGGCGGAGAAGACTGGCGGGACCAGCGTCTACGCGACCGACAGGGACTTCGAGCCGCTCTTCCGCGCGCTGGCCGAGGAGGTCACCTCGGCGTACGTCCTGGCCTTCTACCCGCCCGAAGAAAAACGCCGCGACGGCCGCTTCCACACCATACGCGTCGAAGCGCCGCGCGGCCTCACCGTCCGCCAGAGCCGCACAGGGTACAAAGCAGAAGGCAGTAAGCAGTAGGCCGCGGGCGGTAAAAGCAACCTGTCTTAACCGCACGCCGCCCGCTGCCTACTGCCCACTAATATTCATCCTCTTCCTCGTCCTCGTCGCCGAAGTCGTCTTCCTCGACGATGTCCAGCTCGACGGGGTCTAGACCGACAATCTCCAACTCGGTCCCGCACTCCTCGCACGAGACAGTGTCGCCTTTGTCCGCATCAGTATCCACGTGGACATCCGCTTCGCATTCAGGGCATGTTCCGGTCGGCACTTATCTACACCTCCGCGCTGATGATGACGTAGAGGCACACCCTTTCGGACTTCGGGGGGAGAACCTCCACCTTGTTGTCTTGGTCGAACCGCGCCCAATCTAACCGCGCTCGCCGGATTTTGCAACATTCTTTTTTTGAGGGAGAACCCGCCCGGCGCAAAGACACAAAAACGGGAGCTTTACGCCCCCTCTCGATTCCCGCGCCGCTGTGCCAGGAATTTTGTGCCAGCCTTCAGACAGGGCTAAACGGCTGCCGCCGCCGCGTGAATCGCCCGGATGCGTGCGACGAGCTGCGGGAGGTCTTGCGGCGTGTAGACGGGGAGGTTACTTAGAAGCTCCGCGTCGGCGGAGGTCTGACGCCACGCCGCGAACTGCTCGCGCGCGTTGGCGGAGTCCTCGTGACCGTTGCCGAAGAGATACAGTGCGGAGGTTTTCGCGAGCGCGCGGCGGGCCGACGGCTTAACCTTACCGCCCTCGGCGCGCGCGGCCATCACGGCGAAGTCCACGCCCAGATATCGCAGGAAGCTCGTGCCCTCCACGAAGACTCCGGGGGCGCGCACGCGCTCCAACGCGAGCCGGATTCCCCGCTCGACCTGGTCGTCCGTCACTATCAGCCAGTGCACGTTCGAGGCCCCCGCGTCCCAGTAGCGCCCGGTGTCTTTGCCCGGCGCGTAGGTCTCCGCGCGCCCCGAGCGGATGAGGGGCTCTTCGGCGAGCAGGTGGCTGACGCAGCAGGCGTGCGGGTCCTTGCCGCACGAGCGGTAGTGCCCGCGCGTAACCTTAATCGCCTCCCAGCCGGGGAACGCGCGCAGCAGTTCGCAGAGGAGCGTCGTCTTGCCCGCGTCCGACGAGAAACCGCTGATGGCGATTGTGGTCCGTGTCATAACCGTCCCGAGCATTGTACAAAACAGGGCTTTATGCTACTACCGGGTGACGAAATAAATCCACGGCGAAAGGAATCCGCTCATGTTCCGGCGACCATCACGTCTAGTCCTTCTCTTCGTTCTCCTGACGCTCGCGCCAGTCGCGCGCGCGCAAACCCTCGAAGCGAAACTTAAAGAGATTGACGACTACGCGGCGAAGGCCGGGAGGGACTGGAACGTCCCAGGCTTCGCCATCGCGATTGTCAAAGACGACCGCGTGGTCTTCGCCAAAGGCTACGGCGTGCGCGAGTCGGGCAAGCCCGCGCCGGTCGATGACAAAACGCTCTTCGCCATCGCCTCGAACACCAAGGCGTTCACGGCGGCCGCGCTCGCGATTCTGGTTGACGAAGGCAAAGTGAAGTGGGACGACCCGGTCACGAAGTACCTGCCGGAGTTTCAGCTCTACGACCCGTACGTCACGCGCGAGATGACCTTGCGCGACCTGCTCAGCCACCGCAGCGGGCTGGCGACCTTCGGCGGCGACCTGCTCTGGTACGAATCCAACTACGACCGCAGGGAAATCCTGCGCCGCATACGGTTCCTCAAGCCGACCTACAGCTTCCGCAGCCGCTACGGCTACCAGAACATCATGTTCCTCGCCGCGGGCGAGGTGGTCACGGCCGTGACGGGAAAGTCCTGGGACGACTTCGTCAGGGAGCGCTTCTTCGCCCCGCTGGGCATGACCACGACGCAGACGAGCGTCCGCAGTTTCAAGCCCGCCGACAACGTGGCGACGCCGCACAACGAGGTGGACGGCCGCCTGCGCGTCATACGGTACGGCATGGTTGACGGCGCGGGCGGCGCTGCGGCCATCAACTCGAACGTCTCGGAAATGGCACAGTGGATCAGGCTCCAGCTCGGCCGCGGCGTCTACGAGGGCAAGAAGGTTTTCAGCCCGGCCGCGGCGCGCGAGATGTGGACGCCGCACACGGTCATCCCCATCAGCGAGCAGGGCGAGAAGTTCAACCCGACGCGCCACTTTTACACCTACGGGCTCGGCTGGTTCCTGAGCGACTACCACGGGCGCAAGGTCGCCTCGCACGGCGGCGGGCTCGACGGGATGATCTCGCAGGTGGCGATGATGCCGGAGGAGAAGCTGGGGGTCGTCATCTTGAGTAACAGCGAGACGCCGCTGCCGTCGTTCATGGCGAACAAAGTCTTCGACGTGTTCCTCGGAGTCCCGCAGAGGGATTGGAGCGCGGAGATGCTGGCGCGGACGAAGGCCGGGAGGGAGGCCGAGAAAGGCGAGGAGCAGAAGTTGGAGGCGGAGCGCGCGAAGGACACGAGGCCTTCGCTGGCGCTGGAAAAATACGCGGGCACTTACACGGGCGCGATGTACGGCGACGCGAAGGTCGCGATGGAGAGCGGCAGGCTCGTGCTGCGGCTCGCGCCCTCGCCGAACTTCGTCGGCGACCTTGAGCACTGGCAGTACGACACCTTCCGCGTCAAGTGGCGCGACTCAATCGTCTACCCCTTCCCCAAAGGCTTCGTCACCTTCACGCTCGACGCGCGCGGGCAGGTGGACGAGATGAAGATAGACGTGCCGAACCCGGACTTCGATTTCAAGGAGTTGGAATTCAGGCGCGCGCAGGAAGCGACGAAAGCGGCGGCCAGGTAGCCGGTCGAGCTTCCGCCTCAGGGACGCGCTTCATCGCTCGGCGGCGGAGTCTCCCCGAGCAGGCGCAGCATGTCCGGCCTGTCCTTGACCAGCAGGTAGACCACGCTCCGCAGCCGGCTCATTTCCACCTCGACGTGGTCAAGCCTCACGCGAATCGCACGCTCGATAGAGTCGAGCCGCAAATGCACCTGCTCGATGTCGCCGCGGACGGCCGTAATCTCGACTTCGATCTTGGTCGTCAGCCGTTCCTCAAGCCGGGCGAGGTCACTCTTCGTCGCCATCCCCTCAAGGTCGCTCTTCGTCGCCATCTGGTCGCGCATCCCATTCATCTGGCCGCGGACTTCTACCATTTCGTCACGCATTCCGGCCATTTCTTTGCGCACCTCGAACATGCCTCCGCGCATTTCGACAACTTGGTCACGCAGGGACTCGACCGTGGCAGTGATGAAGTTGAGGAGATCCTTATTTTCAGGGTCTCGGCCACTCATGGTTTGCTCCTATAGTAACACAGGTTGAAAACTACTGGTCAGGCCGGCCGTTTTGCTTTCGGTGACAGCCGGCACACTCCGAATTACCCGCCGACCGCGTCGGCAGGGAACTGTTAACGAACTAGCTCTCTCAAAACCTCAACGGGCGGCGGAGGCGGCGAGGGCATCGAGCCGCTTGCGCGCGTGTTCGGCCTCGGGGCTGCGCGGGTAGCGGCGCAGGATTTCGCGCCACGCCGCGCCGCTGTAATGAAACTGCCTGGCCGCGCGGTCGAAGACGAAAGTGATGCCCTGCCTCCTGTAGCGGTCGAGCCCGTTGAAGTTGAGGAAGTAGCTGAAGACGGGCGCGCCGCCGGCCGCCATCTCTTTCTCGTCGAGCCGGCGCGCGGCGTCGCGCGACAGTCTCGCGGCGCTCCTCTCGGCCTCCTCGCCCAGGATAAGCAGCACCGCGGGCCTGAGCGGCGAGCGCGGGAACACGTCGAGGAAGATGCGCGCGCGGACCACGCGGTCGAAGTCCCCGGAGCTTTGAATCAACCGCAGCAGGCGCGCGTCCTCGTCCCTGCGCGCGGGCGAGACGACCGCCTCGCTCTGAATCCAGCCGCCGGTCCTGCGCGTCACCATCACGCGGTAGAAGGTCACGCCGTCGGGCGCGCGCCTCACGCCGCGGACGGCGACCGTGCGCCCGCGGCTCATCCTCTGCAAGAGGTTGGCCGAAAGGTCAGGCTCGTCGCGCAGCGCCGCGAGCCTCTCGTCGACGACAACGGCACGCTGCCCGCCCTCCGGCGCGCGCCTCTGCCGCGCTTCGGCCGCCGACGCGTGGAACAGCAGGCAGACTGAGAGCGCTATCAAGTTGGTCTTCGAGCGGTGAAGAGACATAGCCGTGCCTCCAAGGTTTGGGAGGGTGGAGGTTGACTGCCGGCGACATGCCCGCCGGGGTAGGGTGCGCGGGGTGGGTTTAACGCGGCGCGCGGCGGCGGGTCGCGGTTGACAGGGTGGACAGTTTCACGCGGGCCTCTGCGGCCAGGATGCGGTCACGCGAGCCCGCGTGGTGAAAATGGCAGATGGCGATGGCGAGCGCGTCCGCGGCGTCGTGCGGCTCGGGCACGCTCCGCAGCCCCAGCAGCACGCGCACCATCTCCTGAACCTGGTGCTTCTCGGCGTTGCCGTAGCCGACGACCGTCTGCTTGATGAGCCGCGGGCTGTACTCGTGAATTTCTACTTTGGCGCGCTCGGCGGCGAGCAGGATCACGCCGCGCACCTGGCCCAGTTTGAGCGCGACCTTGACGTTCGTCGCGTAGAAAGCCTCTTCGACCGAGCAGGCTTCGGGCGTGTGCTTCGCGATGACGGCCTCTATGCCGTCGCTGATTTTCAAGAGCCGAGCCGAAAACCGGTCGCGCGGCGAAGCCTTGATCGTCCCGTACTCGACGAGCCTGTATCGCCTCGCCTCGCCCTCGACCACGCCCCAGCCCGTCGTCTCGCTGCCCGGATCAATCCCTAAAACGCGCACAAGTTTCCTGCCCCAAACTTCGGTCAGAGTCACATGCTCTCACGCTGGCCTGTCAACTTTCCCGGCGTGGCGCGGAGGATAGCATAAAAAAGCAGAATTCAGAATACGGGAGCCGGGAGTCAGAATGGTTAAGGCTGAGAACCTGTTTGGCAGATTCGACGGTCTTTCTTTTCTCCTGAGCAGGCACAGCGCCGGCATAGAGGGGGCACGGAGAGTGGGCTGGCCCTCAGACCTCCGTGCTTGCGCTGTGATCTCTACGGTCTCTGTGGTGAACCTCAACCCATGAGATATCCGACCTGCAAACTGGCCCACTCCCGGCGTGCGGTTAAGCGCGCCGACTAATCAGGGATGTGGAGCAGGAACTCAGGATTGTCAGGCATGGTAGCAGGCCACGGGGCTCCGTTGCTGAAGCTTGAGTCATACTTCCAGACCTGAGGAACTTCACCAGATTCTGTTGACCTGACGGCGACGTGAAAGTTGCCGCTGTTATCGAATGCCATTCCTGAAACCGGCTGATCGCCGGGCAATGGGGGAGAGAGACTCACCGCATTGAAGGCCCAATTCACTTTCGGATCAAAAAAATTGGGCACGGGGCTCGACAGGACTTGATTGCCATCACCGACATAGATAGTGTCCCCCGCGAGCAGCAAGTGAACCGGAGAACCCAACTGGTTACTGTCCAGGATGTGAGTGCCCGTGGCCGCCTGGTAGAGTCGAACCAGGCCGGCCGGCTCGTCGGAGACGAAGAGCAGCGGGTAGTTTCCGCTGTCGTTACTGAACATGTAGAAGACGACATCGCGGACGGAGTGAGTTATCTTGTCATTCTTTATCTTAACGTCTAGTCCGCCATCTTTAATCGGCACTGCCGTAACGTCCTCCGTCTGTGGCGCGTCCGGCAAGGGAGCCCGTGATGAAGCCACGACTGTTCCATCTAAAAACTTGCCTATCTTCGGATAGAGACCTGTTAAATAGGTGCCGACAGATGAGTGATAGGCACTCTGACCATCGGATTCTACGGCGAACATGGCAACCACGTTCGTGTTTTGGTTTGACACCCAGCAGTTGCCATGACCATCGAAGGCGACCGCGAACGGGTGGAGCATGGCCTCTTCGTCATCCGGCGAGATGAATGTGCTCACCCTCTCGTAACTGGTGCCGGCCCCCCGGTAACAATAAACCTCGCTACTATCCTTACTGCCGTCCGCCACGTAGAGATATTGCGCCGCCCCCGGACTTGCTTGTTCCAGGTAGATGCCGCGCAACTGGTCTCCGTCTTTATCCAGCACGCCTTCCGCCTTGAGATTGCCATTGTCATCGTAGGCCCAAGCGTTTTTGATATCTCCGTGGAAAGTGACTAAGAACATGTGAAGACTCCTTTCGGGTTGAGGAATGGTCGCTACAATTCGAGCGCGACCGTTGGATGAAACGTTATTGTTCCGTCCGGCGGTGGGGGATGAGAAAGGAAGCGGCAAGGTCTAACGCGAATGCACAATACTCCGACTGCAACGGGGAGTCAAACTTTTCGATCTCATGATACAGATCGAAGAGTTTGACTCCCCGCACAAGTTGGCCGAATCAACTTACTACTTGATTGAGTCTAAAAGCCCGACCACACGTGGCCGAGAGCAGAGGTAAGACCTGTGAGGCTTGGAGTGCTTTTCTACTGCCCCTGCTTTTACGCCCCGGCCATGTCGGCTTCGCTGATGTCGAAGTTGGCGGAGACTTTCTGCACGTCGTCGTGGTCTTCGAGCGCCTCCATCAGCTTGAGCATCTGCTTGGCCTCGTTGCCTTCGAGCTTCTTGTATTCTTTGGGGACCATCTCGACTTCGGCGACCTGCGGCTCTACGCCGGCGCTCTTGACGGCCGTGAGGACGGCGTCGAAGTCCGACGGGGCCGTGATGATCTCGAAGTTGTCCTCGTCGTCGCGCAAATCCTCAGCGCCCGCGTCCGTCACTATCTCGAACAACTCGTCCTCGGACTTGGCCTCCTTGCCGATGACGATGTAGCCCTTCTTCTCGAAAATCCAGCCGACCGCGCCGGCCGCCGCGAGGTTGCCGCCGTTCTTCGAGAAGATGTGGCGAATCTCGGCCACCGTGCGGTTGCGGTTGTCCGTCATCGAGTCCACCATCACGGCGACCCCGCCCGGCCCGTAGCCCTCGTAAGTGATCTCCTCGTAGGTCACGCCATCTTCAGCGCCCGTGCCGCGCCGTATCGCGCGGTCAATCGTGTCGTTCGGCATGTTCGCGGCCTTGGCGTCCGAGACGGCCTTGCGCAGGCGCGCGTTGGCGTTCACGTCGCCGCCGCCCGTGCGCGCCGCGACCTGGATTTCCTTAATCAGCTTCGTGAAAAGCTTGCCGCGCTTGGCGTCGAGCGCGCCCTTCTTATGTTTGATCGTGTGCCACTTCGAATGTCCAGACATTTAGAAAGGTTCCTTCGGCAATGGATTTTATGATTAATGCGGAAAAGAAATATATGAAAAACAGGAGGAAAGAACAAGTACTGAGTACTGAGTGAGAGACTGCTTTCTTTCACTCAGCACCCAGTACTCAGTACTCAGCACTTTTTTAGTTGACCTGGCCGTAAGGCGTGAGTTGTTCCGCGACCTTGCTCTTGTCGCCGACGACGACGAGCGTCATCTTGTCGCTCAGGAGGTAGGTCTGCGCGATGCGCTGCACGTCCTTGGGCGTGACGGCGATGACGTTCTGGACGTAGTTGGTCAGGTACTTTTCGTCCAGGCCGTGCAGGTCGAGGAAGGCGAGCTGGTTGATCACGCCCTGCCGCGAGGAGTTTTGGAGGACGAAGATGCCCGCCAGGTAGTTCTTGATTCCCTGCAACTCCGCATCGGTAGGCGGCTCCTTTTGCAGCCGCTCGACCTCGTAGAAGATCTCCTTGAGCGAGGGGCCGGTGACGGCCGTCGTCACGTCCGCGACCTGCACCCAGTAGGCGTCGCGGTAGCGCGAAGAGTGCTGGCTGAACGGCGAGTAGGTGTAGCCCTTCGCCTCGCGTATGTTCGCGGTGATGCGCGAGCCGAACGAGCCGCCGAGGAGCGAGTTCATCACCTGGAAGGCGATGTAGTCCTGGTGTCCCGGCGCGATGACGGGCAGGCCCACGTAGATGGTTGACTGCTGCGCGCCCGGCCGGTCAATCAGCGTGAGCGAGCGCGCCGCGACCGGCTTCGGGATGTTCTCGACGGGCGCTGTGCCGGGGGCCCAGCCCTCGAACGCCTGCGTGATTGCCTTCTTCATCGCGGCCGGGTCGAAGCGCCCGGCGACGTAGAGGTGCGTGCGCGCGGCCCCGTAGTTCTCCTTGTAGAACTTCTGCACGTCCTCGAGGGTGAAGCGGTTGACCATCTCCTCGGTCGGGAAGACGCGGCCGTAAGGGTGGTTCGGGTAGAGCAACTGGCGGAAGCGCTCGTTGGCGATGGGTTGGGGCTGCGTCTTGCTGATGGTCAACTGACGCAGGCGGTCGTTCTTCAGGCGCGGAAGCTCCGAGGCCGGCAGGAGCGGGTGCTGAACCACGTCCGCGATGAGGCCGACCAGCTCGGGGCCGAACTCCGAGAGCACGTCGCCGCCGACGGTCGTCGTGTCAGCGCCGACTCCGACGTTGACGCCGCCGCCCATGCGCGCGGCCTCCTGCGCCAACTGCTCGGCCGTGCGCGTCGCGGTCCCTTCCTTGAGCATGCTGCCGGTGATGTTGGCGAGCCAGGTCTGGTTAGCGCCTTCGTTCAGGTTGCCGGCGCGGATGACGGCCGTGACCGTCACCTTCGGCACGGTGCCGTAGGGCACGAGCGTGACTTTCATGCCGTTCTTCAGCGTGAACGTGTCCCTCTTCGGGATCGTGAACGGCTTCGGCGTGCCCCCGGCGGGCGGCGTCTCTTTCTGCCGCTGTTGCGGCGGCTGCTGCTCCTGCGCCAGCGCCGCCGCGGAACCCGAGACGAGCCCGACGACGAGGGCGAGTGCGATCAATAAATGTTTCTTCATCTTCAATTCTCCATCTCTCATGTGAAGAGCGCGAGGGTCGCCTGCGGCTACTTGGCCGGGGCGGCTGCTGCGGGCTCGATCGTCAGCACGGTGCGGTTCGTCTTGCGCAGGTACTCGCGCGCGGTCTTTTGCAACAGCTCGGGCGTCACCTTGCGGAACTCCGCTTCGAGCGTGTTGATGCGCTCCGGCTTGTCGTCGAACAGCGCGAAGCTCGCGAGCAGGTCGGCGCGGCCGAAGCCGTTGAACTGCGTCAGCGCGTCGTAGTAGCCCGAGCGCAGCTTGACCATCGCGCGGTCGAGCGTCGCCTTGTCGAGCGGCTTCGTCTGGACGCCCTCAATGACCGTGTCCACGGCCGCCAGAATCTCGTCCGGCGTCTTGCCGTTGTCGTGGAAGAGGTAGCCCATCCAGAGCATCGGCCCGTTGTAGTTGAACATGTTGCCGAGCAGGTTGATGCCGCCGGGGACGTTCGCCGCCAGCCCGCGCTTCTTGACCAACTCCTGGTGGAGCAAACTGTCTTCGCCCTGGAGCAGAATCTGGTCTAAGAGGCCCATCGCGTAAAACTCGGGCGAGTTGCGCTCGGGCATGTGGTAGGCGAAGGCTATGGCCGGGCGCTTGGCGAGCGGGTCTTTCTTCGTGGCGCGCTTCTCCTGCTCCTGCCGCGGCTCCGCGAGGTCGGCCGGCGCGGGCTGCTTGACCGCGGGGATGTTGCTGAAATACTTCTCGATGAGCTTACGCGCCTGGGCCACGTCGAAGTCGCCGACGACCGCCAGCACGGCGTTGTTCGGCGCGTAGTAGGTGTTGAAGAAGTCCTGCACGTCCTTGAGCGTGGCGGCTTCGAGGTCTTTCAGCTCGCCGTAGAAGTTGTGCGCGTTGTACCAGTTCGTGTTGGCGTACTGCGGCATGTCCAGCCAGGGGAAGCCGCCGTAGGGCGTGTTCAGGACGTTGACCTTGACCTCGTTGCTGACGACGCCCTGCTGGTTCTTCAAATTCTCCTCGGTGATGGCGAGCCCCTTCATGCGGTCCGCCTCGGCCCAGAGCGCCATCTCCAGCTTGTGCGCGGGCATGATCTCGAAGTAGTTGGTGAAGTCGAAGCGGGTCGAGCCGTTCATCACGCCCCCGTTCTGCTGCACCATCTTGATGAACTCCATCTTGCCCAGGTTCTGCGAGCCCTGGAACATCATGTGCTCGAAGAGGTGCGCGAAGCCGGTGCGGTCCTTCGGCTCGATGCGGAAGCCGATCTTGTAGTAGACGGCGACGGCCACGGTCGGCGCGGTCGTGTCCGGCGAGAGCACCACGCGGAGGCCGTTCGGGAGTTTGAAATAGGTGACCGGGACGCTGAAAGTCTCCGGCGGCGGCGTCGCGGCCCAGGCACTCTGTGCCGCGGAGAGTGTGAGCAGAGCAACGCCGAGCGCGGCGGAAACCAGCCGGCGAAAGTTTATCTTCATAGAACCTCCATCTGAAATTTAAGGCGAGGACTCAAAAAAGTTCCCTGCCCCTCGGCACGGGCGTGCCGCTAGAGATTCGGCCGCCCGCATTAGTTTTCTGGGAAATGTTCAGGCGCGACAGAACGGCGCGAAGCACCCGCCCCGCTCGCAGGCCGCCCGAAATTTCAAGCGAATTTCTTGGGCTTATGGCTCTGGTTTCGCGTAAGGAAGGACTCGCGCTACTTTTTGTCTCTTCCATGTACGCCGACTCCGGCAATTAGTTCCATTACTGCACGAGAGAATCTTAACCGGCCCCGAACGAGGAGAGCCGAACCACCCGCATCACACGAAGCGGCACGAAACAGAAGACTGTTTCGTGGCTCGTTCCAGTCTCTTTTCCGGGGGATGCCTGATTTTAACTCTTTTCCGCGAGCCGTTCGAGTCCTTCGCGCGTCGCGTTTGTCACGCGGACCTGCTTGAGCTTCGACGCGTGGCCGCCCGTGATCTCCACGTCGCGCGGCGCGACGCCGAGCGCGCGCGCCAGCGTCCGCACCAGTTCCTCGTTCGCCGCG
>DATMVE010000105.1:0-7083 GCA_035563515.1 Pyrinomonadaceae bacterium
CCTGAGCCTGCTCAACAGCGCGCTCCAGGTGCTGGCCCTGAGCGACGTGGACACGCTCTCGCCGCTGGTCGAATTCCTGACGGGGCCGGACGTTGACCTGCGAATGCAGGCGGCGCTCGCGCTCGGAGAGCAGCGCGACCCGCGCGCCGCGCCCGCGCTGGTGGACGCGCTCGGCGACGAAGACGCCAACGTGCGTTACCACGCGATTGAGGCGCTCGGGAAGTTGCGCGCCATCGAAGCGGCGGACGCGCTCGCGGGGATAGCCGAGACGCGCGACTTCTTCCTCTCCTTCCCCGCGCTCGACGCCCTGACGCAGATCGGCGACTCGCGCGTCGCCCCGCGCCTCGTGCCGCTTTTGGAGGACGAGCTGTTGCGCGAGCCCGCCGCGGCCGCGCTCGGCAAACTCGGCGACGAAAAGGTGGTGGCCCCGCTGGCCGCGCTGCTGAACACGCCGGCCGCCCCGACGCCCGTCATCGCGGAGTCGCTCGCCGTGCTCTACGACCGCTACGAAAAGTTGTACGGCGAGGGCAAGCACGTGGCGGATTTGAGTTGCCACGCCATCGACGCGACGGGCGCGCGGAATCTGCTGGACGCGCTGGACGAGCAGGCGGCCGAAAACTTGCGCCCGCTCGCGCTCGTGCTCGGCTGGCTCGAAGGCGCGGCCGTCGAGCACGCCCTGACGCACCTGCTCGGGCGCGCCGACGCGCGCAACGAAATCGTAGAGGCCCTGGTGCGTCACGGCTCGGGCGTGACGGACTTATTGATCGAGCAGCTATCGGCGGAAGACCTCGAAATCAGGCGCTCGGCGGTCGTCGCCCTCGGCCGCATAGGGGACGCGCGCGCCACGCCCGCGCTCGTCCGGGTTCTGGGCGAAGACGCGGAGCTGACCATTCCGGCGGCGAGCGCGCTCGCCAAGATTGGAGACCGCCGCGCCTTCGACGCGCTGCTCGGCTTGATCGGCGACGCGGACGCGGCCGTCCGGCAGGCGGTCGTCGGCGCGCTCAATTCACTCGGAGCGCCGGAGATGCCCGCGCGCATCGTCCCGCTCCTCAGTGACGAAGACCCGAACGTGCGCGAGTCTGCGGTCAGAATCGCGGGCTATTTCGGCTACGCCGAATGCGCGGACCTCTTGCTTGAGCGTTGCCGCGATGAGGACGAGCGCGTGCGGCGCGCGGCCATAGAGCATCTGCCCTATCTCGAAGACCCGCGCGTCTTCGGCGTGCTCGTTCGCGCGCTCGAACACGGAACGCCGAAGGTGAGGGCGGCCGCGGCGGCCGCGCTGGCGCACGTCGAAGAGGCTGAGTCCGCGTCTCACCTGGCGGACGCGCTCAAAGATGAGGACGCGTGGGTGCGCTACTTCGCCGCGCGCGCGCTCGGACAGCGCGGGGCGAGTGAGAGCGTTGACGCGCTGGCGGGCGTGGCGCAGGCGGACAAGTTTAATCACGTCCGCATCGCGGCGCTGGAGGCGTTGGGGCGCATCGGCGGAGAGCGCGCGGCGGCGATTGCCGCGCCTTTCGTCGAGTCGGACGACTCGGACCTGGGCCGCGCGGCGTTGGTCGCGCTCGGAAACATCGCGCACCCGGACGCGTTATCGCCGCTCGTTAACGCATCGCGCTCGGCGGACGCTGGCTTGAGGGCGTGCGCGGCGGCGGCCCTGGGGGAACGCGGCGGGACGGAAGCGTTGGAACAACTGCAACGGCTGGCGGCGACCGACGCGGAGCCCGCCGTTTTCGAGGCGGCGATTGTCGCGCTCAAAAGATTGGCGACACCCGAAGCGATTGCCAGCCTCGTCGCGCTCACGGCGGACGCGACGCGGCGCGAGGCCGCCAGCGCCGCTCTCGCCGGACTGCCCGAAGCGCGTGTGGAAGACGTGGCGCGCGGGCTGTCGCACCATTCGGCGGAGGTGCGCCGCGCGGTCGTGGAAGTCCTGGCGCGCATGAAGCGCCCGCGCGCCTCGGAGTTGCTGCGCGCCGCCCTGGACGACGCGGACGCGTCGGTGCGTTTGGCGGCGGCGGACGCGCTCGGGAAAAGTTATCAGCCGTCGAAGACTAAGGCGGGCGAACGTTAGACAGCGGTTCTTGCTCGGACGAACATGGGATTCAATTCAGAAAGTTTAGGGCTGCCGAAGGGGACGGACGCGCTGCTGCGCGCTTTGATTCACGAGCGGACGGGAAACTTCTTTGACAACGGCAAGGTCGATTTGTTGACGGACAAGCTGTCGCCGCTCGTCATCGAGCGCGGCTTCACTTCGTTCTTAGACTACTACTACCTGTTGAAGTACGACGAGGCGGCCGAGGACGAGTGGCGCAACGTGATGAACGCGCTCTCCGTGCCGGAGACCTACTTCTGGCGCGAGATAGACCAGGTGCGGGCGCTCGTTGACGTAATCGTGCCGCGGTGGTTCGAAGCGCACGGCAACCTCCCTTTGAAAATCTGGAGCGCGGCCTGCGCGACGGGCGAGGAGCCGCTGACGATTGCGATGGCGCTCGACGGGGCCGGCTGGTTCGACCGCGCGACGATTGAGATTCACGCCAGCGACGCCAGCTCGTCGGCCGTAGAGAAGGCGCGGCGCGGCGTTTACCGCGAGCGCGCGTTCCGCAACCTGTCGCCCGAACTGCGCGCCAAATATTTTACGCAGGAGGGCGCGTCGTCGCGCGTCCACGAGGATTTGCACGCGCGGGTCAGGTGGAGCGTCGCCAACCTGATGGACGAAGGGGAAGTGGCACAGCTCGCTTCGGCCCACGTCATCTTCTGCCGCAACGTCTTCATCTATTTTTCGGAGAGCGCCATCGCCAGAACGGTGCGCTCGTTCGCCGGGCACGTACGGCCGCCCGGCTATCTGTTTGTCGGAACGTCTGAGTCCCTACTAAGATTGACGACAGACTTTACTTTAGAAGAGATCAGCAACGCCTTCGTTTACGTGAGGCAGTCGAGCGGCGGCTGAATGCCGTCCCGCCGCCGCTCGCTTTCAAGGAGTATTAATGGACCGAGTTCTACGTGTGCTGGTGATAGACGATTCCGCTTACGTGCGCAAGGTCGTCAAGCAGATGCTGTCGCGCAGCCCCTTCATCGAAGTGGTCGGCGCGGCGCGCGACGGGCGCGAGGCTCTGGAGATGGTCGAGCAGCTCCAGCCGGATGTCATCACCTGCGACCTCATCATGCCGGAACTCGACGGCGTCGGCTTCGTGCGCGAGCAGATGCGGCGGCGGCCCGTGCCGATTCTCATCATGAGCATCGCGAACGAGACGGGCGACGCCGCCCTGACGGCGCTCGACGCGGGCGCCGTCGACTTCGTGCAGAAGCCGACGGCGCTGGCGACGGAAAAGATTTTCGAGGTGAGCACTGAGCTGATCGAGAAAGTTAAGGCCGCGGCCAACATCCCGCTGACGCGCATCAAGAGCGCGCCCGCGCCCGCCGAGACGACGCCCGAGCGCGCGGCGGCTGTCGCCGGGAGTCACGCCGTGGACGTGGTCGTGCTCGGCATCTCGACCGGCGGGCCGCAGGCCCTCAAGCAGTTAATCCCGCAACTGCCCGCCGACTTCCCCGTGCCCGTGGCGATGGTCATGCACATGCCCGTCGGCTACACGGAAATGTACGCGCGCAAGCTGGACGAGCATTCGCCTCTGAACGTGCGCGAGGCGCAGGAGGGCGACGAGTTGCTCGCGGGCGTGGTGCTGCTCGCCCCGGCGGGGCGGCACCTAAGTTTCCAACGCAGGGCTGACGGCCGCGTCGTCGCGCACCTGGACGCGCGGCCCTTCGACACGCTGCACCGCCCGTCCGTGGACGTGATGTTTCAGTCGGCGGCCGAAGTTTACCGGCAGAGGGTGCTGGGCGTGGTGATGACCGGGATGGGGTCGGACGGCAAGCAGGGCGCGGCCTGGATCAAGTCGCAGGGCGGACTCGTCTACACCGAAAGCGAAGAGACGTGCGTGGTGTACGGCATGCCGGCGACGGTGGTGGAGGCTGGATTGAGCGACAGGAGCGTGCCGCTCGGCCGGATGGCGCAGGCTATCAGGGAGGTGGTATGAGCGCGAAAATACTGGTGATTGACGATTCCGCCTTGTCGCGCAGAACCCTGCGGCGCGTCCTCGAAACCGCGGGTTACGACGTGGTCGAGGCAGACGAAGGCATGGCCGCCCTCGAACTCTATTTCCTCGAAAAGCCCGACCTCGTCTTCCTCGACCTGGTGATGAAAGGGATGTACGGGCTGGAGGTGCTGGAGAAGCTGCGCGAGATGGACAGGGACGCGCGCGTCGTCGTCGCCAGCGCCGACATACAGAGTTCGACGCGCGGGATGGTCGAAGCGGCCGGGGCGCTCGCCTTCATCACCAAACCGTTTGTCGCGGAGCAGGTGCTCGCGGCTGTCAGCGCGGCGCTGGCGGAGGGGCAACACAGTGATACTGACTGAACGCCAGAGCGACGCGCTGTCCGAGCTCATCAACATCGCCTTCTCGCGCACGGGGGCCGCGCTCTCGGAGTTGACGGGGCACCGCGTCGTGCTGAATCCGCCGGAGGTCTCCGTTCACCCGACCGTCGAATTGCCGGCCGCGCTCGCCAAGTTCGTCCCCGGAGATGTCGCCTCGATCCACCAGGTTTTCGCCGGCCCCGTGGCGGGCGACGCGCTCCTGCTCCTGAACCACGACGGCGCGGTGCGGCTCACGGACCTGCTGACGGACGAGCAGATTCCGTCGAAGTACCTGGACGAGTCGGCGCGCGAGGTGTTGACGGAAGTCGGGAACATCCTGCTCAACGCCTGCCTGGGCATGTTCGGCAACCTCCTCCACGTCCACGTCTCTTTCTCCGTGCCCCGCCTTCACCTGGAATCGCTCGACGAACTGCTCAGCTCGCTCATCACGAACAAGGATGAGCTGCACTACGCCCTGGTCATTTACACGGCGTTCCACATACGCGACAGCGCCGTCAACGGATTCCTCGTGATGGTCTTGAGCGTCGCCTCTCTGGACCGGCTGATTCAGGAAGTGGAGGCTTGGGAGGAGCGGCAGGGGCAATAGCCCTGTCAGCGCCGGGCGGGCGTCCGGCCGCCGCGGCTTGACTCACCTCACTCGAAATTTATGGCGAAGGACAGCACAACTAAAGAGACGCTGCTCAACGCGGCGGTGCTGCGCTGGATGCACGACCTGGCGGCGCAGGGCATCCTGATGACGGACGACGAACTGAAAATTCTCGGCTGGAATCAGTGGCTGGAGGAGCGCACGGAGCGCCGCGCCGCGGACGTGATCGGCCGCAACCTGCTTGAGCTGTACCCGGAATTGGTCGAGAGACGCCTCGACCGCAATTACAAGTGGGCGCTCGAAGGCCAGGTCAGGGTGCTGTCGCAGCGCCTGCACGGGTATCTGCTCGCGATGCCGACATCGCTGGGCGAAAACGCGTACCCGCAGATGCAGCAGAGCGTCCGCATCTCCCCGCTCACGCACCAGGGGCGCGTCATCGGGACGCTGACGATCATCGACGACGTGACGGAGCGCGTGGCGCGCGAGGCCGAGTTGCAGGCCCAGCTCGAAGCACGCTCGCGGCTCCTCGCCAGCGAGCAGGCCGCACGCGAAGAGGCCGAGCAGGCCAATCACCTCAAGGACGAATTCCTCGCGACGATTTCGCACGAACTGCGCACGCCGCTGACGGCCATCATCGGCTGGTCGAACATGCTGCGCGCCGGCAGTCTGGACGAGACACTGTCCGCCCGCGCCGTCGAAACCATCTACCGCAACGCGCAGTCGCAGAATCAACTCATCGCGGACCTCCTGGACGTGTCGCGCATCATCTCCGGCAAACTCCGCCTCGACGTGCGGACGATTGAACTGCCGGCCGTCATCGAGGCCGCGCTCGACGCCGTCCGCCCGGCGGCCGAGGCCAAAGGCATCCGGCTCCAATCCCTGTTAGACCCGCTGGCCGGGCCGATTTCCGGCGACGCCGACCGCTTGCAGCAGATCATCTGGAACCTGCTGACCAACGCCATCAAGTTCACGCCGAAGGGCGGGCGCGTGCAAGTCAGGCTGGAGCGCGTCGACTCCCACGTCGAGATCACTGTGAGCGATACGGGCATCGGCATCAGCCGGGAGTTTCTCCCGTACGTCTTCGACCGCTTCCGCCAGGCCGACGCCGCCAGCACGAGGCTTCACGGCGGCCTGGGGCTCGGACTCTCCATCGTGCGCCAACTGACGGAGTTGCACGGCGGCACGGCGCGCGTCGAAAGCGAGGGGGAAGGGGCGGGCGCGACTTTCACCATCAGCCTGCCCTTCATCGCCGTGATGGGCGAGCAGGCTGAGGCCGAGCGCGTTCATCCGACGGTCAGCGGTCACAGTGAATTACTTGATTGCCCGCCGTCGCTCGACGGCCTGCGCGTGCTGGTCGTCGATGACGAGCAAGACACGCGCGACCTGCTCCGCACGGTGCTGGAGAAATGCGGCTCCGAAGTGACGACCGCCGCCTCCGCCGCGGAAGCTCTGGACACCATTGAGGAAGTGCGACCGGACGTTCTTGTCAGCGACCTGGGGATGCCCGGAGAGGACGGGTATTCGTTGATAGCCAAGATTCGCGCGCTCCCGGCTGAGCGCGGGGGGCAGACGCCCGCCGCGGCCCTCACCGCATACGCGCGGGTCGAAGACCGACTGCGCGTGCTCCGCTCCGGCTTCCAGATTCATTTGCCCAAGCCGGTCGAGCCCGTGGAGTTGGTCACGGTCGTCGCAAATCTGGCCGGAAGAACGGGCAAAATCTAGAGCGCCGGAGACGGAAGTGCCACGGCCGCTTGCAACTGCGGCCGTAAGTGGTGCATCATACCAGGCAGCTAATCCTTCTCTCTTGCGTCAGCGGTGATGCGCCCCTGAAGATGGCGGCGTTCGGATAGTTCGAGAGCGGGTTGATCTCAACTTGCAGAAGTGGCCCCCTTGAGGGGGCGTCCGAACCTGAGCCTTCGTTGCGACCGTCACTCCGAAGCACACTTCGATACGGAAACTTCTCTTAACACTCCATACGGGAGAGGTGCATTCACATGACAATGAAACTATACGTCGGGAACCTGTCGTTCCAGACTTCGAGTGACGATCTGCAGCAGCTGTTCGCGCAGGC
>DATMVE010000106.1:0-28824 GCA_035563515.1 Pyrinomonadaceae bacterium
TGCCCCGCACCCAGCGCGGCGCGGATAGCAAATTCGCGCGTCCTGCCGGTCGCGCGCGCGAGCAGCAGGTTGCTGACATTCACGCACGCGATGAGCAGCACGAACCCGACCGCCCCCAGCAGCATCCACAGAACCGGCCCGACATCGCCGACCAGCCTTTGCTTGAGCGGGACGAGCGCCGCGCCGTTGCCCCGGTTGGCCTCTGGATAGGCTTCGGCCAGCCTCCACATGACGCCGTCCAGGTCGGCCTGCGCCTGCGCGAGCGTGACGCCGGGCTTGAGCCTCCCGATGCCCTGCAGGCCAAGGCCTGCGCCGCGGTCCTGCAACCCGGGATTGCCCCACTGGCCGAGAGGCACATACACGTCGGCGCCGCGGTAGAGATTAAAGCTCGCCGGGAGCACGCCGACAATCGTGTAGCTCTTGTCGTCCACGGTCAGGCTCTTGCCCAGCACGTCCGGCGCAGAATTGAACTTGCGTTGCCAAAGCCCCGCGCTGATCATTACCATCGGGGCGACGCCCGGTCCGTCCTCGCCCGGCGCAAAGTCGCGCCCCAGCGCCGGCTTCACACCGAGCACGGAGAAGAGGTTCGCCGAGACCCGCCGCCCGGCCACCTGCTCGGCCTCGCCGGCGCCGATCAGATTGGCGCTGAATGAGCGCGAAATGGCTATGGCCGAGAACGTCTGATTCTCTTTTTGCCAGTCCCGAAAATTCGGGTAAGTGATCGAACCCGCCGGGGCATTCGGCCTGCTCTGGTAGAGCGAGACAAGCTGCTCAGGCTGCGGAAAGGGCAGCGGATTAAGCAGCACGCCGTTGACCACCGAAAAGAGCGCCGCGTTGGCGCCTATGCCCAACGCCAACGTCGCCACCACCACGGCGGTGAAGGCGGGATTCTTCAGCAGCACGCGCACACCATAACGCACGTCCTGCCAGAGTGTCTCCACGAGGCCGCCGCCTCTTACTTCGTAGCCCATCTCCTTGATCCGCGTGAGCCGCCCGAACCGCCTTTCGGCCTCCCGCCGGGCCTCCTCAGGCGACATACCTTTGCTGACGTACTCCTCGGTGCGCATGTCGATGTGGAACTGCACCTCCTCATCGATCTCGCGGTGTACGGCGTCGCCATCACGCAGGGCCCGAAGCCTATCGAGAAAGACTTTCCACCACGCCATCTCCCATCCCCCTTCTCAGGTGGCTTGCAGCACTTTGGCGACGGCCGCCGTCAGATGCTCCCACTGCGACTCCTCGACCGCGAGTTGCTTGCGGCCGGAGCGCGTCAGCTTGTAGAACCGCGCCCTCCGGTTGTTCTCCGAAGTGCCCCACTCGCTCTTGATCCAGCCCCGCTGCTCGATGCGGTAGAGGGCCGGGTAGAGTGTCCCTTCCTCAACCGTGAGCATGTCTTCGGCTAATTGCTGGATGCGCTGCCCCACCCCGTAGCCGTGCATCGGGCCTAAGGAGAGCGCCTTTAGTATGAGCAGGTCGAGCGTTCCCTGCGGCAGATCAGGCTTCTGTTTCGCCACGAGACGTTCCCCCCTTCGCTTCTAGGGGGGCATGGTCGCACACCTTCCCTAGAAGGTCAAGGGTAAATGTGAGAGAGGAGCGTGATGAGGAAGGAGTGTTCTGTTGCAACAACAGGTGTCCAGAATATAATCCCTGATGCTCTCTTAGCGACAATCACCGGGCCAAATCCTTAATTTAAAGTCGGTAAGAGCTGCAAGTATCTGTACCGCGCTATTGATTCAACGGGAAACACTGTCGGATTCATGCTCTCGGCCAAACGCGACGTTAGGGACGCCGTGACGACCTCCGCCAGGGCGCTTGCCTTGGTGCGGTTATGGTTAATACTACGCGCGGCATCGAGCGCCTCACGCGCGACCTGCTTTGCCTCGGCAACTTTCCCAAGATCGAATAGTTCGGCGCCAACATTCCCTAAGGCGTCAGCCCGGTGTCCAGGAGACTCAATTGCCCGCGATAACCTAAGCACTTCAGCAACACGTGTAGCTTCTACGTTCGCGTCATAGATCGGGATTAAAGTACTTACGACGGTGGCTCATATTTGTCTTCGATGGTGTTGGAGGGCCAAAGAGACGGAATCCGGAAAGAATGAACATTGAGCCCTGGCGACCTTCTTGTGGGGAGTTAAATACTCGAGCGCCCCAAAAGATAATCTGAGATTCTCCCACCCGCTTCAGTCGTCGTTGGAGACGGCGCCGACCGCCTGCGCGTCAGTCAGCTTGTTGGAGTTGTGCTGCTTCCACGTTTGAACGCAAAATGTTAATTCTTGGCACGGAATCGAAGCTGTCGATGTTCATAATGAGAAGAGTGGTGAAATTTTACAGGCAGGCAATTTTGGAAGATGAAACGCCCTCTTGATTTTTCCTACGGTACTCTTTTAAAAACCAGCGTGGTCGCCGGACTTACTTTAACGGAGACCGCATATTCTCCAAATCTACAACTCCCGAGGCACTCTCATCAATCCACTTATTTCTGCCTCGTTCTACAGGGCAGCTTCACCGAACTCTACGAGCGGGGCTCCCGCCCCTGTAGCCCTGCGACTCTAATATTTCACCCTGCGGGCGAAAGACACTCGGATCTCTTTCATACACCGGCGCGCTGCTTCAATCTTTTTATGTCCCTACACTGGTTGGAGCGCGTGCGTCAGCATTCGACAGTTGAGTACGGTCCGGCAGACTTCGGCAGCGGGCTTTTCACGCATCTCGCAATGAAGATTTATCGGGAATTTCGCCAGACGGACGAGGTATCACCGCTTATTGTCGAAGGGCTGATGCTCGAAATTTTAGGGGAGGCCGCGCGGCCGCCTATAAAACATTTGCGAGGCACTCGGCCACACTGGTTAGTTCAAGCATGTCGGATGTTGCGCGACCGCTTTTGCGAAAACTTATCCCTGTCAGAAATCGCGGGAGCTGTCGGCGTGCATAAGACACACCTGGCGCGGGAGTTTCGACGATATTATTTTTGTACTGTTGGCGAGTACGTCAGGCGTCTGCGCATAGAGTTCGCCTGCCGTCAGCTGTCCACTTCTGATGCCACACTTGTTGAGGTCGCTCATGCCGCCGGTTTTTTTGACCAGAGCCACTTCGGGAGAACATTCAAGCAACACACAGGGATGTCTCCCACTCAATACCGGCAGACTTTCCGCACTAACCGAATGCTAAAACGCTAACGAGATACAAGATTTCGCGCCGTTCGTGAAATAGATTGTCTCGGTATGAAAAGACTTGCGTGGCTACTCCTCTTTCTGCCGTCGCTGGTAGGAGGCATTCCGACCGTCTACGGGCAAACCGCTCAATACGATTTATCCGTCCGAATTTTGCCCGCTGCCCGCCGTCTTGAAGTTGCCGGGACGATGCTTTTGCCCGCAGCGTCGGAAGAGAGGAATCGAATCGAGTTTTACTTGTCACCCAAAATGGGGCCGCCGGAAGTGAAGATGCTAAAGCCGAGTACTTCAGCACCGATAACCCTACTTAGCAATAAGGAGGAGGGCGGCGACACCAAGTGGGTTTTCAGAACTGAGAATGCGATCCCGGCCGGGCAAGCGGTTCTGCTTCAATTCTCTTATCACTCGGAAAACAAAACTGCGCCGCAGTTCAACATCAGCCCGGAAGGTTCGTTCGCCGGGGGCGGCGGAGAACTTTGGTATCCCCAGATAGCTTTCAAAAATCGTGAGACGGGCATCTTACGTTTTCAAGTGCCGGCGGGAAACACGGTCATTGCGAGCGGTGTGTTACGAAGCACCGAAGTTCAGAAAGCCCGGGGCGAATTTGTTTTCAGTGTCATGCAGCCCTCAAAATTTGCGTTCGCGAGCGGCAGGTACAGCATGGTCAGCAGGAAGGGGCGAGTCCCTTTCAATTTGTATTTGCTGCGTCCGCGCTCGCAGTCGAAATCTATCCTGGACGGCGCGGCGCGGGCTTTGGATTTCCTGACAGGTCTGTTCGGCAGCTTCCCCTACCGGGAGTTTTCGTTTGTTGAAGTTAAATTCCCCACCATCGTTCGTGGGACGGGCGAATACGGATTCATTTTTGCGAACTCGCCCGAACTGGATAATTTTGATCTCTCCTACTGGGCACACGAGATCGGGCATCAATGGTGGGGAAATATCGTCAGGAGCCGGCCGGGGACGCCCGGGCAAATGATGTTGTCTGAAGGCATCACCCAATTTGGTTCTTTAGTCGCGGTCGAGGCCGTGGAGGGGAAAGAGGCCGCGGCCAGGTTCAGACGAAACGGCTATCGCAGCGGCGGCCAGGCGGCTGCCAGTTATTTTCAACTCGTCCGATCCGGCATTGATTTTCCGCCCGCGGCCCACATCCCCAGGGACCAGAATGAAACGCTGGCTATGCACCGCATTGCCAACACCAAAGGATTCATCCTTCTCGATATGCTTTCCCGCAGAATCGGGCGGCAGAGGTTTGCCGCTATTCTCAAACAGTTCATCCGAGGAAAAAAAGCTCAACTAACTTCCTGGAAAGAGTTTCAGCAGGCCGTCGAAGCCGGTGCCGGGCAAGACATTCGCTGGTTCTTTGAGCAGTGGTTCGAACGTGCCGGCGCACCAGGTTATCAATTGAACTGGAAGCAGGAAGGTAAAATTTTACACCTCGAAATATCACAACCTGCACCCCACTTCCGCACCATGCTGGAAGTGAACATAATCGGCTCCGGTCGTCGCCACCTTAGAACGGTCGAGGTGCTTGATGGGCAAAGCGAGTTTAAATGGAGGATGCCTTTCAAGGTCGAATCAGTCACCCTCGACCCGCAGTACAAAGTGTTGCGGTGGCTGCCTGAGTTTCGCAGTCACCGGCTGCGCTGATTTATCGGGAGAGATGATGCACAAGGGCAAGCCAGGTTTATCGTCCAGCCCCTTCCAGATCGCCGCTTGGGCGAGAGCTGTCTGCAACCTTCTTATGCCTTAAAATAGTTTTCGCAACAGAACCGAAAAAAATTGCGGGCGGCCCCTCAAGAAGGCCGCCCGAGAGAGAGCGCGGGGCGAAGATAGTTTGTGCCGGTGGCTAGAGGTCGCCCATCGCCGCGAAGGCCAGGCCGAAGTACGGGGCGAGCGCGGCCCTTGAGGGGTTCGCTTTCTCGACCCTCCCCTGACCGGCCGCGCGTTCGGAGGGGAACGCAGAGGCCGCGTCGAAGACGGATGGGAAGAGCGGGGGCGGGGCGAGCAGGCTCGCCAGCCAGTCGTTCGGGGCCGGGGACAGTTCTCCGCTGTTGAGGGCCGAGGCCGTGGTCGTCCCTGCTGTGACCGTGATGGTCACGGGGGTGGAGGTCGTTCGCAGTCCCCCGTTGTCGGTCGCCACGGCCACGATCTCGTAAGTGCCGGGGGTTGAAACGGCCCAGTTGAAGCCGTAGGGCGCGACCGTGTCCGTCCCGAGGGTAAAGCTGGCCGTGGCGGTACGGTGGTAGAACTGGACGCGCGTGACCGTGCCGTCCTTGTCCGAGGCGGTCGCGCTCAGCGCGATGGTCGCGGGCGACGTGTAGGTGGCGTTCGCGGCCGGGGCCGTCAGCGTGACGACGGGCGCACTGTTGAACGACGCGGTTTCAAAGTCCACGTCCAACTGGTCTACGGTCAGGTTGGTGAAGGTCCGGCTCGCCCCTGTCGTCCAGACGTAGCTCGCGGGCGCAGTGACCGTGTAGTTCCCGCCCTTGGGCAGGTTCCCGAAGTAGTAATAGCCCAACAGGTTGGTGACGGCCGTGGCGTTCACCGTGCCGGAGAGCGTGACGCGCAGCCCGCTCATGCCCGTGCCGCTGCCGTCCGTGATCTGCCCGTTGATGCGGACGAACGCGGGCGCGGCTTCGACCATGATGAGGCTGGACTCCGAAGCCTTACTGTCACCCGTGCTGTCGGTCGCGACGGCCTGGATTCCGTAATCACCCACCGCGACGCCACTCCAGACGAAGCTGTATGGGGCCGTCGTGTCTGTGCCGATGAATATTTTGCCGGCGGTCGGCGAGTTGGCGTAGAAGTCCACCTTCGTGATCGGCCCGGCGGCGCTCGAAGCCTCGGCGGTCATAGAGACCTCGGCCGGCGCGGTGTAGCGCCACAAGAAGCCGGGGGTGGTGAGCATCACGGACACGGAACTGTTCCGCACGGCGCGGAAGTTCACCGTCCGGTCGTAGTAGCCCATGAAGTCCGTGCTGGCGGAGGGCGGGTCGAAGGTGTAGCCGGCCTTCGACGGCGTGACCGTGTAGCCGCCCTCGGCCTGGAGGTTCGGGAACGAGTACTTGCCGTCCGCGCCCGTCGTCACCGTGGCAGTCTGCGCGCCGGAGAGCGTGACCGTCACGTCGCTCAGGGGCGTCGTGCCGTCGGTGATCTGGCCCTGGAACGTGCTCAGGGTGTCGTTGACCGTGATGCTGACGGCCGGGCTCGTGCCGACGGCCCCGCCGATGTCAACGGCCCTGGCCGTGAGCGCGAAAGTGCCCGCCGTCATCGGCCGCCAGGAGAAGCCGTAGGGAGCGGCCGTGTCTCTGGCGACGTGCTCCGTGCCGGCGAAAAAGTCCACGTAGCTCACGGGCGTCGTGCCGTTGACCGTGACGTTCGCGTTGACGGTGACGAAATCGCCCGTCTTGTAGGTCGAGCCCGCGGCCGGGCTGGTCAGTTCGACCGTCGCCGGGACGTTGTTGCTGACGGAGATGCCGGTGACCCCCTCGCTATAGCCCTTCATGCCCAGGTCGTCCTTGGCAATCGCGCCGATGACGTATGAGCCGCCGGCCACGTTCGTCCAGGTGACGGAGTAGGGCGCGGTCGTGTCCGTCCCGATGACGACGGTCGTGCCCTGTAGCGTGTTGGCGTAGAACTGGACCTCCGTGACGGAGCCGTCCGCGTCCGAGGCGTCGGCCGTGACGGTGATGGTGGCCGGGGCCGTGAAGGTCTCGCCCGCGGCCGGGCTGGTGATCTTCGGGACGGGCGCGGCGTTCGGCAGGACCGCGAAGTCCGCGACCTGGCTCGCCGTGATGCTGGTGAAGGTCCGGCTCGCGGGCTCGAACCTGAAGCCGGGCTTGGACGGGGTGACTGTATAGGTGCCTGGGGGCAGCGCGCCGAAGGAGTAGGTGTTCTTCGCGGTCAGGTTCGTCGTGCGGTTCTGCGGCCCGCTCAACTTCATCGTCACGAGGCCGGGCGACGGGAAGCCGACGTTGGTGGTGTCCGTGATCTTGCCGCCGACGCTGTAGACGGCGGCCGTCTCGTTCGTGGAGCGGACGCGCATGGCGAAGGCGTCGTAGTAGCTGGACTCCGTGCCCCTGTTCTCCACCGTCTGGAACGCGTTGGTCGTCACGGGAATCTGCACGGCCTGCCCCGTCAGGTAAGCGCCGTAAAGGTCTGAATAGACCACGTCGCGCCCCTCGCCCGTGCCGAGGTAGGTTGAGTAGACGAGGGCCGTGCCCGCCGCGTTGAGCTTCGTCAGGAAGACCTCGGCCCCGAGTGTTTTCGGCTGGATGGAATTCTTGACCGGGAAGTTGATGGACTTGGTCTGGCCCGTGACGTAGACGTTGCGGGCCTTGTCGATGGCGACGGCGCGGCCCACGTCCTGCAAACTCCCGCCGAGGAAGGTGGAGTAGAGCAGGGCCGTGCCGTCGGCATTGAGTTTGGTGACGAAGGCGTCTTCGCCGTTGTTGTAAGTCACGTCGAAAGCGCCCGGCGTGACGGGGAAGGCCGCGTTCTGCGTCTGCCCTGTTACATAAGCGTTGCCGTCAGGGTCGACGGCGATGCCGAAGCCGCGATCCGACTGCGGCCCGCCGCCGAGGAAAGTCGAGTAGACCAGGGCGCTGCCGAACGGGTTCAATTTGGTGACGAAGGCGTCAGAGCCGCCGTTGGTCGTCTGGAACGCGCCCGGCGTCACGGGGAACAAGTAGTTAGAGGCGACGCCGGTGATGTAGCTGTTGCCGGCCGCGTCAATGGCTATGTCGTAGGCCGTGCCCTGGCCGACGAGCGTGGCCCAGTCGAGCGCGCCGGAGGCGGTGAACTTCGCCACGAAGGCGTTCGCCAGATCGTTGATGCAGCTGGTGCAGCCGGACGATGGTTTGTAGGCCCCTGCCGTCGTCGGGAAGGTGGCGGGGTTCGCGCCGCCCGTTATGTAAGCCTCGCCGGTCGCGGCGTTGACGGCGATCCTCTCGGCCGAGTCGGTGCTGTTGCCGCCGAGGTAAGTCGAGAAGAGGATGGCCGAGCCGGTCGGGTTGAGTTTGACGACGAAGGCGTCGTCCGTGCCGCCGAAGGTCGTCTGGTAGGCGTTGACGACGGGGAAGTCGTTAGTGCCCTTGCTGAGCGCGGCCCCTCCGCCCGTCACGCCCGTGACGTAGGCGTTGCCGAGCGAGTCGACCGCTATGCCCTTGCCGATCTCGCGGCCGAAGCTGCCGCCGAGGAAGGTCGAGTAGGCGACGGCCGTCCCGGCCGCGTTGAGCTTGGTGACGAAGGCGTCGCTGTAGAGCGCGCCCGCGGGGGTCGGGTAAAAGGCGCGCTTCTTCTGCGCGGCGGCCGCCGAGACGGGGAAATTATCCGAGGCGGTCGAGCCCGTGACGAAAGCCTGGCCGGCGGCGTTGACGGCGATGCCGTAGCCGCTGTCGGTGCTGATGCCGCCCAAGTAGGTCGAATAGACCAGCACGGGGTCAATCACGAGGGGTCTTTCGGCGTCGTACTCTCCGACTTCGAAGCCGACCTCCCGCGCCCCCTTCAACACGTAACGGGCGGCGACTTCGCGGCGCTCGCCGTCCGTCTCCTGATAAGCCACGGGCCTGCGCTGCCGGACCTCGCCTCCGGCGGTGTGCAGCACGAGTTCGCCGGCCTCGTCCAGACGCAGGCGGTCCACGCCCTCGAAGCCGAGCGCGATGGTGTGCGGGTCCGCGCCGGGCGCGAGGACGAAGTCGTATTCGAGTTGGCGCTGGTTGCCGTAGTAGACGAGGTTGATGCCGGGGTAAACGCCCTGGTACTCGACCCTGGCGTAAGTCGGCACGGCGGTGCGCCACTTCGCGGGGTCGTCGCCGACGAAATAGTTGTTCTTGCCCGGGAGTTCATCGCTCCCGCTGACTTCGTGCGCTTCGCTGGCCCCGAGCAGCTTCATCCTGACAGTCGCCCGCTCGCCATCTTTCTCGGAGGGCCTTTGCAACGCCAGGACCGCCTCGTCCGAAGTCAGGAAGAGGCCGTAGCCCGGCCCGCGCGCCAGAAACTTGACGCTCCTGTCGGCCTGGCCCACGTTCTCCACGAAGCTGAGCGGGAGCTTGCCGTAAGCCTCGCCGGCCTCGGCGCTGTCCGGCGCGACGGAAGCGGAATTAACATGCGCAGATTCGCGCGGGCCGCCCGACGCGGCCCGCGCCTGCGCGCTGGCCTCAGTAGTGAGTCCGGCGGTCACGAACGAGGCAGTCGGCCTGTCGTAAGAGTTGAGGATAAGGACCATCAGGGCCGCGAGTATGAAAGCCGAAAACGGCAGAAGCTCACGGTACGATGGACGAGGGATGCGAGGCATGGTAGTTATTTCTCCCGAGAATCAGTCGTTTAATTTCCGCTCGCCTCACAGGGGCGTCTGGTCGCCGTCAGTGAGTTGGCGTGCGCGCCGGCGCAAAGGCCGGGCGGCGTGTCGCACAAGTGCGCCTCCGCGACGCCTGTGACAGGCGGCGGAGACGCCCGGGCCCGAGAGCGGAAATAGTCTTAAATTTGGCGGAGGATTTGTGAGTATTAAACCCCTCTGATCCCCTCTCGCCGGTCTAACAGTGCCGGCCAACGCTCGAAAAATACTTCGGAAAATGAAGAGCTACGGTCAGGGAGGATTCAGATGCAGGAGGAGGCGCGGCCGGTTGCCGGGCCGGGAATTGAAAGCGGTGGGTTACCGCCAGCTGTTCGGGGATTGGCGCTTCCATAATTGCCGCAATCGGACTCCCGCCGGAAAGGCTCTTACTGTCGGGCGGCCATGACGATGCCGAAAAGTTCCCGCAGTTTCGAGTCGTACTCTTCCTGACTCGTTAAGTTCAGCTCCCGCCGCCCTCCCTCGTCGGACGTGGTTATCAACCGCATCCCGCTCAGCGTGACTCGCCCGTCGGGGGTCGCCAGCGAGCAGACGCGCGAACGGGTGAAGTGCGACTGCGGCGAGGTCTGGTGGTAGATGCACATCTCGGCGTAGTCTTCGTAACTGTGGGGCCGGAGGGTAAAGCGGTACTGGAGCCTCCATTCCCCTCGGCCCTCGCGCTGCATCATGACCAGGTAGTCGCCGTCCGGGAGAACGCGGTAAGAGCGGCTGCCCTGCGGCTGATCTCCACGCTCGTCGAGGAGCAGGGGCTCGCGGAACGAATCGCCGAAGCCCACGTCCACGAGCCAGCGTTGCTCTAAAGTTACCAGGAGGGTCATGTGGTCGAACGGGGGGCCGAAGCCGCCTTCCGCGTTGGCGACCTCGGCCGAGAGCATCTGGACTTGGAAGCCCAGGTCTCGCAGCAGCGCGGCGAAAAGCCCGTTGGCCTCGTAGCAGAATCCGCCCCGCTTGCCTAAGACTATCTTCGCAAAGAGGGCCTCGTCGTCGAGCACGACCGGCTCATTGGCGTGTATGCTCAGGTTTTCAAAGGGTACTGCCAGCAGGTGCGCGACTTGCAGCCGCCGCAGGGTCTCGGCAGTCGGGGCCAAATCGCCCCGGTAGTTGATCCGTTCGAGGTAAGTCTTGAGGTCCAAGCAGAGCGTCTCCTTTAACGTGCGGTAACATCCGGGCACGTTCCCGCCTCAATCCAGTCGCCCGGGCACAAGTAGTTTTATCGCTCGGCGGGATGCGGAGTCAAAGCCGTAGTTTACGCTTCGCAGCACGCCCTGACCGGCAGTGGCCTTGACCCTGCTCCATATTCGAGCCGAAGCGCAGGGGCCGCCCGGGCCCGCAACGGCGACCCGGAAGGTCAAGATTTCTCGCGTTAGCCTGTGGGAGAGTTGTGATTGAGCGTGCGCCTTATGAATCAGGCGTCTTTGCCTGAGAGGATTGCGAGCTATGACGATGGGACCCGTCCTGCACAGTTTTGCTTACTGCCTAGACTACCTGCGCGACCAGGTCGAGGGCGTTGCCGCCGCCGACATGGTCGCGCAGCCGGACGGGATCATGAATCACCCGGCCTGGGTCATAGGCCACCTGACGCACACCTGTCAAATGCTGGGCGGCGTGATTGGGCTGCCCGAGTGGCTGCCGACCGACTGGGCCGCGCGTTACGGCACGGGCGGCACGCCGGCCGCCGACGCCGGCCTCTATGAGACGAAGGACGACGCCCTGGCAATACTCCGCGACGCACAGGTGAGGCTCACCGAAGCCGTCGGGCAGGTGGACGATGATCGCCTGGACGAACCGTTCCCCGACGAAGCGTATCTTGTCGTCTTCCCGACGGTACGGCACGCGCTGACGCAAGTGCTCGTGGGGCACACGGCGAACCACGTCGGACAAGTTTCGGTCTGGCGCAGGGCGATGGGGCTCCCGCCGATGGGGCGCGCCTTCGAGTGACGGGAATTTACTATACCCTTTGTGGAGGTTGGATATGCCTGCGTACTGTTTTTTCGATGTCTTGGAAGTTACCGACGCTGAGAAGCTGGAGCACTACAGGGACGGCGTCCTCGCCACGGTCGAGCGGTACGGCGGCCGCTACCTGACCGTCGGCGGCAGGTCGGACGTCGTGGAGGGACAGTGGCAGCCGGTCTTCCCTGTGCTCATAGAGTTCCCCAGCCTGGAGCAGGCGCACAAGTGGTACGACTCCGAAGAGTACCGCGACCTGAAGGCGCTGCGGCTCGCGGCGACGAGGGGCAACGCCGTCTTCATCGAAGGGAATGAGTTCAGGCGGTAGAGGGGGTGCCAGCGCACAGGCGCTGCCCGACAACGATATTGTCGCACTGGAATCCGTCACCCGCATGCTGACGCCGCTCACGTCGTTGTGATCCCACGGCAGTTGGGTGCCTTCTTGTTTGACGATAACGGAGCCGCTGGCGTAGACGTAGCCGCGCTTCTTCGCCCCGGATTGATCCACCTCGGCGACGACGCGCCCGCCCAGCACGCTCGATTTCAAATAGTAGGTGACCTCAGAATTCTCGGCGAACTTCGGCCTCTGACCGTCGCCGTCGTATTCTTGCGTGATGTTTTTGCCCGTCTCCGATGAGGTCAACATCATTCCGGCCGCGTCATACGTGTACCGGCGCGTCAACCCGTCGCCCCCGCGGCGTAGTGTCCTGTTCAGGATGGTAAACGGATTAGGAGTTGGCGGCGAGCGCCTCTTGCAGCAGGCGCTTGACGGTGGGCACGATCTCACTGATGTCGGGCTTGACGAGGTACACGTTCGCGCCCGCGAGCATTCCCGCCTCCCGATCTAAGGCGTAGCCGTGGCCGGAGAAAATGATGATTGGTGTTTTCGGGTCGCGCTTGCGAATCTCCTCACACAGCCCCAGCCCCGACACGCCGGGCAACTGACCGTCAAGGATGTAGAGGCTGAACTGTTCTTTTTCTATTAGTAGGAGCGCCGCCTCCGTGTTTTGTACGGCTATCGCCTCAAGGTCAGAAAAGCCCAAGAGATTCTGAAGCAGTTCGCGGATGTCTTCGTCGTCGTCAACACAGAGGATACGCATGGGGAAACTCTTTCCTTGAAGAGTAGCGACGGGAGTCTGTGACGGTACTATCTCGGCGGGGATTATACGTTATACGCGGTACCGTGCATATAGCATTTCATCAAAGACAGTGGGAGCGCCCCAGTTTGATGGTCGAGCAGGCAATCATTATGGTGGCCGGAGCGGGTCTGGCCGGCACGGCTTCGAGGTTTCGCGGAATGAGGAGGGAGAGAGCCAGGTGACCCGCCGACGGGACGGCGTCGTAGAAGCAGGAAGGTATCGAGTGGGACGGCCCTTTCCAGCAGAGCGTGCTGTCAGCGAGGCTTTACAGGTTTAGCCTTGAGCGGCCCTTCTTCCGGTGAGACGACCGTCGGGATAATCACGCCCTCGCCGCGGTAGTACTCTTCGAGCAGGCAGAGCATGCCCCGGTCTTCCGCCGACAGGTTCGTGAAGCGCAGGCCGAACCCCACTTTCCTGGCGGCGTGCGCCACCGCCCCTTGTAGCAGCAGCCACCTGCCGGTCGGCAGCTTCAAACGGACGAGGACCGTCCTGCTCGTTTGGACCTCCGCCTTCGTCTGGATGAAGCAGCCGCCGCAACTGAGGTTGGTGATCTTACCCGCGCGGGGCGAAGGCTCCTCCTCTTCCGCCAGCCAGAGGACGTACAGAGCCGTATCCACCCCGGCGCGCCCTTCCTCTCTTCTCTCTACGGTCACCTGTCCGTCTCCTGAACTTTGACTCACCCCTGACTATCATCCCCGGCCAGAACTCGCTCCCAGCCGCGCGTGCCTATGAACTCAAGGTAGAGTGCGCGGTCGTCATTACTCATCCCTACGATCTTCACTCCCAGCAAGTGGCCCGGCCGCTCGCCCTCGCTGATTGCCTCGACGCGCACCACCAGGCAGCGTAGCTCTACTGTCCTGAGCGGGTGTAGGTCGAGCGTGATCCGCACCGCGCCGCCTTCACCGACGGGGCGGTTGCCCACGTAAAGGGAAGGGAGGATGACGGCGACCCCGCTCGCGCTGATGTTGTGGGTACTTCCGATGAGCTTTTGTGGAGTACTCCCGCTTGCCGCCTCCTCGTCGTGAGTGATGCTCAGGAGCAGGCGCGCGGGGAGGGCGACGACGAAGCGTGGCGCCGGCTCGGCCGCGGGCGCGGGCGCGCGGCGCAGGGACAGGACAGTGCGAAGGAATCGTTTCACCGTATCGGGATCAAGATGAAAGCGAACCGCCGGTGCCCCCGGCCTCAAACGTTCACGAAACCAGGCGCGCAGTGACACGTCTTATAGCCCAGACGGGTGACGCTTTCAAGCTGTTTATCCGCGCCTCCCTCTTCCGCTTGCCCAGTGCTCTCGGGTCATAAACTTTCCATGGAGGCTCAAGTCTATGGCGGACAATGGTAACGGCGGCGGCACGCCGGGCAAGGTTGATGTCAACATCCAGGCCAAGTGAGGGGCGTCGAAACTATCCCGTAAAAACTGGAAGCCCGTAGGCATTAGGACTTTCCCACCTGTAGAGTTTCTATCCGAGTGCCGTTTCCCGACACGGCCCGTACGGAGGGCCAGACCCGGGAAGCAGTCAACTGAAGGCCGTTTGCAGGACTGGCATTGCCCCGCCGACGAACCCGCACCCTCGCCTTCCAGCTAATAGTGTCCCTTTACCCAGGAGGAGATGTTTATGAAGTGGAGTGCTCGGACTTCGGGCCGGTCTATCTTTCTTTGCCTGATTTGCGCCCTATTCTTAACGCTCGGCGCGGGCGCGGCGCGCGCAGATAACGTCACATTTTCAACGCTCGGTTGTTTCGGCGCGGGCTGTACGCCGGCGAATAGTGCGGTCATCGCCGGCCCCCCTACGGCGTCCCTGGTCTTCGTCGGACAGTTCCCGACTACGGTCAACACCAGCACCCCGAGCGGTTTCACGGCCGCCGACCTCGGGACGTTCACCGTCTCGGGCCTGGGCACTTTCAGCACGACGCCTTTCACGCTCCTGGTAGATCAGACGGCGCCCACTCCCGGCACCGGTAATTTCACCGGCAGCCTGACGGGGACGCTCATCGTCAACGGCAGCGACGCGCGGATAATCTTCGACCAGACCGCCATCACGCTGGGGAACACCACCTTCACGCTGACGAATCTGGCCTTCGGCAACACACTCTTCCTGGACCCGAACGCGACCGGAGGCATCACGAGGGTCACGGCACTGGTCTCCAGCGCGCCGGTCCCCGAGCCGGCCACCATGCTGCTGCTCGGCACGGGCCTGGCCGGCGTCGCCGCGAAAATGCGTAAGCGCCGCAAGGCCGCGAAGGAAGAGTAAGCCAGGACGTTACGGACTGACGCGGGCCCGCAGCGGTTCAAAACTAATGACCTCCTTTGCGGAAGGAGTGCGGACGAGCCGGCGATTGCCCCAGTAGGGAGAGGTCGCCGGCTTCACTATCTTCGGAGGCCGATTATTGCAAAATCGGTCCGCCGGGATTAGCCTCAGTTTTCAGTCCCGGTAAAGACTGCCCGCCTTTACCGCCGCGTAAAAATCCTTATGGGCCCCGGCCGACGGTCGGAAGTTGTAGCGGCAGGGGAAAATTAAGGTTGTCACGCGGGCGGGGGAGGTCTCAATTTCTGGACCTCAAAGTGTAGACCCCGATCAGTCTCGGTCTCGGACGCCCTCCCCCTTCACGCACGCGACGCCTCCCGGCCCTTCCCTCGGCCTTTTTCCGCGCCCTCTCGGCCCGCGCGAGTAGCTCCTCGACGTCGCCAGCTTCGTACCGGTCGACCCCTTCGGTCGCGTACCCGAACGACGAAGGGGTTCGCCCGCGGGTTATCCTCGGCGCGGCCGCCGCTTCGTCTGAGACTTCGTCACTCTCTGCCCGGGCCTGGGCCGATTCCGTTTCGGCCTCGGCCTGACTCACAGCCCCAGCGGCCGCCTGCGCAATGTCCAGGGGCGTCGTCGAAGGCGTGTCCGGGGCCGTCGCCGTCGCTGCCGCAGTCACCGCCGGCGGCCTTTCATCGCGGTGGAAGGTGTTGGCCAAAGCCGCCAGGGCCGTCACCAACCCCAGGCCGAGGATCATGCCCAGCGGATATTTGCCGCCCCGCCTCCTCCGCTCGCGGCCCGTCTCAAGAGAGACGCGGTCGAGCGGCACGACCGGCCGCGCCGTCCTCTTCGCCCCGTCGTCGAAGCGCACGGCCGCGGGTTCGGCTTCATTTTCATGCGGCGGATTGTGTTCCTCAGTCTTCACTGCGTCTGGCCTGTAGGGATTCGTTGCACACTGGGGCCACTGTTTTAGAAAACAAGCAAGACAGATTCCAAGCCCCGTTATACAGGCCCCGCACAATGGTAGCCAGGTCGTTTATCAGCTCGTGAGCTCAGTGATCTGGTCGCGCAAGCGCCTTACGCCCCTTCCTTCCCCAGCCAGCCGCCACTCGACCGGGGCAGGATTAAAGGTGTACTTTTCCCTCCACAGGGGGCGGGTAGGGCCTCCGGGTCGTCGGTATGTTGCAGCGGCTGAAACAATCTTGGCGCGAGTTCAAGCGCTCGCCCCCTGGGCACCGTTTCCAGGACCTCTACGAGAGGCGGGGGCGGTCCCGACGCGCCGGCGCGAAAAGGGCCCTCTTCATCGGCGGCGGTCTTCTCACGGTCGCTGCCGGGGCCGCCACCTTCCCAGTCCCGGGCGTCCCGAGCGAACTGATCATTGTCACAGGTCTCGCAATATTCGCGCAGGGGTCCAAGCGGGCCGCGCGGCTTCTCGATTGGGTCGAGCTACGGCTGCGGCCCTTGTTCCTCCGGGTCTGGAGCCCGCTGCCGCGCGCGGTCAAGGTCCTGATCGGTGTCCTCTGGACGGCGCTGCTGGCGGCGGCGTGGGTGTGGCTTCTATAGCTGATTCTTTCGTGGGTGGGGAACGCAGGCCCAGCCTTGTTCTTCAGGACGCGGAGCATCTCTTTGAGCACAGCGCGGGCACGAGGCAAATTGCTCTCGACCTTAGCCATTCTATGACCCTGAGAGTATAATTCTGCCAAACCCCCTTTGTAACAAATCCTCGTCTAAACAAGAGGAGATCAATATGCGAAAAATACAAACGTTGGGTCTGCTTCTCGCGCTGGCATTATTAGCCTTCGGCGTCGCCGCCATAGCTCAGCAGGATCCGCACGGGGGGCGACCCTTATCCACCACGCTTTCGGGGGCGGCGGAAGTGCCCGGCCCCGGCGACCCTGACGGCAGCGGCACGGCGACCGTCACCCTCAACCACGGCCAGGGCCAGGTCTGTTTCGAACTGACCGTCTCCAACATCGCGCCGGCCACGGCCGCGCACATACACGAGGGGGCGGCCGACAAGGCCGGGCCGGTGGTAGTCGGATTGACCGCGCCGACGGACGGGTCTTCTAAAGACTGTGTCAGCTTGGATAAGGAAAAGATCAAAGCGATCACCCAGAACCCGGCCGCGTACTACATCAACGTCCACAACGCTGATTTTCCTGACGGCGCTGTGCGGGGTCAGCTCTCTAAATGATGCTTGATTGACGTGTCCGCCGCCGGCCGCCGTCACTTTCTCTTTCAGCAGCCGGGCGTCTGGGACGAAGATGTCGTGCGTGCCCTGGAACATCTCTATGGGCGGCAGCCCCGACAGATCGCCGAAGAGCGGGCTGAGGTGCGGCGACCTGGGGTTGTCCCCTCCGGCCCACCACCACCCGGCCTCGAGGAGTCCCGGCAGCGCGAGCATCGCGTCGTCCTTCTCCGCGGCCGCCGCGCCCGGGTTAGACATCGTGATGTCGAGCCACGGCGAGAAGAGGATGAGAAGACCCGGTGGCGTGAGCCCCAGGTCGCGGTAGTGGAGGGCCTGGCCGAGGGCGAGGCCGCCGCCGGCCGAGTCGCCGCGCCGGCGAGCAAGGCAAGGTTTCGTTTCGTTCCTTTAGTACTCACTGTTGACCCCTGCTTCCAGTTTCAATCTCACATTAATGGACACACCCGGAGGCGGCATTGACACCATGCAGCCTTAAACTTCGAGGCGCTCCGACAAGGCGCTGAGGCGGCGGCCGGACAGGGGATGCTGCAACACTGTCCTTTCAGTTCGCAAAGTTGTTTCCCATACAACAGAGGACACGCGCACTCTTCTTTATCTGGTTCATCAAGACCCCTGAATCGACCGTCTCGCCAGCGCGTGAAATGACCTGAAAGTGCATCTGGTCGTCGAAGATTTCGAGGAGCATGAAGGACATGTCGCGGTCGAACGCCTTCTCGGTCAGGGGCGAACCCTTCTTCACGTTGCCGGCCCTTAACTTACCGCCCGCGCCCGAGACGAAATAATAGACGCCTTGCTGCGGCTTGATTCGTTCGTAGAAGTGGTCGTGGCCCGCGAAGACGGCGTTCACCCCGTACTTCAGGATGAGGGGCTCCAGGACTTTCCGCAGCGCCTTGTCGGAGCCGTGCGCCTTGCCGGACGAATACGGCGGGTGGTGGAGGAAGAAGATTTTCCATCCCGAGGCGTCCTTCGCCAACTCGTCTTCGAGCCACTTGAGCTGGCGCCTGTCCATGTAGTTGCTGTTGAGCGCGTAGAAGGCCACGTCCCCCTTCTTGAACCTGTAATACTCCTCGCCGTTCATGTTGAAGTGGACGTAGAAGCGCTGGTTCGACTCGTCGTGGTTGCCGAGCGAGGCGTAGAACTTGACCTGGTCGTCGAGGAGTTTCCTGTAGACGTTCTCGAACTTCCTCTTGAAGTCCGCGGCCCGCTCCCCGCCGTACATGTTGTCGCCCGTCAGCAGGGCAAATTCGAAGGGGAAGGACTGCCTGTACCTGACCATCACGTCCGCCAACTGCTGCTGCTTCTTTGTGCCGGTCCCGACGTCCCCGACGACCATGAAGCGGACCGAGCCGTCTTTGAGAGGCAAAGTGATTTTTACACTCGGGCTGGCCGGCTGGTCTGCGTTAGCTGCGGACGGAAATGTGTTTTGAGTGAAGCTACTGTCTGCCGTGAAGCCGGCGAGGGTCAAGATAATGACGGGGAAAAATAACGTAACTATCCGCTTCATAAATCTCCTTGCCTCACGACTACAGATTCCGTGGAGTGCGTTAAGCATTTAGTCTACGACGAGGCTCTTCTCTCCATCAAACAGTAATATCTGACGGCCT
Source organism: Pyrinomonadaceae bacterium (assembly GCA_035563515.1). Taxonomy (GTDB): domain Bacteria; phylum Acidobacteriota; class Blastocatellia; order Pyrinomonadales; family Pyrinomonadaceae; genus QHXM01. The sequence continues at coordinate 18,661 of DATMVE010000106.1, forward strand.
ATCGCGGGCGAACGGATTTTTCCGGGCGGGAAGATTACATCAACAACCGTGTTCAGGGAGCGAGGACGGATTGGTCGGTGAAATATGAAAATATCGCGTTACAGTTTTTAGACGGCTTCTTCCTCGCCCGCCTGACCAAGCCGACGGAGTCGCCGCTCGCCCTGTACCAGCCGGCCTTCTGCCTAGTCGCCCAGGGCGGCAAGCAGGTGTTAGTGGGGGAGGAAGTCCTCTGGTACGACCCGGGCCATTATCTCCTGTTCACTGTAGACCTGCCGGTCATCTTTCGCGTGGAGGAGGCGTCCGCAGAGAATCCTTACTCCGGCCTGAGGCTGGACCTGGACCCGGCGCTGGTCGCCTCGGTCATGTTGGAGGCCGGTGCCGAGACCCGTAAAGGCGACGCCTGCGTCAAGGCGATAGGCGTTAACCCCGTGGACGCGGACCTGCTCGACGCGGTCGTCCGGTTAGTCAGGCTTATCGACAGGCCCGGCGAGCAAAGGATACTCGCGCCGCTCATCAAGCGGGAGATCGTCTACAGGCTGTTGGCTGGAGGCGAGGGCGTGCGCCTCGGCCACCTCGTGGCATCTTCCAGGGGAGACACCCGCCGCATCTCCAGGGCCATCGGGCGGCTGCGCGAGCACTACGACGAGCCACTCAGGATCGAGGAGATCGCGCGCGAGCTGGGGATGAGCGTCTCGGGCTTCCACCACCATTTCAAGAGCGTCACTTCGATGAGCCCTTTGCAGTTTCAGAAACAGATCCGTCTACAGGAGGCGCGCCGCCTGATGCTCGGCGAAGACCTGGACGCGGCGAGCGCCGGGCACCGCGTGGGCTACGAGGACCCGGCGTACTTCAGCCGCGACTACAAGAAGCTGTTCGGCGCGCCGCCGCAGCGCGACATCGCTAGACTGCGCGGCAGCCTCGAACCGGGAGGAGCCCCGGCGAGGGTCTAAGGCCGTCGGCAGAAGTGACACTGACGACGCTCGATGTGGCTCGGGCTAAGATGTCCTACAAGGTGAAGGGGGAGTCTATATTAATTGGGATTCAATGCTCGAAAGGAAAGCATGAAGGTATAAATTAACCCGCGCCTAACAACTCATTCAGCCGGAGCGGAAATAGCTTGCCTTTCATCCGACAGCTTGAAGGCTCGATACAGTGCTTCCCGCCCGGTTAATCGGGCGTTAGACAGCTTCACCTGGGGACGGAATAAATGGGGACCTCAGGTCAATTATTTTCATGATGCTTTGCCTCCCTCCGGCTCAGGCGTCCGGGGCGGTTGCGGTCCTGGCCAGCGGCAGTCTCCGGCACTTGTAATTAAATGAATTTTGTTTACAATGTCCAGTCGCTTTAGCGGGCATTCACCGCTGTGAGTGCTGGACCTCTGATTCGACCTGACATGCAATCGAGACGCGCGGGCACCCGCGCGTCACCGCCCTCAACCCTGGCCTTCAGTCTTCCGACCACCTGAAGTCTCGGATTTCGGAGTAGTAAGAATGCCCCGTTCTCGCAAATACGCCCCCGCAGTCTGTCTCGTCGCAGCCGCCGCCATCCTCGGTCTCTTCTTTCTCGCCTCCGCCGGAGAGGCCGCCCCGAACGCCGCGCCCGCGCCCCCCGACGAGTCCGCCGCGGCCGGCCAGGCCGATAAAACAAAAATCGGCGAAGCCTACGGCAAGCTGCCCATGAGTTTCGTCGCGAACGCCGGGCAGACCGACGGGCGCGTGAAATTCATCTCCCGCGGCAGGGGCTACAACCTGTTCCTGACCGCCAGGGAGGCCGTGCTGGTCCTGACCCGCACGCAGCAGGCCAGGCCGCGCCCGACCCCGCAGTCGGCCGCCAAGCCTTCGCCCTCGCCTTCGCCCTCCGCGTCGCCTTCGCCGCAGCCCACCCCGCAGCGGACGCAGCACGTGCTGCGGATGGAGTTGGTCGGCGCCAACGATAACCCGCGCGTCGCTGGCGCGAACGAATTGCCGGGCAAGGTCAACTACCTCATCGGCAACGACGCCAGCCGCTGGCACACGAACCTCCTGACATTCGCCAGGGTCGAGTACGAGGAGGTCTACCCGGGCATCGGCCTCGTCTACTACGGCAACGAGCGGCAACTCGAGTACGATTTCGTGGTCGCGCCCGGCGCGAAGCCGGAGGCCATCAAGCTTCAGTTCGACGGCGCGGACGACCTCAAGGTCAACGACAGGGGCGACCTGCTGATAGGGGTCGCGGGCGAAGTGGTCACCATGCACAGGCCGTTCCTGTACCAGGCGGCCGATGACGGGGGGCGGCGCGAGGTGCAGGGGCGCTACGTGCTCAGGGGCAAAGGGCAGGTGGTCTTCGAGGTCAAGAAGTTCGACAAGGGCAAGACCCTCGTCATTGACCCTGTCATCGCCTACGCGACCGAGATAGGCTCGGGCGGCCACGACAACGCCGACGACATAGCCGTCGACGCCGCCGGCAACGCCTACATCACCGGCTCTACGGACTCGAGCACGTTCCCGACCACGGCCGGCTCCCTCAAGCCCAAGACCAACGGCTTCGGGAGCGAGGCTTTCGTGACGAAGTTGAACGCCACGGGCACGGCGCTCGTCTACTCCACCTTCCTCGGCGGCAGCGGCAGCGAGTTCGGGCTCGGCGTTGACGTGGACTCCTCCGGCAACGCCTACGTCACCGGGAGGACCGACTCGGCGAACTTCCCCGTGCTCAACTTCCTCAAGGGGCCCGGCGGCAACCTGCTGAAGAGCGCCGACGGCGGCTCCGTCTGGAGCGATAAGAACGTCGGGCCGCCCCCCGGCAGCATACGCGTCCTGGCCGTCGACCCGCTCAACCCGAACACGATTTACGCCGGCGGCGAGTGGGGCAAGGGCGGGGGGATTTATAAGAGCGTTGACGGCGGCACCACCTGGAACTCGCTCAACACGGGGCCCGCGAAAGCCAGCTGCCCCGCGCTCGTCATCGACCCCAAGACGCCCTCCACCCTTTACGCGGCGCTGACGCCCGGCGACTTCAACGGGAGCGGCATTTACAAGAGCACGGACGGCGGCAACACCTGGACTTCGGTCAGCGAGGGGTTGAACGGCTTCCACGCGAGCGCCCTGGCGATTGACCCGAAGACGCCCACGACGCTTTACACCGGGGCCGGCTTCGACATTTACAAGACCACGGACGGCGGGGCCTCGTGGAAGCCTTCGAGCAGCGGCATCACCAACGTCGGCTTCATGGACATCGCGGTCAACCCCGTGAACCCGGCGATCATTTACGTGGGCACGCAAGGTGGGGTGTTCAAGTCCGTCAACGGCGGGGCGAGCTGGGCACCGGCCAACGCGGGGCTGACCAGCACGAGCGTCCGCTCCCTGGAGATTAACCCGGCCACGCCTTCCACGATCTACGCCAGCACCTGGCAGGGGGGCGTCTTCAAAAGCTCGAACTCGGGTGCCAGTTGGGCGGCAGTCAATAACGGCCTGCCCGCCTCCGTCGAGGCCGATGCGCTGGCCATGGCCCCGGCGGCCCCCGCCACGCTCTACCTCGGCACCTCCAACGGCCGCGTCTACAAGACGACCACGGCCGGGGCCAGTTGGAGCAAGGTCTACGAGACCCTGTCGACGACCAGCATCAACGCGCTGGCCGTCGACCCGTCGGCGGCCGCGAAAGTCTACGCCGGCGCGAGCCCGCGCCCCGAATTCACGCTCAACCGCGACGACGCGTTCGTCTCCAAGCTGAACGCGAACGGCTCCGCCCTGGTCTACTCCACCTACCTCGGTGGCGAGGGGGAGGATTACGGTAACGGCATCGCCGTGGACGGCGGCGGCAGCGCCTACGTGACCGGCGCGACCACCTCGCCGGACTTCATGCTGGCGAACGCTTACCAGGCGTCGCTCAAAGGCGGCGCTGACGTCTTCGTCACCAAGTTCACCCCGGCGGGCAAGCTGGCCTACTCGACCTACATCGGCGGGCAGTATTACGACGTGGGCAACGACATCGCCGTGGACTCTTCGGGCTACGCCTACGTCGCGGGCACGGCATCCTCCGACGACTTCCCCTCCGTCAACGCGATCCCCGGCAAGGCCAACGGCGCCTTCGTCACGAAGGTCGGCCAGACGGGCAAAGGGCTCGTCTATTCCACGCGGCTGGGGGCCGACGAGGGGCAGGGCGTCGCCGTCGACGCTTCCGGCAGCGCTTACGTGACCGGCATCGCGGACTGGACTTTCCAGGCCACGCCGGGCGCGTTCCAGACTGAGCTCGGCGGCAATTGGGACGCCTACCTCGCGAAGATTAACCCGGCCGGCGGCGAGCTGGTCTACGCCACCTTTCTGGGCGGCCAGCTCAGCGACCGGGGGAGCGACGTCGCGCTCGACAGCTCCGGCAACGCTTACGTGATCGGGGACTCCAACTCCGACGACTACCCCATCGCCGCCGGGGCCGTGCGGACGAGGAGCCCTTTGTACAAGAGCACGAACTCAGGCGCCAGCTGGGAGAATACCAACCTGGGCCTGAGGGGCGACGTCGTCCAATCGCTGGCCATCGACCCGCAGAACCCCGGGACGCTTTACGCCGGGACTAATACCGGGGGCGTCTTCAAGAGTACGGACGGCGGCGATAGTTGGAAACAGGTCAAAACGGGCCAGGTCGCGGCGATAGTCGTAGACCCCGCGTCCCCGTCCACCGTCTACAGTGCCCACATCTGGGAGGGCGTCTTTAAGAGCACGGACGGCGGGGAGAGCTGGGCCGAGATCAATAGCGGCCTCCCCTCCTCCCCCTACGTCGTGTCGCTCGCCATCGACCCGGTGACGCCCTCGACCCTGTACCTCGGGACGTCCGGGGGGCCGGTCTACAAGTCCGTTAACGGCGGCGCGACCTGGAGGCAGAGCAGCAGCCCGGCGACGCTCAACAACGTCGTCTCCTTCTCGATCAGTCCCGCGCAGCCCGCGACCGTTTACGCCGCCGCGAACATGTCCTCGGCCGGAATCTTCAAGAGCACCAACGCGGGCGCCACTTGGTCGCGTCTCGCCGCCGCGCAGCTGGGCCTCGGCGAGTCCGTGGCCGTCAGCCCCGCGGACGCCGCGGTCGTCTTCGCCAGCGCAGGCAACGCCCTCTACAAGAGCGTGAACGGCGGGGCCAGTTGGTCCCGCGCGCACACTTCCGGGGGCAAAGTCGTCTTCGACCCGGCCGACCCGTCCACCGTCTACCTGCTGACCGGGGAAGGGCTCTTTAAGAGCGCGGACGGCGGGGCCAACTGGCGCGCCATCAATAAGGGGTTCAGGCACGCGGGCGCGACGGCGCTGGCGGTTCACCCGACGAGGCCCTCGACCGTTTACGCGGGCGGGTATTCCGGCGGGCATCAGCAAGATGTTTTCGTCACCAAAGTGAACCAGACGGGCGGCGCGCTCGTCTATTCGACCTTCCTCGGGCCGGGCTACGGGCGGGGCGTCACCGTTGACGCCAGGAGCAACGCCTACGCCGCGGGCGTCGCCTACTCGGACTTCCCGATGACGCCGAACTCGTATCAGCCCTTCAACATCCAGTACGAGGATGCCTTCGTCGCCAAGCTCGGGCCGTCGTACGACATCCGGGGCCAGGCACTCAACGCCGACGGCTCGCCGCTCGGCGGCGTCGAAGTCACGCTCGGCGGGGCGCAGTTGAGGTCCGTCGTGACGGGGAGTGACGGCGGCTACGCCTTCAAGAGCCTGCCCGGAGGCGCCAGCTTCACGGTCAGCGCCGCCAGGGCTTCGTACAGCTTCACCCCCGCCGCGCAGAGCTTCGCCAGCCTGAACGGCGACAAGACCGTCAACTTCAAGGCCGCCGCCAGCAGCTCGCCCTTCTACACCATCAGCGGGCGCGTGACGAACAACGGGTCCGCCCTCGGCGGCGTGGAAGTGAAACTCGGCGGCTCGCAGACCAGGGTGGCGGCGACGGACGCCGCCGGCAACTATTCCTTCACCCTCCCCGGAGGCGGCGGCTACACCGTCACGCCCGCCGTCCTCGGCTTCAGCTTCACCCCGGCGAGTAAAACTTTCAGCGCCCTCGGCGCCAACCAGACGGCCGACTTCGCGGCCGGGCGCGTCAACTTCGTCGTCACCAACACGAACGACCACGGCGCGGGCTCGCTCTGGCAGGCCGTCACCGACGCCAACGCCACCCCCGGCGCCGACACCATCACTTTCAAAATCCCCGGCACGGGCGTCAAGACCATCGCGACCAGGGTCGCGCTGCCGGACATCACCGAGACCGTGACCATCGACGCCACGACGCAGCCCGGCTTCGCCGGGGCCCCCATCGTCGTGCTCGACGGCAGCCGGACGCACGCCGGCAGCGGCCTCCGGCTCCTCGCGAACAACTGCACCATCCGCGGGCTGGTCATTCACAGTTTTGATGAGGACGGGATTCGGGTCGAGGGCAGCGGCAATACCATCCAGGGGAACTACGTCGGCACGGACGCGACCGGCAAACAGCCCAGGCCGAACCACGCCGGCATCGGACTCTACAACTCGTCGAACAACACCATCGGGGGGACGACCGCCGCCGCACGCAACGTCATCTCGGGGAACAATTTCGAAGGGATTTCCGTCGCCAACGCCTGGGACAATCTGATCCAGGGCAACTTCATCGGCACGGACGCGGCCGGGACCGCCCCGCTCGGCAACGGGACTTACGGCATTTCAGTCTGGCGCTCGGTCGGCGGCAACCCGCCCGCGGGCAACCTGATCGGTGGGACCGTCCCCGGCGCGGGCAATCTCATCTCGGGAAACCAGACCGGCGTTGACATAGGGCAGCCGGGGACCACGATCCAGGGCAATCTGGTCGGCACCGACCTCACCGGCACGAAGAAGGTGGGCAACAGCGTCGGCATCCGAATCACCATCACCGTCAGCCCCGCCGACACGCTCGTCGGCGGGACCGCGCCCGGCGCGAGAAACGTCATCTCCGGCAACGGCTCGGAGGGCATCTACATCCAGGGCGAGGGGAGCGTTCTGCAAGGCAATTTTGTCGGCACGGACATCACGGGCCTGGCGGCGCTCGGCAACGGCGGCACGGGCGTCGTGGCCGGCGACAAGGCCCTCGTCGGGGGGACGACGCCCGAGGCGCGCAACATCATCTCGGGCAACGGCGGCTACGGCAACGTCGCGCTCGGCTACAACGGGCCCGGCAACGTAGCCACCGTCCAGGGGAACTACATCGGGACGGACCTGACGGGGAACGTGGCCCTCGCCAACCCGGCCGCGGGCGTCAGCGTCTTCTCGCTGGACAACGTCATCGGCGGGCCGACGCCGGGCGCGCGCAACGTCATCTCGGGCAACCGCGTCGGCATTCAGCTCGGCGGCTACACGACCGCCATCGTGACGGGGAACGTGATCCAGGGCAACTACCTGGGGCTCAACGCGACCGGCAGCGCCCCGCTGCCGAACACCTCGGCCGGCATCGTCCTGTCGGATGCCTCGGACAACGTCATCGGCGGCGCCGTGGACGCCGCCGGCAACGTCATCGCCTTCAGCGGGGGGGCCGGCGTCGTCGGCTCGTCCGGCGCCGGCAATCTCATCAGCCGCAACCGCATCTTCTCGAACGCCAAACTGGGAATCGAGCTGGGCGCCGACGGGGTGACGCCGAACGACGCGGGCGACTTGGACCAGGGCGGCAACGGCCTGCAAAATTTCCCTGTCCTGACTTCCGTCACCTCCAACAGCACCAGCACGACCGTCAAGGGCTCGCTCAAATCCAGACCGAGCACGAGTTTCACCATCGACTTCTACTCGAACGGGGCCTGCGACGCCTCGGGCTCGGGCGAGGGCGCGCGCTTCTTCAACTCGAAGAAGGTGGTGACGGACGCGAAGGGAAACGCCGTCATCGACGTCGTCATCCCCAAGCCGCTCCCGGCGGGCAGGACAATCACGGCCACGGCCACCGACCCGGAGGGCAGCACCTCCGAGTTCTCGCCGTGCGACCAGACCGCGGCCGCCGGCAGCGTCGAATTCTCCGGCGCCGTCTTCAACGTCCTGGAGGACGTGGGCAGCGCGACCGTCACGGTCGTCCGCAGCGGCGGGAGCAAGGGGCCGCTGACCGTCAAATACGCCACGGCCAACCTGACCGCCACGGCCGGCTCCGACTACACGGCCGCCGCCGGCACGCTCGTCTTCGCCGAAGGCGAAACCAGCAAGACCTTCAAGGTCGCCATCGCCAACGACGGCGTCACGGAGCCTGACGAGTCGTTGCGCCTGACCCTGAGCGGCCTCCCTGACCTGGAGATGATGGGCGCTTACGGCACGGCCGTCATGAACATTAAGGGCAACAACACGCCGCTCGCGCTCTTCGGCGACGACGTGAGCGTCGTCGAGGGCGACGCGGGGACGAAGGACGCCGCCGTCACGGTCAGCCTGAGTGCGGCCACCGGCCGCACCGTGACGGTCTCGTACGTCACGTCCCCCGGGTTCTACGACGGCACCGTGGCGGCCGAGAGCGGGACTGATTTCCATCCCGTTTCGGGGACGCTGACCTTCGGGCCAGGCGTCACTTCCCAGACCCTGACTGTGCCGGTCGTCGGCGATACGGTCGACGAGCTGACGGAGTCGTTCGCACTCCTGCTCACGCCGACTTCCAACGTGACCGTCTTCAACAGTCCTGTCGTCTACATCAAGGACGACGAGCCGGACCCGCGGGTTTCCATCGCCGACGCGACCGCCGCCGAAGGGAACCCTGGCGAGCAGACGAACATCTCGTTCACGGTCCAGCTCTCGCGCGCCAGCGCCTTCTACGTGCGCTTACGCTTCAGCCTCGGGGGCGGGACGGCCACGTGGGAGGACTACCCCGTGTACGCCGGCGGCGGCCTCACTTTCGAGCCGGGCCAGACGAGCCAGACCATCACCCTCCCCGTGTTCGGCGACTCGGTTGACGAGCCGAACGAGACTTTCTTCGTCCTCCTCTCGGACCCGAGCAACGCCACGCTCGAGGACGGCCAGGCCACGGGGACGATAGTGGATAACGACCCGACCACGGTCAGCATCGCGGACGTCACCATGACGGAGGGCAACGCGGGCAGCGCCAACGCCGCCTTCAAGGTGTCGCTGTCAACGGCGAGCGCGCAGACCGTGACTGTCAAGTACGCGACCTCGAACGGGACGGCCACGTCGCCCGCGGACTACGCGCCCGCGAGCGGCACGCTGACTTTCGCGCCCGGCCAGACCGTCGTCACCCTCAACGTGCCCGTGACGGGCGACCTCGCGGACGAAGAGTACGAAACCTTCGCCGTGAAGCTCTCGACCCCCACGAACGCCGTGCTCGGCTTCAAGAGCACGGGAGCCTGTACGATCACGGACAACGACCTGCCGCCCAAGATCAGCATCAACAGCGTCACCGTGACCGAGGGCAACGCGGGCTCGGTCAACGCGGCCTTCACCGTCAGCCTCTCGGCGGCCAGCGGGCTGAACGTTTCGGCCTACTACGAGACGGCCAACGGCACGGCCACGGCCCCCGCGGACTACACGCCCGGGAGCGGCTGGCTCAGTTTCTCGCCGGGCCAGACCAGCAAGACCGTCAACGTGGTCGTGCAGAGCGACAAGGCTGACGAGCCGGACGCGGAGACCTTCAAAGTCCTGCTCTCGACCCCGCACAACACGACCATCGGCACGGGCCAGGGCGTCGGCACCATCACGGACGACGACCCGAAGCCGAGCTTCAGCGTCAGTGACACGGCCGTGACCGAGAACGATGGCGGCACGACCACGGCCGCCTTCAACGTGAGCCTCTCGGCCGCGAGCGCACAGAACGTGACGGTCAAGTTCGCCACGTCGAACGGGACGGCCACGGCCCCCGCGGACTACACGGCGAAGGCGCTCACGACCCTGACCTTCGCGCCCGGGGAGACGTCCAAGAGCGTCGTCGTCTATGTCAGGGGCGACACGCTCGACGAGGCGAACGAGACTTTCAATCTCACGCTCAGCAGCGCGACCAACGCGACGATTGCCGACGCGGTCGGCGTCGGCACGATTACGGACAACGACCCTGCGGCAGCGGCGCAGGCGGCGAAGACCGAGCCGTCGGCCTCGGACCAGGCGGCGACGTCGACGGTGGAGTTCGCGGAGGCGGTCTACGTGGTGAGCGAGGGCGACGGGCGCCTGGAGGTCACGGTCCGGCGGGCGGGCGACCTCTCCTCGCCGCTGGCGGTCGAGTACGCGACGGCCGACGCGGGGG
>DATMVE010000107.1:0-22249 GCA_035563515.1 Pyrinomonadaceae bacterium
GGAGGAGAAGCCCGTTCCCAGTTACACCTATGGCTTCGCGGCCGGCCCCTTCCGCGAACTCCCTGAGGGGCGGGGCCGCGTGCGCCTGCGCTATCTCGCCGCACAATTCACGGACGACGAACTGCGCCGCATCTTCCGGGACACGGCCGACATGATTGGGTTTTTCGAAGAGCGCGCGGGCGTGCCCTACGCCGACGAGACTTACACGCAGGTCTTGGCGGAGAGGGGCTACGGGCAGGAGATGAGCGGGTTCACTGTGATGGGCGAAGGCTACGGACGCAGTGTGCTGGCGAACGAGAAGGACATCGGGCTCGGCGCGCACGAGTTGGCGCATCAGTGGTGGGGCAACATGGTGACCTGCGCCACCTGGAGTCACTTCTGGCTGAACGAAGGGATGGCGACGTTTATGACCGCCGCGTACAAAGAGCGCCGCTTCGGAAGGGAAGAGTATCTGCGCGAGATCGAGGCCAGCCGAAAGGATTACGAGCGCGTGAGGGACGCTGGCAAGGACAAGTCGCTGGTCTTCCCGGACTGGTCGAATCCTACGGCCGAGGACCGCACGCTCGTCTACGACAAAGGGGCCTACGTCATCCACCTGCTGCGCGATGAGATGGGCGAGCGCGCCTTCTGGTCGGGCCTCCGCCAGTACACGCGCGCCTACTTCGGCAAGTCCGTCACGACGGCGGATTTCAAGAAAACGATGGAGCGCGCCAGCGGCAAAAATCTCTCAGCATTTTTCGACAAGTGGGTTTACCTGAAAAAGCAATGATGAATGCGGAGTGATGAAAGAAAACCAGTTGTCTGTAATTCATCATTCATCACTCCGCATTCACCATTTGTTCCTCTACATCATTCCGCATTGCTTTTCGCGGCCGCGGCGCGGGCGATGAAGCTGCCGACCTCGTTGCTGTAGGGCTTGCGGAAGGTGTCGGGCCAGTTGGCCTGGTCCGCGTAGAGCCTCTTCAGGTTTTCGAGGATTCCTGGGTTGCCGCCCGTGAATGCCTCTATCAAGGCGGACCAGCGGGCCGCCAGAGCCTGCGCCCGCTCGCTGCTCGGGTCAACGCCCTCGCTCACGGCCGCCTCCACGTCCTTGATGAGCGCCGCCCAGTCGCGCTGGCCTTGCTCAAGTACCTCGGGCGTCCCGCGCTCCGCCAAGTCCGCGAGCTGTTCCTCCGTGTAGTATTTCTTCATCCATTCCATGTTGTTCTGCATATTGATCACCTCGATTATCTGTTTGAAAGTCTCCCAATCCAGCCTCTCGTCCCGGACCATTTCGCGCTCGGCGCGCTCGATGGCCTCCATCACCGAGTCCAGGTGTCGCCGCCGCTCCTCTATGATCCGGCGCTGAAGCCGCAGCGTCGCCGCCAGGTCAAGCTCGCTCCCTTCGAGCAACTCTTTGATCTCTTTCAGCGAGAGACCTATGAACTTGAGCATCACGATCTGCTGCAAGCGCGCGAAGTCGCGCTCGCCGTAGAGCCTGTATCCGGCCTCCGTGTAGCGGCTGGGCTTCAACAAACCCAGGCGGTCGTAGTGGTGCAGCGTGCGCACCGTGACGCCCGAGCGCGCAGCGAACTCCTGGGCCTGGTACAAAACGGCGGTTGCCATAGAGCCTGACCTCCTTTCACACTCATACTAAAGCCTGACGTTACGTCAGGCTCAAGAGTTTTTTTTGATGGGCGAAAATTTACCGCCTGCGCCTGAAGTAGAAGTGCTCGGTCGCCACTATTATGGCGAGCAGGAGCGTGATGACGGCGGAGAGCAGGCAGAACTGGCAGAAGGCTTTGAGGACGAACGCCTGTAGGACGAAGAGGTAGACGGAGACGGCGAGCATCACCGCGGCCAGGTAGAGCATGAAGTCGCCCGCCCTGCGGTAGCCGAAGGCGGCGAGCGTCGCCAGGCTGAAGGCCGTGAAGTAGGCGGCCGCGCCGAGGGCCGAGAGCGGGACCGGGCCGACGGTCGAGTAAGGGCTGTTGAGCACCTGCTCGCAGCCGCCCGTGATCGTGCACGGCACGCTGCGCCCCGCAAGGTGCTCGACCGTCAGGTAAATCGAGTCCGCGAGCCCGACCAGGGCGAGCAGCGCCGCGGCCGCGTAAAGGTAAGTGCTCGCCTTCGACTTGACGGCCGGCTCGGCCGGCGCGGGCTTCGCCGCAGTCTTCGCCGCGTCCTTTGTGCCAGTTTTCACCGCGGCCTTCGCGGCGGGGGGCTTAGACTTCCTGGGGCGACTCATTGAGTCCTCTTGCCGAGCATGAAGTCGAGCGCCATGCGCAGACCTTCGGGGGTGTAAGCTTCGGGGCGCAACTGGCGGCCGTTGAGAAAGATCGAGGGCGTGCCTTCGACGCGGGCGGCGACGCCGCGCTGGTAGTCAGCCTGCACGCGCGCGGCGACCGCGGGGTCGTCAAGGTCGCGCGTGAAGCGGTCAACGTCCAGGCTCAGGTTGCGCGCGTACTGTATGAAGATGGGGCGAGCGTCGGAGGACGCGGACCAGGCGGCCTGGTTCGCGTAAATCATCTCGTGCATCTCCCAGAAGCGGCCCTGATTGCTCGCGGCCTCCGCCGCGTGCGCCGCGATGAGCGCGTACTTGTGGCCCTGTAGCGGGAAGTGGCGGAAGACGAAACGCATCTGAGTGCCGTACTCCTGCTCAATCTTCTTCAGCTCGTGGAAGAGCACGCCGCACGAGGGGCACTGGTAGTCGCCGTACTCTTCCATCGTGATCTTGGCGTTCGCGGGGCCGCGCACGTGCGCGCTTTCGGCAGAGGGCTGCGCCGGCTGAGAGACGGGCACGCGGGGGCCGCCGGCCGGCGGGGCGTTCGGCGTCGGCGTGGCCTGGGCCAAACTCTCCTCGGCCGTGACGGGTTTCTTCGCGGACTTATAAAATGCGTACCCGACCCCGAGGGCGATAGCGAGCACGCCGCCGATGATGATAAAAGGTAAGTAGCGTTTCATCCGTCTATTTCAGAACTCCTGAAAGTTTTTGGTGAGCTTGTTTATCCCAGCGACCCGCGGCCTTGACGAAACGCATCATAGCATTATTCAATCCAAACCCTGAACTTCAGCCCTTCGCGCCTCCAGCGCCTCCGGCGCGAGGTTAATTTTCACGCCGGAGGCGCTGGAGGCGCGAATAAAAATTCGGGAAGGAACGGATGCGCGCACTCATCACAGGCATCACGGGGCAGGACGGCTCGTACCTGGCCGAGCTGTTGTTGGAGAAGGGCTACGAGGTGTTCGGACTCGTGCGGAGGGCGAGCTCCATACGCAGGTCGCGCATCGACCACCTCACGCAGTCGGCCCGCGCCCCCCGCCACATACAGCTTCTTTACGGCGACATGAACGACGGCATCTCGCTCAACCGCACGGTGCGCGACGTACTGCCCGACGAAGTATACAACCTTGCGGGCCAGAGCCACGTCCGCGTCAGCTTCGAGATGCCCGAGCACACCGCGAACATAGACGCGCTCGGCCCGCTCCGCCTGCTCGAAGCGATGCGCGAGGTCAAGCCGGACGCGAAGTATTACCAGGCGTCTTCGTCGGAGTTGTTCGGCGACGCCGAAGTCTCGCCGCAGAACGAGCAGACGCCCTTCCGCCCGCGCTCGCCCTACGCCGTCTCGAAACTCTTCGCCTACTGGATGACGGTCAACTACCGCCAGGCTTACGGCATGTTCGCCGTCAACGGCATCCTGTTCAATCATGAGAGCCCCAGGCGCGGGGAGAATTTCGTGACGCGCAAAATCACGCTCGGGGCGGCGCGCATCAAGCTCGGGCTCGAACGCAAGTTGACGCTCGGCAACCTGGACGCGCGGCGCGACTGGGGCTTCGCGAAGGACTACATGGAGGCGGCGTGGCTGATGTTGCAGCAGCCACGCCCGGACGACTACGTCGTCGCCACGGGCGAGGCGCACAGCGTCCGCGAGCTGCTGGACGAGGCTTTCGGCTACCTGGACTTAGACTGGCACAATTACGTCGAGACGGACGCGAAGTACCTGCGCCCGGCCGAAGTCAATTCGGTCGTGGGCGACCCCGCGAAGGCGCTCCGCGAGCTGGGCTGGCGGCCGCGCACCTCCTTCCGCGAGCTCGTGCGGATGATGGTGGACGCGGACCTCGCCGCCGTGCGCGCGGGACTCAAGACGGACTCTCCGGCCGAGTAACAATGGATGAAGACGAAAGGGAAGACGACTCCCCAGTCGCGCGCGTCGACCGTTCTCGGAAGCATTATCTTTCACTCCCTGCTCGTTCTCATCCTCCTGCTCGCCACGCCGTACGGCATCGTCAACCCCTGGCGCGGTGTGGCCGAGACCGTCTTCGAGTGCGGCGTCTTCGCCCTCAGCATCCTGTGGATGGCGGAAGGGTTGCTCGGCGGCGGTTGGGTCAACAGAAGTCACCTGCTGCTCGCCCCCGTCCTGCTGCTCGCCGCCTTAGCCTTCGTCCAAACTTTCCCGTTCGGAAACTCCGACGCCGCACCGGGAGTCAGCGCGCCCGTTTGGCACGCCGTCAGCTTCGACCCTTACGAGTCCAGGCTCGTGGGCTTGAAGCTCCTGGCCTACGCGCTCGCGCTGGGGTTATTGCTGCGCTACGCGACGACTGCGTCGCGCCTGAGAACGCTCGTCCTGTTCGTCATCGGCGTCGCGGTCGCGAGCGCGCTCTTCGCCATCGTGCGGCAGGCCGTGCAGCGCGGCGCGCCGGAATTCCTCTTCCCCTCCGTGCGGCTCAACCGCGGCTACGGGCAGTTCGTCAACCGCAACCACTTCGCCTACCTGATGGAGATGGCCCTCGGCCTCGTGCTCGGCCTGATCGCCGCCGGGCGTCGCCGCGACCGTATGCTCGTCTACCTGGCGGCGGCGGTCCCGCTGTGGACGGCGCTCGTGCTCTCTAACTCGCGCGGGGGCGTCCTCGCCATGTTGTGCCAATTAATCCTGCTCGCCCTGACGTTCGCCTACGCGCGAGGGCGCGACGAAAGAAGAGCCAGCTCAGCGGGCGCGCTCGGCCGGCTGGCACAACTCCGCGCAGTTCGTTTCGCGCTGGGCGGTGCCTTACTGGCCGCCGCGCTGGTCGGCATCGTCTGGGTCGGGGGCGAGCAGATCGTCGGCCGCTTCGAGACGCTGCCGGACGAAGTCTCGGCCGGGGCCGCGGAGTCAGACCCAGGCGTGAGCCGCAGGGAGATTTGGGCCACGACCGTCAGGATGATTAAAGACCACCCGCTCGCGGGCGTGGGGCTCGGCGGCTACTGGACGGCCGTCCCGCAGTACCACAACGCGTCGGGCAAGATGACGCCGCAGCAGGCGCACAACGATTACCTTGAGCTGCTGGCGGCGGGCGGCGTCGTCGGCCTGCTGCTCGGGGCGTGGTTCGTCTTTCTCCTCCTCAAGTTTACGCGCCCGCCGCTGCGCTCCGCGGACACGTTCAGGCGCGCGTCGTGCTTCGGCGCGCTCCTCGGCCTCTTCGGCGTCGCCGTCCACAGCCTCGTCGACTTCGGGTTGCACATCCCCGTCAACGCGCTCATCTGCCTGGCGCTCGTCGCCATCGCCGCGGCCGAAAAATCGTTGACCCCGTCGCCCGAGCGGCAGTAAACTGGCGCACGTTTTAGAGGTTCCGCGGACTCACAGGCGATTCACCCTTGAGAAGAGGAGACGAATCAATGCCCGCCAAGCGTCAGAGAGCGACGGCAGCGGCGCTCGCCCTGCTCCTGGTCATCTCGGCCCTACACTTGTCGGCCGGCACGGCGCGCGCGGCCTTCCCCGCGGACCTAGCGGCGCGGCTACAGGGGACGCTGACCGGCCAGCTCTTCACGCGCGGCAACCAACCCGTCCTGGTCAACGGCGTGCAGACCAACAGCGGCGCGACCATCCTTTCGGGCGCGATGATACAGACGCCGGACCTCGTCGGCGCGACCGTCGTCCTGGGACTTTTGGGCCACTTGGACATCGCGCCAAACACGAAACTGACAATCGAGTTCGGGAGCGACGGCAAAGTGAAGGTCACGCTCGTCGAAGGGTGCGTCGCCCTGCGAATCAACCGGGGCTACTACGGCGCGGTTAATAACGAGAACGGGGAGAGGCTCACCAGCAACGACCCGGCGAAGATGGAGGAGGCGAGGTTGGACGTTTGCCTGCCGAAGGGCGCACCGGCTCCAATCGTTAATCAGGGCGCGGCCACCAACGCGGGGGCCGGCGCGGAGGTCGGCGGCGTCGCGGGCGGCGGCGGCGGCTTGCCCGACGCCTTCTGGTGGTGGTTAGCAGGGGGAGGCAGCACTGCGGCCGCCATCATCACCATCGCCGCGCGCGGGGAGGACCCGAGCGAAAGCTCCTGACCCCGAGCACGACTCTCATCTTTCTTTCACAAAGCACGCGCCTTCGATTCCAGCCGGCGCGTGCTTTCGCTTTTCGCCTCTTCTTTGATCGAAACCCGCGATGAGGACTGAGGAACTGACGAACGCAGCCTCCAAAGTGTTCAAGCCGCCGTCATCTCGATGGCTTCGTTTCGCGCTCGCCCTTCTGGTCGCGGCCGTTTGCCTCTGGGCGATGGTGGGCGCGTGGCGTGCCGGCGCGTCGCGGCTGCTCACTTATCACGCGCGGGCGGCGCGGCTACTGGCGCAGGCCGACGAAGCCGTGGAGACCGCGCCGCACGACCCCGAAGCGCGTTCGGCGCGCGCTCTTGTCCTACTGAACAACCGGGACCTCGCGGCCGCGCTCGCCGAGTACGAACGCGCCGCCGCGCTCCGCCCGCGAGACTACCTGCTCTGGCTGGAGTTGGGCCGCGCGCGTGACAGGGCCAACGACGCGGCGGGCGCACTCGCCGCAATGGAGCAATCCGCCCGGCTCGCGCCCGCCTACGCGCAGCCGCGCTGGCATCTGGGCAACGTGTTGTTCCGCGCGGGGCGCTTCGAAGAGGGCTTCGTCGAGATGCGGCGCGCGGCCTTCGGCGACGCGAGCCTCCTGCCCGGCCTGATTGACCTTGCCTGGAACGTCTCGGGCGATGACCCCGCCGTGGTCGAGCAGTTGATTCAGCCCGAGAGGGCGTCGTGGCACACTGCGCTCGCGAAATACTTCGCCGGGCGCGGGCGCGCGGCCGAGGCACTGGCACAGTTTCGCGCCGCCGGCGGCATCAGGGAAGAGGACCGCCAGGCGCTCGTCAAAGAACTGCTCGCCGCCAGGCGCTACGCGGAAGCCTACGAAGTCTGGGCCGCGAAGGGCGGAGCGGGAGACCGCGGCGCGGGCGCGGAAAGCTCGCGCGTCCACGACGGCGGCTTCGCGGACCGCATGGCCCGCGACAACTCCGGCTTCGGCTGGCGTCCCGCTCAGGACGCGGACGCGCTGCGCATCTCCCTGGATAAGACGGCCCCGCGCTCGGGCGCGCAGAGCCTGCGCGTTGATTTCAACGGCAGCCCCGGCTCGCCGATGCTCACGCAGTTGATTGTGGTCGCGCCCGAGACGCGCTACCGCCTGAGCTTCGGCGCGCGCACGGAAGATGTCGTCACGGGAGGCCCGCCGTTCGTCGGCGTGAGCGACGCGGGCGGCGAGCAGCAGGTCACGCTCGCGAGGTCCGAATCTTTTGAGAAGAACTCGGGCGGGTGGCGCGAGTACACGGTCGAGTTCACGACCGGGAAGACGACGAGCGCTGTCGTCCTTTCCCTCGCGCGCGAGGACTGCGGTGGCGGCCCGTGTCCCATCTTCGGCCGCCTCTGGCTGGACGACTTCGAGATTCGGGAGGCGAAGTGAACGCGCGCCGGCAAGGTTTCCCGGAAGTGTTCGCGCCCGATTCTGGCACAAACAGTTGACGCCCCGCGGCGGCGCGGGCCATTTTCTTGACAGCGAGTTTGGGTGAGCATATAGTCTGGCCCGAACTGGTTCCTCAATTTCCATAAGTCGTCAACCAAAGCCGCGCTCCGTCTTCAGGATCAAAAGGGTATGCCAAGGATTCTCATCCACCTGGCCCTTGCCTTTGTCTGGCTATCGCTCTGCGCCCTGAGCGGCGCGGCGCAGTCGGGCTCGACCTTGAGCGGAACCGTCACGGACCAGCACGGCGCGGTCGTCGAAGGCGCGGAAGTCTCCGCGCTCAACGTCGCCAGCGGGCGGGTCATGACGGCGCGGACGGACGCGGAAGGCAAATATGAATTGACGGGCCTGCCGGCGGGCCCCTACCAACTCTCCGTCAGCGGCCGCGGCTTCGCGACCGCCCGGCGCGGCCTCACGCTGCGCGGTCTGACAACTGGCACAGAAAATTTTCTACTCGTCCCCGGCATCATCGAGAGCCGAATCACCGTCACCGCGGGCAAGGGGAGTGCGCGCGTCGCGGAGGAACTACCGCAGGCGATCACTGTCACGGACGTGTTGAGCCTGGAAGAGCGGCGGCCTTCGTCAACGCTGCGGGCCGTCGAGCGCGCGCCCAACCTGACGCCGATTACAGCCAGCCCCGCGCTGGAGCGCCCGCGCCTGCGCGGCCTCGCTTCCAACAGGCTCCTGATTATCCTGGACGGCGAGCGCCTGAATAACGTGCGCTCCGACCCGACGACGGGCGTCTCGCCGAGCGTGGTCGACGTGACGCAGTTGGAGGCGGTCGAAGTCCTGAGCGGGGCGGGCTCCGGCCTTTACGGCTCGGACGCGCTCGGCGGAATCATCAACCTGGTCACCGCGAGCCCCGCGCGCGGCGAAGGCTTACAGCGCCTCTCTCTGAAATTCGACGGCGACCTGCACACCAGCGACCTCTTCCGCCGCGGCGCGTTGACGATGAACTGGGGCGGCCCGCGCGCGGCCCTGCGCCTCGGCGGCTCGCTCTTCCGCGTGGGCAATTTTCACTCGGGGGACGAATCGGTCCCGCTCGCGGAGGTCGTCAGGCTGGGCCAGTTCGCGGCGCAGTTGGGCAACGCCAGCGGCAACGCCGTCGCGCGCACCTACGCCGTCTGGAGTCTGCCGGCGGGTGCTGAAATCCCCAACGGCCAGGCGCACGGCTTCAACGACCGCGTGGACTTGTGGCTTTACCCCGGCACGAATCAGAGCCTGCGCTACCGCCAACTGAACAGCCAGCACAAAGACCTGGGCTTCGCCTTCATCGCGCCGCCATACGACCAGCGGACGCAGTTCAATGCTTTCAGGAGATTGGACAAGTACGGGCTGCGGTACGAGGGCAGGGAGTTCGCGCCGTGGCTGCCGCGCGTCGCCGCCGGCTTCTACTGGCAGAAGTATTCTTACCCGGACGACACCCTCACCTCGCCGATCAACCTGGGGAGCAGTTGGCGGTTCGAAGAGAACCCGAACGACCCGCAGAACCCTCTGACGGTGCTGACGGGCGACGCCTCGACCTTCACGGACGCGAATTTCACGGACAACAAAAATTCCGTCACGAGCTTCGGCCTGGACGTGCAGGCCGCCTTCGCCCCGTTCGCGGGCGCGCTCGTCACGACCGGCGTCGGCTACTTGCGCGACTCCTCGGCGGACCAATTCTCGCGCGTCGAGTTCGTGCCCGGCACTAGAGAGCCGCGCGACGTTATCAGCGGGAAGGCGAGCAACCCGGATTCCGTCTACAGGAACTGGGGCTGGTTCAACCTGTTCGAGTACGAGCCGGCGCGCTGGCTCCGGCTGACGGGCGGCCTGCGCGTGGACAACTGGAAGACTGAGGCGCGCGTCACGCGCGGCTTCCCGCTCGGCGTCGAGGCGGCCCTGCTCGACGCCTCATTCGACGACCTCGTCAGCAATCCTGGCCCAATCAACACGGAAGGCGCGAGTGGCGTCGTCGCCCTCATCAACGGGACCGGAGGAATCAGGACGAGTCGAACCGTCGTGACGGGTAACGCGGGTGCAATCCTTCGCCTGCCCGCGGGCGTCCGTCCCTATTTCCGCTGGGGGAGCAGCTACCGCGAGCCGGGCATCACGGAGCGCTACCTGCTGCGCGACTTCGGTGACCAGACCTTCAGCGTGCTCGTCATTCCGAACGCCGCGCTCAAGCCGGAGCGCGGCGAGAGCTACGACGCGGGCGTCAAGATTCAGCGCGACCGCTGGTCCGCGTCCGTCGCCTATTTCAGAAACGACCTGACGGATTTTATCGGCAACGCTTTCGCCGACCCGATTTTTGTGCCGGCCGACCCGAGCCGCGGGCTCGACCCCATCGCGCCCTTCTTCCCGTTTCACGGCGTGCTCTACATTCAGCGCACGAACACCGCCCGCGCGCGCATACAGGGCTTCGAGGCCGTCTTCGAAGGCAGCCTTCAACTCGGCCGCCGCGGCGTCATCACGCCGCTCTTGACGCTCGGCTGGCTGAAAGGCTCTAACCTGACCCCGGACGAGGACACGCTCAACCTAATCACGCAATTTTACAACCGGCCGGATACGCCCGTGCCCCTGCGCGGCACTACCGACGACGCGCCGCTCAACGGCATCACGCCGCTGCGCGCAATCGCTGGCGCGCGCTACGACAGCTTCAGGCGGCACTGGTTCGCGGAGTACGAGGTGCGTTACCAGTCGCGCGTGCGGCGTGTTGACCCGCTTGATTTGACGACGGCCATCCAGACGCAGTACGGCTCGCTGGCGAGCCTGAGCCCGTTCGCAAGGCACACCGTCCGCGCGGGCTACACCTACGCGAAGGAGAATTACCGCGCAACGTTCTCCGTCGGGGCGGAGAACCTGACGGACCATTTCTACTTCGAGCACTTCCAGAACGCGCCCGCGCCGGGCCGCTCGGTCGTCTTCGGCCTCACGGTCGAAGTGTTCGACCTGCTGCGGAAATAAGGGACAGGCCCGCCCGAGCCGAAGGAAAAGGATGAAGCGTTACCTGCTGATCGTTTGCGCCATCGCCGCCTTCTTCACGGCCCTCTTCCTGGCGGTCGGAGCCCTCGGTGTGCCAATTCTGTCGGACCCTGCGCCGTGGATGAGGCGCGGCGGGATTCTCGCGGCCTCGGTCGGCGTCGGCCTGCTCGTCGCGGACGTGCTGCTGCCCGTTCCGTCGAGCCTCGTGATGGTGGCGCACGGCGCGCTCTTCGGCGTCTTCGCGGGGACGCTGCTCTCGCTCGCTGGGAGTCTCGGCGCGGGCCTCTTCGGCTTCTGGCTCGGTAAGCGTGGGGGCCGCCTGCTCGGGCGCGTCATGACGCCTGCGGAGCGCGAGCGCGCGGACCAACTGCTGAGGCGCTGGGGGGCGCTCGCAATCGTCCTGACGCGCCCTGTGCCAATTCTGGCCGAGACCGTAGCCATCATGGCCGGCGCTTCTTCGATGGGCGCGGCCCGCGTCGCGCTCGCCGTGCTCGCGGGCTCGCTCCCGCCCGCGCTCGTTTACGCGCTGGCCGGCGCGGCGGCCGCCAGTTTCCAGAGCACGGCACTCGTGTTCGTCTTCGTCATCCTCGCGGCGGGCTTCTTCTGGATGATGAGTCGCCTGCTGGACCCCTTCCTCGGCCGCCGGGAAGCTCAAAGCCTCGCCAACTCATTCTCTAACCTCAGGCCACCACGAAAGGAGAATAGTCATGGGGATTGAACTCAGAATCAACGGCAGCAAGACGGCGGAAGGTTTTCTCATAGCCCCTTCCGGCGGCAAGGAATTCCCGGCCTGCATCGGGCTCAAGACGGACGACGGAAGCCAAGCCGACGCGACTCTCGAGGTGACGGCCGCGGGCGGCGTGAGCGTCGAGCTGACGAAGACGCAGGTCACCGTCCCCGCAGCGGGAACGTCAGTGGACATCGTCGCCAAGTCCGCCAGCACCGCGGCCGGCGACATCACGCTTGAGGTCAAGGTCGGCGGAAACGTCGAAGCCACGCTGACGCTCACCTCCATCGCGGAACCGCGCGTACGCTTCGGCGGGCGCTTCCAGGCGCGCTTCGCGACGGACGGCGACTTTTTCAACGAGCCGCGCGGGACGGGCGCGGGGTGGACTTGGGCGCTGGAGGGCGAGCCGGATTTTGTGCCACCGACGAACAACGTCCCCACCAGTCCGGGCATGGCCGTAGGGCGCGTCGTGCGCTTCCAGGACGCAGTGGCCCCGAGGCCGCACGTCGCCCCGATCGGCGTCGAGGTCACGGCCATAGAGGGCGAGGTCGGCGGCAACACAGTCTCCTTCAGCGCGGGCGATTTGGTCATCGGCCAGCCGGTGAGTCTTGGCCCAAATTCTTACTTCGCCTCCAACGAGCCGCAGAACCCCGCGGACCCGCCGCCGTTCGAGTCCTACGGCGCGGGCTTCGAGGTCATGGACAACTTCGAGCTGTCAATCGGCGACAGGTTCTCGGGCAGGCCGGCGGCGCTCAACGACAGGCCGAAGGCGAACGGCTTCTTCCCGTTCACGGCCGCGGAGATGCAGCAACTGGGGATCATTCCCCTGGGCCAATTCAACGGCCAGCGCAGGGCGGCGCTGCTCGCGGACTACAGGCAACTGTCGCCCGCGGACCAGACCGGGACCGCCGAGGGCCGCAACCTCGCCACGCGCATTTCGCATTTGGGCGGCTCGGCCCCGGACGGCATCCCGCCTTCGCAGGGGACGCTCCCGTTCGGCTGGAGCGGCAGAGAGACCTACAACGGGCTGATTAACGACGCCGTCCAGATTAACCAGGAGGACTCGCCGGTGATGGCTTACTTCGCGGGCTTCGACTCGTTCATCTATTCCGGCACACACTTCAACTTCCATTCCGACGAACTGTGCGGGCGCTTCGACGGCACCCTCACGGCGCAGACCCGCGCGCTGATGCGTCTGCCGGAACGATAATGAAGGTCGGACGCAACACTTGATAAAGGAGAAGAGAGATGAGTTACCTTGACGTTCCGCGCCTGCATTTCGCGGGCAGCTTCATCGCCAAGCCGTCGACCGTCAACAACATCCCTACGAACTACGACCCCGCTACGCCCGGCACGACCGGGCTCGTGCTGTCCTGGAACCCGAACGGCAACCACGACTGGGAGTTCCTGGACTGCACCGTGCGGACGGCCGTGACCGGCGACGGCACAATCTGGAACGCGGAGAGATCGGAGCCGATCATAGGGGCCGGGGTGCAGAGCCGTAGCCGGCCGCCCTTCAACGCGAAGCTGGTTGATCTGGACACCGAGCAGCAGATGGTCTCCCAAATCTGGGGCCTGCGGATTAACGTCGCAGTCTCCGCGACGGAGTACGTCGTCGGGAATTTCCGGCCGATGTCCTTCGACGACATTTGGGCCAGGGTGCCGGACGGGCAGCAGGACTGGATGTTCAGCGCCTACTACCAGTCCGTCCTGGAAGACCTGACCTGGGGCGACAACGCAACCTCGCCCTTCCTGCGGGAGCTGTGTAAAGCGAGCCCCGACAAGCTCTCCATCAAGTTCGTCGTGGACGCTTACCAGGACCTGTATTACATGAAGGACTTCAACCGGGGGAGAATCGTCGGGACGATTGGCCCGGCTTACGACGACGAGCCGCCGAACTTCCTCAAGGGCCGCCAGCTACGCCCCTTCGGGCAGAACAGCCCGCTCAATTACGGCTACGCCAAGGTGGACAAGTCGCGCAGGAAACTGGTCGTTGACCTGGGCAACAGCGTCCCCACGCAATCCGACCACAGCACCAAGCCGCCCTCGCAGTCGGAGACCTCGCCGCCCATCGATGTCGGCACGTTGATAGTGGCGGTCGTGCCCGCGAAGGGCGACCCGGATGAGTTGGGCAAATACGACTACTCGCTCGAAACGTACCTCGCGGCCGCGGGCGTGCAGGAATATTTCCTGACCGACGCGCAGCTTTCCGCGCTCGCCGACACGCCTATCGGCGTCATTCAGACGAGGCCCCCGAAAGGCACGAAGAAGGCAGCCGGCACACTGCTTCAGGAGAGCCCGAGCGGGGCCTACATCAACTGCACGCAGCCGTTCCTCAGAATGAACCCCGGCGAATCCTGTTCGGTCGAGCTGTTCGCTTTTCAGTTCGGCGAGCCCGCGGCCAAGCAGAGTATCGCCCTGGGTTTCAACAACAGCGCGCTACAGGGGCAGGAGCCGGCCATCCCGCCCGCGCCTGCGTACTGGGCGGTCGGCGTCCCCGCCTCCGCGCTCACATTCCCGCAGAGCGTGGTGACGGACTCGCGCGGCCGCGCCACGTTCGATCTGGCGGCGAGCGACCCAGGCAACCCGCGGCAGGTCATCGACGGGCAGGTCTACGGCGTGGGCTTCAGTTGGGCCCTGGACAATCTGCCCAACTTCCCGCCGGACTCGAACAACTTCGTCAGCGTGCTCGTCTTCGACAGCTTCAAGAAGGAGCCGACCTGGGAGAACCTCCAGCCCTTCCTGATGCAGTACGCCGTGCTCTACCCGTTCATGGACAGCATTTTCATCCTGAGCGACCCTGAGGTCTACAGGCAGAACATGAAGGCGTTCAAGAGGGTGATAAGTCTCCCGATCACGGACCCAGGCCACATGCCCGTCACGCGCGACATGTCCCGCGACAAGCGGCAGGCGCTCCTGGCCTGGCTGAACAAAGGCGCTCCTCTGTCCTGACCGGCGACTTCATGGCGTCTCACGTGACGGCAGGCGGCGCTACTGAGAGTCTGACTCTCAGTAGCGCCGCCTCTGCGTAATAATTGTTTCTATCTCAACTGCGTGATATAAGGCGTCGCCAGGACAGCACCAGCCGCTCACAGCCTAAGAACAATCATCTGGGGATGGTTTACACGGAGGACATGATTCATTAAATCTCTTGCCACTCGAAAGGAGACGAGATCATGGCTGACCCCAGTCACTTTAAGTTCTATTCGGTGACGACACTCCCCGCAGACAGGACGGTTAAACTGAGAGGACAGTTCGAGAGAGACGGGAAGCCGAAACTCCACAAGGCCGTCAAGTTGTCTCACTTTGGAATCCCTGTAAGCAAGAACGGCGAAAGAATACCGGACAAGATCACGCACCTGAACTGGTACGAATTGTCGAGCACCACTGAGCCGCCGCGGAAGGTGGAGGTTAGCAACCAGTTTTCAGCCGGCACCCATCTCGAAATCGGAGACCCGTCAGTCCTGCTCGTGCCTGCGCTGAAGCTGCCACTCGACAAACCGCTCGCGTCAGACGACAAACTGCCGGGCGGCGTGAGCCACTTCAAATGCTACCGGGTTGTCAAAGGCGATGCCCCGACAATACGCGGCGGCGAGGTCGTGCTGGAAGACCAGTTCGACCTTGAAAATCAAGTCAAGATGGAGACCGCAGTCGGCGTGCCCGTGTATTTCTGCGTGCCCGTCTCTAAAATCCTCGTGAAGAGCGGCGGCGTTGAGACGCCACCGACGACGGTCATTACAAGCTTCCGCGACCACCTGGTGATCTATAAAATCAAGGAGCTGCCCTACAAGCAAGAGCGCCAGGTCTTTGACCAGTTCGACGAGACGAGGGAGCGACTGCGCCGCCTGAGCGGGTTCACGAGCCGCTACCTGGCCGTCCCCAGCAAAAAAGTGCGGTGGAGTCCGGCATAAAACCGCCCAGGCGACATACGGCATCCAGAGCGGCCTGGTGTCGAACACGCTTTTTTGTTTCCGCCACGCCATCAGGCGAGGGGGATTTCCCACGAGCCGCGTATGTAGGCGCAGAGGGCGTCGCCGTCCCAGCCGCCCATCCAGAAGCGGAGCGGCCAGGGGCGCGTGTGGTCGCAGCCGAGCTTGTCTTTGTGCACATGCCCGTTGACGGCTATGTCCCAGCCGTCGAGCTGGAGCGCGAGCGTGTAGGCGCGGCGGTCAATCGGGCGCTCGCCCCAGGAGCCTTCCGAGAGGTCCCACCATTTCGTCACAATGGCGAGCTGCTCTATGCGCGTCTCAAGCGCCGCCCGCGTGACCGGGTCGTTCTTCGTCTTCTTGAGCAGCGCCTCCAGGCTCTCGCGCCGCTTGAGCCGGTTCTCGATGAGCGTCTTGTTCGCCGCGTCGGGCAGCCCCGTGGCCGCGGCCGCCTCGGCCGAGTTCGTGACGAAGCGTTTGGGCTGCCGGCGCACGATCATCTCGGAGGTCGCCTCCCACTGCGGCATCGACGGGTCGGCCGGGTTGAGCCAGTCGTCGCGCTCCACGAGCACCGACTTGCCCTTCGAGACGCGCACGCGCAAGGGGTCTATGATGAAGAGGTCGTTGCGCACCAGCAGGCCGTTGTGCTCTATGATCTGCGCGTCCAGGAAGGCGACGCGCGCGCCGACCAGATCGGGCGCGGCCTTGCCGTTGCGCGTCGCGCGCCTCACCTTGACGCCGACCTTCGGCCCCTTGCTCGTCGGCCCGAACGCGCGCTCGTAGACGCCCGGCTCGTCCGGCTGGAAGTGTATCTTCGCGTCGAAGTCCGGCTCGCCGGCGAGCGCGAACGTGTAGCCGCTGACGCCGCGCTTCTCGTCCGTCGGGTCCGGGTCCGTCGCCATACGCATCTGAAAAAATCCTTCGAACTCTAGTCGCAGCATCTCTCACACCTCCGTCGTCCGCCCTATGTTCAGCCAGTTCGCCTGCCAGTCGGCCCCCAGCCGCTCCATGCTCTGCCGCAGGTAATCGAGCCGCTGCCAGATTTGCGAAGGCTTGCCCTGCTCCGTCCGCTGCCCCGGAAGGTCCAGCCACGGGTCGCCCATCGAGACGACGCGCTGGTAGCCCGCGACCAGCGAATCGATGCGCTCCTGGAAGAGCGTCCACGTCTCGTCGAGGTCGGGGAAGAGAATCACGTCGCCCGAAAGCTCGAAGCCCGGGCCGGCGTTGCCGGGCTTGTCCTTGAAGGCCGGAAGCTCGGTCAGGATTTCGGCGAGCGGGCGGAGGAACATCGTCATGAAGGGGAAGAACGCCGCGTCCATCAGGGCGTCCGTCTGCGCCTTCGTCTTCACCTGGTCGCTGTAGAGGTAGAGCAGCAGGAGCAGCATGACCTCGTAGGACTCGTTGAAGAGTTGTGCCACTTCGCGCGTGTGCGCGTTCGTGATGACCGAGACCTCGTCGTCGGGCGAAACGTCAGGCTGGAGGACCGTCATCGGATTTGGCACAACCGGGCGCGCGCCACTTTCGCCGAGCCCGTACTCCTCCATCTCGCCGCGGATGCGCGTGAAGATGCAGAAGTGCGTGTTGGGCAGGTAGCTCGGCGGAACCCTCACGCCCTCGCCCTGCTCGACGATCATCCGCGTCGCCTGCTTGGCGGAGGCCAGGTCCGTCACGCCTATGATGTCGAGCCCGTACTGGTTGAGGTCGTTCATCGTCCCGTGCTGCGGGCTGCTCGGGCCGCCGAAGAGTTGATTCTCCGGTTTGCCTATGAAGAGGTTCCGCTCGCCGAGTTCGTTGCTGAGGTGCTCGAAGCCGCTCGTGATCTTCTGGTAAAGCTCCTGCACGGACTGGTACGGGATGCCGTAGAGGATGTCTATGTGCGGGGCGGCGGTCAGAAGTCCCGGCCCGGCTTCGAGGGCCGCCGCGACCTCCGCGCGCCCGACGCCCATGAGGTTAGTGCACCAGGCGTGCGCCTTCTTCTGGTCAATCGGCTTCGGAGGGTCTTTAGACTCCGGCGGCTCGGGCTCGGCCAAATCGTCCGGGGCCTCGAAACGCTGGAAGCGCTTGATCGTCTCCTCGTCGCAGCGCGTGAGCGCGAGCTTTATCTTGACGGCCCCGTAGTAGTCGAGCCGCTGCGGCATGTTGGGCCGCGAGAAGGAGGGCGTCCCGCCGATGGCCGAGAGCAGGTTCAGCGCGAGCCCGAGGTGCTCCATCTCCTGGCGGGCGACGAGCGTGATGAGCGACGCCCACCGCCGCACGCGCTCCACCTGCTCGGGGGGAAGCCCCTCGTAGTCGTAACGCTTGAGCGAGTACGCCGCGAAGAGGTACTGAGCCATCAAGCCGTGCTCCAACTCCGACGCCAGCCGCAGCGCGTCGATCAGTTCGGCGCGGCTCTTGATTTCGTCTGCCATGTGAGAAAAACCCCCTTCGGAGGATGAGAACGCGGCACATCATAACGTTAGTGCCGTGCGGCGGGGAAGAGTTTTTAAGCAGCCACACCCTCCGGGCGGCGCTCAGGCATCCCTCCCCGAAAAAGCTACATCTCTAGCTCTGACAGTCAGGACAACAGAAACACTCGCAAAGTCACAAGCTCGTCAACGTCCGTCTCCCCGTACGGTCGGTCAAACCCAACAAACGCTTGAGGAGGTTGTATGTCGTCACCTACCTACCGGAAGCTCCCCGTCTGTTTCAAGCCTTTCCTGATGCTCTCCTTTCTCCTCTGCGCCCTCAGCACGACGGCGCTCGGGCAGGCCGGAGTCTCGTCAGCCGCGGAGTCCCGCACGCGTTACCTGGCCGAATCGGGAGTGCTGCCCGCCTCGCGCGAGGTCGCCGTCGAGGAGATCATCAACTACCGCCGCCACCAGATAGGGCTCCCGAAGGCGGGCCAGTCGGTCGCCCTCGACGTGCGCTGGGGCAACGACCAGGTCGCCCCAGGCCAGGAGGCAGTCTTACAGGTCGGCTTCACCACGTCGCTGGCGATTGACCGCGAACAACTGCGCCCCGTCAATCTGGCCCTCGTGATTGACAAGAGCGGCTCGATGGCCGACGCGGACAAGATGTCCAGGGTCAAGGCGGCGCTGCTGACGATGGTCGGCCAACTGCGCGAGTCGGACGTGCTCTCCATCGTCGTCTTCGACTCGGAGGCGGAAGTGCTGATGCCCGCGCAACCCATCGGCAACCGCGAAGATGTCAGGCGGCTGATTCGCAGCATTGAGCCGGGCAGCTCGACCAACATTCACGCCGGACTGATGCTCGGCTACCACCAGGCTCTCGTCAACTACCGGCGCGACGTGACCAACCGCGTCATCCTTCTGACGGACGGCATCGCCAACACGGGCGTGACCGACCCCACGAGGATTTCGCGGGACTCTCTAGCCTTCAACGACCGCGGGATAGACCTCTCGACCATAGGCGTCGGGCTCGACCTGAACAAAGACCTGCTCCGCATCCTCGCCAAGAGCGGGCGCGGGCTCTTCCACTTCGTCGCCGACGCGCAGGACATAGAGAAAGTCTTCCTCACGGAGGTTCAGAGCCTGGTCTCGCCGGTCGCCACAACGCCGAACGTGGAGATTGATTTCGACCCAGGGCTTGAGCTGGTTCAACTCTACGGCTACGAGCCGCAGTTCCGCCGCGGGGGCGTGCGCGTCAAGCTCGACAACATGAACAGCGGGCTGACGCAGGTGGTCATGATGCGCGTCCGGCCCGCGCTTTATGTGCCAGGTCGTTCGAGGCTGTCGGTGCGGGTCCGCCTGAGTTATTACGACCTGGCGCGGAGAAGACAGGTGGTCGAGAGCGGCGAGGCGTCCGTCGCCGTCCGCGACGCCGCGCAGGGTGACATGCTGGACGACGGCGAGGTGGACAAGAACTACAGCATCGCGCTTCTGGCACAGGCGATTCGCGACATGGCCGCTGCCTCCGAGGCCGGCCGCTTCAGGGAGGCGGAGAACCTACTGACAGTCGCGATTAACAGAACCTCACAGCGCTACCCGAACCTGGACGACGAGGACATCCGGCGGACTCTCTCCACCGCACAGAAGTACCAGGAAGCCCTCAGACGACAGAACCAGCGCACGAACTTCAGGCGCGGTTGCTAGGGGACAGACGGGGACCACGAAATAACACGATAGAGACACGAAGAAAGAGCAGTCTTTTTTCGTGTCTCTTCGCGCGTCTTCGCGGTCCCCGTCTTCCCGCCGCGCGTCAGGGGCCTCCGCGACTTTGGACTAATTTCCCCGTCGGCTGTAAACTCTTCGCGTCACATCAATGTCAGAGGGAGAAGCCACTCATGCGCGATTTTTTCACACGCGGGCGCGCGTTGCTGTGCGCGGCGGCCGTCGCGGGCTGTGCCATCGTTCATAACGTCACCACGACGAGAGGCATGAACACTTCGTACCAGTCCTCCGCCGCCGAGGCGAGCGATAAACGGGACGCCGAGCCGAACCCGCTCGTGGTCAAGTGGGCTGGCCCCTACGGCGGCGTGCCCCCGTTCGACCGCGTCAAGGTCGCGGACTTCAAGCCCGCGCTCGAAGCGGCCATGAGCGAGAAGCTCTCGGAGGTCGAGCGCATCGCGGCGCAGACGGAGACGCCCACCTTCGAGAACACCGTCGCCGCGCTTGAGCGGACCGGGCGCGCTCTCGACCGCGTGCAGACGATTTACGGCGTCTGGGGCTCCACGATGAACGGCCCGGAGTTCCAGGCCGTCCAGCGCGAGATGGCCCCGCGCCTCGCCGCCTTCAACGACCGCGTCACGCAGAACGAGGCGCTCTTCCGCCGCATTGAGGCCGTCTACAATTCGCCCGACAAGCCGAAGTGGACGCCCGAGCAACAGCGCCTGGCCTGGCTCTACTACACCAACTTCGTGCGCGCCGGCGCGAAACTCAAGCCCGAGGCCAAGGCGCGTCTGTCGGAAATCAATCAGCGACTCGCCGGCCTCTACACGCGCTTCGGCCAGAACGTGCTCACGGACGAAACGGACCAGTTTCTCGTCATCAAGACGGAGGCCGAGTTGGCGGGCCTCCCGCCGTCCGTGCGCGACGCCGCGGCCGCCGCCGCCGCGACGAAGAAGATGCCGGGCTCGTGGGTGATCGTGAACACGCGCTCTTCGGTCGACCCGTTTCTCACTTACTCGGAGCGCCGCGACCTGCGCGAGAAGGTCTGGCGCATGTTCGTCAACCGCGGCGACGGCGGCGGCAAGACCGACAACAACGCCACCATCACGGAGATTCTTCAACTGCGCGCCGAGCGCGCCAAATTGCTCGGCTACCAGACGCACGCGCACTGGCGACTTGAGAACACCATGGCGAAGACGCCCGAGCGCGCCCTCGAATTGATGGAGGCCGTCTGGAAGCCCGCCGTCGCGCGCGTGCGCGAGGAGGTCGCGGACATGCAGGCGCTCGCGGACAAGGAGGGCGCGAAGATTAAGATCGAGCCGTGGGACTACCGCTACTACGCGGAGAAGGTGCGCAAGGCCCGCTACGACCTCGACCAGAACGAGGTCAAGCCTTACCTGCAGCTCGAAAAGCTGCGCGAGGGGATGTTCTGGGTCGCGGGCGAACTCTTCGGCTTCGACTTCAAGCCGGTCACGAACGTCCCCGTCTACCACCCGGACGTGCGCGTCTGGGAGGTGACGGACAAAGCCACGAAGCGGCACGTCGGTCTGTGGTACTTCGACCCGTACGCGCGCGAGGGCAAACGCTCGGGCGCGTGGATGAACGCCTACCGCCCGCAGCAGCGCAGCGAGGGCGACGTGACGACCATCGTCTCGAACAACTCGAACTTCGTGAAGGGCAAGCCGGGTGAGCCCGTGCTCATCTCGTGGGACGACGCGGAGACGCTCTTCCACGAGTTCGGCCACGCGCTCCACGGCCTCAACTCCAGCGTCACTTATCCTTCGCTTGCCGGCACGCAAGTCGCGCGCGATTACGTGGAGTTCCCGTCGCAACTCCTCGAACACTGGCTCTCGACGCCGGAAGTCCTGCAAAAATTCGCCGTGCACTACCAGACGGGCAAGCCCATCCCGAAAGACTTGGTCGAGCGCATCGAGCGCGCCTCCACTTTCAACGAGGGCTTCGCCACGACGGAGTACCTGTCGAGCGCGCTCATCGACATGAAGCTGCACTTGGCGGGCGAGCGCAAGATCGACCCGGACACTTTCGAGCGTGAGACGCTGGCACAATTAGGGATGCCCGCGGAGCTCGTCATGCGCCACCGCACGCCGCAATTCGGCCACGTCTTCTCAGGCGACTCGTACTCGGCGGGCTATTACAGCTACCTCTGGTCGGACGTGCTGACGGCGGACGCCTACGGCGCGTTCGCCGAAGGCGGCGGCGCTTACGACAAGTCGGTCGCGCAGCGTCTGCGGCAATACATCTTCTCCGTCGGCAACACCGTTGACCCGGCCGAAGCCTACCGCTCCTTCCGCGGCCGCGAGCCCAAGATTGACGCCCTGATGCGCAAGCGCGGCTTCACACCGAAAGGCGCTAAAGAGGAAGGGAAGCGAACCGACAAGTAAAATCGCAACGCTCTCCGCTGGTGAGATCGCCCCCGTTGCTTGCAACGGGGGCGATAAATAGTGCATCATACTAGTCAGCTAATCCTTCTCTCTTGCATCAACGGTGATGCGCCTCCGCGTTGGCGGCGTTCGGATAGTTCGAGAGCGGGTTGATCTCAACTTGCAGAAGTGGCCCCCTTGAGGGGGCGTCCGAACCTAAGCCTTCGTTGCGACCGTTACTCCGAAGCACACTTCGATACGGAAACTTCTCTTAACACTCCATACGGGAGAGGTGCATTCACATGACAATGAAACTATACGTCGGGAACCTGTCGTTCCAGACTTCGAGTGACGATCTGCAGCAGCTGTTCGCGCAGGC